>JAFROT010000045.1 GCA_017429525.1 Bacteroidaceae bacterium | reverse complement strand
GCTTCACCTGCTCGCACCTGCGCTTCGGCGACACGCCCATCCGCAGCACCTATCTGGTGACCACACCTAACTTCGTGGCTTGCCACGTGCAGGCTTACCTCCACATGTACGACGTCACCCGCGGCTTGCAGAAGAACGGTCAGTTCCTGCTGAACACCATCTTCGATGCCGACGAGCTGGAGAAGTTCATGCCTAACAAGGTGAAGAAGTACTTCGCACAGAACAACATCACCGTCTACACCATCAACGCCACCAAGATCGCTCAGGAGATTGGCTTGGGCAACCGCACCAACACCATCCTGCAGTCGGCCTTCTTCCGCATCACCGGCGTCATCCCCGTGGAGCTCGCTGTCGAGAAGATGAAGGCTGCCGCCCTGAAGAGCTACGGCGCCAAGGGTCAGGACGTGGTGGACAAGAACTATGCTGCCATCGACCGCGGCGGCGAGTACCAGCAGCTGACCGTGAAGCCCGAGTGGGCCAACCTACCCGACGACGAGGTGAAGGCTGACAACGCTCCCGCTTTCGTCAAGGAGCTGGTGCGCCCCATCAACGCTCAGGCCGGCGACCTGCTGCCCGTGAGCGCCTTTGCCAAGCACGGCACCACCGACGGCTCTTGGCAGGTCGGCACCGCAGCCTACGAGAAGCGCGGCGTCGAGGCCTTCGTGCCCGTATGGAACAAGGAGAACTGTATCGAGTGTAACCAGTGTGCATACATCTGCCCCCACGCTGCCATCCGTCCGTTCGTCCTCACCGACGAGGAACTGGGCCAGTTCGAGGGTCTGGAGACTCGCGAGATGAAGGCACCTGCCGCCATGAAGGGCATGCACTTCGTCATCGAGCCCAGCGTGCTCGACTGCCTCGGCTGCGGCAACTGCGCCGACATCTGCCCGGGCCGCACCGCACAGGCTGCTAAGCTCGGCGTAGAGCCCGAGTCGCTGAAGGCCCTGAAGATGGTGCCCTTCAACCCCGACGCTCCCGAGATGAAGAAGATGGCTGCCGACTGGGACAAGCTCGTGAAGGTGCCCTCCAAGCAGAACCTCGTGGACATCCGCTCCAACGTGAAGAACTCGCAGTTCGCTCAGCCCCTGTTCGAGTTCTCCGGCGCTTGCTCGGGTTGCGGCGAGACGCCTTACGTGAAGCTCATCTCGCAGCTCTTCGGCGACCGTCAGATGATCGCCAACGCTACGGGCTGCTCATCGATCTACTCCGCTTCTATCCCCTCCACGCCTTATACTAAGAACGAGAAGGGCCAAGGCCCCTGCTTCAACAACAGCTTGTTCGAGGACTTCTGCGAGTTCGGTCTCGGCATGGCTCTCGGCAACAAGAAGATGAAGGAGCGCGTGGCCAAGCTGCTCCAGGAGGCTTGCGAAGCTCCCCAGGCCAGCGAGGAATACAAGGCTCTGGCCGAGGAATGGATGGCCAACTGCGAGGATGCCGACAAGACCAAGGAGATCGCTCCGAAGCTGCGCGAGCTCATCCGTGCCGCTGCTGCCGCCGGTTGCCACGTCAACAAGGAGCTGCAGACACTCGACCACTATCTGGTGAAGCGTTCGCAGTGGATCATCGGTGGCGACGGTGCCTCCTACGACATCGGATACGGCGGTCTCGACCACGTCATCGCTACGGGCGAGGATGTCAACATCCTGGTGCTCGACACCGAGGTGTACTCCAACACCGGCGGTCAGGCTTCGAAGGCTACGCCTCTGGGCGCCATCGCTCAGTTCGCTGCCCAGGGTAAGCGCATCCGCAAGAAGGACCTCGGCATGATTGCCACCACCTACGGCTACGTATATGTCGCTCAGATCGCCATGGGCGCTGACCACGCTCAGACCCTCAAGGCCATCCGCGAGGCTGAGGCTTGGCACGGACCCTCTGTCGTCATCGCCTACGCTCCCTGTATCAACCACGGCCTGAAGGCCAAGGGCGGTATGGGCAAGAGCCAGGCCGAGGAGGCCAAGGCTGTAGAGTGCGGCTACTGGCACCTCTGGCGCTTCAACCCCGCCCTCATCGAAGAAGGCAAGAACCCGTTCTCGCTCGACTCCAAGGAGCCCAACTGGGACAAGTTCCACGACTTCCTCATGGGCGAGGTGCGCTATCTCAGCGTCAAGAAGGCTTATCCCAACGAGGCCGAGGAACTCTTCGCCGAGGCGCAGCGCATGGCACAGCTCCGTTACAAGAGCTATGTCCGCAAGACGCAGGAGGACTGGTCGGCCGAGTAAACGCGAGACCCTGTCAATGGTAAATAAAAGAGGTGAGACGCAAAGTTTCACCTCTTTTTTTGTCGCTACTCCGGAAATCTTTTATATCTTTGCCGCCGAAACAATCGTGTAGTGCTCAGTTTCCACTTCCTCGGGTCTACATCTGAAAAAATTGATGATTGACGGGGCCCGC
The DNA here is from genome assembly GCA_017429525.1 of Bacteroidaceae bacterium. Classification (GTDB taxonomy): domain Bacteria; phylum Bacteroidota; class Bacteroidia; order Bacteroidales; family Bacteroidaceae; genus Physcousia. The sequence continues at coordinate 20,910 of JAFROT010000045.1, read as the reverse complement.
GTCGAGAGTGACCTGAAATCCCAAAAGACCACAGCATGAAACAGAAGACTGAAGAAAGGCCGACCCGCTACAACCGCTCCTTCGCCCGCCGACTGACGCGCTGGATGCTGCTGGTGCTCTTCGTCATGATGAGCGCCTTGGGCTATTTCATCTATGAGATGTCCAAGAGCATCATCACGGAGTTCTCGGCGGGCAACTTCCATTCCGTCATGCAGGCTTCTGCCGGCTTCTTCAGCAATGAGATGGCGGACGTGAGTCAGGCCGTCAGGAACAACCTCCACGAGGTCGAACAGCACGCGGGAGAGCCCGCTCAGCTGCAGCAGACGTTCGAGCGAATCGTGCGGCTGAACCCTAACATCATGAAGTGCGACATCACTTACGTCAGCGACTCCGCAGGCATCGACCGCTTGCGTGAGGTCATCGCTGCCGACTCGGCCTGCTGGTCAGTCCCGTTCTTCCAGGACAGCAGCCAGGTGGGCACGCCCGTGGTGGCTTACCAGCAACCGGTGCACGATGGGCAGGGACGGGTGGTGGCCGTCATGAGCGCCCTGCTCTCGCTGGACTTCATGGCGACGCAGGACGAGCGGCTCGACAGCCTCTTCCGGCAGCAGACGGGCATCATCAGCGTCACCAACCAAGGCGACTCCAAGAGCTACGTCCTGATGCGCGACGGCACGTATCTCTCGCATCCCCGTCGCTGGCCGATTCTCCGGGCCAATTTCTACGCGCACATCAGGGATATCGACAAGCCCGGGACGGCCAGCGAGGTCATCGGGCAGATGCGGCAGGGAGAGTGCAGCCAGAGCGAAAGGGCTAAGCCGTTGCTCGTCAACCGCACACGGAGCTACCTCTTCTATGTGCCCATTGAGGATTCCGACTGGAATCTGGCTGTCTCCGTTCCGGCTATCTCGCTCGACCTGTTTGGCATCGTTGTCGGCATCTTTATGCTGCTGGCGATGCTCAACGTGCTGATCGTCACCTTCTTCGTGTGTCGTCTGACCATTCGCCGTGTGGCCAATCCCTTGAAGGAACTGGCGGCTACGGCCGATAAGGTCGCCAGCGGGCGCTTCGATACGCCGCTGCCCGCCATCAGGAGCCGTGATGAAGTGCACCTGCTGCGCGACTCTTTCGAGAACATGCAGCACTCGCTTACCGCCTACGTCGACCAGCTGCAGCGCGCCACGGCCGCCAAAGCGTCGATGGAGAGCGAGCTCAAGATTGCTCATGACATACAGATGTCCATGCTCCCCAAGGACTTTCCCGCTTTCCCGGAGCGACACGACGTCGACGTCTATGGCAGCGTGATGCCTGCCAAGGCCGTCGGTGGCGACCTCTATGATTTCTTCATCCGCGATGAGCGCCTCTTCTTCTGCATCGGCGACGTGTCGGGCAAGGGCGTGCCCGCCTCGTTGCTGATGGCCGTCACCCGCTACCTCTTCCGCAATATCGCGGCTTATACGCAGGAACCCGCACAGATTGCCGTAGCGCTTAACGACGCTGTCAGCAGCAACAACGACGCGGGTATGTTCGTGACGCTGTTCCTCGCCGTCCTCGACCTCAGAACGGGTAGCCTGAGCTACTCCAACGCGGGCCACAACCCGCCGCTGCTCGTGGGCGACGGCGGGGTGAGCCCCCTCGCCTGCGATGCCAATATCCCTGTGGGCGTGATGGCTGGCTTCAGCTTCACGGCGCAGCACGTGCAGCTACGGCGCGGCGATACGGTCTTTCTCTATACCGACGGCCTCAGCGAGGCCGAGAACGTCAGTCAGCAACAGTTCGGCATCGAGCGCGTGCAGCAAGTGGCCCGCAATGCGGCCAACCAGCCCCAGCGCCTCGTCGATGCGATGACAGCCGCTGTCAGGCTGTTCGTCGGGCAGGCTGAGCAGAGCGACGACCTCACGATGCTCGTTGTCAAGTACACCCCCTAATTCCTAAACTTATTCGCCATGCTATCTCAGGGTTTTGAAGGTTACGTCTACCTCGTTCTGTTGATGATCACGATTGTCGTGGCCACCATCGTGATTCCCTTTTACGGCTATGCCCGAAAAGGCCTGAAGGGGTTGGGGCTCGGCTGTGCGCTGCAACCCTTTGTCGCCCTGTTGCTCTGCCTGTTGTTGGTCATGGGCGCGTATCTGCGATGGGAACGAATCATCGGCCGTAATCGCAACGCGACGATGGTTGCCGTGCGCACGACAACTGTCGAGAAGGGCGACACCCTCGTCCGCACATGGAGGCTGAAGCCCGACGAGGAGTGTATGTGCGAGATGCGCTCTCTTGAGACGGACTCGACGGACTACGATGACGTCGAGTTCTTCGATGCTGTGCCAACGGACTCTTTCACGCTGAGCGTGGATGATCACATCATCGTGCGTTTCGACCTCGATTCCCGCAGAGCCACAGCCACCGATTGCAATCAGCCCATCGACGTCGTCAGCGTCGACTGGGAGAAAGTCGAAGCCTACTTCAATGAGAAAGAGGAGCGGTAATGAGTAAGAATAGACGTTCGCACAAATAGCGTCCTGTCTATGCCCTTATGCGTATAGAGATTTACCAGTTGACCCGCGAGCCCCGAGGGGCTCGCTCATTCTTGAAGGGTCCGCTCGGCATCCCGAAGGGTGACGCTTGATACCTCAAGAAGCGTCGCTACGCGCCGAGCAGCCCATTCTCCATTGTCCATCGTCCATCGTCCATTTTTCAGCCCCCTGCCGTTGGGGCAGAGGGCTGAGCGGGGGAAGGGAAGAGGACCGAATGTTTACTGTTGGAAGACGCGAACGTAGTCCACCTCCATCGTAACGGGCAGTGCCGACTCGTCGACTCCCTGCATACCCCCCCAGTCACCACCCCATGCGAGGTTGAGAATCAGATAGAAGGGGTAGTGAAAGGGCCACTGGTTGTGCCCGCTACCGAGTTGCTGTTTGGTGACGGCGAGTTGCTGCTGACCGTCGACGTAGGTGGTGATGGCATCGGCTGTCCAGAGGAGACTATAAATGTGGAAGTCGCCCTCAGCACGCGTGATGGTCATGGCATTCGTCTTCTGGGTGTTCTTGGTGTGGTTGTAGTCCTGAGTGTGGATGCTGGATGAGACTTCGTTGGGCACGACGCCCACCTCTTCCATGATGTCTATCTCGCCGCACATGGGCCATGGGTTGCTGCTCCAGTTGTTGTCGACGGGCATCATCCAGAAGGCAGGCCAGGTGCCTTTGCCCGAGGGTAGCTTGATGCGCGCCTCGAAGTAGCCGTTCTGCCAGCCTTGGTGCTCGTGGGCGTAGACGCGTCCGGAGTAGATCTTGCCGTTCTCCTTGAAGCAGTGGATCTGCAGCGTGCCGTCCTTGACCTCAGTGACCGCGCGCCCTGAGGGTGAGGAGCGGTTGACGTAGTTCTGCAGTTCGTTGTTCACCCAGTGGTCGGCCTGCACCTCATGGCGCCAGTCGCGGCTGCTGAGCTCGGTGCCCGTGTTGAACTCGTCGTTCCAGACGAGTGTGTAGGCCTCGAAGGGGCATTTAATGTCCTCGTCGGGTTCGGGTTGAGGCTCAGGCTCGGGTTCGGGGACGACGGTTGGCGTTGGGTCGTCGTTGTCATCGCCTCCGCAGGCGGCGAAGGTGGTGCAGCCGAGGATGAGCGTCAGCAGCGTGGTCAGGATTCTGATATTCATTATGATAAACTTTTTCGTGCAGTTTTCAATCAGATATTAGGCTCATCCCAGACTTGGGTCTCGTTGCACTTGATGGTGAGGCTCTGCCCGCCACAGGTGATGAGGAACTCGCCTTCCTCCAGGCGCCAGCGCATGTCGGTACCGACGAAGGCCAGGTCTTTGGCTGCAATGGCCAGGCGTACGGTCTGCTGCTCGCCAGGCTTGAGTTCTATCTTATTGAACGCGCGTAGGCGTGCGTTGTCGGGTGAAAGCGTAGCCACGAGGTCGCGCGAGAACAGCAGTACAGCCTCTTTGCCTACGCGGTCGCCAGTGTTCTTCACGTCGACGCTGAAGACGAGGCTGTCGGCAGCGGTGAAGTCGCTCTTGTCGACCTTCAGGTTGGCGTACTCGAAAGTGGTGTACGAGAGGCCGTGACCGAAAGGCCATTGCACGTCCATCACGGCGTCATAGTTATAGTTACCTTCCATCTGGCCCATGTTCTCGCACGGCTTGAAGTCGTAGGTCACGAGGGCGGCGGGGTGCTTGGGGTAGGTGTAAGGCATTCGAGCGCTGAAGTTGGCATCGCCTGCCAGCAGACGTGCCAGCGCAGGACCGCCGTAGTTGCTGGGCAGGAAGGTGTGAACAACGGCAGCGCACAGCGGCTCGATTTCCTTGATGATGCGTGGACGTCCTTCGGCCAGCACGAGCACAATCGGCTTGCCTGTCGTAGCCAGCGCCTTGACCAACTGCAGCTGGTTGGGACTGAGGCTGAGGTCGTCTATGTTGCCTACCGTCTCGCAGTAGGAGTTCTCACCGATGCAGGCAATCACTACGTCCGCCTGACGGGCAGCAGCTACAGCGGCTGCGATATCCGTGGCCTCGTCGCGGTCGAAGTTGCTGTCGCTCCAGCGCACGCCTTCGACAAAGCGCACGTTGGCCGTACTGAAGCGGTCGCGCAGCGCGGCTTCGAATGTCTTGTAGTCGCCCATCTGGGGAGCCAGCGTGTTCGTCAGGTGACCTTGCCAGGTGTAGCTCCAGCCGCCATTCTGACCGCGCAGGTTGCTGGCGTTGGGACCGCAGACAAGCAGGCGCGTGCCTTCCTTCAGCGGTAGTACGCGCTCAGTCTTGCCGGCCAGCGTATCGTTCTTCAGCAGGGCGATACATTCCTCGGCGAACGCGGTAGCCTCCTCGGCGAATTCCATGCTCCCGTATTTCGGGAAGGCTGCTGCCAACTGCTCGGGCATGAAGTCCCAGGTCTTCTTGTCGTTGAGTCCAAGGCGGACTTTCATGCGCAGCACACGACGCACGGCATCGTCGATGCGAGCCATTTTAACGCGTCCTTCGTCGACCAGTTCGTGCAGGAGGTCGCAGAACTCAACCTCGTAGGGAACCATCGACATGTCAATGCCGGCGTTGATGGCCATTTCGATGGCTTCTTTCTTCGTGGCGGCGATGTGGTCGCGGGTGCAGAGGTTGTTGATGTCGGCCCAGTCGGTGACGATCATTCCGTCCCAGTTGAGTTCCTCTTTGAGCCAGGTGGTCAGCAGTTCGGCATTGGCATGGAAGGGCAGGCCGTCGTTGATGCCCGAATTGACCATCAGCGACAATGCTCCCGCCTCGATGGCAGCACGGAACGGTTGGAAGTACTTCTCGCGCAGCTCACGCATTGTGATGCTGCTGGGCGTACGGTCCTTGCCCGTGCGTGCGACGCCGTAAGCCATGAAATGCTTAATGCAGGCTGCCACGTGCTGGCCGTCGATGTGGTTGGGATCGTCGCCCTGATAGCCGCGGACGGCCTGACGGGCCATCTCCATGTTCAGGTAGACATCCTCGCCATAGCTCTCCCACATGCGGCTCCACAAGGGGTTGCGACCGAGGTCCATCACAGGCGAGTAGACCCAGGGAATCAGACAGGCCCTGCTCTCGTAGGCGGCTACCTCGCTCACGCGGAAGGGGATGGCGCGGTTGAAAGAAGCTGCCTGCCCAATCTCTTGCGGGTACAGCGTTGCTCCCCATGTGTAGGATGCGCCATGGATCTGGTCGACGCCGTAGACCTGTGCCACGCCTGATTGAGCGTCGGCAGACATCTGATTCAACCTGCGAATGAGCTTGGACCATACGGCTGGCGTCTGGGCCACGCCCTTCGGCACGTTCAGGATCGAGCCGACCTTGTATTTTTCAATAACCTTGGATAGTGCTTCCTCGTTCAGCACGAACGAATCGGCTACGCTCATGTCGGTGATGACATCGATGGTGATTTCGCACATCTGACCGATCTTCTCTTCGAGCGACATCTTGCCTAAGAGCAGCTCAACTTGAGCCTCGACGTCCTTGTCCTTGGCAATGGCAGGCTTTGTCGATGCATTCGGCGAACAAGCATCAAGACATAATGCTGCGATGGCAAGTGCCAGTGAGTTGGTTAAGATTTTGTGATTCATAGATGATAGTTTCGTTTTAGGTTTTGAGGTTTGACGAGCCAAAGTTAATGCTTTTTTTGTTTTCACTTCTACTTTTAAAGTGAAAACTAATTCTTTTGCCTGCTTTTCTCCTAAAAAAGGCAAAGATCAGCCCTAAATTGCGTATCTTTGTACCCCGCAAGTGCTCCAGAAGTGCTTTCCCAAGCCATTGCCCCTCTATTGATTTCAGATCTTTCGTCTGTTCTTATCTTTCATCTCGATCTTCAATTTTTCCTTCCCATGCTTTTGCATTACGACTTTTCACCTTCCGTCATCGCGTTCTCAACCGAGCGCGACGCCACCGATCCGTCGTCTCCCTACGATGCCTTTAATATAACTCATTACACCGCCGATGATCCTGCTCACGTCATCGCCTGCCGCCAGCAGCTCTGCGCTTCCCTTGGCATTGACAGTCGTCATCTCATTCTTCCTCGCCAGGTGCATGGCACTCAGGTCCTTGAAGTGACTGAAGACCTCATTGCAGCCGCCCCTTCTGCCCCTATTCCTGCCCCCTCTGCTTCCCATGGTCCAGCCTCTGCTTCCTCTCCTGTTTCCGCTCCTGTCGCTTCCTCTGCGTCGGCCGTAGTGCCTGCCGATTCGTCGGCGGTTCCTCCATCCCCTTCCCCTTTGGATGGCGTTGATGCCCTTATCACCCGTGTGCCTCGCACCTGCATCGGCGTCTCCACGGCCGACTGCGTGCCCATCCTCCTCTACGACCCCACGACAGCAGCTATCGCCGCCATCCACGCAGGCTGGCGCGGCACGGTGGGCCGCATCGCATCGCTCACCCTTGCTGCCATGCAAGCTCGATTCGGCACTCGTATCTCCGACGTCCGTGCCGTCATCGGCCCCAGCATCGGCCCTGATGCTTTTGAAGTCGGCGATGAAGTCTACGACGCGTTTCTTTCCGCCAATTTTCCCATGCGTGATATCGCTTTCAAGGCGCCTGCCATGAGCTCACTCCCTCATCCGAGTGCCTCAGTACCACTCCGCTGGCACATCGACCTCTGGCAAGCGAATGCTCACGACCTTATCTCTGCGGGCGTCCCTGAAGCTGCCATTCACATCAGTTCCCTCTGTACCTATACCCTCCACAACCGCTTCTTCTCTGCCCGTCGTCTCGGCATTCACAGTGGGCGCATTTTCACAGGAATCATGATGAAATAAAAAAAGCATGAGAGCCGATTCGGTTCTCATGCTATTCTTGTGGTCCTTTGCTCTTTACGCCTCGCGGTGGATGATGCTGCCGTTGGCCTGATGGGTGGCTAGGACGAGAACCTCGGCAATCTGGACGTGCTCGGGCGCCGAGGCGGCGTAGAATGCGACGTCTGCGATATCTTTGCCAGTGAGGGGCTTGATGCCTGCGTAGACGCGGTCGGCACGAGCATCGTCGCCATGGAAACGGGTGTTGCTGAAGTGGGTCTCAACGAGACCGGGCTTCAGGTTAGTGACACGCAAGGCGGTGTGAGCGACATCGATGCGCAGACCATCGGTGATGGCTTTCACGGCCGACTTGGTAGCGCAGTATACGTTTCCGCCAGCGTAGGCCGCGTCGCCTGCGACGGAGCCGATGTTGATGATATGACCATGATTGCGACGGACCATATCGGGGACGACGGCGCGCGTCATGTAAAGGAGCCCTTTAATATTGGTGTCAATCATCGTTTCCCAATCGTCTTCGTCGCCTTCATATTCGGGTTCAAGACCAAGGGCAAGGCCAGCGTTGTTGATGAGCACGTCAATTCGTTTCCAGTCCTCGGGCAGGTTGGCATAAGCGTCGTGGCAAGCCTGACGGTCGCGGACGTCGTACTCAAGGGCCAGGACGTCACGGCCAAGGGCGCGAGCTTCTTTGGCGATAGCATTCAGTCGGTCAGCGTTGCGGCCCGTGAGGATGAGGTCATAGCCGCCTTCGGCAAAACGTTGGGCACAAGCACGTCCGATACCGCTGGTGGCGCCTGTGATAAGAGCAATTTTATTCATCGATAGTATTGAGTTAATAGTTATCGTTATCGTTCCCGTTCCCGTCCTATATCCTCATATACTCCAGCGCTTGTTGTGGCCAGTAGTTGAGGACGAGTTCATCGGGAAACAGTGTCTCGGCGAGTAGGGGTAGGGCGTAGCGATAGTCGGCGATGGAGAAGGAGATATGAGCGTCGCTGCCTAAGATGACAGGCACGTCCATCTGTCGGCAGAGCCGTAGGATCTCGAGGTTGTTGGGGCGCGCCACCTCTTTATGTCGCAAGGGTATCATGCTCGACGAGTTGATCTCAAGCAGCGTCTGAGTGTCGCGTGCAGCGCGGACGATGGGTTCGAAGTCCAGCTCGGCTGTGCCATCGCCGGGATGGCTGATGATATGCGTCCATGGGTTATGGATGGCGGCGAGCATGGCATCTGTGTTTTGTTGTCGCGTACCGCCTTGCCAGCAGAGGCTGTGGATGCCCGCGATGCGGATGTCGCAGCAGCGGTAGTGCTTCTCGTCGAGGTCAAGGCGCCCGGTGGTATCGAGGATGTTCAGCTCTACGCCCATCAGCAGCTGTACGCCGTACATCTGTCGTGGTACGACGTGAAGGTTGCGGAAATAGATGGCGTTGCAGGCTCCTGGCAGCGCGGGCGCATGCTCCGTTATGCCGAGAATCTGCAGCCCTTTGTCAGCCGCCGCCTGTGCCATCTCTTGAATAGTGGAATAGGCGTGACCGCTGGCTATCGTATGTGTGTGGAGGTCAAGAAGAGGTGTCAATGAGTTGTTATGAGTTGAGAGTTATTGTTTTCTCGGCGACAGAATCGCCGAGCGCTATGAGTTCCCGTTAACGTTCCCGTTTATTTGCCGCCTCGAGGTCGGCGAGGTCTTTCTCTTCGCCTACGACCCAGATGATGTCGCCGGCGTAGAAGGGACGTTGGGGGTTGGGCGAGATGAGGCTGTCGCCATCCTTCTCCTCCAGTCCTACGATGAGGCAGCGGTAGTCGTGGCGGATGCCGCTCTGTTGGATGGTCTGCCCGATGAAGTGCGAGCCTTCCTCGATGACGAAGCGCTTCAGCTTCATCTCGGCCTTTTCCACGACGGCGTCGCGTGATTGCTGGATCTGGAGGTCGAGCTCATGGGCGAAGGTTGCCAATTGTTCGTCAGAGCCAATCACCTGCAGACGGTCGCCCGGCAGGATGACGGTCTGCCCGGAAGGGATATTGATGCGCTGATTGCCTCGAAGCACCGAGGCTACGTGAACGCCAAACCGATGGCCGAAGTTGAGCTTCATCAGCGTTTGACCTGCCCAGGCGATGCCCACGGGGATGGTGAAGTCCGTGAGGTGGACGTCGCGCTCCATGAGTCGGCCTGCAAATTGGGGCTTGCCTGCGCGTTCGGCAGCAACTCGTTCACGCTGGTTGAGGTTGTCGGTGAACGTCTTCTCGAGCATCAGTCCTTGTCGCTTCAGCGAACGGCTGGCGATGATGATGCAGATGGCAGCCACCACGACCAGTATACCCAGGGCACCGCCCCAGTTGACGGTAAGTCCCAGTACGTAACTCACGAAGAAAGCACCGAGGGCGATACGCAGCAACTGTACGGCCACCAACGGGGCGCGATTGAAGCGGTTGTCGTTCCAGAGTGCCTGGAACGCCTCGCTGTGATTCTTCTTCAACATGAGTAGGCGGAGGAACGGAGCGAGCGCCACGATGGTGAGGAAAGCCGTCGCCAGACCGCTCCAAGGTTTGGGGAGGAGGTTGTCGATGATCGGCTCCACGGCCCCCAGCATGATGCTCACGACGGCGACGCAGAGCACTCCGTAGATGAGTACAACGCGCCCCACTTGCAGCAGGTAGTTGCGCCAGTGGCTCTCCTGCTCAGCCATATTGGGCGCGCCGCTGGCATAGCGGTCCAGCAGTAGCTTCCAGCGAGCGGGCAGATGGCTGTAGAGTGCGTTGTAGGCAGGTACGGCCAGACGTATCATATAAGGTGTCGTGAAGGTGGTGAAGACCGAAACGGCCACGACGATGGGGTAGAGGAAGTCGCTCGTCACGCCCAACGATGTGCCCAGCGTGGCCAGGATGAAGGCGAACTCGCCAATCTGCGTCAGCGAGAACGAGCATTGCATAGCAGTCTTCAGCGGCTGGCCTGCAAGCAGGAAGCCGCCGGTCGAGAACACGGTCTGTCCGACCATGATAGCTGCGATGATGCACAGGATGGGCACGATATACTGCACGATGAGCGTCACGTCCACCATCATGCCTACGGACACGAAGAAGATGGCACCGAAGAGGTCTTTTACGGGGCTGACGAGGTGCTCAATCTTCTCGGCTTCAATCGTCTCGGCCAGGATGCTGCCCATAATGAAGGCTCCGAATGCCGGCGAGAAGCCTACCGTCGATGCCAGCACGACCATGCCGAAGCAGAGCCCGAGCGCAACGATGAGCATCGTCTCGTCACTCATCAGAGGCTTCATCTTGCGAAGGAACAGGGGGATGAGGTAGATGCCTACGACGAACCACAGCACGAGGAAGAACACCAGCTTGGAGATGCTCGCGACCATCTGCATGCCTTCGAATTGTTGGCTTACGGCCATCGTCGACAGCACCACCATCAGCACGATGGCCAGGATGTCCTCGATGATGAGCACGCTCAGCACCATGCTCGCAAAGCGCTGTTGTCGCAGACCCATATCATCGAAGGCCTTGAAGATAATCGTCGTCGATGACATCGCCAGCATGCCGCCGAGGAAGATGCAGTCCATCTGGCCCCAGCCGAAGGCGTGTCCCGTGAAGAAGCCTACCGTCATCATGCTCAGGATGATGGTGCAGGCCGCGATGATGGGCGCGGAACCCATCTTCATGATCTTCTTGAACGAGAATTCCAGTCCGAGGGCGAACAGCAGGAAGATCACGCCGATGTCGCTCCACAGGTGTACGTTCTCCAAGTCGGTGACGCTCGGCATATAAGGCATATTGGGCGAGGCCAGGAAGCCTGCCACGATGTAACCCAGCACCAGCGGTTGCTTCAGTCGCTTGAACAGCAGGGTCATGACACCTGCGCAGATGAGGATGAGCGCTAAATCGGCTATCAGTGGTTCCATATCGGATGGTTGAGTGGCTTACTTAACTTCTGCTTGCAAAACGTCTTACTACCTTTTAACTCCTTCCTTCGGGCTCTGCTCCATTCTTGAAGGACTTTTTCGTTACAGGCGAAAGCAGGGTGTGTTTACTTTTCGAAGATGAGGCGAATCTGGAGTTCCAGGTCACGGTAGTGGGCGAGGGTAGCGGCATCGCCACTGGCGGCATGGGCGCGCTGCTGGATCTGCTTCAGGGCCTGCGTGATATAGGGACGCGACTCCACGGTCGAGCCGGACTTCCACGCATCGATCAGAGCGGGCACGGCGCGGGCTTGAACGTAGCGGCGCCAGCGGTCGGGCTTCGTGTCGCCGAACAGCAGTCGCACGAGGTCGCGGGTATAGTCGGCAGGCTGGTAGGCGTTGGAGGCGTAGCTGTAGCGCACGATGTTGTTGAATGTCGAGGCTGAGCACAGCGAGTTCACGGCTTGGTCGGCCAGCGGACGAATCATCGTCTGCGGGTCGGCTGTCAGACGCTGGATGTACGGCACGTTGATCAGCCACTTCGGCTCCGTCAGCACCTGCTTGTCAAGCCATTGCATGGCGCGCTGCACGCGGCTCTTCTCTTCGGGCACATAGACGTCGCCGCCCTCTTCCACGCTCTTGTAGTTATGGTAGACGCCGCCGATGTTGCGCCCTACATGACCTACGTAGCGGCGCATCTGCCCGATGAGGCTGCTGTACATCTGACTGAGGTTCTCGTTGAGGTCGCCCTCTTCGCGAACCCACTCGGGCAGGTTGACGATGATGCGCTTCAGGTTCTTGATGCCGTAGTCCGACGAGCGCATCTGGTCGTCGCCGAGGTCCTCAGTCTGGGCGCGCGGGTCGTTGTCGCTGCCCTCGCCGCCAAACCAGTAGCGCGGGCTCTCGGCCAGACGCGCAACGGTCATTTTGTTCAGCAGCAGGCGTTCCTGCTCGGCTTCGCTGACGAGGCGGCCGTCGGCGTAGAGCTGCGGCGCCGTCACGTCGGGGAACCATTTATAGCCCCATTCGATGGCCCATTTGTCGTAGGTGTTGATGCGGGGGAAGATGCCCGATTGGCTGATGTGGTCCTCAGGCTGAGCGACGTAGTTGAAGCGGGCGTAGTCCATGATGCTGGCGGTGTGACCGTTGGCTTCCACCCACGCTTTGTTGCGCAGGCTGTCGACGGGCGTGGCCGAGCTGGCGCCCATGTTGTGGCGAAGGCCCAGCGTGTGACCTACCTCGTGCGAACTGACGAAGCGGATGAGCTGACCCATCAGTTCCTCGTCAAACTGCATCTTGTGCGTGCGGTCGTCCACGGCACCGGCTTGAATCAGGTACCAGTCGTGGATGAGCTGCATCACGTTGTGGTACCATCCGATGTGCGTCTCGATGATCTCTCCCGACCGCGGGTCGCTGACGTGAGGGCCGTAGGCGTTGGCGATGGGCGAGGCCAGGTAGCGGATCACCGAGTAGCGGGCGTCCTCAAGACTCATGCCCAGCGAGTCGGCGTTCTCAGGCCACTCCTCAGCGCGGATGGCATTCTTCCAGCCTGCTTGCTCGAAGGCTACGCTCCAGTCGTTGACGCCTTGGATCAGGTACTTACGCCATTGCTTGGGCGTAGCGGGATCGATATAGTAGACGATAGGCTTCTTCGGTTCCACCAGTTCACCTCGGCGCATGCGCTCTATGTCCTCCTCCGATTTGGGTTCCAGGCGCCAGCGCGTGGCCATCGCACGGCGGCGCACCTGCTGCTGGCGGTCGCTGAACTCGCGGTGGCTCTCGGTGAAGTAACCTACGCGCTCGTCGAAGTAGCGCGGCCGCATAGGCTCCTTGGGCAGAAGCACGAACGACGTGTTCAGGCGGAAGGTGGCCTGTCCCGTCAGCATGCTGGCCAGGTTCGTCTGACCTTGAGCGCCGTTGCGGGCGGCGTACGTCTTCACCGTCTGCACCTCCGTGTTGATGGGGTAGGTGTGGACGTGGTCGATGTAGCCTTGCTCGCCCTTCAGGGCTGCGATGCCGTAGCGCTCCTTAGCGCGGTCGGGGATGCCCGTGATCAGGTTGTCGCCGCGCAGGAAGTCGGTCACCTTGATGCTCGTGTGATGGCGGTGCAGCGTGTCGCCGCTCTCCTTGTCCACCTTGAAGCTGGCCACGATGGGGTTCTCCGTCGAGGCTTCCAGGGCGCGGTAGATCTGGTCGGTGCTGTCGGCTGTGGCGTCGTAGGCCAGCACGCGCAGCAGCACCTGCTCATTGCGCTTCTCGAAGTACAGCACGTGACTCGACACCAGTTCGCCGCCGTAGACACCCAGGTTGACGGGTGTTGCCACGAAGCGCGTCGTACACAGGAACGGACGCCCCAACAGCGAGTCGGCTATCTGGAAGTAGTAGTCGTCCTTGTGCTTCTGCACGTTGAACAGACCCTCAACAGGGGCTGGGCGTTGTTCTTTCTTCTCAGCAGGTTTAGCGGCCTCGGTCTTCGCCGCTTTCTTTTTCTTCTTGAAAAGGCCTGCATCAGCAGGAACTGGCAGCAGCACCAACGCTGCAAGAGCCATAATGAGTACTCGTTTCATCGTCATTTATTTATTTATTTATGGTTCTTATTTTCCTGTCAATATTTATCTTTCCGCTCGAGCTTGCTCGCTTCGCTTGCGAAGAACTATTCATTTTTCACTTTTCCCTTCCCTCTCCCCCACGGGGAGAGCCGGAGAGGGGCTTTCATTTTTCATTTTTCACTTTTCATTTTTCACTTATCCTTCCTACCCTTGGTGTACCGTAATCTGTGGGAACGGGAAGCTGATGCCTTCGGCGTTGAACGTCTTGTAGATGCGCTCGTTCATGTCGAAGAGCACAGCCCAGTAGTCGTCGTTGTTCACCCATGCCCGCAGCATCACGTTCACCGAGCTGTCGGCCAGCTCCTTCAGGTAGACCGCAGGCTCGGGGATAGGCAGGATGCGCTTGTCGCTCTTCATCAGTTCCTCCGCTACACGCCGCACGCGGTCCATGTCCTCGTCGTACTCCACGGCGACGTCCCAATCCAGCCGTCGCGTAGGCGTCTGGCTGTAGTTCGTGATGCTGCCGCTGCTCAGCGCGCCGTTGGGCACGTAGATCTGCTTGCCGTCGGCCGTCAGCAGGATGGTATGGAAAATCTGAATGGCTATCACAGTGCCCGCCGTGCCCTGCGTCTCTATCCAGTCGCCCACCTTGTAAGGCTTCAGGAACAGGATGACGATGCCGCCCGCGAAGTTCTGCAGGTTGCCGCTCAGCGCCATGCCGATGGCCACGCCGAACGAGGCCAGCAGTGCCGCGAAACTCGTCGTGTTCACGCCCAGCGCGCCCAGCACCGAAATAATCAGCAGCACCTGCAACAGGATGTTCACAAAACTCTTCAAGAACGTCGTCACGCTCGTCTCCACCTTCCGACGCTCCAGCATCTGGTTCAGCAGGAAGTTCAGAAACTTGATGGCGTAGCGTCCGACAAAGTACACGATGGCCGCCACCAAGATATGCCGCCCGGCATCCAACGCCCAATTCATCAGCTGTTGCAGCACATTCGCCCAGTCGATGCTACCGTTCTTCAGGTCCTCAGTCATCGCCACAATAGGCGATACCCCCAGGCTGTCGGGCACCGCCGTAGCTTGCAGAAGTCTAATCATTCTTCGTCTTGTCTTTGTTTACGGCTGCAAAGGTACGCATTATTTTCGTATGTTCACCCTACATATACGGAAAATATTTGGCAATTAAATACAATTTAAACTCTGACGTCTCTCTATCAAAAAATAATTTGACGCTGAAAGAAAATACTCCTCATTTCTCCTCCCTCAATCTCCCCCTTCCCTCTGTCCCCCCCTTCCCTCAGTTCACCCCTTTCCCTCTGTTCACCCCCCCCACGGGGGGCAGGGAGGGGCCTTCACGTCCATTCGCTCAGCCCTTCACGTCCATTCGCTCAGCCCTGCACGTATATAGGCATCGGCCTGAGCGACTATATGTGTACGTTATTCGGTCGCGACCGAACAATGTTGAGCCGATGCCGTTCTGGCAGTCCGGTCTTTTCAATGCGGCCGCAAAACTCTGAACGGCATAAGTGCGCATAAGTTGAACGCTATTTCTGCCTACTTTACTTTTTCTGTACACGCCAATTAGCCTTGCTTCCACTTTTTGCTGGAAAAGGCCGCATATTGAATTGAGTGATAAAGTGTTATGCGAGTGGAGGCTGTTCATTTTACTTCCACTTAGCCTCCACTCAGAGTGGAAGCAAAGTGGAGGCTATACGAACATCTTCCACTTTTATAATTCGCTCAATAACAGCTATTTAGCCTTTATTTTTACTCAAATAGTGGAAGCTAGGTCAAACTCCATAGATTTTTTAGACCTCTCAGGCATTTACTTTCAGAGTCGAAAAAGAACTTGATTCATTTCTCCTCACTCAGTTCTCCCCCCCACGGGGGGGCAGGGAGGGGGCCTCAGTGTCTATACTCCAAATATTTCATTATTTATGGGTTGATTAATGGTGCAGAAACGGGAAAAAGTGTATGGTTAGCCACTCATTATGGGCGATAATGACCTTTATTCGATAAAAAAAGGTCAATCTTTCATCATCATTTCTAATCTTTTTATACCTTTGTCGCAGAAAAGTAAACAAATGCGACGGCCTATGGCATGAAACCAACGACAATTGGACATATAGGATAAAGCGTTAGCTTAGATTCTTGTTCTTTTCGAAATCGGCAAAATAGACAAAAGAGCTACAGGAGCAGAAGTTAATGCTCACGCCAGATGGCGAGGGCTTTTATTCGTAGAGGTAGCTCAACGCGTTGGCCGATATCAGAAAAGAACGTAGACGAAGTAAGTAGTCCGCATCCTTTTGTACTCTTATTGCTATCTTTTACTGCTGTTAAGAACTCTAAATATACAACCGATTATGAAAAGATTTACACTTGCCTTGATTGCCCTTCTGAGTGTCGTGGTAGTTTTTGCCGATGGCCCGAAGAAGCAACTCACGAAGTTACCGACAATGCCTGCAAAGGCCAGTATGCCATTAAGGCAGAAGCTGGATATCAAGGAAGCTCCTGCCAGCTTGACGATGAAGAAGGCACCAGCCCAAGCTACCCCGCGCCGCGGCCCGCGAAAGGCTCCTTCCGCTGCCGATCTCGAGGGCGTTTATACTTGGGATTATCTGCAGGCTGACAGATTATCTACAGACCTCGATTCGATTTCGACTACGTCATATTCTAAAAAAGTCACCATCACTCAGTCAGAAACCACCGAGGGCGGTCTCACCATTTCGGGCATGTTCGGTAATAGCTTGGAAGCCACGATCGACGGTGATTACATCGTGATTGAGAGGGGACAAGCAGCAGGTGTCACTAATTATGGAGCTTATACCGTCGTGGGCGGTTTCTATGATGAGGGCGACGAGATAAATCCAGCCGGTTGGTACTCTTGGGACATCCATGGTAAGATTCAGGACGACGGTTCCATCTGTTTCGAAGAATGGATAGTTATGCGACTTACAAATGGCGAATATGCAGGCTATTCCTTTGCCTATTATGTATCAGGGAGCACACTAACTCCCGACGAGTCTCTGTCTTTGGTGAAGGTGCCTGAGGGTGTGGAGATTGTTCCCTACGTGATGTCCTATTATGATGCATTTTTAGAAGTCGATGCTACTATACCCGTCAATGTGGCCGTCGATGGCAACGATGTATATTTCCAGGGCCTGGGAGCGGGGGCGAATCTGCCAAAGGCATGGGTAAAGGGCACGAAAAGCGGTAACATAGTGACCTTCCCGGAAAATCAGTACATGGGTCAAGGCAGGAATGGTTCTACTTACGGTTTCTCCTATGGTGGCGATGGTGTCTTCACATACGCTCCCGTAACTGACATCTATACCGCAGAAGGCAATGTCAGTGTTACATCAGGAGGGAGTACAGAGACCTTCTACAATCCCGTGCTGAAGAGAGTGATTGAGAGAGCTGCCATGCCTGCCAATCCTGCTATCTTATCATTGGATGGAGACAACTACAATCGTTTAGACTTCAATGTGCTTCTGAAGGATACCGATGGCGCACCTCTTGATGCATCGAAACTGTCATATATGATTTACACGGATACTGATGGAAATATTAGCCCGCTGACATTCACCCCAACAACTCATTATGGACTGACCGAGGATTTGACCGAAATCCCTTACGGCTTTACAGACAACTCCGATTTTGCCAGAGATCATATCTACCTGAACGACCTCTATTCTTCCGACTGGGATAGGATCGGCATACAGAGCATCTACACTTGTGGCGGCGAGCGGAATGCAACGCCGATACAGTGGTTTGAAAACAAGGATGCTTATGCCGTGGTCAAAGGCAACACACTGACATTCTACTATGACTCAGAGAGGGCGACACGCGAGGGATTGAAGTATAGCCTGCCATATTATGATAATACCCCAGGCTGGTCGGGTTTAAACAATGGGAATGACACCACCATCACCACCGCCACATTCGACGAGTCGTTTAAGAATTACACCAGGCTGAAGAACACCGGCCGTTGGTTCTACTACCTGAATGCCCTCACCACCATCAACCACTTAGACTACCTGAACACGGCCAACGTGAGAGACATGTCGGGCATGTTCGTAGAGTGTACTTCGTTGGTGAACCTTGACATCACTAATTTGAATACGGCCAACGTGACCGACATGTCGGGCATGTTCTTGAATTGTTCGTCATTGGTGAACCTTGACGTCACCAATATGAATACGGCCAACGTGACCGACATGGCTGAGATGTTCAACAGATGCTCCAGCCTGACAACCATTGACTTGTCGAACTTCGATATGACGAATGTCACCGATACGAGGCGGATGTTCAAAGACTGCTCGAACCTGACCACTATCTATTGCAATGCTGACTGGAGCCTGGGCAAGGTGAGCGCATCGGAGGGAATGTTCGGCGGTTGCACCAGCCTCGTGGGTGCCGTCAGCTATGATAAAAGCAATACCGACATCAGCTTCGCTAATCCCATTACCGGCTACTTCACATATGAGCTGGAGCCGTATGCCGTAGTGGATGGCAACACATTGACATTCTACTATGACAGAAGGAGAGTGCTTCGCGAGGGAGTGACGTATGACCTGCCAAGTAGTGCTGCCATACCCGACTGGACGAGTTACAACAATGGCGAGGGCAACACTTCCGTCACCACTGTCACGTTCGACGAGTCGTTTGAAAATTACACCGGTTTGACCAGCACCAGGTCCTGGTTCTACTACATGAGAGCCCTCACCACCATCAACTATCTGGACTACCTGAACACGGACAACGTGACGGACATGTCGTGTATGTTCATGGGATGTTCGTCATTGTCAAGCCTTGACATCACCAATTTGAACACGGCCAACGTGACCGATATGAGCGCCATGTTCAGTGGCTGTTCCTCTCTGACGGCCCTTGAAGCGACAAGCCTGCAGACGGACAACGTGACCAATATGAGCTCTATGTTCAATGGTTGCAGCAACTTGACGTTCCTCGACGTGGCGGGCCTCAATACGGCCAATGTGACCAATATGAACAATATGTTCTGTGACTGCCAGGCCCTTGAGAACCTTGATGTCTCAAATTTCATTACGGACAACGTGACCACCATGCGCAGCATGTTTGCCGATTGCCATGCGTTGACTAGCCTTGATGTCACCAATTTCAACACGGCGAACGTGACTGACATGTACTTTATGTTCCATGGCTGTTCGGCCTTGACGGACCTTGATGTCACCAATTTCAACACGGCGAATGTGACCGACATGTCCGAGATGTTCTCGAGTTGCTTGAACTTGACGAGCCTCGACCTGTCGGGCTTCAACACAGCTAATGTAACGAGAATGCCTCAAATGTTCGGCTACTGCATGAACTTGGAGAGCCTCAACGTGGCGAACTTCGATATGACGAACGTCACCGACACGAGGTGGATGTTCAAAGACTGCTCGAAACTGACCACTATCTATTGCAATGCTGACTGGAGCCTGGGCGTGGTGACCGAATCGGAGGGAATGTTCGACAACTGTCCTTCACTTCAGGGTGCAGTGCCCTTCAGTAGTGACAACGACAACGACATCCGCTTCGCCAATCCCACCAACGGCTACTTCACAGGCGCTGAGGCGTATGCGGTGGTCGACAAAGACCTCGAGTCGCTGACGTTCTACTACGACTTCAATAAGTCGGAGCATGAAAGCAATGCAAACAAGGATGTGTTCGGGGTGGTCAATAACGGCTGGGATAAGTATCCGGACGCGGGTCGGATCTCTTTTGTTACCATCGACGAGTCGATGGAGAACTATCACGGACTGACGACGACGTCGAAGATGTTCATGGGTTTGTACGAAGTGAGAGGAGAGATCAAAGGTCTTAGGTACCTGAACACGGAACATGTGACGGACATGAGCAATATGTTCGAAGGCTGCCAGAACCTTGACAGCCTCGACCTGTCGCACTTCAACACCAGTCAGGTGACGGACATGAGGGGCATGTTCGATGGCTGCTCGGCGTTGGAGACCCTCGACCTGTCGAACTTCAACACCAGCAACGTGACGGATATGGCCGACATGTTCAACTACTGCATGGCGTTGAAGAGTGTAGACCTGTCGAGCTTCAACACCAGCAAGGTCGAGTACATGGCATACATGTTCAATGAATGTGAGTCACTATTAAGCCTCGACCTGACGAACTTCGACATGCGGAATGTGACGGAAGCGGAAGCGATGTTCGCTATCTGTGAGGATCTGACCACCATTTATTGCAACGACGACTGGAGTGATTATCCGCTGCGTCATGACTGTGCTGATTTGTTCAATGGCTGCGTTAGCCTCGTGGGAGCCGTGCCGTATGAGTCTGAATTTTATGATTACATAAGTCGTGCTAACCCCGACACGGGCTACTTCACAAGGAAGTTGATGCGTGGCGATGTCAACGGCGACAGCAAAGTGACCATTGCCGACGTCACGGCCCTCGTGAACATCATCCTGGGCAAGACGACGAGCTACAACGCAGCAGTAGCCGACATCAACAACGACACCAAGGTCACCATCGCCGACGTCACGGCCCTCGTGAATATTATTCTGGGGAAATAAAAAAGAAGCCCCAGCAGACCCGCCCCAGCAGACCCACCCCCAACCCCTCCCGTCAGGGAGGGGAGAGGGGCTGGCGCGATGAAGCGTACATTCAATTAATAATACTCTATTTGGAGGCACGGAGAAAATAAAACTCTGTGCCTCTTTGTCTCCCAATGAGTGGAAGCAAAGTGGAGGCTATACGAACATCTTCCACTTTTGTAATCGCCATAATAACAACCATTTAGCCTTCAATTTTGCTCAAATAGTGGAAGCTAGGTCAAACTCCATAGATTTTTTGACTCTGAAAGAAAATGCGCAATAATGCGGAGTAAATTTCGTCCAGAAAATTATATTGAATATTTACTGAGTTAATTTCCTCCGCATTTCTTGAAGGGTCAAGCGAGCAGAGCTCGAGTCCTCCGCATTTACTTTCAGTGTCGAAATTCCTCCGCATTTACTTTCAGTGTCGGAATTAAAGGATTGCGCCCGTTCCCGCGGATATAATTAAAGGTACGCGCGCGAGCTGGTTGACATAAATCACGCCTCGGAAAGTTTTTTGTAAAAAAGTTCTCAAAAGATTTGGCGGTTTGGAAAAGTCGCCGTACCTTTGCACCCGCAAACGAGAAAGGGACACCCCTGCGGTGCAGGGGCTGTAGGTCACGCTCT
>JAFROT010000044.1 GCA_017429525.1 Bacteroidaceae bacterium | reverse complement strand
GAGAATGCCCTGCTCGTGCAGAGCAAGTTGGCTGGAGGAATCGGTGAATTGATATAGAGGACTTCGTTATTCGGTCGCGACCGAATAACGAACACATATAGTCGCGCAGGGCGATGCGTCTATATGTGCAGCCCTTCACGAGCAGACGTGAGGGGCGATGCGAATGGTCGTGAAGGGCGTTGCGAATGGACGTGAAGGGTGATGCGAACGGACGTGAAGGGCTGCGCGAATGGACGTGCTTTACCTTAAAATTGGGCAATAATATAGGAGTTGACCCTATGAGCGTAGAAGTAAGCCCCAGAGGGGCGTCGGAATTTAGGCAGGGGAAAACCTGCTCTCGGTCGGTGGTTATTCGAGTGCCGCGGAGTTTGCGGGTCAACTGCTATATCATTGCCTTATTTATACTTTATTTTCAGGGATTCAACAACTGCTCAATAGCAGAAACCGTACCGCTAAGGTTGGAAGGTCGGGGTGCAGCGCCAGGCATAAGTCGCCCCGCAGTATCTACGAGCCGATAGGTGGGAAAGCCACTTACTTCAAGGTATTGCTCAATAGCACTTTCCTGTGCTTTGGGCAGGTTATAGTGGACGGCGTTGTCAGTGTCAAGATGCTTCTGGCTGATGAAAGTACGCCAAGCATCTTCGGGACTGTTGTTACAGAAATAGAGATAGACCACAGGCTTGTCTACCAGTCTTTTCTTCAGGTCGGGAACATACTCCATTTCAGCACAGCAGGGACCACACCATGTACCCCAGACATCCACATAAACGACGTAGTTGCGGAATGGCGCCACGATACGATCAAAGAGTTGGTTTCCATCTGTGATACCCTTTAGTTCCTCCTCTGCGACACGACGTGAGGCGGGTGTTCCGGATTCTGGGGCTACCTTTTGCTGTCTTAGCTGTTCAGCCAAGAAATCCGCAATACGCTGATTGGTGTCGTCTATAGCTTGGATAAGTCGGGGATGATGAATTTCTTGATGAGCCAGTTCCATCACACGTGGTGATGCTACGTGGCTCTTGCCGTCGATATCCTTCATGAATGTATGCGTTTTCAGTATCTCGCGGGTGGCCTCGTCCAAATCGAGGGAATTGATGACACTTACCTCGATTGGCACACTCCGTTCGCTTTGTTCCCAGTCCCAATATTGTGTGATGAGAGGCTTGCCTAAGATAGGGATAATGTCCGACTGAAAAGCATTGTTCAGGTCAACATCCCCGTTATAATTGGCGCGCAACGTCTGGAAACTCTTTACTTTCTGCAGTTCGTCATCGCTCAATTGCACCTTACCGTCTTGGTAGAGCTGCATAATGAAATCGGAGGGATCGGTCAGGCTTGTTTGGCGGATGTCTGTTAGTGCAGAGACATAATATTTGATAATTGTCCCAAAACCATAGCGGCACATCAAAGGCAGTTCCGAGCGTGTCCACTTCAATGGGTTCAGTTCGGCCTCTGTTTTCTGCAGGAGTTGGTTTTGGCTCTCACCTGCGGACGGCCAGCAGCATTTCAGGAGCATCGGATAGGCAAACTGATACTGTATGTAATCTTGATAATAGGTTCGGAAACGGCGGGAGAGATTGGGGCGGGAAGCATACAAAGAATCCATCCTCTCATGGCACGCCTCCATATAATGCCGCTGTTGCACGATGGTGCTGTCAATGGTCTGTTCGTCGGTCCTCACGAAGTCCGGTTGGAAATCACAGCCAATCAGTTCATTGTTGAATCGGGCAAATTTGCCGCCCATCACGTAGGTGCGGTCATTCTTATCATCCATGTAAAGCAACAGCGTGTCGCCTCCCTCTACTGCCAACAATCTCCATAAGGTGTGCTCCAACGGATGTTGGGAGTCGCTGAAGATGCCCATCACCGCAGGTCCCACCACAGGCATCCTAACCTCGAAGCGGCCAAGAGCATCCACCGATGTGAGTTCCTTGACTTGTTTATCATTGAACATTCGGTTAATGAATGTCACAAATTCAGCCTTCTCTCTGTATGTGTTCACACAGACACGCAGTGTGACACTATCCTCCTCTGCTGGTATGCCGCTTGGCCATGCTGTTTCATCCTTGGATGGGTAATCTGGCAGACTCCTTGCGGTCAGCACCGAAGTCTTATGTTTCCTGCCGTCAATGGTAATCGTATTCTTCTTCAGCCGTATCTCCTTCCGCAGCCCATCCTTAGTCAGCACAACGTGATCTTTCTCAGCTTCCGCATAGTCCCAATAATCACAGTCATAGATGGCATAATCATCGAACAGCCCGATAAGCCATTCGCCCGTCGCCTCATCCCTCAGACAGAGGTCAAGACCAGATTTCACTTGTGCTCGCCCCGCCATAGCGACGAGGGCGAGCAGGATGGTGATGATGGTTTTCTTGTTCATGATGTCTTTTTGAAGTTTCTTCGAGTAATTCACTTTAGTACTGGCGATATTTCTTCCATCATCTGGTCGAGACCGCCCCAACCCTTGAAAGCATGGTGTATGGTGCCGTCGGAGTTAACCACCACCCACACGGGAACTCCGTTTGTGTCGCAAGGAATTTGTCGGTGTAATGCCTGGAGTTGCTGCATGGTCAAGCGGTAGTGATCTCCGATGTAGTTGGGAATGAGCCGTTGCCACGTGGCGAGGTCGGAGTTCTCGCTTGCGATGCTGACGAAGTGCATACGTCTAGCCAGTTCCTTTTTCTTCTCATGCATATCTTTGAACGCAAATCGGCACGGGCCGCAGGTGGTTTCCCAGAGGTCTAACAGCACGGGCTGCCCGCGATATGGTTTTAGGATAGCTGAAAGGATGTCACTAGAATCTTTTGTATTGTCAGGCAAAGTGCAAATGCGAGACATCCCCTGCTCACTCACAAATGACAGCTCCCGGTCCATCCGGTCATTATAATCTAACACATCCCGCCCCAGAACTGGCAAGAACGTTCGTACACTATCTTTCTGCTCTTCTGTAAGCAACAGTTTCTCTGCTCCCATCTGTTGCAGAAACTTCGAGGCCAGAAGACACTGCTGATAGTCTGAAGGCAACTTCACTGGCTGGCTGACATACGAGTCTACGAAAGTTGCTGGCATACCCCACATGACATAGCATAGCACGGGATTGACCCAAGGATCATCCTGCATATAACAATCCAAACGCTGTTTCAAGCGTCCTTCGAAAGCATCATACTCTTCGTCTGTACTGATGCCCTCATATTGGATAGCCTGGCCGCAGAAGGGCATCATCGCTCCCTGTTCATATAGGTTTGCCGCTTTTGCAAACTCACGATAGGCTTTGCCAATCTTTCGGTCGTTGTCTATTAGTTCATTGATTCGGTGGTATGTGGAATCCAGATAGTGGAAGTAGCCCTCTTCGTTTTTCTCGGACAGTTCAGCTGCCAGTTGTCCCATGTTACGTTTCGCTTCTACATCGCGGTAGATGGTCTCTGGGTCAAAACCCCGTTCTGTGGCATAGACTAAATCCTGATTGAAGTCGGCCAAGTGTCCACCGAACGTCAACGCTTTGGTCAGCCCCTGCGTATTCTGCTTTTTAAGATTAAGTTTGAAAGAAACCGTCTGACCTGGCACTACATAGCAGGTGAAACGACATTCGCCTACTGTTACGTGGCAATCTATCGTCGTACCTGTAGGCAGACTCAGACTGAAATGTCCATTAGCATCCACACCCGAACTGCTACGTCTTACAGCGTCCCCCATGCCCGAGCTGTATTTCAAAGCGTAACGCACGCGCACGCTATCTGGTCTCTTTGTGGCCGCATCCCCAATAATAATTCCGTTTAATACAGCAGGCTCCTTGGAGTACTGGAACGCTGGCAGATGCCTTTGTGCATGTCCGCCCATTGCGACGAGGGCGAGCAGGATGGTGATGATGGTTTTCTTCATTGAAACTATACTTTATGGATAATATTATTCATCAATTATATAGCTAGAAGGGTGCCAAGCCGATAATGCGTTGATTATGAGCAAACGTCTAAAAGTCATCTGTCCATTATCGGACACTTAGGTGTTCATTTCCGAACACTCGGTGTTCAGATTCGCACACTTCAATTGCCTGCGATTCTTTCACAACAGCATACACTTATATAACGCACAACGTTCGCATTTGTCAACGTACAGAGGCGATTATTTAAGGAAGATTAACGGACAATGGCGGCGTACTCCCTTATTCTCTATTTATAAACGTATTGTCCATCGTTTATGCAAATTCGGAATTACTTTCCAAATTTACATAAAGTATCTATTCCGCAAAGATTATGAGTGAATTACTTTCATACGACAGATTCTTTATTTGCTTTATTTAACGATTCTAGACGATGCAAGCAGGCTCTCGAGCTTTGCCTCCACGGCTTCGGGGCTGATGGTGCGGCGCAGGAGGATGGTGCCGTCGGGGGCGAAGAGGATGAAGGCTGGGATGGCGGTGATGCCGTAGGTGGACATGGGCGTGGACTGGTAGATTTGCGGGAAGGGGATGTCGAGTTGTCCTACAGCACGTTCGGAGGCTTCGACGGGTTCCTTCATGGTGATCCCAATGACCTGCAAGCCACGGTCGGCATAGCGGCGGGCGAGGCCTATCACCTGCGGCATACGTGCCTTACAGGGGCCACACCACGAAGCCCAGAAGTCGGCGAGGACATAATGGCCGCGCCCTACGTAGTCCGAGAGACGTGCCAACTGACCATCGCGCCCCACTCCCGTCAGTTCACGGAACATGCATCCCTCGTCCGTCTCGGCCGCCAACGTCATATTATCCTGCAAGCGTTGCATGTCCAAGTCGCCCTTCTGCTGCTCGCTCAGGAGGCTGATGAGTGCCAAAGTCTCTGTGGGTGTGTAGCGCGTCTGCGTCATCTGAATGATGAACGGGCCGAGGGCATCCCAAGCGTGGCGTAGGACGATTTCGCGAACAAGTGAAAGGATGTGGCCTGCATACTCCTCGTCTTTTGTAGGATTATAGCCGCCAACGGGATGAGCGAGGTAACGGAGAAGGGGCGAGAGGTCATCGTTCATCGGCGTACCGCTGGCACCCGGGAGCACGCTGTTGTCGAGGTCGACGTCCAAGGTGACGGTTCCGCCCTCCAACACAAAAGACATAATCCAGCCCGTTCTGCCTTCACGTTGGATGGCGCAGAAGACAGGCTCCGTCAGCGTCCCTACTGCAGGTATGATCTGCCCGTCCTTCACGTTGAGCGTAGTCACTGAGCGTTGCGTCTTGACATCAATGACCGTCAGGGTGTCCTGAGCCTCAGCGTTTGCCACGCGTCCCGTGACTTTCCATTTCAGTTCCTGCGCCTGTGTCGCAAGCGCAAGCGTCATCAGCAGCATTGCTGCCAGCAAGTTCTTTTTCATTGTTCGTTCATTTTGGAGTTATACTTTATTAAATATACGTGCACGATGCCAGTTCCCTCGGCATAGCGGCTGCAAAGGTACATCCCCTACCCTATTCCCTGCAAATTATATCCCTGACATTTGTCTGACATTTTGATTGAGACGCCAATCGACGTGAATCTTAACGTCGATCTTCATCAATCTTTTCTAAATTATTTCTGGGCATTTACGCTTAGTAAGAAAATCCCCGTCGCATCTCACGACGCAGCGGGGTGATCGAAGAAAATTTACTTCAAGTGAATGAATTCACCTAAATGCCTAGGCTTTCTTCAGCGTTTACTTTTCTTTACTTTATTAACCAAAATTCAATGTGTGTCACTTCGGTTTATCAGAGTTCATGGAGAGGACGTCGTGGACGTGCCGGCTGAAGGCTTCTATGGCTTGGTCGAAGAGAGTGTGGATAGGCGTTACGTCTTCCACTGAAGTGTGGTAGCTACGGGTGTAGTAGCTAGTGTTGGCATCAACGAAGGCAGCGCGCAGCTGGTTGAGACGATCGATATAGGCTGCAGGATTCGTGGCCAGGCTGGCTGAATTGCAGCAGAAGGTGGAGAGCTGAGTGAGGTAGTAGCGAACTGTGTGCATGTTGGCTTTCTTGCCCCGACGATAGCGCTTAATGGCAGAGTTGGCAGCATCGTAGTGTTTGTTGAACTGCTTGTTGAACTGTTTGGAGGTGGTGATACCTGGCGTGCCACGTTCACCTCCGAGACAGACAACGGCGTCGGCGAGTGAGCTGTCGGCAAGCGTCCCCCGACGTTTGTTCTGAAGAAGCTGGAGGCGGTTCAAATAGAATGCCTTGGTCTCGGCATTACCGAACTCACCCATCAGCTTGGCGAGCGTACTCATCTTCTTGGCTACGGCAGCATCGAGGAGGGTTCCGTCGGCATGATAAGCTGTGATGAGGTGGTCGAAGACGCGATGGATGAACTGAGCCGGCGTGCCGTCCTTGCCGAAGAAGCTCATGCGTCCGTTGTACTCTTCGGCCAATTGTTTTAGTTGGGTCTCGTAATCGGCGTTAGCGGCTTGCAGGGCTTGGCTGTAGTCTGTGGACATCTGGCGTAAAGTGCTGCCATACTTTTCGTTGAGGCCGACCAGCTGTTTGTCGTAGTCGGCTTTGGCGAGACTCTTCCGCGCCTCCAAAAGTCTCTCTAAATCCTGTTCGCGTATCCATGTGGCTTCGTTGGTTTGCAGTTGCAACTGCTGGCGGAGCTGGTCGTTAGTCTCTTTGTACATCTGAGCATACGTGTCCATGCCTTTGGCGTAGAGCGTGCGATTGAGCGCGAACTCACGTGCATAGCTGTCCAGCTCACGATTGAGAGCGCCGAGATCCATGCCGCGGTTGAGCAGTCCTGCTTCACAGTCTATTGTGGTGGCGTTATTATCAAAACTGATATATTCCTTGCCTGTGAGCACGTCGCGAAGTGTCGATAGTTCAGGAGAAAAGGCATCATCAACATTTCCTTCATAACTCATTACCAGTTCCTCGCCGTGCAAGCCTTTCATCGTTACGCTGGATGCAGCTGAGGTCTGCGTTTCTGGGTGGACCGTTGAAGCAGGCAACGCACCTTGGCCTTTTTGAAGTTCCCTGACCTTAGGCGCCCCGAATTGCCAAAGGTACTCTGGTACAGAGCGTTGGACGAAGGGATTGGTGATGATGCCTCCGTCGGGACGTTCCGTATTGATTTCCATGAGCTCGCCTACGATACACTGGCGCGGTACATCGACTTTGTACCAGAGCGCATAGACGTAGCGGTTCTGAGGGAAGTCCTCGTCGGCGAAATAGGCATAGATGATGTTCCAGTCGGTCTGACTGCCGAGGCCGAGGTTGCCGCCTTGGTCATCGACAATGATGCTGACGTTCTCAGCCGTCTGTCCAGCAGGTTTGTTCAGGAAGCGGTAGGCACGGCTGCGCTCGGCCTCGAAAGCACAGTAGAGGGGCGAGAGGAGTTCACTCTCTCGTTCAAGCGGGAAGTTGAACCCCCATGTGTTGTAGCGTCGGATCCATTGCCCCGTGGCAGCTGCACGTGCCCAATGGAAACTGCATGAGACATAGTTCTGAGGACTGGAGGTGAAGGATTTGATGGCGGTGAGCAACGCATCGTAGGAGGGCTTGGAGGGCTGACGGATGGCCGGGTGCTGTGTGTGGGCGTCCATGAAAAAGAGATTCACACGCCCAGAGAGGCTTTTCCCATCTGCCGAAGCCTGCCATGTCAGCACGTAGTAGAAGTAGGCCGTGGGCACGCTGCTGGAATCGATAAACCCGCCTTGCAGGTAGTTGGTGTTGGCGTCAACATTCGCCTCGAACACCGTGCCGGGCACCTGAATAGGCACTGCCCAAGTATGTGCTGAGTGAGCATCGTCGCGCTCATACTGCGTGCATAGATGTTCGTCGGCCTCGAAGGCCTTATAGATGTCATCGATGAGTGAGCCCTGCGCGACAGGAATGGTAAAATTGTAGCTGGAGTGCTTGGCCTGCGCGCCCGTTTGTGCATCCACGTAAGTGGTCGTCTTCAAGTCTTTGCCATTGGAAGAAGCCTGAAGCAGGGCAGTGAAGGCTTGCTCCACATGAAGCGGTTGCGACCATGAAGCTGGCGAAAGGCCAATGACAACAATGAAGAGAATGAGACGTAAAGAATGAGATCGTTTCATATTATTATCATATTTGATTTTCTTATCAATTTGAGGCCACAAGCCAAAACACTCGGGTTTTACGACGGGGACGTTGCCTTGAGGCTTGCGAGGGTGTTTTCCTGTTGAACGGCAATGGCACGTGCCATTGCAGCCGCCTCTGCCTCAATGATACGTTGCTGTTCGGCTGCGAGGATGGCGGCACCATCAGGGTCGTCGATAGGATGTGAAGCCGAGTCAGACTCCCCCCCCGAAGACACAGGCCCTCCCCTCAAAGACTCTCCCCCCGACATCCCTGCTAGGGAGGGAGCAGAATGCATTAGACTGGATGAAGGATTGCTGCCTACAAGGGTGACTGCTCCCTCCCTAGCAGGGAGGGCGGGGGGAGAGTCCAGGGCAGAGGGAGAGTCCTCGGGGGGAGAGTCCAGGGTTTCCCCTACCTCATGTTCTACCGAGGATAATGAGATTAGCTCCTGGCTTTCTTTTTCCGTTGGATGAGCAGGCTTATCTTTAATTATAATAAGGAACGCGAGCGCGAAAACGGCTGCTATGGCTGTGAAGGAGGCTGCAATGCGGAAGAGGCGTGAATGCAGGGGAAGGGAACGATGATGTATCAATCCGCTGTTGTTGAAATTCAAACTCGACTGGATTGTCTGTCTATTGGCAATCAAGGTTTCATATTCATCACTGAGGTCTTCTGTTAACAGCGTGGTTGTATCCTCTTCGGGAAAGGAGAGTCGTAAGATGGCAAAGGCAGCACGCTCGTCTTCAGTGAGCGCAGTTCCATGGGCTGCCTTGGTTTCGATTGCCGAGCGGAGCAGGCGCTCTTCCTCAGCTGTAGTGAGGCCACTGAGGAAACGAGAAAGGAACTCAGCGACAGCGCTCGCCCCAATGGGTGGCTTCACGCTTAAAGAATCACCTGATGCTATTCCCTTTGGGGTTTGAGGGTTATTATTTTTCATTGTTGTAACGATGTTTGAGGGTTCATTTGCGGTATCGGCGTTTGAGTTCATTCATCAGTTGTCGGCGGGCTTTGCTGATGAGGGTTTGCACTGAGTGCGGGTCTGTGCCCAGGATTTCGGCAATCTGCTCGGTGGTGAGCCCCTCTTCTTGCTTTAGGCGCAGGACACGCTGGAGGTATTCAGGCAGAGCCCGCAACCGGTGTTCGACCCAAATGGCATCTTCGCGCTCTTCAAGCAAGGCTTGAGGAGAGGTGTCATCAGACGGGAAATCCGAAACGATGTCTGCCTCATTCCCTACCGAACGCTTCCTCCACATACTCACGCACACATTTTTTGCTATCCTCGCCATCAGAGGCTCCATGGATTGTGAGACATCTATATGGCTGCGTGCAGCCCACAGACGTAGACACGTGTCCTGCGCCACGTCCTCCGCATCCTCGGTATTGCCGAAGAACTGACGCCCGATTTCGAAAGCCAATGGGCGCAGGCGAGGGATGAGCTGGAGGATTTCTTGATCTTGCATTACACATTTATCACGCTGAAAGGCGGATTCTTCAACGTTAAAGAAACATAAAAAGGAACTTTCGGCTGCAAAGATAAACATTTGTGCTCTGTTTTCACCTTGTATCTAAGAAAAACGCTCTTTTGTATGATAGAGTATCTTTGACAAAATCCCCGTCGCGTCATTCCCGAGCAAGCTCGCCTACCTGTAGCCTTTCACGACGCAGCGGGGCGATCGAAGAAAATTTACTTCAGGTGAATGAGATCACCTAAATGCCTAGGCTTTCTTCAGCGTTTACTTTTCTTCTGTCTCGCCTTGCTCGAAGAAAGTCTTTCCTGCCGAAACACTTAGCTTCGTCTTCAAGCCACTCTTCGGGCCGAGCGTACTTTTTCTCTTTAGCTGCTTTATGCCGTCCTTTTCTTAACAAAAGGTGTGCCAAAAATGGCAATGCTTTGGTTTTGAAGGAGAAAGCCGTTTCTACAGTGTGGCGTTATTGTTCGTTACCGAACACCTGCGTGTTCATTTCCGAACAGTCGGCGTTCAGATTCACATCTTTCTTGTCGGCTTTGCTTTCATAACTGCTTACACTTATCATACGCAAAGCGTTCGTCAAAGTCACGCTCAGAGTTCGAAGATTTAACGTTTTTCAATAGTTGCGCATTCATTTCTGAACGCTTCCAAGAGGCCTCATCATCTGACTTCCTCGAAGGTCGCACCGATGACGTAGTAGTGAGGCGAACGGCGGACGAAGTCAGTTTGCAGGTCTACCCGGAGGAGTTGATAGCGAGGATAAAGGAAAGAACTAAGCAAATAGACTTGGACCCTCCCCTCTGCCCCTCCCTTGTAGAGAGGGGAGTATATACCTTGGAGGGCGACATTCCTTCATCAGGTCTGATACATCCTACTCCCCTCCCTACAAGGGAGGGACAGGGGGGAGGGTCTTCTCCCTTCCTCCTCGGCCACACCCTCTTCAATCCCAACCTCGCCACCATCGAGTATGCAGGTAGGCGCCAGCACCTCACCGTGCGGCAGAGTGATATCTTGCTCCTTCTGGCTCAAGACCTTGGGAGCATCGTGGAGCGCGACTTCATCCTCGAACGCGTGTGGGGCAATGCCAGCTATGCCAACTCCCTCGCCCTAAACGTGCAAATCTCTTACCTCCGCCATCTGCTTGCGGCAGACAACACGCTCGCCATCACCTCCCTGAAGAAGCGCGGCTACGTGCTGGAGGTAAAAACAGACGGACTGAAGCGCTGAAGATGTTAAAAAGGCTTTTTATCGAGCGTATGGAGCAAATTAGAGTGAAAAGTTTTTGTGTTCAAGTGGAAAGCAGTACCTTTGCAAAAGACAACAACCTCTTTCGATAAAACATCTGTCAAGAATATGGAAACCTTCAACGATGTCATCTCTGCCGACCGCCTCGTGCTGGTCGATTTCTTCGCCACCTGGTGTGGTCCCTGCAAGGCTATGCACCCTGTGCTCGAAAACCTGAAGCAACAGCTGGGCGAACGTCTGCGCATCATCAAGGTGGATGTGGATAAGTACCAGCAGACAGCCGCACAATACGGTGTGCAGGCCGTGCCTACCCTCATGCTCTTCCGCAACGGCCGGCAGCTGTGGCGGCAAAGCGGTGCCTTGCCCCTGCCCCAACTCGCGTCTGTGGTCAACAATTATCTATAACAGCCGATGTAATATTTATCAACCATTAAGTGTTTTGAATATGAAGAGCATAAGAATTCTCGCCATTCTGCTTGTCCATTTGCTGACGGCCGTACAGGCTATGGCTCAATCAGACCCGGCGTTCAAGCTAGAGAAAGAAAATGGACATTACTTCCTCAACACAAGCGTAAATGGCATCGATGCCAAGCTGATGCTCGAAAGTGGAGTGCCCGGTTTCATGATGAGTGAATCTTTCTATGAAGCACACAAAGACGTACTAAAACTCCCAGTTAAGCCGTGCAACGAAAAAATCCGCTATTTACGCGGAATGCACAACATAAAATATACCGCTCAGGCCCGACTGCGTATTGGCGATGCCATCTTCGAAGGAACGATAAAGATTGCTGATGGTGACCACGCGCTTATGATTCCCATCAATATGTTCAGGAATGCCACCGACGATAGCGGAATCGCCAGGATAGACTTGAGCAACAACGAACTACGTATCATCAGCAGAGCCTCCCTGCCAAGCCTTGTCAAGGGTGCCATGCCCATGGATTTGTCCTACAACAAATTCGGAATGCCTGTTGTCAACACACAGCTAAGCATGAACGTCAATGGGCGCAACATCAAGTTGAAAGGCAACTTCATTGCCGACATGGGTAATGGTTCGTTGCTCTTCCTCAATAAGAGCCAGTCTATCGTGGAGAGAACTCTGGCCGACAGTCATGTCACGTTGAAAGAGGCCCGTGACAGAAATGGCAAAGTAGTGGCTGAAGGCCTCTTTGCTGATAAGCTGACCATTTGTGGCAGAACATTCAACGACGCATCCGTGGGAGTCAGTAAATTCCCGTCTCTTGACGAATGCGGCTTCTTAGGCGTGAAGTTTTTTACATCGCCAGCTATCTTCGACTTTGACAAGAGAAAGATGTATTTAAGCAAAGAGTAAAAGCTCTTGCTTCACCCTACGTAGCGTCGCTCCACTTCTTCCCAGTTGATGATACTCCAGAGGGCTGAGAGGTGAGCGGGACGGCGGTTCTGATAGTCGAGGTAGTAGGCGTGCTCCCAGACATCGAAGGTCAGCAGGGGTGTGCGGCCACGGGTGATGGGGTTGCTGGCATTGGGTTCCTGGGAAATCTCGAGTTGGCTGTCGGCATCGGCTGAGAGCCAAACCCAGCCAGAGCCAAAGAGCGTGGTACCTGCTTTCTCGAAGGCGGCACGGAAGGCATCGAAGGCGGTCTGTCCGTCTGCGGCCTCGGCTGCAAACTGCGCCTCGATGGCTACTGCGAGGCGACCGACAGGCTGGTTATTCTCCTGCGGCGCACGGAACTGGCTGAAGTACAGGTTGTGGTTCAGGATCTGACCTGCGTTATTGAACACGCCGCCGTCAGCCGTCCGCACAATATCTTCCAGCGACAATCCCTCGAAGCGGCTGCCGGGCAACAAGGCATTGAGGTTATTGATGTAGGTCTGCAGATGCTTGCCGTGGTGGAAACTCAGGGTCTCGGCACTGATGACGGGCGCCAAAGCATTGGGCTCGTAGGGAAGTTCCATTAATTGAAACTGACCGTTGGTGGGCATTGTTGTAGTCATTGTAATAACATTATAAGTGTGTTTTGCGCTGCAAAGATACGATATTTCTTCTGATTACGCGCTCTATTATTCATTTTTTTCCTCCTACATTTTTGCAAGATTCCCATTTTCCTCAAAGTCACCCTTATTGGGTGTTATAGTTGGCCAAGGACGAGGACGGGCGCTGCTTCCATACGGGTAAAGGCGACGAGGCGACTGTGGGAGCAGAATCGACTTGCCCCACCGCGTCTCACGACGCAGCGGGGGCCAAATCGACTAGTCCTTAATTAACTAACTGCTTATTTGAAACGATGAGTTTATAAGAGGAATGAGGTGAACTGACAACGGTGTGGTTGTCAGGGCTTTTGGGTGCCAAAGAGTTTTTGGAACGCTTCGGGTAGTGTGGAGCGTTTCCAGAGTTCTTCGACGACGGTGTCGTTGGGTCGAATGGTAATTGCCTCGAAGCTATTGTCGTTCTTCCATTTGATGACTCCCGCTGTGGCGGCGCCTTCTTCATTCTCGGTGCTGCCCCCTTCGCTGAAACCGGCTGTGTTGGCATCTTTCGTCTCGGGCTTGTACTCCATAGCCCTGTAGAGGATGGTGGCGCCCATGATCTGGTCACCTCGGCAGATGAGGCAGGTGACGTCCTTGTCGCCATAGATCTTGTAGGTATCTGCAGGTGTGCTGGTCAGCACACGTTCGCCTTCCACTTGCTTGTAGGTTCCCACCAGGCGCCAGCAGCCGGCGAGGCGGTGGTTGGGCTGCTCGTGCTTCTGCTGCAGCATCTCGATGGAGCGCTGCATCTGCCGTTCGAAGCCGTTGCGGTCATAGTACTCGGTGATGAACTGGTTCATGGGGAACAGGTCGCCGTTGCCAGGGCGGATGGTGTTGTACCATTTGACGGTCACGTGATTGCTGTCGGTGCCGTAGATGCGGGTGCCGCGTCCGTCCTCGCCCACGGCTACGTCGCCTGTGAAGACATAGGGGTGCGGTTCGTCCTGCTTCAGGACGTAGATGTACTCTTTGGGCGTGTTGCGCATCAGCATGATCGTCACGGGCACGAAGTCCGAGAAGTACTTGTACTGCGTCAGTTCCGGAACGTGGTCGGGGCGGCCGTTCTCGTAGCCGAGACGCTGAAGTTTGTAGAGTCCATGAGGGTTTTCGCCTTGGGCGAAGGCGCTTGCCGCAGTCAGTAGGCCGACGGTAGCGAGAGTGATGATTCTTTTCATTTCTTTTGAAGGATAATTAATAATTAATGTAAGTAGTCGAGCAATAATATTTGAATAGATTGACGATTAGATTGACGTAGATTGACGTCTGAATCAAAATCAACCTATTGTTTAGGTTAGACGTCAATCGACATCAATCGAGACGTCAATCTTCATCAATTTATTATATAAACTATTTTTTTGCATTTACTTATGTTTACTGTTTACCGTTTTTCGTTCAACTTCCAGTCTTTTGGAATCCAGTACTCGCCATTCACTTCCAGACGCAGGACGTAGAGCGTGCCGTCGCGGTCGAGGTCGGCCATGAGGAAACTGGATTCGGCGATGTCGTTGACTTGTAGTTTAACCGTGTTGCGGACACCGCTCAACTTGAAATGGCGTTTGGTATATTCCAGCACGCAGCATTGCGCGGGGCTGACATCCAAGTGTTGCTGGGCGGCTTGCAGCAGTTCATGATAAATCCTGACCGCACCCTGACGGGCAGTGATGACGTAGAGTTTGCCCGTGGATTCACTCTTGCCACGCAGCGAGGGCAGGAGGTAGTCGGTGCTGTAGTAGGTGGTGCTCTTGTCCACGGGCCGGCCGGCAGCATGTTCGTAGTGAACAGGTCGGGGCTTGGCTATCGGAGCGAGCAGGGCATCGAGCAGGCTGTCCAGAGGCGATATGTCGAAGTGGAAGTACATACCCTTCTCCTTATTGATTTGCGTCTGCATAGCGATGAGGTTGCCGCGCCCCTGCACGTAGTCGAACATCACCGCCTCTCGCGCTCCGAGGAACATCCGCCGGTTGTTGCCGCCGAGCAGTTTGTAGAAGCGCAGTTCCTGTTGCATGTAGGGGTTGGGATAGAGGTAGGTGTGGGTCTTGCGGAAGTCGCTGAAGTCGTTGGTCCAACTGCTGGCAGGATCTTCGACGCGCGCGAGGTCCAGCAGATAGTCGTCCTTGCTGCCATAGCCCCGCAGGGCGATGCTGTAGGTGATGGTGTCGTTCCCGTTGCGGTGGCTCTCGTAGCGGTAGGACTCCACAGCTCCGCGTGCTAGACGGTCGAGGAGGATGCAGATGCTGTCGGCAAGCGGCAGGTCGTTCTCGAAGGTCACGTTGTAGCGGCGCGAGAGGTGGTACTTGTCGTTGACACGCGATGTCGACACCTTGGCTCCACGCGCTGTGAGGTGCTCAATGAAGTCGTCCAGCTGCACGCTCTGTGCCGCAACCCTCGTCGCGCAGCAGGCCAAAAGGAGTATGGTCAGTATTCGTTTCATCGTTCTATTCCATTTCAAAGAGTTCGTTGTTCATCGCCGCCATGGCCATGCGCAGGTCTTCGCCTTGCTGGTGCACGGCCTCCATGTCTATCTCGAGGAGTTCCACTTGCGGTTGCTCGTCGACCTCGCCTTGAGCCTGTCGGATGGTTGTGGCTGCATCGTGTCCCTCCGCTGGCTGAATCCTTTCAGGACGGGACTTCTGTGGAGCGCGATGGGCAGCTATCAGCTTATCCGCCTTGGGCGCTATTGGCGATGTCGGTTCTGAAGCGATACGCGCTGAATGGTCTGATACTTTCTCCCTCTGAACCACTTCAGCTACGGTCGGCTCATTCTTCCCATCATCCTCTTTCGGCCACAGGAAGAAGCCTATTGCCAGAATGGCAGCAGTCGCCAGGAGGACGTATCTTAGGGGAAAGACCTTCCGCTCTTGCAGCAAGGACGCCACTTCCTCGTCCGTCAGTTCGCGACGGTTGTCGTTCAGCACTTCCAGGACCTCGTCCCAAAGTTGTTCGTCGGTGAATACGTCTTCTTTCATTGTTTCAGGATTTTGATGAGATGTTCCTTTGCTCGGGCTGCTGTCATGCGTACAGCCGCTTCTGTCGAACCTCGGATGGCAGCAATCTGTCCGTAGGTGAGTCCGTCCATGTAGTGCAGGAAAATGGCCGCTTGTTGTGCCGTTGGCAGTTGGTGGATGGCTCGGTCTATGCTTCGCTCGCGCTCTTGTCGTTCCATCGCCTCTTGCGGATTCTGCTGTCGCGCCGTCAGCGCGGGCAACGCATCGGTGGCAATGCTCTCCAAGGGTGTGGTCTGCAGCCGTCGCCGTTTCTGCTTGTTCAGGCTCACGTTTCGTGTGATGCGCATCACCACTCGCTCTGCCTCATCCGCCGTCTGCACCCTCTCACCCATTCGCCAGAGCAGGACGAGAGCATCCTGCACCGCATCTGCCGCCTCCTCGTCGTTGCGTAGGATGCTGCGTGCGAGGGCCATGAGGCGGGGTCGCAACCGCGTGGCGGTCTGTGTGAAGGGTTGTTCTTGCATGTGAATGGCGATGCGCTTCTACAATTACAACAACAAAGTAAATGAAATGTAACGGAACTGACCGCGCTTTTAATATTCTTTAACGGATTGTTCGTGCAGTGCCGCAAAGAATCACTACCTTTGCAGGCGCTTTTGCCGCTCATGATGAAAAAAGTTAGCGTCGCCGTAAAAAAACGATACTGCTGAAGTGTCTTATAGATAGACGTGCCCCACAGGAAGCGGGACGCAGATAACAGAAAAGACTGATATGCTTGACAAGAGAATACTTGAGAAACTGTTCCGCCAGAACTACAGCGAGATGATTCATCTGGCCAGGGTCTTGCTGGGCGATGATGCGGAGGCAGAGGACGTGGTGCAGGACATCTTCCTGCGGGTGGCCGAGGCCGACCTGCCACCGCGGAAGGAAGGGTATCTGCTGACGGCCGTTCGCAATGCCTGCCTAAACCGTATCCGGCAGATGCAGGTGCGCGAGAAGGTGAAGAACCTGCTGCCCATGGGAGCAGAGGCCGACCTGCAACTGCGCGGAGCAACGGAGGAGCGGGCCGACGACATCTCGGCCTACGTGGACGAGCACCTGCAAGAGCCGCACCGCAGCATCTTTCACCTACGCTTCGACGACGACCTGACCATCGCCGAGATTGCGCGTCGGCTGCATCTGAACCCGAACACAACGTACAAGTACCTCGCGCAGAGCATTCAGCAAATCCGAACACACTTCAAACGCTAAAATGACAATTCCTATGGAGACGACCAAAGAACACATCCTCCGACTGCTGGAGATGCTTGATAATCCCGAGGCATATACGGAGCAGGAAATAGAAGACATCATCAATCATGATGACGATACCCGAGAGGCCTACAACCTGATGGTTGAGGCCAAACGCAGCAGCCGCCGGCGAAAGGCGGACGCGGCTGTGGACGTGGATGGTGCCTGGCAAAGGCTTGAGCAGCAACTGCAACCCAGACATCAAAACCTTAGGCGCATGAAAATTGCCGCCTCATTCATTGGCGTATTGTTCGTATCTGGCATCGCCTTTGCGGCCATCCAACTCATCAGACACACGCAGCAATGGTCACCCAAGACAGAAGTAGTCGTCAATGACGCAACGCCCATAAATGTGGCTCCAACCGATACGCTCGGCAACGACACGCTCGTCGTGCAGCCTGTCGTCTATGACAATATCCCGTTGAAGAAGATGCTGGCGGAGATAGCTGCCCACTACGATGCCAAGGTCACGTTCCAGAGCGACGAAGCCCGTGAACTCCGCTTCCGCTTTGTCTGGAATCCGCAGCAGGGCATAGACCAAGTCGTCAGCGACCTCAACCAGTTCAATTGCCTGAAGGTCACGCTGAAGGACAATGTAATCATCGTAGAATAGACTGCCGCCATGAATAGACTCTCATATTCACAATTTAAGGATTTACGATTTACAATTTATTTGTTCGTCGCCATTTTGTCGCTATCGTTCAGTCCGGCACAAGCGCAGCAAATGGTGAATGGTCCGACTCAGGCAGAACAAAAGGCAAATGGCACGGCTCAGCCACAGCAAATAGTAAATGGTAAATACGTAAATGGTAAATTCGTCGGTTTGTCGCTCAGCGAAGCCCTCAGCCAACTTGCCGAACAGCAGACCGACTACGCCATCATGTTCCTCTACAACGAACTAGAGGACTTCCGCATCACCACCACCATCCACCACGCTTCCGTGCCCGACGCCATCCGGCAGATGATCGGTTTATATCCCATCCGCATGATTGTTGATGATACGAACCTAGAAGGAAAGAAGATCTTCGTGGAATGCACCCACAAGACCGACCGTCGACTGACAGGAACCATCATCGATGAACAGAGCCAGCCCGTGGCGTTCGCCAACATCACGATCCTCAATCCTGCCGACTCCACACTCCTTGGCGGTGGCGTCTCCAATGAGAGCGGCTACTTCGCTATCCCATACGAGCAAGAGG
The DNA here is from genome assembly GCA_017429525.1 of Bacteroidaceae bacterium. Classification (GTDB taxonomy): domain Bacteria; phylum Bacteroidota; class Bacteroidia; order Bacteroidales; family Bacteroidaceae; genus Physcousia. The sequence goes on along the minus strand of JAFROT010000044.1, from coordinate 27,763 downwards.
TCGTCCTCGCCCGCATCTCCTACGTCGGCTACAAGACCATCTACAAGATATGTGAACAGCCAGCAATGGGAACCATCACGATGCAGCCAGATAACTATACCCTGAAAGGCGTGACGGTGAAAGGCCACCAACTGCTTTATACTTCAACGGAAAGAGGCTTGCTGGTTCCTGTTCAGGGCACTCCATTTGAACAATTCGGCTCTGTGAGTGGCATGCTCAGCCATCTGCCCCTCATGATGAGCAACGGCGAAGTAGCAGGTCACGGCAAACCGGAAATCTATATCAATAATAAAAAGGTGCGCAACGCGCAAGAACTCGACCGACTGCGTGCCGACGAGATTCAGTCGGTAGAGATTATCACCAACCCCGGCGCGGAATACAGCGCAGAAGTCACCTCCGTCATTCGCCTCAAGACCATCCGCAAGACGGGCGAAGGCTGGAGCGGCAACTTCTCCGCGGTCTACCGCCAAGGAAAAGAGAATTATGCCAATGGAAATGCAGCCCTGAACTATCGAACCCGCAACGGCATGGACTTCTTCGCTCGAGGGTTTCTGACAAGCAACAATCAGGTTATTAACTCCATTGCCAATGACCAACTACAGGCCTCCAGCTTATGGAACTTTAAGAAAGAAATCACCTTTCTCAACCGCTACAACTACTACTTTGCCGACCTCGGCTGGAACTGGGAGATATCAGAGAAACATTCTCTCGGACTGACCTACACCGCCAACAACTATATCACCGATGCTACAGGTAGCATAGAGACCGCCGAGGAGGTGTGGCGTGATGGACAATTCAAGGAAGCGGAGACCAACAAGACGGTTACCTCTCGAAAGCCTCGGATGGAGCATGCTGTGAATGCCTACTACGTCGGCGAAATAGGCAAGTGGAAACTGGACTTCAGTGCCGACTACTACGGTGGACATTCCGAGAGCAATATGGAAGGTGGCACCGTTGGCGAGAAGGGAGTCAGCAGCAATACGCTGACCAAGAACAACCTGTTGGCAGAGAAACTCGTCGTCACAGCACCCGTCCCTAAAGGCACTTTGACCTTCGGCGAAGAAGTATCGGGAGTGGACCGCAAAAGCGACTTCACCCAAAGCGGTTTTTCTGCCGACAATAGCGTACACCAACAGACCGTGACGTGGTCACTGTTCGCCAACTATGCCCTGCAAGTGAAGAAGTTCAGTCTCAATGGCGGATTGCGTTGGCAGAACGAGCACAATGACTACGAAACCAATGGGCAGAAGGACCTCGAGCAGAGTCCCAACTACCATGTGCTCATCCCGCGCCTCTCTCTGACTTACCGCACGGAGAATTGGATGCACACCCTCAGTTATCAATGTTTCCGGCGCAACCCCACTTATTCCACGCTCAGCACGGCCATCAACTATCGCAGCAAATACGAGTACCAGACGGGAAACCCTTACCTTAGCCCTACAACAACCCATTATGTCTCATGGACGACTAACTACCGATGGGTTCACGCCGAGTTGTATTACCAATACATCAAGAACCTCAACTATTCTTTTCAGGTCGCCTATGATGATATAGACCATCCAGGCGTAATACTCGATGACCGCCGCAATGTGCCCAAAAGCCAGAATTACGGAATGGAAGTTAGCGTCTCGCCAAAGATTGGTATCTGGCAGATGAACTACTCTGCAGATTTCTATTTCAACAACCGAGACTTAGAAGCCATCGGCATCAAGCATAAGTGGAACGGACTTGGTACCTACTTTAATCTTGACAATACATTATCACTGCCACACGATTGGTTGCTAAACATCAGAATGGAACTGGAGCCCTACAATGAGCAGGGCTGCTCGCAGACGAAGGCCACAGGCGGAATAGACCTCCGGCTCAGCAAGCAGTTCCTCAAAGACAAGAGTCTTAGCGTAGCCATCCTTGCTAACGACATCCTCCACACTCGCTACATAGAGATGACGGCATACGGTGGCATCAATGTCCGTACACAATTCAAGGAGTATCGCGATGGCCGCCGCATCGGCATCGACCTCTCGTGGAAGTTCAACGCCACCCGCAGCCGCTACAAGGGCAGCCATGCGGGACAGAGCGAGCGCAACCGACTCTGAACATACTGCAACTCTTTTTAATCCATAAATACTCTCTCTTCGATGGGCAGTCGCTGGCCGCAGTGCCGGCGCTGCCCCATTTAAATAAATTAAGCGCGAAATCTGCGATATCGAGGACTTCTTGGTCGGCACGTCTGAGTTGGATTTCATCCTTCGTTTTCTCGTCATGGCATAATTGAAGCATTTTTGCTATTTGCCCAGTCTGTCGAACAATGAATCTATTGTTCACTTTCAAAAACACAGAGTGAAAATTATCAAATAAATAGATTAAAATACCTCAAAAACTGAGTTTGATTTGAAAAAAACGCGTTTCCGCTTTACACTTTCTTGGTCTGAGCTGTCTTATAAGTGTATGACACGAAAAGATATTGAAAGTCTGTTCAAGACACACTACACGCAGATGTATCATCTGGCACTCACACTGCTCTTCGACGAAGCGGAGAGCAAAGACGTGGTGAGCGAGGTGTTTGTCGGTTTGCTCAGCGGCAAGACAACAATGAGAACAGACAAAGCGGAATCATTCCTGTTGGCGAGTGTGCGCCATCGCTGCCTGAACGTGTTGCAACACAAGCAGGTGAGGGAACGCTTTGCGCGCCTACTCACAGTGGACAGCGACGCGCTCGTCAGCAAAGAGACAGCAGAAGAACAAATGCAGATGGAAGAACTGATGTGCTACGTGCGAGACAACCTGTCGCCAATGGAGCAGAATGTCTTCCGACTGCGTTACCTGCAAGAGATGACCGGCCAGGAGGTGGCCGATGCGCTGAACGTCAGTCGCCAGACCGTCCACACCCACCTGAAGCAGTCTGTGGAGAAAATCAGAAAGTATTTCAATTCAAACTCAAGAGCAATATGATGACCGAAGAGCAACGTATAGAGTGGCTTCTGGAACTACAGGAACACCCCGAGGAGCTGACCGACGAAAAGTTGCGGCAGATTCTTGCCGACGAAGAGATGCGCCAGCTCGTGCAGCAACTTAGCTTTGCTAAGCGTGCTTTCAAACATGATGAGCTGACTGACGACACCCCAGACGTGGACGCCGAATGGGAGAAGTTTGTGAAGGCCCACCCCCAGGAAGCCCACCCCCAACTGGGCCACTCCCAACTGGGTCACTCCCAACTGGGCCACTCCCAACTGGCCCACCCCCTGCCCCTCCCCAAGGGAGGGGAGTCCCAATCCTCGGAAAACAAGCGGAAACGAGTTCCCCTCCCTTGGGGAGGGGATAGGGGTGGGCCAGATAGAGGTTGGCTTCCTAGGGGTTGGCTTCCTGGGGGTGGGCCGATTCCTTACCACAAAGTTGCCGCCTCCTTCATTGGTGTGCTCCTCGTTTCGGGCATCGCCTTCGCCGCCATTCAAATCGTGCGCAACATCAACACTTCCAAGCCGCAATTGGCCACGACGGAGCAAGCGCCTGACATCGAGCCCGGCAATTCCTTGGTCGCAGATACGATTAAGACAGAAACCATCCCGTCCGAGCCTTACGTCTTCAACAATGTGCCACTTGACTCCATGCTCACAGCCATTGCCGCAGCCCACGGGGTACAGGTGGAGTTTGAGAATGAATCGGCTCGCCAGCTTCGTTTCCATTTCATCTGGAAGCGCGAAGACAGCCTCGACCGCATCGTAGAGAAGTTGAACACCTTTGAAGCCGTGAACATAGGCGTAGAAGACAAAAAGCTGGTGGTAAGATGAGACGCACATTTTATATCTTAACGTTCCTACTTCTTGCCCTGTTGCAGGCTATCAGCTCACAGGCGCAGCAAATAGTAAATGGTAAATACGTAAATTGTAAATTCGATGGTTTGTCGCTCAGTGAAGCCCTGCTCCAGTTGAACAACGCGCAGACGACCTACGTCATCAACTTCCTCTACAACGAACTGGAGGACTTCCGCATCACCACCACAATCCACCACGCTTCCGTGCCCGACGCCATCCGGCAGATGATCGGTTTCTATCCCATCCGCATGACGGTGAAAGAGGAAGACCGTGAGATCTTCGTGGAGTGTAGCCACAAGACCGATCGCCGCCTGACGGGCACCATCATCGACGAACAAAGCCAGCCCGTGGCGTTCGCCAACATCGCCATCCTCTCGTCCCAAGACTCCACGCTGCTTGGCGGTGGCGTATCGAACGAGAGCGGATACTTCGCCATTCCTTCGGCGCAGCAGGATGCGATATTGAAAATCAGCTATATAGGTCACAAGACATATTGGAGAAGATGCGATGCCGACAGCCTCGGCATCATTCAGCTGGAGCCTCTACCGCAGACGCTGAAGGGCGTGACCGTGAAAGGCGACCTGCCCAAGTACCGCATGACCAAGAGCGGCTACATGAGCAACGTGGAAGGTACGGTGCTGGCCGACTTGGGTACTGTCTTCGACGTGCTGGAGCAACTGCCACGCGTGCAGGTGAAGGATGACAAGGTGAGCATCATCGGACGCACGGGCGCGCCGCTCATCTACATCAATGGTCGCCTCATGCGCGACCGAAACGAACTCAGGCAGCTGCAATCCAAGGACATCAAGGACATCGAAGTCATCACCAACCCAGGTCCGCAGTATGCCTCCAACGTCGCTTCCGTCATCCGCATCCGCACCCGTCGGCGTCAGGGCGAAGGCTTCAGCGGCAGCCTCTCGCACTACAACCGCTGGACCGTGAAGCACACGATGTTCGACTATGCCCGCCTGAACTACCGCAAGGGCAACTTCGATGTCTTTGCCGACTTCGACTACACGAACTACTATTGGCAGGTGGACGACCACACGCTGGCAGAGTACACGGGTAACCAGCACCACATCAACGAGGAACACGACTGGACGATGAAAGACCGCTACCAGACCTATCGCGTCACAGCTGGCATGAACTACCAGATTGGCGACAACCACAGCGTCGGCGTTCGTTTCAACGAGGCTGTCAACCCCACCGAACAATACCACTACTCCAACAGCACCACCAGCTACCTCACCGACGGTCAGCCCTCTGGCACCATCGATGCTCATGAGCGCGAAGCCTACCGTAGCACACAACCCACGCTGGATGCCTACTACCAAGGTCGGTTCGGGCAGCTCGGCGTGGACTTCAACGGCACCTGGCTGCGCAAGAACAGCGAGGGCACGACCTGGGTGGAGGAGCACAGCCGCGAATATGGCGACCAACCCGTCACCACCCACTCCGAGAGCCACGGCACCATGTGGGCGGCCAAGCTCGTGATGACCTATCCCTTCTCTGACCATTGGAAGACGGAGTTTGGCTCGGAATTTACCGACAGCCGCTACACGCAGCAGCATGAAAATGAGGAAGGCATCGTCCGGGCATCGGACAATCGGATCAATGAACGCATGATTGCCGGCTTCGCCGAACTGGAGTACAACCGCTCGGAATGGCTCTTCAGCCTCGGCGCACGCTATGAGCACAACGCCAACGACTACTACGAACAGGCCATCCTCGTCCCCGAGCAGAGTCGCAGTGAGCACCACCTGCTGCCCACGTTCAACATCGTCTGGCGGCACGGGCGCTGGCAGCATCGGCTGGGGATGCGCACGCTGGCCTACCGCCCCTCCTACAGCAACCTGTCAAGCGCCGTCAACTACATATCGCACTTCCGCTACCAAGGCGGCAACCCGCACCTGAAGACGCAGTACAACTACGCCTTCGAGTACAGCCTCGCCTGGCAATGGCTGAACGTGGCCCTGGAGTACGACTACGTCCGCAACTCCCACACCAACTTCACCACCACCTACGACGATACCTCCGACCTCATGTTCTCCACCTACATGAACGTTCCTCGCCGTGGTCACGTCAAGCTCAACATCAGCGCCAGCCCGCATTTCGGGCCGTGGTACCCGCAGGCCTCCATCGACCTCCACCGTCAGTTCTTCGACTACCGACAATTCGGCATCACCGAGAACCTCGAGCGGCTGGGCGTCATTCTGAAGCTGAACAACCTCCTGCGTCTGCCCCACGACTGGAACATCCGGCTCAACTATGAATACTCCAGCCCCCACGCCTTCCAGTTCGTGCGTAGCGAACCCTCGCAGCGTCTCAACTTCGGCATCGACAAGTATTTCCTCCAGAAGCGACTCCTGGCCCGACTCTACATGAGCGACATCTTCCGCACGGACCACTACAACATCGCCCTCTTCAACACCCGCTACCAGTATAGCATCAAGGAGTATCAGCAATCCCGCTACTTCCAACTCGGCATCGTCTATTACTTCAACTCGACCAAGAGCAAGTACAAGGGCACGGGCGCCGGCAATGCCGAGAAGAACCGACTCTGAGTGGTCTGCAATTGACTCAGAGTGGTCTGCAACTCTTTTAATCCATAAATACTCTCTCTCTCCGATGGGCAGTCGCCGGCCGCAGTGCCGACGCTGCCCTTTTTTTCTTGCAAAGGGGATTCTCGGCAGACGGAACTCTTATTACGGCGAAAGACGTATTCTTCAACGTCCAAGAGGCATAAAACAGGATCTTTCAAAAGCAGAGATCAACCTCCTGACTGCAACTTTTTATAGGTACAACATAACTGCCAGATAATCGAGGCACAGAAGCAACATCTAACATGCTCGATTTCGACTTCATGGGCGGAAATTGAGCCCCCCTCTATAAGTTTTTTTCAAAAAAAATCAATCACTAAATCACTCACCCCTGAAAACCAGACGCTTAGCAGTGATAGATAGCTGAAAAATGAGTCATTTTAGTGATTCAATTTACTTTTTTTAACGCGTTCATCCAATTTTCATCTGCATAAAGATTACACGTGCTGCACTCCGATGAATGCCGACCACGGGGTCATGGCTTATCCATAGCTTGCCCATGACTATGGCATGGCGCACGCTTCAGCGTAGGCCTGGGCCTTTTCGTCCATAGCTTAGCAGTTTTCCAAGCGGTTGGAAAACCGACAGCACATAACGGTCTTCAGTTTTCCAATTGGTTGGAAAACCGAATACATTCAGCTTGACCGTTTTGCTACTGTTGGCAACTTCCAGTTTTCCATTGGTGGCAAAACTGAATTCGTTCCTTGAGCTGGTAGCTGGCGACCGTCTGTTGCCTGCTTTCAGCGTCCGAGCAGCGGTATGCTCAGCATAGCATACCCTGTCAGAAAGCAGTCGAATTTTGTGTCAACCCCCATTTTTGAGGCTCAATCAATCACTAAATCACCCATCAATCACTGCATCAATCACTCGTAATCTATTGGCTTTCAATAGCGAGTGATTGAGTGATTGATTATTTGAGGAAAAATTGCAAGAGAGAGAAAAATTACGACAAAATGCATCCTATAAAGACAAGGCCATGAAGCGGCACCCTGTCTATCAGTAAAACTACCCGATGAGTTTTTTTGGGGGAGCATTGACGAAGCTGGAAAAAGGGTGTTTCAACAGCAAAGATGAACTTTTGTGGGCTTTTCGCATGCTGATTCCACAAAAAGTTGTACCTTTGCCGTCGAAACCTACAAACTAACACTGTATGAAGAAGTTCCTATTATTGGCGATGCTGGCCTCTGCCGCTGCCATCGCCTGTGCGCAGAAGCAAGTCAGCGCAAGCAGTCCCGACGGGCAGATGACGGTCAGGGTGACCCTCGGCGACCGCATCTATTACGACGTGGAGAGCCACGGCGAGACGCTGTTCCGGCGTTGCCATATCAGCATGACCCTGCGCGAGGGCACCCTCGGCGCCCAGCCGGTGCTGAAGGGCAAGCGGGTGCGACAGGTCAGCGAGGCCGTCGTGCCCATTCACCCCCTGAAGTTCAGTCGCGTGGAGAACCGCTATACGCTGCTCACGCTCACGATGGGCGGCGGCTACGCGGTGGAATGGCGTGTCTACGACGACGCCGTGGCCTACCGCTTCGTCACGTCGCTGAAGGGAGACATCGAGGTGCTGAGCGAGGACGGTACCTGGCAGCTGGCAGCGCCCGCCAAGCTGGTGCTGCAGCAGCCGGGCGGCTTCCGCACCAGCTGCGAGGAGAACTACACGGTCGTAGGCAGCGACGCCTGGAAGGCCGACGACCGCATGAGCGAACTGCCCATCCTCGTCATGGGCGAGCGGCAGAAGGTGCTCATCTCCGAGTTCGACCTCTTCGACTATCCCGGCACCTTCCTCAAGGCTGCCGGCACGAACGCCTTCGCCATCCTACAGCCCAAGAACCCATTGGAGTGGGAGGACGACGGCGATCGCCGCCAGAAGATCCTCAGGGAGGCCGACTATGTGGCTAAGACTGCCGGCACGCGCACCTTCCCCTGGCGCTACATGTACGTCACTCAGAACGACGCCCAACTGCCCGAGAACGTGATGCCCGAGCGCCTGGCACCGCCCAGCGCCATAGGCGACGCCGGCTGGGTCAAGGTGGGGCAGACGTGCTGGGACTGGCTCAACGGCATCCCCTACGGGCCAGACGTGACGTTCAAGGCCGGCATCAACCTCGAGACGTACAAGTACTTCGTGGACTTCGCAGCCCGCAACGGCGTGGGCTACATGCTCATGGACGAGGGGTGGGCGCTGGACACCCGCGACCCCTTCCGCACCAACCCCGAGGTGCACCTGCCCGAACTCATCGCCTACGCCAAGGACAAGGGCGTGGGCATCATCGTGTGGCTGCCGTGGCTGACGGTGGAGCACCACATGGACCTCTTCGAGCGCTTCGAGCAGTGGGGCATCCGAGGCGTGAAGATCGACTTCATGGACCGTCAGGACCAGTGGATGGTCAACTTCTACGAGCGCGTGGCACGCGAAGCCGCCAAGCATCATCTCCTCATCGACTTCCACGGCGCCTTCCACCCCAGCGGGCTGGACTACAAATACCCCAACGTGCTCACCTACGAGGGCGTGCGCGGCATGGAATTCAACAGCAACTGCAAGCCCGACAACAGCGTGTGGCTGCCCTTCATCCGTAATGCCGTAGGACCCATGGACTACACGCCCGGCTCGATGCTCAACTACCAGCCCGAGCGCCACCACGGCAACCGTCCCATCTGCGCCGGCGTGGGCACCAAGGTGTTCAATATGGCCGTCTTCGTGCTCTTCGAGAGCAACCTGCAGATGCTGATGGACAACCCCTGCCGCTACGACCGGTGGCCCGACTGCCGCGACTTCCTCACCAGCGTGCCTGTCAACTGGGACGAGACGCGCGTCCTGGCTGCCGAAGCCGGTCAGTACTGCATCACGGCGAAGCGGAAGGGCGACAAATGGTTCATCGGAGGCATCACCAACAACAACGAGCGCGACCTCCAGATCCAGCTGGATTTCCTGCCCGCAGGCAAGACCTTCCGGATGACCAGCTTTGCCGACGGCGTCAACGCCAACATCATGGCTATGGACTACATCCGAAAGCAGAGCGAGGTCAGCGCCGCCACGACCCTGCCCATTCATATGGCTCGCAACGGCGGCTGGTGCGCTTGCATTGAGGAATGAGGGATCTCGCTTCGCTCGGAATGAAGAATGAAGAATCGTCATTAAAAACGAGTTAATCATTAAATGAAATTGAACCGCCTCAGCAGCACAGCCCCCGACTACGTGTTTGTCGACACCATCCTGCTGGCCTATCGCCTCGGGCTGGTGCGTCACGGCGAGCAAAGGGACGCGTTGACTGCAGCCGCCCGGACGGCCACGGACGCCATCTCCTTCCTGACGACGCTGGACGCGCACGGGATCAAACGACATTCGCGGCTGTACACGCTCGTGAGCGAGATTCTCGCCGCCCCTGCCTACTATCGGGCTCAGTACCCGCTGATGCTGGGGCTGCGCAGCGAAGGCCAGGAGGCTCCTTCGTTCCTGAGCGGCGGACAGGCGCTGTCGCTGCCCGAGCCGCTGTTCACGGCCAAGCAGCAGAAACTCTTCTACGAAACGTATTGGTGGTTCGTACGCAACTATCAGGATGCTTTCTACGACCCGAAGCGCGGCCACTGCATAGGCGCCTACGCCACCGACCCGAAGGACAATGCCTCCGTGCTGGCCAACTTCAACGACTACTTGTCGCGCCTCATGGGCCACTCCTCGCAGCGGATTCGCGAGCGCTACGAAGGCTTTCCCGCCGATATCGTTATGGCCATCCTCGAGCGTGCATTCCTCTGAGGTGCCCGCTACAGCGTCATCCAGCGGCGCCGCTCCGCGTCGTCCATCTTCTCGATGGCGTAGCGGAGCGTCGTCCGCGACATCGCGTGGACGTGCTGCCGCAGGAAGTCGCGCAGGAGGTCCATCGAGACGCGCTTACCCATCTCGCGCAGCATCCAGCCTACGGCCTTGTGCATCAGGTCGTGCGGATGATGCAGGTGGCGCTCTGCCATGCGCAGGCACCACGACGGGTCGCCCGCCCGCGATGTCGTCCACGTGCAGACGATGCTCATGCGCTGCCGCCATAGGTTAGGGCTGTCGGCAAGGCTGTCGAGAAGCGCGAGGGCACGCTCGCGATTCACCGTCAGCACCCATTCGCCCAAGAGCTTAGGCGCCGACAGGTCGACAAGGTCCCAGTTGTTGGCACGCTCAGCATGGCTCACGTACATCCCGATGATCTGCTCGCGCTGCTGTGCGGCTTCGGCATCGTCGCGCAGCCGGCGAGCCAGCAGTCGCGAGAACTTCTCAACCAGGATCAGCAGGCCGCACAGCCGCACCTCGTGCCAGCGGGACTCGAGCAACGCGGGCACCTCAGCAAGCGGCAGGTCCTTCCAGGCGTACTTCACCACCTCGCGCGTCTGCGGCACTTTGAGGCCCAGGAACTCATCGCCCTCGCCGTACTCGCCAGGACCCGTCTTGAAGAAGCGCATGAGTTCGCGCCGCTGCTCATCGTTGCGCAGCGACTGCATGTAGTGGATGAGAGAAGACCCACCCCCCGCTCGGCCCAAAGGGACGCTCGACACTTCGAGAACCCCTCCCGTCAGGGAGGGGGGAAAAGTTACCAAACAAGAATTGTCCATCAATCGTAACGACATCATCAATGCCTATTCCTATTAATAATTCAAATAATCGCTCACTGCGCCAGCCCCTCTCCCCTCCCTGACGGGAGGGGCTGGGGGTGGGTCTGTTTTTCACAAAAACTCCGTGATCAGCCGGAAGAGGGGTTCGTACGTATCGTGGCGTACATGCTTCCAGTCGTCCTGCGGCGTATGGTAGAAGGGGAAGGCGTCGCCCTCCTCGTTCTCGAAGAAGATGCAGGGCACGCCCCGCACGGCGAACGGATAGTGGTCGCTCTTCTCCTCGAGCGGCGCACGCTTCAGCGCCTGGAAATAATGGCCGCGGCTGTTCAGCTGCTCCAGCACAGGCATTGCCCACGCCCCGGCGTCGCTCGGTTCGCAGTGGAGCACGGGGTTGTTGTCGCCGATCATGTCGATGTTGAACAGGTACTTGATGCGCTCCAGCGGCACTACGGGATGGTCCACGTACCAGCGCGAGCCGCGCAGGTAGGCATCCTCGCCCGAGAAGGCGATGAAATAGGTGTCGAACCGCGGGCGATGCTCGGCATAGTGACGGGCCAGCGTGATGATGGCTGCCGTGCCCGAGGCGTTGTCGTTGGCACCACCGTAGAACACCTTGCGCCCGAGGTTGCCCAGATGGTCGTAGTGGGCCGTGAAGATGTAGCAACTGTCGTGGCGCTGCCCCTCGACTTTGGCAATAACGTTATCGGTAGCGTAGTCCTTGAAGAACTGCTGGTCGATGCAGGCACGGATGCTGCGCGCATCGTCGGGCATCACCGAGGCCAGCGTCCACAGCGTAGGCACGTCGGCCACGCGCTCGCCGTAGGCCTTATAGAACTTGAGCGGTTCGCGCCACGTATAGATCAGCCCGCCCACGCCGCTGCTGTCGCGGTTCTGGATGAAGGCGAAATCGCTGCGATGGCGATAGGGGAACCAGAAGTCGCAGACGACGAAGGCCCCGCGGTTCTCAGGGCGAGCCAGGTCGGCCCGTACGCGCTGGAAGTCGTAGTGGAGCGTGTCGATATGGTAGAGGTTGAAGTCGCCATAGAGCGCAGGGTTGTACTCGCGCACGGTGAAGTCGCGCCCAGCCTTCAGCTTGCGGCCGTCGACGGCGAGCTCCATGCGGCCAGGGAACGTGTTGATGTCGAGGCTGAAGGGCTGCAGCATCACCTCGTCGACGCCCGAGCGACGGAACTCGCGCTCGATGTACTTGGCAGCCTTGCGCACGCCCTCATGGGCATAGCCGCGGCCCTGGTACTTTCGTGAGGCCAGTTGCTTGACGATGCGCTTGTAGCGCGGCAGGTCCTGAGCGGGCGTGAGCGCTGGCACGAGCAGCAGGGCCAACAGGAGAATGAGAGAGTTGAAAGTTGAAAATTGAGAGTTGAAAGTTGAAAATTGAAAGTTGAAAATTGAGAGTTGAGAGCAGAGATTTGAAAGTTCTTCGCAGAGCGAAGCGGCAAAGCCGAGCGGAGAGTTCTTCGCAGAGCGAAGCGGCAAAGCCGAGCGGAGAGTTGAGATAGGGTTTCTCTTCATGACTACCGATATTTTGAAGTTCATATTTATGACTCGACGAAGGAGGTCCGACGCCTAAGCCACTCGCTATTTGAGGTCGTCTATCAACGCTTGCAGACGCTGGAAGAAGAGCCCGATATGATAGCCGTCTACGAAGCGATGGTTGACCGTCACGGTGACATTCAGCAGCCATCGGCCATCGCGCTGCTGATAGCGCCCCCAGTTGATACGGGGAATGGCGTCGTCGGCGCTGTCGAGACCGGGATTCGTAATTGCGGTGGCGTCCAGCGTCGGGGCACAGGAGTAATAGACGACATTCTGCAAGGGGGCCATGCCTGCGAAAAGCGTTGTCTGCTCAGCGATGGCAAGCGAAGTGGCTGCGACGTACTCATGCAACGAGCCCTCGAAGGGCGCCGTGTAGAAATGGAACACCTGCTCATCAGGTCGCTTGTGGGTGAAATTGGTGTGGATGCGGTCGTAGACGACAGGCTTGCCGTCCTTGATGCGCATACGGAAGGCTTCCAGCCCGTTCTGCGCCTGCGTGGCCAGGTAAATGAGCGAGAGGTAGAACGAGAGTCGGTGCTGCCGCTTATACTCCAGCAGTCGCGTCACGTCGATATTAGCGGCCACGGCATAATGCGGCGTCTTCAAGCGCGAGAAATGCTCGTAGATCTCTCGTCGCTCCCAGTTCTGAACGTCTATCGGATGGTAAGTGTGCATAGCATTGTACGGAAAGGCTTGACGTTCTTATCGGCAAGTTCTTCCCTTGATTTCGCTGCAAAAGTATCATATTTTGCCGATAGCGACAAGAAAATGGGAAATTATTTCTTCCCTGCTGCTGTTGAACTTATCAATTCAGGACGAAAGAGAAACCAGGAGGAATGACAAATGACGAATCTCGCTGCGCTCGAAATGACGAATCAAAGTTACTTTCCAATCCTGAAGGTAACTCTTATTCGTCATTTGTCATTCGTCATTTGTCATTCGTCATTTGTCATTCGTCATTCCGAGCGAAGCGAGATTATTCACTCTTCACCCTTCAACTGCTCAAGCAACCGAACTAAATCATCGAGCTGGCGGGCATCAACCTTGATATCCAGCAGACGACCTTCGCGGTCGAAGAGCTTGTAGGTGGGGAAGGAGTGGACGTCGAGGTAGCGCTCGATGGCGGCTTGCTGTTCACGTGGCAGGTTGTAGTGGGCCACGTTGTCGCCGGTTACCTCGTACATCTTGATGACATTCTCCCACGACTCCTGCGGGCTGTTGTTGGCCAGATAAAGGAATTCGATGTCGAAGTCCTTCAGGCGGGCATACTCCTCGGCGGAGTGGCTGAGGGCTTCTTTACAAGGTCCGCACCAAGTGCCCCAAATGTCGAGCAGCACGAACTTGCCTTTGTAGGGTTCGAGGATCTTCTGCAGCAGGGCCTCGCCTTCACTGATGCCTGCAAGGCTGTCGGACGACTTAAGTACCAGCCTGTCGAACTCGCGGTTCTCGATGGCGATGTAGTGGTCGTTCTGTCGTTCGACCATCGCGATGCAGGTGGGATTAGCGACCATCGCTCTCAGCGTGTCGAGGACTTCTGCCGACAGCGACGCGCGGTTCTGGTCGAGTTCTTGAACCACCGTCTGTGTGAGGCGCATATCCTTGATGAACGGGTCGGCGCCCAACGAGTCCAGCACCGACTGCCAAGTCTTCAGTCGAGCTAAGAGATACTTCTCATTGAAGAGACGGGTGGCCTTGGGGCCATTGAGAATTTTAGTCATTCCTGCATTCAGTTCGGCATTCCCGGCATTGAATTCATCGGCCAGCCGCTGCTTCTCTTCCATCGTCGTTGCCTGAAGAATGGCCTCATTAGCCTCTTTTACCCAATCCTTCCAACGGTTGACCAAAGCCCGTTCCTCGTCATTCGACACAAGGTCCTGAACATACTCGGTTGGATTCCACGTGAACGGGCGGGCGTGCGCACTTTTGGCATCATCCAGATAATCACGCAGGAAGCCGCAGAGGTCGCGATGCAGGGTGTAGGGTCGCTCCATCTGCGTCCAGAACGTGTCGTAGGCATAGCGGCGGGCACTTTCGGGGAATTGAAGATCCTTGTTGTTGAAGCGTGCCTGACCGAAATCCCCGGCCTGCTGGCAGAGTGTGTTGCCTCGCCGATACAGGCGGAAGCGGGTGGAGAGCGAGGGATGCGCCTCGCAGAGGTCGTCAATATAGGCATACTGAGCTTTGAGCAGGCTATCCACCGACGCGATATACTGGTCGAAATCGCCACCCTCAGCCATGCGAATTGACTCCCAATCGAGCGGGTACTTGAAGAGCTCGTTCTGCAGGCGGGCGTCGTCGCCCATGACGAAGCGGCGACCCTCCTTGAAGTCGTAGAGCAGGAAGTAGGTTTTGCCAGGCTCGAACATAGTACGGAGGAAGCAGTGCTTCCAGTCGCCAAAGAATTCAGTGCTGTTCAGGACAGGAATCTTCACCATGAAGCGTCCCAAGGAGTCCAAGTCGGCATAGGCGCTCTCCTGCTTGTCCGTGAGGAAGTCTTCGTAGCCGAACTCGAAGGTCTGCTTCTTCCCCCACTTTTCGGGGAAATCCTTTATCCAACCGACTACCGTCACGGTGTCTGTCGCATAGCCTGTATCCACGAAGTCTGTGCGGGTGTCCTTAGTCGGATAGTCGGGCAGGAAGCGACTGGTAATCATGCTATACGCGGCCTGATGACCACCAATCCGAATCGCGCGCGTACCTTTTTTATTCTTCCCGACTTTGACGTGGAGCTCTTCGCCAGCAGTGCTCATGACGATGTCGGCCTCGCCCGTCTTCGGGTTCACGTCGCATCGTTTGTATGTCCAGAACCGGCAGTCGTAGATAATGCGATCCTCAAAGAATGCGATCTTCCAATCGCCATTCACGTCGCGCCAATATGAGGGGAACAACTGCTTCCATCGTTCTTCCACGGGCTTGATACCCTTGATTTGGAAAGCACGTTCGCCATCGCCTTCGATGAAGTCGAACGAGCGGGTGCCCTGCGGCAACGGCTGGAAATGAAAGACGATGTCGCAACGACCGTCACGCCCCGTATGGACGTACTTGTCAAGTTCTATCCCGTCGGCGGACTTCAGGGCATAACGCAGGTAACCTGCCTTCAGGTAGGTGCCGCTGACGAATTGGAACTGATATTCCGACCGCAGCATCACGGTGGCGTACACCACCGTCTCGTCCTCCTTCAGTTCCACCTTCGTCACGTCAAAGGACAGGTTGAAGTAGCCGTCGCCATAGACGTTTCCGTACTCAGTCGCGGGATGCTCCCACACTTGCATCTTCTCTCGTGCCTGCCCTGCCATAGTGGCGAGGGCAAGCAGGGCGGTGATAATGCTTGTCTTGTTCATGTTCGTTCCATTTTATTTTTGGAATATAGCTCCTATGGGATAGTAATGTGTTCACTCCACACGGGTGATCTGAAAGTCGGTGGCGGAGAACCACTGGCCGAGCCAGGTCTTGCCTGTGAAGGTATTGTCGGAGGTCAGGCCATAGCGGATGACGGTGGGAGCGGTGACGCGGATGGGCTCGAAGGTGATGCAGTTCCAGCCGTAGCCTTTGTGGTCGTTGACCTCAACCAATTCGCATTGCTGATTGCCGTAAGCGACAGAGTCAGAGGGAATAGGAACGTCCTTATGGTAATGGACGAACTTGTCAGCCTCTACCCAGATGTCGCCTCCCGTGTTGCCCATAGCAGGAATCTCCTTGAACTGAGGCTTCTGGTCGCCTACAATGACATAGATGCAAACTCCTGTGCCATTGGCTCGGGCTGCACAGGTCAGGCGGTAGGTGCCGGGCTGGAGGGTGTCTGCCCGCTCCACGCGGTAGCGCTGGCGGTGATTGTCATCGTAACAATCGAGATAGCGGACATCGCGGTCGCCCGAGAGGTGCTGCCCTGTAGTCGTGAAGCGGTCGTTGCAGCCTTGAGCATTCAGAATCTTCCAACCATTGTCCTGCAGGAAATTCCATTCGTGAGGATTGACATAGATGCCATCGTGCGTGTTCTCGGCACGCTCGCGAGCATCGTGTTTTTGCCACTCCTGCCTGCTGTACTCCTCCGATGCCTTGATGAGTTTTGGGAATCCATAACCTATGGCAGCGCCTGCCACAGCCAGTCCGGCTATCCACATGACGAGCAGGGCGATGCGCTGGCGATAGGGCATGGAGGGCATCTGCTTGAACTCGTTCAAGAGGCTGTGGATGAGCGCGTAGGCCGTGATGGCAAGGACGATACCTGCGGCTACCACGAAGATGTAGAAAGGAACGGTCAACGTAGGAACGAGCGCTGCAAACTCCTCCGTCCGGAAGAAGCTGTCGCCTTCCTTTAGAAATTCAAAGGGATTCACAGCGAAAGCGGTCAGGCAGACAATGCCGATGAGGCACATGACGGCGAGGAAGGCGCCGAAGGCATAGATGCACCAGCGGAAGAGGGTTGAGATGACCGTCCACAAGGCTACGAAGAAGCCGCCGATGCAACCAAGGCAACCAGAGGGGCCACGGTGCTGGGCCACCCCTTTCCCCTCCCTAAGGGAGGGGGATTCGTTTCCGCTTGCATACTGCCAGCCCGGACGCCCCTCCCCTGAGGAGGGGTTGGAGGTGGGCCGGTTGTGGCTTATCTCTTCAGCCAGATTCTGCGGATTCACCTCCTTACCCTTCATGCGCAGCCGGTCCTCGGGCGTCTCGGCCACAGGCATGAGCACGGCGAGGAGGACGTAGGCGATGATAAGGGCGATGCCCCAGAAATAGATATGAAAATAGAGGTATTGATGGGGCAGGAACCACAGGAAGTTGTACGACGAGCCTGCGAACGACAGCAGTACAATGGCAGCATAGCCCAGGCGCCACCACAGCACATCGCCGCCGAAGTAAGCAGCGAAGCCTGACAGCACGCCCATCAGCTTCTTGTCGTCGGGGTCACGATAGAGGCGTTTGGCAGCTTTACTCGCACCCTCTACAGTCCCCGAGGGGGCTTCTGGTCCGTTGTTGGCAGAGGACGAAGCATCCGCAGCCCCTTCGGGGGCTGAATGGGGAGCCTCTCCCTCCATCTCTTCCGGCCTTCCAATCCTATGGATGACCTCGCGCACGTGATCTATATTTATTGCTTCGACGCCCTTCGCCTTCAATTCGTCGAAGAGCTCAGCGATGCGCGCCTCCAGATCCTCGGCTATCTCCTCGCCGCCCTCACGCGTGCGGAAATAATTACGGAGCGACTGCTCGTAGGTGGCGAGCATCTCGTAGGCATCCTCGTCAATGGCGAAGAGGCGCCCACAAAGGTTGATGGTTATATTCTTTTTCATTGCTTCAAATAATTTACTGTGTTGGAGATTTCGCCCCACGCCTTGTCAAGTTCATCGAGGAACTGCTGTCCGAGCGGGGTCAGTTCATAGTACTTGCGGGGCGGCCCTTGTGTGCTCTCCTGCCATTCGTAGGCGAGCAGGCCGTCCTTCTTCAGACGCGTCAGCAGCGGGTAGAGCGTGCCTTCGACCACCAGCAGTTCAGCTTCTTTCAGCTGCTGGATAATGTCGGAGGCGTAAGCCGGCTGCCGCTTCAGCAGCAACAAGATGCAGTACTCCAGCATCCCTTTGCGCATCTGGGATTTGGCATTTGTTACGTCAACCATATCGATTTACAATTTGACGATTTAAGATTTACCATTTGTGAATTGCAACTCCTACTCCTGCGGCATGATGAGCCACAGAATCAAGTAGATGATACCACCACAGAACATAGTGCCTACGGTAAGCACGAGCCACACTAGGCGCAGCGCATCGGCATTCCAGCCGAAATACTCGGCGATGCCGCCGCAGATGCCAGCCAGCCATTTGTTGTAACGTGAACGTGTCAGTCTTCCTTGTGCCATAATCAAATTGGATTTTGATGTTTTACGATACACGTCCTCACAGCTTCAGGCGTCCCCTACTCCATGAGCACGTTTGCTTAAGCGGGAGCAAAGGTAGGTCAAATATTAGTACCTTGCAATACATAGTACTGTAAAAGCACAAAGAAATAACGTTATTTAACTAAATAAAGCTATTTACGGATGATGAATGACAGTAAGCAAATGACGAACGAAGAATGACGAATGATGAATGACGAATGATGAATGACGAATGATGAATGACGAATGATGAATGACGAATGATGAATAAGATTTACCTTCAAAGAACCGGTAACTTATATTCGTCATTCATCATTCGTCATTCATAACGATTCGTCACTCAAAGATGCTTTTTGATTTGCGCGACGACCTCCATGGCCCAGCCGCTGTCAGCACCTACAGGAATCCTGATGCGTGAGCAGGCTGAGTTGCGGGTGGCGATGACGACTTGATAGTCGTTGGGGGTGTAGGGTGTGGCTGCATTGTTGAAGGTAACATCGACGATATCCGCCTTGTGAATGACGTTGCCATCATAGAAAAAAAGACCCTCATCGTCGTAAACAAGGATGACGCCAACAGGTTCGCTGCCACGAGTAGGGTTGACGAGAATGGTATCGGAAGGCTCTGTAGACGGAGCATCCAAGGCGCTGACTTCCAACGGATGAGTGGGCACTGACGAAGCGTCGGGATAAGTCTCACGCGCCTTGTACTGACTGATCAGATAGTCGATAAGCGGCACGATGAGCGCAAGGACGATGGCCAGTGGACCTACGGCCAAGCCCAGGGCAAAGAAGATGATGACGTAGAAGATGAGTCGACGATACTTCATGAACAGAAGATTTGAATAATCAATTCATGACTTCTTTGTGCTCCAGACGATAGGAGCGACCACGATTGCTGACGATGCGAAGATCGGTGTGCGCGTCGAGGATTGGCTTGATGCGATGGATGAGGGTATAGAGGGTCTCGGCTGCATTGTCCTTACGCGGCCACAGGGCATCGCAGATCTGCTGCTTCGTGAGTTCGCGCGTAGGCGACTCCATGAAGAGTTGGACGAGGCGTGCCTGCATGGGAGTGAGGAGGCCGATGAAGGAATCGTCGCTCGATGAGCTGGGAGAGGTCATGGACACGCAGACAGCTACGGTTGGGCGTACGCGACGAAGAGAATAAAACAGGGACATGAGTGTCAGCAGGAGCAGAACGGCTGCGAGACGCTGGTCGGACATGCGTAGGACGGTGAGAGGCGAACAGGTGGCATATCCCTGAGCGCGCACGGCCTCAGTAACGACAAGCGTATCGGTAGCGATGGCGCCAGCCAACGGCTGCCGGCGTTCATCGAGAATCGAGAAGGCCAGATAAGCACGATCGCGCAGTTGCTCGGTCTGCAGATGGCTGCGGAAGACGCGAATAGTGTCGGTGGAGAGCCAGTCAGCTGGACGCTCCATAGCGGTCTGAGCGAGCGCATGGGTGAGGTCCTCGGCGATGCGCGCTTCGGCACGGCTATAGCTCTCAACGCCTGCCCACAGCGACGAGAGGGCAAGCATGGCGGTAACCAGGAAGGGAAGGAATCTGTTCATGAACGCTTAAGGATTGGTGCGGACGAGAGCATACGGATTCGCTCTCGACGGACGCAAAATTAGTAAAAAAACGGCTACCCACAACAAAAGAAGCGCCCAGCTGACGGCCAAGCGCTTTACTTTTAATATTTTTTATCTGAATTGTGAATGATTTTCACACTTCCAACAGCATTTCGTCGACATTGGAGCCGGGAGGAGTCATCGGCAGCACGTTGTCCTCTTCCATGACGGCGCACTGGAGCAGGTAAGGTCCAGGCGTGGCGAGCATCTCGCGGATGGCGCCATCGAGATCGGCACGCTCCACAACGGTGCGGGCGGGGATGCCATAGGCACGCGCGATGAGTTCGTAGTCGGGGTTCTGCATGGGCGTGAACGAGTAGCGCTTTTGCCAGAACATGGCCTGCCACTGACGGACGTTGCCAAGGAAATTGTTGTTCAGCAGGATAATCTTGACAGGAGCGCCCTGCTCCATGATCGTGCCGAGTTCCTGAATAGTCATCTGCAGACCGCCATCGCCACAGAAGAAGCAGACGGTACGGTCGGGGGCGCCGAAGGTAGCGCCGATAGCAGCAGGCAAACCAAAGCCCATCGTGCCGAGTCCGCCGCTGGTGACAATGCTGCGTGGATGGCTGAACTGGAAGTAGCGGGCAGCAAACATCTGGTTCTGACCGACATCGGTAACGAGGATTGCCTCATGACGAGAAGCCTCGCTGACGGCGCGCACTACCTCACCCATGAGTAGAGGACCTTCAGTCGGGTGGATGGCACGGCGGATGACCTTGTTGTACTCACGCTCGGCATAGGGTGCGAAACCGTCGACCCACGACTGATGGGTGGTCTCCTCGATGAGGGGGAGAAGGGCGTTGAGCGTCTGGCGGCAGTCGCCGATGACCTTGCAGTCAGGGCGCACGAGTTTGCCTATCTCAGACGGGTCGATATCGAAATGAATGATCTTGGCCTGACGAGCATAGGTCTTGAGGTTGCCCGTCACGCGATCATCGAAACGCATGCCGATGGCGATAAGGACGTCGCACTGATTAGTCATCACGTTGGGGCCGAGGTTGCCGTGCATACCGAGCATACCCTTATTAAGCGGATGGTCGGAAGGCAGTGCAGAGAGCCCCAAGAGCGTGCAGCCAACAGGTATCTGCGCCTTCTCGATGAACGCGCGTAATTCTGCCTGAGCGCCAGCGAGCTCTACGCCCTGCCCCACAAGCACAAGGGGCTTGACGGCATTGTTGATCAAACGTGCCGCCTCGCGGATAGCTTCCATATTGGGTTTTGGAACAGGCACATAGCTGCGAATGAAATCGACATGAGCGGGCTCGAAGTCAATCTCGCCGACCTGTGCATTACGCGTGAAGTCGAGCACGACGGGACCAGGACGACCACTGCGGGCGATATAGAAGGCACGGCTGACAGCCCATGCTACATCCTCGGCACGGCGAATCTGATAGTTCCACTTGGAGATAGGCTGCGTCATACCGACGACATCGACCTCCTGGAAGGCATCGGTACCAAGCATGGCAGCGCCGACCTGACCTGAGATAACCACGATAGGCGTGGAGTCAATCATCGCATCAGCTACGCCCGTGACGGTATTGGTGGCACCAGGGCCACTGGTGACGATGGCAACACCCGTCCGTCCGCTGACACGCGCATAGCCCTGCGCAGCGTGGACGGCTCCTTGCTCATGACGTACGAGAATATGGTTCAGCGTTTGCTGATGGTCGTAGAGCGCATCGTAGACGGGCATGATGGCTCCGCCTGGATATCCAAAGAGCGTGGTGACGCCCTCTGCCTCAAGTGAGCGCATGAGCGCTTCGGCACCTGTAATCTTGTTTGTCATCGTTTTGTCGTGTACTTTCAAAAACTGCGCGCAAAGGTATTGAAAATTGTCAATATGACCAAAATTTAAGAGAAATAAAAACAATTTGATACTCATATCGTGACTTATGTCGGTCTCTGTGAGAATAATTATTATTAGATTTTGCGTTCCGAAAGAAAAAACGTATCTTTGCAGTCGAAAACGGGAGCGCAAGCGTTTCCGGCGATTTTGCGTGTACCCCTTTCGACCCATACACATGACTATTCAAGAAATCTGCAAACTCTATAACCGCCATCCACAGGTGAAGGCTTTGGGCAAAGCCATTGCCAACGAAAGCGTCAGAACCATCGGCATCAACGGCTTACAAGCCAGCGCAGCGCCTATGGTATTTGCCGCCCTACGCGACCTATTGCCGTCTTACGTCACGACACCATCGCCCCTGCTCTTCATTCTCGACGACCAGGAGGAGGCGGGCTACTTCTACCACGACATGGTTCAGGTGCTGGGCGAGGAACAAGTGCTGTTCTACCCCTCCTCATTCCGTCGTGCCGTGAAATTCGGACAACGCGACTCGGCCAATGAAATCTTGCGCACGGAGGTGCTGAGCAAGCTGAATACGTTCATCGTCACCTACCCCGAGGCGGTGGCCGAGAAGGTGGTGTCCAGACAACTGCTGGACGAGCAGACACTACAGGTGAAGGTGGGCGAGCGCGTGGACATCTCGTTTGTCGAGCAGACGCTGCTGGCGTTTGGTTTCCAGCGCACCGACTACGTCTACGAGCCTGGGCAATTTGCAGTCCGTGGTTCGCTCATCGACGTATTCTCCTTCTCAAACGAATACCCCTACCGCATCGATTTCTTCGGCGACGAGATCGACTCCATTCGCACGTTCGAGGTCGAGAGCCAGCTGAGTCGCGGACAGCAAGAGATGATCTCGCTGGTGCCCGAGTTGGGCAGCGAGCGCGAGGACTTAGTGGCGCTGTCTACCCTACTGCCGCCCAACACGTTGGTGGTAGCGAAGAACCTCACCTACGTGACCGAGCGCATCGGACAGATCTGGGAGGAGGGATTCTCGCAGCAGGCACTGATGGAGGAGGCTGCGACGAGCGAACGCGAAGAGGCCGAGCAATATCGCCGCCTGCGCAAGAACATGCTGCTCATTGACGCGCCGGCTTTCGAACGCGGCTTTGCAGACTTCAAGCGCATCGAGATGAATCTGAAGGCAACAGCAAAGCCCCAGGCCAAGATCACGTTTGACATCACTCCGCAACCTATTTTCCACAAGAACTTCGACCTCGTCACCTCAACCCTCGAGGACTACCTACTGCGAGGGTATACCTTATATATATTAGCCGACTCTGCCAAGCAGACCGACCGCTTGAAGGCAATCTTTGAGGCCTCACCAGATGCCCTCACCTTCACCCCCGTCTCCAAGACCCTCCACGCAGGCTATGCCGACAATACGTTGAAGGTATGCCTGTTCACCGACCATCAGATCTTCGACCGTTTCCACAAGTACAACCTGCGCAGCGATCGAGCACGCTCGGGCAAGGTCGCGCTCTCGCTGAAGGAACTGCAGGAGTTTGAAGTCGGCGACTATGTCGTCCACGTCGACCATGGCATCGGGCGTTTTGGAGGCCTCATCCGCGTACCGCAAGCCGACGGGCACATGCAGGAGATGATCAAGATCACGTACGACCACGACGACGTCGTCTACGTCTCCATCCACGCTTTGCACAAGGTGTCGAAATACAAAGGTAAGGAGGGCGAGCCACCACGCATCAGCCGCTTGGGCACAGGCGCCTGGGAGCGCATGAAGGAGCGGACGAAATCCAAGATCAAGGATATCGCCCGCGACCTGATCAAGCTCTACAGCCGACGTCGCGAGGAAAAGGGCTTCAAGTTCTCACCCGACTCCTACCTACAGCACGAGCTGGAGGCTAGCTTCCTCTACGAGGACACGCCCGACCAACTGAAAGCGACCAACGACGTCAAGGCCGACATGGAGCGTTCTCGCCCGATGGACCGCCTGGTGTGCGGCGATGTCGGCTTTGGCAAGACAGAGGTTGCCGTGCGTGCCGCCTTCAAAGCTGCCGTCGACGGCAAGCAGGTGGCTGTCATGGTGCCTACGACGGTGCTGGCCTACCAGCACTACCACACCTTCAGCGACCGCCTGCGCGACCTGCCCGTGCGCGTCGACTACCTGACCCGTGCACGTACGGCCAAGCAGACGAAAGAGTTGCTGGCTGACTTGGAGGCTGGCAAGATTGACATCCTCGTGGGTACCCACAAACTTATCGGCAAGAACGTCAAGTTCAAGGATTTGGAACTGCTCATCATCGACGAGGAACAGAAATTCGGCGTCGCCACGAAGGAACGCCTACGGCAGATGAAAGTCAACGTCGACACGCTGACGCTGACGGCCACCCCTATCCCCCGTACGTTGCAGTTCTCGCTCATGGGCGCCCGCGATCTCAGCGTCATCCAGACGCCTCCACCCAACCGCTATCCCATACAGACCGAGGTGCATACGTTCTCGCCCGAGATCATCGCCGAGGCCATCGGCTTCGAGATGAGTCGCAACGGGCAAGTGTTCATTGTCAACAACCGCATCTCGGGCTTGCCAGAACTGGAGCAACTGGTACATAAATACGTGCCTGATGCACGCGTAGCCGTAGGCCACGGACAGATGCAACCCGAGCAGTTGGAGCAGGTGATGATGGCTTTCGCCGCCTACGACTACGACGTACTCATCTCAACGACCATTATCGAGAGCGGATTGGACATCCCCAACGCCAACACCATCATTATCTGCGGCGCCCACAACTTCGGACTGGCAGACCTCCATCAGATGCGTGGCCGCGTGGGACGCTCCAACAAGAAAGCGTTCTGCTACCTGATGGCACCGCCCCTGGCAGCCCTGCCGCAGGACTCGCGCCGCCGACTGCAGGCCATCGAGAACTTCTCCGACTTGGGCAGCGGTATTCACATCGCCATGCAGGACCTCGACATCCGAGGGGCTGGCAACCTGCTGGGTGCCGAGCAAAGCGGCTTCATCGCCGACCTAGGCTATGAGACCTATCAGAAGATCCTCTCTGAGGCAGTCAAGGAACTGAAGAACGACGAGTTCAAGGAGCTCTATGCCGAGCAGGTGGCTACGGGCGAGGTCACGTCGGGCGAAGCCTTTGTCGATGAATGTCAGCTGGAGAGCGACCTGACGATGTCATTCCCCGAGACGTTCGTGCCTGGCTCGGCTGAGCGCATGCTCCTCTATCGTGAGCTTGACGGGTTGGAGACTGACGAGGCCGTGAAGACTTTCCGCCAACGCCTGCAGGACCGCTTCGGACCTATCCCTGAAACAGCCGAAGAGCTCATCCGTGTCGTACGACTGAGGCGTTTGGGCAAGTACTTCGGTGCTGAGCGCGTCATGCTCAAGAATGGTCGTATGCGCCTCTATTTCGTCAAGGACGACGATTCACCCTTCTTCCAGAGTCCAGCCTTCGGACAATGCATCGCCTACTTCTCGCTTCACGCCGCCGACTGCCAGCTCGACGAGGTCAAGGGGCGGCGTTCGATGCTCGTCCGTGGTGTCAACACGGTCGGCGAAGCTTGTGCCGTACTTGAGCAGATGCAGACGATGGCAACAGACAATGTCTGAGAATAAGAATGACTAAAATCGCGCCCCCGACAGCAGAAAGTTGTGCCATTCGTGGGCGCAAACAGAAAGTTTTCACTACCTTTGCACCGCAAACTCTAAAGCAAACACATCATGAGCCAAGAGAACCAGCAACTGTACACCATCCTCGTGTTCTCCGAGAACATCGCAGGTCTGCTGAACCAGATCACAGCGGTCTTCACGCGCCGCCAAGTGAATATCGAGAGCCTCAACGTGAGTGCCTCCAGCACACCAGGCGTCCACAAGTACACCATCACCTGCTACTGCACGCTCGAGATGGTCAAGATGTTGAAAGCGCAGATCGAGAAGCGCATCGACGTACTGCAGGCCCGCTATTTCACCGACGATGACATCTTCATCCTGGAGTCATCGCTCCTGAAGATTTCCACTCCGGCCATGCTCGACAACCCCGATGTATGCCATATCATACGCGAGCATGGCGCACGAATCGTAGAGGTCAACCCTACCTACAGCGCCATCGAGAAGACAGGCCGAACGGAGGATATCCTCTCACTCTTCGAGGCCCTCAACAGCCTTGGCGTCGTACGTCAGTTCGCCCGCTCCGGGCGCATCTGCATCACCCGCGGCACGCGTGAACAGTTGGACGACTACTTGGCTGAAAGAGAAAAGGAAAAAAACAATGGAAAAGATTGAAAAATACAGTTTTACCGTCGAGCCTTTTCATGTTGACTTCACAGGGCATCTGTTCTTAGGCGTGCTGGGCAACCACCTGCTGAATGCTGCAGGTCGCCACTCACACAATCGTGGATGGGGCATCGACCAACTCAACGAGGTCCACTACACATGGGTGCTCTCGCGGCTGAGCATCGAACTGGACGAGATGCCCGCTCAGTATGAGCACGTCGAGGTGGAGACCTGGGTGGAGAGCGTCATGAAGCTGTTCACCGAGCGTAACTTCCTCATCCGCAACGCCGACGACGGCCGCATCTACGGCTATGCCCGCAGCATCTGGGCCATGATTGACGTCAAGACGCGCCAACCGTCCAACCTTCTCGAACTCAAGGACGGCGACATCCTGCGCTACGTCATGCCCCCCGACGAGAAGCCCTGCCCTATCGACAAGCATGGCCGCATACGCCTCACGACACCCACTCACCTGCGCGACATCGACACCTACTACAGCGACGTCGACATCAACGGGCACATCAACTCGGTCAAATACATCGAACACATCCTCGATCTCTTCCCCCGCACGGCCTATGAACGACATCGCATCCGCCGCTTCGAGATCGCCTACAAGCTCGAGAGCTACCTTGGTGACACCCTCAGCCTCTATGGCGAGCCTTCAACGGAGACGCTGACCGAGGCCACCGACGCGCAACCCTGCCGCTATCAGATTGAGATCCGCAAGCATGTCGGTGCCGAAGCCAAGCCCGCCGGCGAGACTGTCGTACAAGCCCTCGTCATCTGGGAATAACACAAACATCTTCCTACTATGAAACGACTAATCCCCTGGCTGCTTGCAGCCCTTTGCGTAGCAGCCATCGCCCTCTACGCCGCCCATCGCCTCGATAGCAGCCGTCAGTCAGCCATCGACCCTGCAGCCGACGATAGCCAGTTCGTCACCCTCACCGACGTCATCCCCGATGCCATCTTGGAGATTCGCTACTTCGGCACCTACAACTTCGTGGGCGCACGCGTCGACGGCTACCTCGCGCCTACCGCCTTGCTGACCCGTCAGGCGGCCGACAGCCTGCGTGCCGTCAGCGACGACGTGAAAGCCCTCGGCTATCGGCTGAAGATCTACGATGCCTACCGCCCGCAGGTGGCCGTCGACCACTTTGTCCGCTGGGCTGAGGACCTCAACGACACGCTGATGCGTGCCTATTTCTATCCAGATGTGCCTAAGGACGAGCTCTTCGAGCGCGAGTACATCATGGCCCATAGCGGTCATACGCGCGGCTCGACCCTCGACCTGACGCTTTTCGACATGAACACAGAGAAGGAACTGGACATGGGCGGCACTTTCGACTGGTTCGGCCACGAGAGCCATCCCGACTTCGGCGGCAACCCCGAGACAGGCGAATATGTGCCTAACGACTCCATCACCGCCGAGCAGTTTGCCAACCGCATGATTCTGCGTCGCGCCATGCTCGCCCATGGCTTCAAGGCCATGGACACGGAGTGGTGGCATTTCACCCTCCGCGACGAGCCCTTCCCGGACACCTACTTCACCTTCCCCGTGAAGTGAGGAACGACGAAATTATTAATGAAGAATGAAGAATGAAGAATGAAG
>JAFROT010000043.1 GCA_017429525.1 Bacteroidaceae bacterium | reverse complement strand
GAAGATTTTATCCTGCAATTTGACCCATAGACGTGTTTTGTTTGCCGATTTTTGCCTCAAGCTGCTTAATCTCTCGGAATGCCTTTATATACTGGCATCATGAGAGATTTTATCCTGCAATTTGACCCATAGACCTTTTTTTGTGTGAAGAGTAAAAAAACTTAGAAACTGGAAATATTTTTTAACGGGAACGTTAACGGGAACGGGAACTGGGCTGCGCGATGTAAGATTGACGTATAGATTCTTGAAGTGTCAAGCGTCACCCTTCGGGATGCCGAGCGGACGTAGATTGACGTCCTGATTCATGCGGCATAGGGTGTTTTTAACGTCCGCTCGGCGCAAAGCGACGCTTGACACTTCAAGAATCTACGTCAATCTGAACGTCAATCTCTTTATACGTTTTAGTCGTCAATCGTTAGACGCCTATGCCGGCCATCCAAGAAGGAGGCATAACATGGTATGTTTCACGTCAAACGGGGTGCTGTCGAGGGAATAGATGAGAAAATACACACTAAAAATTGGAAATTATTCCTTTTTTTATGTTTAGGGGAGTGAATATTGCGATGGAATAGCATTATTTCCTTATATTTGCACTCGCAGAACCACTTAAACGAACATTCACTTATGAGCATGAAAAAGATGATTCCTTTGTGCGCGATGCTGCTGTGGGCGGCGTCTGCACTGGCCCAGATAGGGACTCGGTTTCCCTCGGAACGCAAAGTGA
This sequence comes from Bacteroidaceae bacterium, assembly GCA_017429525.1. Taxonomy (GTDB): domain Bacteria; phylum Bacteroidota; class Bacteroidia; order Bacteroidales; family Bacteroidaceae; genus Physcousia. The sequence continues at coordinate 43,879 of JAFROT010000043.1, read as the reverse complement.
TGAAGGACCCCAAGACGGGCGTCGAACTGGTGTTCCTCACCTCGAAAAGCGGCACGGGCGACTCCAAAATCTACCAGACTCACAACCAATGGACCAGCGATGGCCGATGGGTCATCTTCCGCTCCGACCGCGTCAAGGGCGAAGCCATGGCCGTGAACGAGCAGACGGGCGACATCGTGCAGGTGACCGAGGGCGGTTACACGGGTATGCTCTGCGTGGCGCGCAAGTCAATGAACCTTTATATCATGCGAGAGGCGAAGGACAAGCACGGCAAGCGCAAGGGCATGGAGGTGGTGGAAGTGAACCTCGAACGCCTCTTTGCCGATTCCGAGGCGGGCAAGATGAAGAAGAAAACGGCCTACGAGCGCATCTGCGGCACCATCCCTGCCGAGATGTGCAGCGAAGGCGACATGGCGCTCGACGGCAGTGAGGCGTTTGTCTACTTCCGCCTCGACAAGGAGTTCGCCCGCAAATACCCCATCGCCGAGCAGATAGCGCCCAACTTCGGGCCGCGCCGGATGGGAGCTGGCCCCGGAGGTATCGGCAAGATGGACCTGACGACGGGCAAGGCCGAGCCTGTGGTGGCCGTGCACTTCAAAGTGGGGCACATACAAGGCAATCCATGGCATCCGGGCGAGGTTATCTTCTGCTGGGAGACGGGGGGAAAAGCGCCGCAACGCACATGGATCTGCAATGCCGACGGCACGGGCTTGCGCCCCATCTACCGCGAGACAGAGCACGACTGGGTGACCCATGAGGCCGTCATCAGCGAGGACGAACTGGTGATAGCCATCATCGGGCACCGGCCCATCAACAAAGGCGAGCAGAAAACAATCGACGGACTGGAGTCCTTCGCCACCTCCGACGACTGGGGACCTTCGGGCACGAAGGAATATGCTACGGGCATTGCCGTGGTCAACATGCGCACGCGCGAACTGACCCTCGAAGGGCAGGTGCCGGGCGACAACTTCTGGCATGTGGCAGGCTCGCAGGACGGACACTGGGTGGCAGGCGACGACTTCGCCCGCGAGCTATGGCTCATCGACCGCCACACGGGAGAGCGCATCCTGCTCTCGGCAGGGCATAAGACGACAGCCCGCGACCACGTCCATCCTACGTTCAAGCCCGATGGCACGGAGATCGAAATCCAGTCGGCCATGCTCAGCGAGGACGGCCGCTCGATGAACATCTGCATCGTCAAGCTGCCACAGGAACTCATTGATCGCTACAAGAAATAAGGCTTCCACTATCATGCGATCACACACTCTCCTCCTCACGTTGCTACTGGCAGCGAACGCCTGGTCGGCTCGGTTGAATCCACGCGCCTATGGTGCTATGGGCGACGGACGGCACATCGACTCCGACGCCATCAATGCGGCCCTCTCGGCTGCCGCCGTGGGTGATACGGTAACGCTCGACGCGGGCACTTACCTCTGCTATTCCATCCACCTGCAGAGCGGTGTCACGCTGAGGTTGGAGCGCGGGGCCGTCATCAAAGCTGCACCCGTGACGGCCACTAAAGGCTATGACCACGCCGAAGCGAACGACTCGCACTACCAGGACTTCGGGCACAGCCATTGGCACAACTCGCTCATCTGGGGCGAGGGTTTGCACGACGTCACCCTCGAGGGCGAAGGGCTCATCGACGGAAGCGAGGTGCTGACACGCGGCGGGGAGCGCAAAAGCAGCAGCGGACAGACCACGGCCAACAAAGCCTTGGCCCTGCGCAACTGCCAAAGAGTCAACGTACGCGGGTTGAGCTTTCGAGCCTGCGGCCACTTCGCCATCCTGTTCACAGGGGTCGACGACGTGCTCATCGACGGCGTGACGGCCGACACCAACCGCGATGGCTTCGACATCGACTGCTGCGAGCGTGTGGTCGTGCGCAACTGCCGCGTGAACACGGTCAACGACGACGCCATCGTACTCAAGTGCTCTTATGCCCTCGGATGGGCTAAGCCTACGGCGCTCGTCGTCATCGAGGACTGCCATGTCAGTGGCTTCGATGTGGGCTCGCTGCTCGACGGCACACGCACGACAGCCACGCTCAAGGCACCCGACGGCGACGGACCTACGGGCCGCATCAAACTGGGAACAGAGTCGAACGGAGGCTTTCGGCACATCGTCATTCGCCGCTGCACCTTCACCCACTGCCGGGGTCTCGCTTTAGAGACCGTGGACGGCGCCACCATGGAGGACATCGACGTGAGCGAACTCACGATGACAGACATCTGCAATCCACCGCTGTACATACGCCTTGGCGACCGCATGCGAGGGCCTGACGGTCTGCGCCCATCGGTAATCAAGGACATACGCATCAGCAACGTCAGCGCAACGGGGGCCGACAGCCGTTATGCCGCCTGCCTCATCGTAGGCACAGAAGGCCACCCCGTCCGAGACGTGACCATCAGCGATTTCTACGTACAAGCAAAAGGCGGACTGACGCTCGACGACCTACGTCAACAGCGCGGAGCCAACCCTTTCTTCTTCGAACAGATACGTCAGGCTGGACAAGGGGGCGTTAGACTCTACCCCGAGCCTGCCGCTCATGGCCTACAGCCCTCATGGGGCATAAGCATCGCGCATGCACGGGACATCGAGATGAATAACGTCAGACTGGAAGTGTTGCAGAGAGATGAGCGTCCTACGCTTTACACTGACGATGTCAAGCGCGTTCGCTTCCGTCGGTCAACAGTCAATCATGCTGGAGTCATCAAGAAGTTAAGGTGATTGAAGGGGCAAGAGTGACCTGCTGAATGGCGGTTAAGCCCCAACCGAGCTGGCAGGTCAACTGTTTCTAAAATCGTTCACATCATTCCAAAACTCGAAACCGCAGACGAGCACGCCAGTCATTGGCAGTCGTTCCATGCTGCCTTCACGTTGGCGATAGACTGACGAGCATAGTCCAACATGGATGGTGCTCCGAAGTGCTCGACGCAGAACCAACCATCGTAACCGCTGCGAAGCAAAGTGCAGATGACCTCCTTCAAGGGGACGACGCCCGTACCGACAGGCAAGGAAGCACGGTCACCCATTGCCTTACGATCCTTGAGATGGACGTGATGAACCCGCTCGCGAAAATGGCGGAGAGCCGTCATCACTTCCTCGCCACAAAAGAGGTAATTGCCCGTATCGAAGACATGGTTGAGTCCTGGCGAGGCGGCAAAGAGGTGGTCGAGAGTGGAGGTGTTGTAGCACGGCGAACGCGGGTTGTCGTAATCCTCTACCATGACATCTACGCCTTCACGCGCGGCTTCCTTGACGAAGGCGACAACGCGCTGGCATACCTCGTCGAAGCGTTCGGGCGAAGCGTCCTCAGGCAACAGACCGGGGATGACCAGCAGACGTGAGTAGCCGTGGGTGTGCATGAAGTCGAGCGCACGACGGACGGCTTCGGGCTGCTCGCCACGGACGAAATCGATGTCGGCTATAGCCGATGCCACTTGAAAGCCAAGCGAATCCAACATGCGCAACTGCTGCTCGGGCATGCCCACGCGAACATCAATGCCTTCATAGCCTAACTGACGAACATGCTGAGCGGCATCCCGGACGGTGATGCGCTCCTGACGAGACATCTCCACCACATGATCAAAGAAAATAGAGACTTTCGGCTGGGCAACAGACGGGAAAGCGACGAGCCATAGGAACGCTAAGGCGGATAGAAGTGTTCGCATGAGTATAATGTGTTTATGTGTAAATGTGATCGATAAAATGAGTCGACATCCGAGCAATGCCGAAACCGTGGGTTCGTCCAAGCACCGTAAGCAGGTGAGGAAGACGACGATAGGCGTCAACTCTTGCCTTTGTCGGGCCCCCAAGTGCGATAGCGTATCCAGACATGTAGCCAAGCACGAGCGATGGAATCAACGGCATCGGCCATAAGCTTGGAACTATATTCCTCGAAGCGTTGACCTGCGGGAGTCTTCTTGTAGGTGACCCAATCGGGGTCGTCGCTACCGCTGGGAAGCATCTCGTAGGCGAAGAGGTAGGAGTACTCGGTGACTGCGCTCATGTAGTCCCATGTGCTGTAGTCACTCTGACCCCAATTGTAGACAAAGGGACGTGAGAGCGCTTTCTCCTCGACGAGTGCCATCAAGGAGTTCATCTTGGGCGTCGGCAGCGGGTAGCCCTGAGGGTCGTAGAAAAAGCGTTCGTTGTCGAAATCGATATCATAAGATTTCTTGACAGCGTTCTCCCACTGGCTCTCGATGGCGGTGTGAATCTTGGTGAGCGAACGGGCGTCACAATGGAGGGGCATGTGAGCGTCGGCGATATAATGGCTCATGATGAAGAAGCGCATGGCCATGTGCGTGGACGAGGGCGCGATGGGATTCCCCTTCTCCTCTCGGTACTGTATCTTGAAGTTGTCGACGATGGTATGGGCCATAGCGTCGCAGCGGTCGCAGAGGTTGCCTTTCACGATCGTGAACTGACGCCCATAGAGCGATGACTCGTCCATCATCAGGCGCCGCACCTCCATCGTCTGGGGCAGCACCTTGAAAGAGCGTGCCTCCTCGCTGATTTCGTCGGGAGCATACTTCACGCCATGGCTTTGGCCTTGATCAGCAAAGACTTCGTCGGGGTACCACGCCCCCTGTACGACGAAATCGCGGTAGTTCTTGAACCATCTGACAAGGCTCTTGGCGTGCCGAGAGACCGCCACTTCGGACTTGCCACTGCCTTCGACTTCGGGCAGAGCGGCCTGGTCGAGCCGTTTCATCGCCATAAAAGCGAGCCACGCGTGAGTGTACTTTTTCATGATGGATGTAGAGTGATGGATGGTAAATGACGAGTGTTCGCCAAAAGTTAGTCAAGGGAAGAGCGTGTCAATGTACCAGCGAAGATAGCAAGGCCGAGGTACCAGAGGATGACGAGCGGCACGGCAGTGAGGCCGAGTGACGTCAAGAGTCCTGCCAGAAGGAGCAGAACGGCTCCAGCGAGGAAGATGTAGCGGACGCGATTGTCGGCCCACGTGAGGTTCTTGAACTTCAGTGCGAAGAGGGGTAGCTCACTGACCAGCAGGAAACAGGCAGCGAGCATGAAGAGAAAGAGCCATACCGCATTGAAACGGGGCGAGGCGAGCCACGGCAACTGAGCGGCGATGAGCGAAGCCCAGAAAAGGGCATTGGCTGGAGTGGGAAGACCTATGAACGAGCTCTGCTGACGGTCGTCAAGATTGAATTTGGCCAGTCGCAAAGCCGAGAATGCGGCCATGAGGAAAGCGGTGTAAGGCAGATAAGGGGCCAAGGGCTGCAACCATGCAGGCACCTGGACGATGCCAAAAAGCTGGAAGATCATAGCCGAGGGAGCGACGCCAAAACTGACGACGTCTGCCAGCGAGTCGAGTTCCTTGCCAATAGGCGAGCTGACGTGGAAGAAACGAGCTGAGAGTCCGTCGAAGAAATCGAAGACAGCGCCGAGGACAATCATCAGCAGCGCCCACGTGAAATGGCCATGAAAGGCTGCACCTGTAGCCATACAACCGCAGATGAGGTTGCAGCAGGTCAGGATATTGGGAAAAGAGAAAAGCATAGTTTGAAGGAGAAGAAAGGGTGACTGATGATGAAGAGAGGGGGGCTAGATTTTCTATAGGGGCTAGAAATTCTAGAGATTCTAGAGGTGCGCAATAATGGTCTGATTGCCGGTCGTACGCTGGTTGACCTCTACGAGAGGCTTGGCGCTGAGAGGCAGATAGACATCAACGCGAGAGCCGAACTTGATGAATCCCAAGTGCTCGTCGACATAACACTCTTCGCCCTCTGTTGCATACGTGACTATCCGACGTGCCATGGCGCCTGCCACCTGACGCACAAGAATCTGTTCACCCTCAGGAGTCTCGATGACAATGGTTGAACGCTCATTGTCGGTACTGGCTTTGGGGAGCCAAGCGGCCTGGAAACGCCCGTTCTGATGACGGACCAGACGCACGACACCATCGGCAGGAATCCAATTGGCATGCACGTTGAAAAGACTCATGAAGATGCTGATCATGAGACGACGGTCGTGGAAATACTCATTCTCATCTACCTCCTCAACAACGACGACCCTGCCGTCGCAAGGAGCAAGGACAATCCCTTCCGTCTCGCCCTCATAAAGGCGAATCGGGCAGCGGAAGAAGTTGACAGTAATCAGGTAGACAACAGCACAGATGGCGACAATCGCCACAAACCAAGGGCTTCCGAAGCCAAAGACATAACCGAAGAGGAGACAGAACAGCGTGAGTACAATTGCGCCGAAAACGAGGGTATGAGTACCCTCGCGATGCAGTCGGATGTTCTTTATCTTTCTTAAACGTTTTACCATTTCGTGTGCATAACTACCAACGTCCTTGCAGCAACAAATGACCGAAGTCGAACGAAGTCCTAAGGTGACAGCGAGTCGTACATACGGTTCGAAGCACGAAAGCGAAGTGCAACAAGTAGGCCCAAAAAAGGGGCTATAATTGGCATTTTTTCAAGTTTAACACGACAAAAGTAGTCATTATTTGCAAAGGGACAAAAAAAAGAGCAACTTTTTTGGCAGTTCGGCAAAAGATTCGTACTTTTATGCCCGTTTTTAGGCCATCATGGAGAATTTTATTCACTTACACGTTCATACTCAGTACTCACTGCTCGACGGACAGGCGAGCATCCCCAAATTGGTGGACAAAGCCATCAAGGATGGGATGCGCGGCATGGCCATCACCGATCATGGGAATATGATGGGAGTGAAGGAGTACTTCAACTATGTCAACAAGATCAACAAAGGGCGCAAGGACGAAGGACTAGAGCCGTTCAAGCCCATCTTCGGCTGCGAGATGTACGTGGCCAACCGCACGCTCTACGACAAAGACAAAGACCGAGGCGACAACACGCGCTACCACTTGATCGTGCTGGCCAAGAACGAGCGTGGCTACCACAATCTGGTCAAGTTGGTTTCAAAGGCATGGGTGGACGGTTTCTACACCCGTCCACGCACCGACCACGACGAGTTGGAGCGTCATGCCGAGGGATTGATTGTCTGCTCAGCTTGCATTGCCGGCGAGGTTCCTCGTTTCATCCTCAATGGCAATATCGAAGAGGCCGAACGCCGACTGCTCTGGTACAAACGCGTTTTCGGCGACGACTATTACCTGGAAATCCAGCGCCATGAAGTCCACGACCCGAAACAGCGCGCCAACCGCGAGACATATCCTCTGCAGCAACAGGCCAACGCAGTTATTCTGGAGCTGGCACGCAAGCATAATATCAAGGTCGTCTGCACGAATGACGTTCATTTCGTGGATGAAGAGAACGCCGAAGCCCACGACCGCCTCATCTGTCTCGGCACCAACCGCGACCTGGACGACCCCAAGCGCATGCTCTATACCAAGCAGGAGTGGTTTAAGACGCAGGCTGAGATGAATGACATTTTCGCCGACGTCCCCGAGGCACTGCGCAACACGCTGGAGGTACTGAACAAGGTTGAGACCTATAGCATCGACCACGCGCCCATTATGCCTAACTTTGCCATTCCCAAGTCGTTCGGCACAGAGGAGGAATACCATCAGCGATTCACCGACGAGCAGCTCTTCCAAGAGTTCACGCGTGATGAGAACGGCAACGAAGTCTGCAGCCGAGAAGAAGCCGAGAAGAAGGTGAAACGCCTGGGAGGCGTCAAAAAGCTCTACCGCCTAAAACTTGAAGCCGACTACCTCGGCAGCCTTGCGTACGCGGGCGCGCGACATATTTATGGAGAACCTCTCAGCAAGGAGGTTGATGACCGCATCCGCTTTGAGCTGCACGTGATGAAGACGATGGGTTTCCCCGGTTACTTCCTTATCGTACAGGACTACATCAACGCGGCTCGCTATGAGCTGGACGTAAGTGTAGGTCCAGGCCGTGGCTCGGCAGCAGGAAGCGTCGTTGCCTACTGCTTAGGTATCACGAAGGTGGACCCTATCAAGTACGACTTGCTGTTCGAACGTTTTCTTAACCCCGACCGCATCTCGCTACCCGATATTGACGTAGACTTCGATGACGATGGTCGCGGCAAAGTACTTTCATGGGTGACGCAGAAATATGGCGAAGCGAACGTGGCTCATATCATCACCTACGGCACAATGGCTACAAAATCGTCCATTAAGGATGTAGCACGTGTGCAAAAGCTACCGTTGGACATGAGCAATGCGTTGGTCAAAGCCATCCCCGACCGCCTACCCGATGCGCCCGACGGCAAGCCTCGCAAGATGAATCTGAAGAATGTGCTCGCTTGCGTGCCCGAACTGCAACAAGCCGCCGCCTCCCCCAACGACACGCTGCGTGAGACTGTGCGCTACGCACAGATGCTCGAAGGAAACGTACGCAACACGGGCGTACATGCCTGCGGCGTGATCATCTGCCGCGATGACGTCAGCGACTGGGTCCCCGTCAGCACCGCCGACGACAAGGAGACGGGCGAGAAACTCATCTGCACACAGTACGAAGGTTCAGTCATCGAGGACACGGGACTCATCAAGATGGACTTTCTGGGGCTGAAAACGCTGAGCATCATCAATGAGGCCGTGAAGAATATTCACGACAGCCTCGGCATAGACATCGACATCGATAGCATTGACATTGACGACCCTGCTACCTACGACCTCTACTGCGAAGGACGAACAATCGGAACCTTCCAGTTTGAGTCAGCCGGCATGCAGAAATACCTGCGCGAACTCCAGCCCACAACATTCGAGGACCTCATCGCCATGAACGCCCTCTACCGTCCAGGCCCTATGGACTACATACCGGATTTCATCGATCGCAAGCAAGGACGCAAGCCCGTGAAGTACGACATTCCGTGTATGGAAAAATACCTGAAGGACACGTATGGCATCACAGTCTATCAGGAGCAGGTGATGCTGCTGTCGCGCCAACTAGCCAACTTCACACGCGGCGAGAGCGATACCCTGCGCAAAGCCATGGGTAAGAAGCTGAAGGACAAGCTAGATCACATGAAGCCGCAGTTCATCAACCAAGGCACGTCCAATGGCCACGACCCCAAGATCTTGGAAAAGATATGGGGCGACTGGGAGAAGTTCGCCTCCTACGCCTTCAACAAGAGCCATGCGACGTGCTACTCGTGGGTAGCATTTCAGACGGCTTGGCTGAAAGCCAACTTCCCTGCCGAATTCATGGCTGCCGACCTGAGTCGTAACCTTGACAACATCACCGAAATAACGAAATTGATGAGCGAGTGCAAGAGCATGCACCTGCAAGTGCTTGGGCCCGACATCAACCACAGCCGTCAGAAGTTCAGCGTTGACGAAGATGGCAACATCCGTTTCGGCCTGGGCGCCATCAAGGGCTTAGGCGAAGGAGCAGCTGAGGCCATAATTTCCGAGCGCTTGAAGAACGGCACCTACAAAACCATCTTTGACTTCATCCAGCGTGTGAGCCTACCAGCCGTGAAACGCAGCGGAATCGAAACATTGGTACTTAGTGGTGCACTGGACGTGTTCAAGGACGTGAAGCGCGAGCAATACTTTGCCCCTAATTCTCGCGGCGAGTTGTTCATCGACGTGCTGGTGCGCTACGGAATACGTTTTCAGGAATCCAAGCAATCGGCCGAGGCATCGCTTTTCGGCATGGACGAAGTGGAAGTAGCAACGCCTCCCATTCCGCAGATCATAGAAGAATGGAGCAAACTGGAAAAACTGAACAAAGAACGCGACCTTGTAGGTATCTATCTTTCTGCCCATCCATTGGACGACTACTCCATCGTCCTCAATAATGTCTGCACGACGCACATGATTGAGTTGGCTGACAAGCAACGCTGGCTCAATCAGGACATCACCTTCGGCGGTATCATCACAGGCTTGCGCAACGGTGTTGGCAAGAGCGGTCTTCCGTTCGGCATCGTCACTATCGAGGACTATACGGGCGCAGGCGAGCTGCCCCTTTTTGGTAAGGAATGGAGCACCTGGGCCAATTATATGACCATCGGTAATTCTATCTACGTAACTGCTCACGTCGAGCCGGGCAAATACAATGCCAATCGCATCGACATCACGATCGGGAAGGTGGATTATCTGGTCGACGTGAAGGATGAACTCATCCACGACATCACCATCACAATCCCCCTCACGAGCATGAACGAGGACACTGTTGAGGAAATGATACAACATATCGAAGGGCATCCTGGAACAACCGATCTCTACTTTCACATCCCCGACCCAGAAGGGCAGATGCCCCTGACGCTCCACAGCCGAGAGCATAAGATTACGGTGCAGCAAAGCCTCATCGAATTCATTGATAGCCGCGAGAGCCTCTCCTATCGCATCAATACTCAATAAGGACTGGCAATACAGCTTTCTCTGGCACGATTTTTGCAAGAGTCATTTCACGAGATTATCCATATTTATTAACAATAAAACTTTTTAGTCATCATGGCACTACAAATTACAGATTCCAATTTCGAGCAACTGGTTGCCGAGGGCAAGCCTATGGTTGTTGATTTCTGGGCGACCTGGTGTGGCCCTTGCAAGAAGGTTGGTCCCTACATCGAGCAACTGGCCGAGGAATATGCTGACCAAGCTATCATCGGTAAGGTCGATGTCGACGAGAATCAAGACCTGCCTATGCAGTTCGGCGTTCGCAACATCCCGACCATCCTATTCATCAAGAACGGGCAAGTGGTGGACAAGCAGATTGGCGCCGTCGCCAAGAACATTCTCGAGGACAAGCTCAAGGCTATCCTCTGACAATTAGATTGTTTTCTACCCCTATCAAGTAGGCATTCACTACCTGATTATACTGAGATACGGAGATACAGAGATGCGGAGTCGATAGGCTCTCTCTTCGATTCAGCATCTCCATTTCCAAAATAGAATCATTTTTATATTGATTGGTTAATCATCAGACAATGGAAGACGATTTCCTCGCCCAAGCCGAAGATGACCTCAAGACGTTGGAGTTCATCCGTGCCTATTTGCCCCAAGATGTGAAGGAGCGCTTTACCGACGACGACCTTTTTTACTTCATAGACCTACTGGCCGATTACTATGTCGAAAGTGGCCTGCTCGAGCAAGAGCCGGGCGAAGATGGTTGCATCGACATCGACACCGAAGCGATTGCCCAAGCCATTGCCGAACGCGCCCGCAAGGACAAGTACGGCGAATTCTCGCCCGAAGACCTTCTATGGGTCGTACAGGGCGAACTGGAGTACGGCGAACAAGCCGATTGATCGAGGGGAAAAGGCCGTTCAATAGCGCAGTCGGAGTTGCAAGCCAACCTCCATCGGACGCGAAAACTGTGCAAAACCACGCTGCATCGTCTCAAAATAAAATGTTTCGAAGCGCGTGGAAAGAATATTATGGGCATAGAGCGACAGCTCTGTGCCTTTTTTTTGCAAGGTGAGACGGCCGTTGAGCGTGCCTACGAAATCCTGCCATGCAGTGTTGGCCTCAGTCCAATAAATGCGGCCAGCTCCACTGTAATCGACATGCAGAGCGATGCCATCGAGCCAATGTCCACGAACGCTCCACTGCTGAGTAGCACCTACTGAGAACGTATGACGGGGCACGAAGGGAACGAACGTGTCGCGGTCGTCATCACGGAACTTGGCGTGAGTGAAGCCGTAGCTGGCATAGGCTGACAGGTTGTCAGTAAGCGAAGCGCGCAAGCTGACTTCTGCACCAAGACTCCGACTACGACCAGAGTTGACCGTAACTCGCCCAAGGCCACCAGCCGACATCTTTGAAACCTGCTGATCGCGTGTATCCATCAAGAACGCGGCGAGGTCAGCCTGCAGACGGCTATTGAAGAGGTTGAGATGCGCACCCAATTCGTAATTCCAAGAGTTCTCTGGCTTATACCATGTGGCTGCTTGGACATCCGTGTCGGTCTGCTTGCCCATCTCTTCGAGCAGATCGGACACCTTCTGCTTCACGTCCGATGGAATCATCGTGACCGACTGGACAACGGGAATCGTGGCACTGGCCACGTTATGCATGATAGAAGTCTGCATACGCGTCTGCAGCAGGTCGCTGAACATCTGGACGTTATAGCCTCCCGAACGATAGCCGCGAGAAAGGGTCGCATAGACGTTCGACCGCGAACTTAAATCGTCGCAGCGGAAAGCGTACTGGAGTGTCACCCGGGGTAGAAGTTGGAGATAGTCCTTGTGCAAACGCCCTTGAAGGCCATCGTCGACACGAAACGTACGTTGAGGAACGAGGGTCATACCCTCACGAACGCTCCCATCAGGATAGGTAAGACGGCCGTTAAGGCCATAGCGCTGGTCGAAGCCATAACGTGCATCGTGATCGAGGGCAAAGCGCTCGTAGTCTAGACGCAGACCTGCCGTAAGGCCGAGGTGCTCAACGCCAAACAGATTCTCGAGCGTGCTCTGATGGTAGAGGGCGAGGTTAGTGGCAGGCGTCTTGAAAGTTCCAGGGAAGGCAAGTTCAGGACCGAGAATCTGATTATCGAAGACGAAATTCATGGTATACTGCTCATGCCCTTCTTTGTCGTGGCTGGTGATAGTGGGCAGATGGGCATTGCCCTGACGATTGATGAGCCCGTTGAGCCAACCGAGCCCGTCCGTATGGAAGGCCACAGGGCCGTCGGTTGTCATCCACTGCTGAAGCACATTGAGGCCGAAGAGCCAATCATAGCAGTTCGCCGACGCATGCGTATCAACACCCTGTCGATTCTTCAGCACAACCTCCTCCGAGAGGGTGTTGGCGTTCTGACGCTGCATGAGCGTATAGAGATTTGTCGTTGTGAAGTCCTGATCAAGATCCATACGGTCATGCAGATGCTGGAAGCCCGTCACACTGGTAAGAACAAGGCTCGGCCACAGGCGTTCGGTTGTTAATCCGACGTTCGTCAGATTGCGACGATAACCACTGCGGTTGTCATAGGCAATATGTCCGACAGGAGTCTGAGGTTCTGGTGTTGAAGGCGTACCTACAACACCTCGATATTCATAGGGGTATCCTCCCTGACGAAGCCATTCATGCCCCACTGTAAGATCCAAATTCAAATCGTCCTTTGGTTTGAAGATGAAACGCATACGGGCACCAAAGTCCTTTTGGTCGTCGATATGCTCATCATCTCGCCCCTCGTTGCGGAAATAACCTCCATCAACGTCCCCGAACAGATGGCCGCTGAATGCGAAACGCTCGCTGATGCGGTGATAGTGAGTGAGGTTCAGGCGATAACGGCCGATGCCGCCGCCATCGTGGCGACCGCTCGGTGCCTTGCCTGCAGCATGACTGGCATCGAAAGAAATGTCCGTTCCCTGGTACTGCATCGGATTCTTGGTGAACACGCGGATGACGCCGCCCATTGAGTTGCGCCCATAGAGTGTCGACTGTGGGCCGCGCAGCACATCCACGCGGTCGACGGCGGCGAAATTAAAATCGTAGCTGGCTGCCGATACCTGAGGTACGCCGTCGACATAGAGTGCTACAGCAGGCGTGCCGATGCGCGACCCTATTCCGCGGACATAGACACTGGTCGTCAGATGCGAACCATAGGAAGGGATGAACAGGTTAGGTACCTCAGCCGAGAAGTCCTTGACGCCAACGAGGCCGCGCTCGCTCATCGAAGCCTGCGAGAACGACGTCGACGACAGGGGCTGGCGGCGAAGGCGCAGATTCTCCTTGGGGGTGGAAACAACGACCACTTCTTCAATATCCGTCGTGCGAAGCGAGTCTGTACTTTCGGGTGCGGCGAGGGCCAATAAGGCAGCGATCAGAAGATGCATAAATCCATACTCTTTTTATTTGCAGGTGCAAAGGTAGGACAAAAACGGGAGAAAAGGAAAGAAAAAATGGGTATTCTGTGATTCAGCCACAAGAATACCTATTTTATTTTAGGCGTATGTGCGAGAAAACGCTTATCTTTGCACCGTCAAAACACAACCCTAACACAATCTATGATAAAAGCAATGAACAGAAAGATTTCTTTCTTGGCTGCAGCGCTGATGCTCGGCGCCGCCTTCGTCAGCAGCTGCAAGGATGACAACGAAGACCCTCAGCCCATCATCGATCCGGTAGTATCGCTCGCCGGCACCTACGAAGGCTGGACTTGGGGCAGCAATGCCTATGCCGCCTACATCCCCTCTGAAGGTGACAAGCTGACAATCGTATCTTTAGGCTCCGACGCGTCGGGCAACTCGACCGTCGACCTCGTCTACGAGAGCGAGACCTGGGGCAAGACGACCCTCAAGACGGTCAGCGTAACGAAGAACGACACGGCCTACATCTTCAGCAAGCCCATCACCGCCACGATACGCCAAGACCACTCGGCTTGGGATTTCTCAGCTCAGGTGGACAGCATCGCCATGCCCAATCGCAACCCCGGTAGCAGCGAAGTCACCATCAGCAACTATCCAATCGTCCTGACCGAAGGCTTCATAAGTCTCGACCTGAGCAACTGGCAAATAGACCTCAAGGCCTACCTCGTGCCCCGCTCAGAGCATACGATGAATATGAGTTTCCGCGACGGAAAGATTGGCGACAAATAATGCTGAGCCGTGAATTCCCCGGCCTTCAGAGGGAGTATTGACGGCAAAACGTAACAGCAAGAGAAGGTTAAGACATCAGAAACGTTCGCGGTACTTGCGCTCGTCCTTATCGTCGAGCATCGAGAGATAAGACTGATAACGGCTCTCGGCAATCTCATGGTTGTCGAGAGCTTTCGTTACGGCACAACCAGGCTCATGGGTGTGCGTGCAATTGGAAAAGCGACATTCGCGTCCAATCTGGAAAATCTCGCGGAAGTAATGCGACACTTCTTCGCGTTCAAAATCGAAGGTTCCGAAGCCTCGGATACCTGGTGTGTCGATGATACGGCCTGGATTACAATCCGCTGCCCGCTCCGTATCCAAGCCTGCCATCGGAAGGTCGTACATCTCAGAGAAAGTAGTCGTGTGCTGACCCTGGTCATGGGCGATGCTGATTTCAGCGGTCTTAGCACACGCCTCAGGGACGAGGCAGTTGAGGAGCGTACTCTTGCCGACACCGCTATTGCCGCTGAAGAGCGTTGTCTTACCCCGCAGGTCAGCCGTTAGCGCATCAATACCCTCACCCGTCTTGGCCGAAACGGCATAGCAACTATAGCCAAGGTAACGATAGAGCGCCATAATGCCTTCAAGGTAGCGGAGCTCATCATCGCCATAGAGGTCTACCTTATTAAAAATAAGGGCCACGGGCACGCGGTAGGCTTCGGCCGTAGCGAGGAAACGATCGATGAAAGTGGTCGATGTCTCGGGATGAGTGATGGTGACGACGAGTCCAGCCAGATCCACATTGGCTGCAATGATATGGCTCTGCTTAGAGAGGTTAGAGGCTCTGCGGATGATATAGTTGCTACGGTCGTGTATCTCGGTGATGAGAGCCGTCGGAAGTGCCAATGGGTCATTTTCGGCCTCAGCAGCCGCCACTGTAGGCTTGATATCCACGCGGTCGCCGACGGCTACGGGATTCGTACTGCGGATGCCACGGAGGCGAAAGTTGCCTTTCACCTTACACGCAAAGAGCTGGCCGTCGTCCGTTTGGACGTCGTACCAGCTCCCTGTATTTCGAATGACAAGTCCAGTCAAGGGCTTTACACTGTCATGATTTCCTTTTCCTTAGCGGCAAGCAGTTCGTCGATTTGCTTGACAAACTTGTCATGCTTCTTCTGGAGTTCGCTCTCGCCGTCCTTCTGGAAATCTTCGCTCAGGCCGTCTTTCACCGCTTTCTTGAGGGCTTCGATGCCATCACGACGAGCGTTGCGCACGCTCACCTTGGCTTGCTCAACCTCCTTGCCGCACTGTTTCACGAGTTGCTTACGGCGCTCCTCGGTGAGGGGTGGAATGCCGATGCGGATGATTTCTCCATTGTTCTCAGGCATTATACCCAGATCGCTGTTGATGATCGCTTTCTCAATTACCTTGAACATCGTCTTGTCCCAAGGCTTGATGGCGATGGTACGAGCGTCAGGTGTCGTGACGGCAGCGCACTGGTTGATGGGCACCATCGCGCCATAGTTGTCGACACGGATGCCGTCCAGCAGTTTCACGTTGGCCTTGCCCGCACGGATGTGCGAAAGGGCTTCGTCCAGGTACATCACGGCCTCTTCCATGCGCTCCTCGGCGTCGGAGAGGATTTCTTTATATTCTGCCATATATGTAGGAGTTTTAGGTTTTGAGTTCTGCGGGGATAGCTTTTTCAAGCCTTGCGGGGACAAAGATAGCGTTTTTCGTCGATACGAAATGCTATTTTATCGAAAAAAATGTGCCACAGATGCAAAAAGTTTTGCTTTCGGCATATAAAGTGTAAAGTTATCACTATATTTGCAGCCGAAATTGCCCTTATAAATGACTAACGTAGACGAAAACATACGTCAGTGGCTTGCGCAGCTCACTCCCATCTCGCTCGACGAGATGAGCGGTATCAAGCTCATGAATCGCACCGACACCAAATTCGTCACCAGCAAACGCAAGCTGGCCGAGCTCCTGAGGTTGGCGCAAGGGCAGTATTATGCCCAGCAGATTGAAGACAAGCGCATAGCGGCCTATCGCACCATCTACTGGGACACGCCCGAACACCGCTTCTTCCTTGAGCACCACAATGCGCGTGCTCCACGACAGAAGATTCGCGTGCGCACGTATTTAGATAGCGACCTGACGTTCCTCGAGGTGAAGACCAAGAATAACCACGGCCGTACGAAGAAGAAGCGCATCACCGTACCTTCGCAGGATCGACGAGACGTCATCGAGGCAGGCGGAACGCCCTTCATCCAAGGACTCACAGGAGCTACCTTCGACGAGATCATCCCGACGGTGCAGAACCGCTTCCAGCGCATCACGCTTGTCAACTATGGCAAGACGGAACGCCTGACCATCGACTTCAATGTCTGCTTCCACAATTTCGAGACCGCAAACGACGCCGAGACGGGCGAGCTGGTCATCATCGAGCTCAAGCGCGACGGCAACGTCTTCTCGCCCATCCTCGACCTGCTGAGACAGCTTCGCATCAAACCCTCGGGCTTCTCGAAATACTGCATCGGCAGTGTGATGACCAACGACGCCCTCAAGCGCAACCTCTTCAAGCCGAAGCTCGTCAAGATTCGCAAGCTCATCGAAGCTTAGCCCCGCTCACATGAGCCAACCATTACCATTTACTATTTACCATTTACAGAAAAGCTAATCATCAATAAAAAAATAGTACCATTCTTATGGAGATTATTCAACACCTAAACTATGAGCTGGGCAACCTGTTCGGCGTCACGCTCTTCGACCCCCAGCAATTCATCTCGCTGCTCATCCGCTTCCTGATCAACCTGGTCGTCGTGAGCGTCATTTCGCGTTGCTTCTACTTCCCCCGAAGCCGCCGCAGTGACTACGCTTTCATCTTCATCCTCATGGCCATGAGCATCTTCCTGCTCGTCAGCCTCATGGAGGGCGAAGGCATGAACATCGGCGCTGCCATGGGCTTGTTCGCCATTTTCGGTATCATGCGTTTCCGCACCGAAGCCGTGCCCATCCGCGAGATGACCTATCTATTCATGCTCATCGCGCTGAGCGTGGTCAATGCCGTGGCCCACGGCGACTACCATCCGAAGGCCGACTACTGGGACGGAGTCGGTATCGTCACCATTCTCTTCGTCAATATCGCCTTCATCTGTATGGCCTGGATTTTCGAGAGTTCGAAGGTCATGAGCCAGGAGGCCTCGAAGATTATCAAGTACGACAACGTCAGCCTCATCTCTCCCGAGAAGCGCCCCGAACTCCTTGCCGACCTCGAGAAGCGCACGGGACTGAAGATCCACCGCATCGAAGTCGGGATGATTGATTTCCTCAAGGACTCTGCCCTCATCCGCATCTTCTACGATGATCCCTCCGACGTGGCCAACAGCATTGCCCGCTATGGCCGCATGCCCAAAGAGATGTAATGTGAACCCTAAACTGTCAACTTCATCAAGCACAATGAAACGCTTCATTTTCACCCTCCTCCTGGCACTGCCTGTTGCGGCAGCAGCACAGGACGACTACGTCAGCGATGATGCCGGCAAGACCACAGGAGGCCTGTGGACCGAAGTCGGCGCCACGAAACTGCTGCCTCACGACGTCTCCCTGAGTCTGGATGCCGGTTTCCGCACCAACGAATGGTTCGACGAGGCCAGCCGCTTCGATGTCGGACTGGGGCTCGGATGGAAACCCTCCAAGTACTTGAAGTTCGGCGTGGGCTACACCTTCATCATGAAGCACTATCCCGTGGAAAACGCCACCAAATCCTCCACTGAGTACGAATGGAAGTATAGGGCTGCCAACGCCGCCGAGAACACCGACTTCACTGAGTTCATGGGGGCACCCACCTACAACGACGGCACCACGGCCTACACCTACAGAGGCTACAACAAAGAGGTGAAGAACTACACCCGCGTCACCGACGCCTACTGGCGTGCCAAGCATCGCTTCAGCGTCGATGCCACCGGCACCTACAAGTTCTGGAAGTGGCTGAGGCTGAGCCTCAGAGAACGCTATCAGTTCACCATCGTGCCCAGCAAGGAAGTCAACCGCACACGCACCGGCACCAAGCTCACCACCAAGTACCGCGACCCCAGCTACGACGCCAGCGGCAACCTCGTGGACGGAGCGCTGGGCGACAGCTACGACGAGGTCGAAGGCCCCACCTCGGAGGACGCTGGCGAGGAAACCATCAAGGAGAAAAGCAGCAAGACACTGCATGTCCTGCGCTCACGCCTCACCCTGGAAGTGGACAAGAAAGGGTGGATGTGGTCGCCTTTCGTCTATGCCGAGAGTTTCAACAACCTTGGCGAAAGCTGGCACTTCGACAAATTCCGCGTCTCGGCCGGCGTGGAGTATGCCGTGACAAAGCAGCACAAGCTCTCGGCGGCCTACATCTTCTCCCATGAGAACGACGACGACGGCAACGAGAACATCCACGCCATCAGCATCGGCTATAAATTCAAATTCTAAACAGACAACAAGTTTTTCAGGAGACACCATCGCTCGCCGATGGATTTTCAAGCAACAACAGAAAGTATGAAACGCCTACTCACGATCATCCTGTTGGTCATCCCCGCCTTCGCAGTGGCCGACACCTACAACTACCTCACGCTCACCTCCACCTCCGCGGAGCAGAGCATTGCCCTAAAGACGGTTCGCAAGATCACCTTCGAGGGAGCTGACATCGTCGTCACGACCGCCGACGGCACAACGACCTCCATGCCGCTGGCCAGCTTCAGCCAGTTCGCCTTCACCTCCACGGCCACAGGCATCCAGTCCGTTGCACGCCCAGCCGCCGACCTCTGCATCGAAGCTGGCCGCATCGTCGCCGACGGACAGGGGCTCCTGCTCATCTACAATGCCAACGGACAAGTCGTCCGTCAGCAGTACGTCAGCGGCAACCGCAGCGAAGTCCAACTCTATGACCTGCCTCGCGGCCTATATATCGCACGCCTCGGCAACCGAACCCTTAAAGTCATCCGCTAAGCCATGAAGAAGTTATTCCTCTCTTTGCTCCTCCTCTGCGCAGGAGCGATCACCACGCAAGCACAATGGATTCGCGTATGGCAGGGCGGCGAAAGCACGCGCTACGCCATCGCCGACGCACCCCTCGTCCCCTACTCCGCTGCCGGCTCCACCATCACCGTTGGCAGCGACAGCTATGCCACCGCCGCCATTGACAGCATCACCGTAATCTACCCCGTCACCATCACTTGGTCTGGCACGACAGTCGATGTTGACATTCCTGAGAATGTCGAGGGTGTGACAGCCACCGTCTCTGGTGGCGATGTCGTCATCACGAACGCCAATACGTCCTCCGAGCAGGAGTTCATCCTCAAGGGCTCTTCGTCATCAGGCTCACTCACTTACAACGGCACCTATAAATGTAAGTTCCACCTCGATGGAGTCAACCTCACCAGCACCTCTGGCGCAGCCCTCGACATCCAATGCGGCAAGCGTATTGACCTCATCATCGAGGACGGCACCGTCAACAGCCTCACCGACGCTGCAGGCGGCACCCACAAGGCAGCCCTCAACTGCCAAGGTCACCTTGAGGTGTCAGGTGGCGGCTCGCTCACCATCGCCGGCAAGACCAATCACGCCCTCCGTTCCAACGAATACCTGCTGCTGAAGAAGAGCGTAGGCGATATCACCATCACCGACGCTGCTGCCGACGGCATCCACTGCGGCGAGTACTTCCAGATGAATGGCGGCAACATCACCATCAGCGGCACAGCAGCCGACGGCCTACAGGTCGAGACCGACGCCACCTCCGCCGAGGACCTCAACGGCCAGTTCATCATGAACGGCGGCAGCATCAACCTCACTCTTGCCAGCGTAGACAGCAAGGGCATCCGTCTTGACGCCGATGCAGCCGCCCCCTCCATCGTGCCTCACATGCAGTTGCTCGACGGCACCGTCACCGTCAACCTCACCACTACAGCCAACGGCTCAAAGGCCATCGCCAGCGACGGCAACCTGACCATTGGTTCTACGACAACCTCCCCCACCGTAGGCATCACCGTAGATGCTGGCGTCTACGTCGACACAGCCGGCGAGGAGAACCGTGCCACGGGCCTGAAAGCCGACCAGACGCTCACCATCGCAGGTGGCGCCACCACCGTCAGCGCCACAGGAGACAAGAGTCGCGGCGTGCGTGCCACCACCCTCACCGCAACCGGCGGCTCGCTCGTCGTCACCAACACAGGCACTAAGAGCCAAGGCATCAAGCTCGACAACGTGTTCCGTCCAGGCGAAGGCGGCACCGTCAGCGGCAACTTCAAGTACTAAACATTCGCCGACACGTTCAGCGCTTAAAGAAACTCCGCTTCAGCAGGATCACCTTCCCTGAAGCGGAGTTTTCTGATAATTGAATTGTCTGAACGTTCTATTAGTTGCGCCCAATGATATTTCTGTTTTGCCAGAAGCTATTTAAGCATAGGATATTGGTGTATATTTTGTTGTTTACCTAAGTATTTTGCGCTATTTATCTTTCACGCCTTCACATAAGTGCGTATTCAGCTAATATACAGCCATATATCAGGTGAAAGACAGGGTGAAAGATAGGGTGAGAGGTGAAGGATTTAAACTTTATTAACGCCCGTTTTAACAATTCAGACCACACTGTGGTTCACGCATGCCTCCCCCGTTCAATTGCTCCCACGGACATTGTCGCCCGTTCGTCGCCGTTCTTTCGTGCGTTCGTCGCCACCCTTTCGTCTATTCGTATCGCCTTGTCTCATTAATGAGACGCATTTGTCTCACCGGTGAGACAAGGCTGTCTCACCCATGAGACAACCCACAATTACTGGTCTTGCGATTCCACCTGACCGCTCTGTGAAGGGCCATGCTCCGTATGTTCCTATAGTCGCGTATTGAGTCTTAGCCCCAAAAAGCGGGTTTTGCCTTCACCCTTCACCCTATCTTTCACCTTATCATTCACCTGTAAGCCGTTATTGTTCAATTAAATAGAAGCACGGTGAAGGCGTGAAGGCAAATTCAAGCAAAAATCACAAGAAAATACCCGCTCATTCAGAGAACGTATATGTTATTCACTCAAATTACGCAAATTATGAAGGAGTTAAGGAGTTAAAGAGTTCACCAAGCAAGGCGGAGCTTGCGGAACTTGAGTTCATCTTTGTTCATTATTCATTCGCGATCTCGATCTTTCCCGTCAGGCAGATGTCGACCGATGAGCGGCCCACCATGATAGTGAACGTGCCGGGCTCCACGACGCGGCGTAGCTGGCGGTCGACGATGGCGAAATCATCCTTCGTCAGGGTAAAGGTGACGGTGCGCATCGTGCCCTTGGGGATAGCCACGCGCTCGAAGGCCTTCAGCTGGCGCAACGGCTGTACGATGCTGGCGAGGTCGTCGTGGAGATAAAGCTGCACGACCTCCTCGCCATCGCAGTCGCCTGTATTGGTGACATCCACGCTGACGCGATACAACGGAGCCTGCCACGCCTTGGCCGTTACGTCCTCGTGCGCAGCGGGTTGCGCCTGCGCGGATTGCGCCACGGCTTCGATGCGCAGGTTCGCGTAGTCGAACGTCGTGTAGCTCAGTCCGTAGCCAAAGGGGTAGAGCGGGGCAGCGGTGGTCTCGACGTAGTCGTGGGCCGAGGGGGCTTTATGGTTGTAGTAGACGGGCAGCTGTCCGACGTGGCGCGGCACGCTCACAGGCAGGCGCCCGGCGGGATTGTAGTCGCCGAAGAGGACGTCGGCAATGGCCGTGCCGCCCTCGCCTCCGGGGTAGTAGGCCGTGAGGAGTGCATCGGCCTGCTCGGCAGCCCATCGCTTATCCAGCGGGCGCCCTTCTATATACACTACCACGAGGCGCTTGGCTACAGGGCGCAAGGCCTCGAGCAGCTGCTGCTGGCGACCGAGCAGGTCGAGTGTGGCGCGGTCGAAGCCTTCGCCGCACTCCATGTCGCTTATGGTGGTCAATGCGTTGACGGTGGCCGCGCCGGTGGCTTCGTAGTTGGTGCGGAAGTCGCGCGCGCTAGAGCCGCCAACGCAGCAGACGACGACGTCGGCCCGGCGCGCTGCTGCCACGGCTGCAGCGATATCGTAGTCGGTGGTGTCGCGAATGGCACAGCCGCGGACATATTCCACTTGCCCGGCAGGCAGCTTGGCGCGGATGCTTTCGAGTACGGTGGTCACGGCATCATCGGCCTGCGGGGCGGTGTAGTCGCCGAGTTGGTTGTACTGGCTGTCGGCGTTAGGACCGCAGACGAGCACGCGGAGGTCTTTGGCAAGGGGGAGTGGAGCGGAGAGGGAGTCTTTCCCGTTCTTTAGGAGCGTCACGGATGCGCGGGCAGCGTCGAGGGCTGCCTGGCGGTGGGCCGTGGAACCGACGGGCGTTGTGGCTTTAGGCTCTACGTAAGGATTCTCGAACAGACCCATCTCAAACTTAAGCCTGAGCACGCGGGCCACAGCTGTATCGACGGCCGCTTCAGGGATTTCGCCCTCGCGCACGGCAGCTATGAGATGGCGGTAGGCCTGAGCTCCGAGGTCCACATCGACGCCGGCGTCGAGGGCCATGGTGCCTGCTTCGCGGCGCGAGGCGGCCACGCGGTGAGTGCCCGCCAGGCCGTCGATGCTGAAGAGGTCGCTGACGACGAAGCCTCGGAAGCCCCAGCTGGTGCGCAGAAGGTTGGTGAGCAAGGCGCGGTCGGAGGTGGCGGGCAGGCCGTCGATGGCGTTGTAGGATGTCATCACCGAGAGCGCCCCGGCCTTGATGGCGGCGCGGAAGGGCGGCAGGAAATCCTCGTGGAGGGCACGCAGGCCGATGCTGGCGTGCCCGCCGTTTTGTCCGCCGTCGCTGGCGCCGTAGGCTATGAAGTGCTTGAGCGTGGCGATGGTGGAATATGGTTTCGTGACGTCGCCGCCGCCGAGGCCGCTGACGAGTGCTGCGCCAATCTGTGCCGTCAGGCACGGATCCTCGCCCATTGTCTCTTCTACGCGCGACCATCGCGGCTCGCGCGCCAGGTCGAGCACGGGGCCGTAGCTGATGTGACCGCCCTGCAGGCGCACTTCCTTGCCGATTACCTCACCTGCCTGGCGTGATAGCTCGGGGCTCCACGTAGCTGCCATGCCGAGGCCCGTGGGGAAGACGGTGGCGCCGATGGCCATATGGCCGTGGGGCGCCTCTTCGGCCAGGAAGAGGGGAATGCCCAGGCGTGTCTGCTCTACGACGTAGCGCTGCAGCGCGTTGGCGGCTTTGGCCGCAAGAGCCGGCGTCAGTCCGTTGTCGAGGGATTTCTGCGTCCACGGGTCGGCGCGGAAGGTTGCCCAGAGCATGCCGATGTGCTCCTCGTCGATGTCCTTTCGGAACGATTCGGAGACCGCCACTTCACTTTTCTCTTTTCTCTTGCTCTCTTTTATCTCGTAATAGTTCCAGGCCATGGTGCAGCGCAGCTGTCCCACCTTCTCCTCGAGCGTCATGCGGCCGAGAAGGTCGGCCACGCGAGCGTCGGTGCTCAGGCTGGCATTCTTATATGGTGGGAGGTCCTTGGCTTTAGGCTTCGTGGCCGTGAAGGCGCTTGCTGCTGCGAGACACAACGCGAGCGGCAGGAGGATTCGTCTGTTCATCTGAGCAGTTTTTGCTGGTCGTACTTGCTTGTATCGGCTTCGTAGCTGGCCTCGGCGCCAGCAGCGTAGTAGGCGCCTACGGCGTTGAGGCAGACGGGTCCGCGCGAGTCGGTAATGCTAATGCGCAGGGCATTGGTCGTCACGGCAGGGAAGCGTAGCAGGCGTTTGTAGCCGATGGTTGTCGTCTCTTCGCCTACGTCGAGCTTGCGCCACTGTTTGCCGTCGAGGTATTCTGCGGTGAAGGCTTTCACGCGCTGGCCCAGGGGGATATACTCTTGCAGCGAGAGGCGGTTGACGCGCTGCTGACGCTTGAAGGTGAAGGTGAGGGTGGCCGAGGTCACGCCGTCGTGCGTGGCCCAGTAGGTGTCGTAGTTGCCATCGGTGAGGGCCTTGGCGGGGAAGGCTTTGTCGCGCGTATCGGAGGCTTTTATGCTTACGCCTTTCGCGAAGAGGTCGGTCTTCAGTTCAGCCTCGATGCGCTTGCGGAAATCTACGGCGCTGGCCGAATCGCTGGGATGGATAAGGCCGTCGCGGTCGACGGGGAAGTTGAGCAGGAGCGTGCCGTTGTGGCCTACGCTGCGGTAGTAGAGGTCGGTGAGGTACTCGGGCGTCTTCACGCGGTCGTCCTCGCTCTCGTGGTAGAACCATCCCGGGCGGATCGAGACGTCGCACTCCGAGGCCACCCATGTGTCGCCGTCGGCATGTCCGCTCTGCAGTTCTTCGAACTGTGCATAGCCGGGATAGACGTCGTTGATGCGAAGGAACGACCAGTTGGTCGGGAAGGCGTAGCCTTTCTCGTTGCCCACCCACCGGCAGCCGGGGCCTCCGTCGCTGAAGATGATAGCCTGCGGCTGGTGCTTGAAGACCGTCGCATGCGCGCGCGGGAAATTATAATATGTGCGACGGTCTATCTTTCGCTCTTCGCGGGCACCGCCGTAGTAGCCGTCGCCGCCGTTGGCGCCGTCGAACCACACTTCGAACAGCTCGCCGTACTGCGTCATCAGCTCTTCGAGCTGTGCGTGGAAGTACTCGACGTAGAGCGGCGTGCCGTAGAAGGCTTGGTGGCGGTCCCAGGGCGAGAGGTAGACGCCCATCTTCAGACCATATTTCTTGCAGGCGGCCGCCAGTTGGCCCACGACGTCGCCCTTGTTCACGCTCGCGTCGCCTTTGTCAGTACTTGCATCGGCCGAAGCAGCGCCGCTCGCGGCTGTGCGCTCGGCGTACCAAGGCGTATTGCGCACGCTGTAGTCGGTGTACTTCGAGGGCCAGAGGCAGAAGCCGTCATGGTGCTTGGCGGTGATGATCACGCCGCGCATACCAGCCGCTTTCAGCACGCGCACCCACTGTTCGCAGTCGAGGCGCGTGGGGTTGAAGGCCGAGAGGGGTGCGTCGCCGTAGCCCCATTCGCGGTCCATGAACGTGTTGGGGCCGAAGTGGATGAAGGCGTAAGTCTCCATCTGCTGCCATGCCACCTGATGCTTGGTGGGCAGCGGGCCGATGGGCGCGGGCGCCGTAGGCTGTGCGACGGCCGCGAGAGCCATGCAAAGGCCGAAACCGAAGATGATAAGTCGTTTCATAAGCTGATTAGGTTGAGTTCGTGTGCAAATATACAACTTTTCTCGCAAACCGATGGCAAAGAACATAAAAAATGTGCCCCGCTATGAGGCGAGGCACATTAAATAGAGTTATGAGTGGGATTAATAGAGCGAATAGTAATTCTCTTTAGCCCAGAAAAGTTTGGTGTAATAGCCAGTGCTCTCAGAATAGTTCTTCGCAATGGCTGCTTGGACGTTATCACGATTGAATTCCAACTCATCGCTGGTATAAGGCAGACGATGTGGCGGTGTCGGATAATCAGAAGCCTGAGTGTCACGGGCAAACTTTACTGATGGATAACCTGTACGACGGGTTACATTCCAAGCTTCCAGTTCATTCATATAACAGAAGTTCAACCAGAGTTGTGTAGCCACGACGCGTTGGGAGGCATCCCAAATCTTTTCTGCATAAGCAGATGCTGACTCCTGAATATAAGCCATCATTTCGGCCTTTGCGCCATCAATGTCCTTTGACACGAGATTTGCATCATATTTCAGAGGACGTGTCGCTCGGAAGCTATCGTTAAAGTAGCCATAGCTATCATAAACGACATTACCTGCGTCATCCACAACATCCTTTCCGTCTTCATCTTTCTTCGTGACAGGAACAATATAGGTTGTGGTGAGTGAACTGTTGAGCTTAACGTTCCAGAAGTACTCGTTGGACAGTACAACGCCCTTCATGAAATGGGTCTTAGCAGTAGCTTCGTTCTTTGCTACGCCATACCCCATCAAGTATGCTTCGGCCTTACTGAAAGCAACTTCGGCAGCACTGATCCACACACCATTGAGATTTTCATTTCCATAATAGGTGGCATGGCCCGCGAAGGCGATGGAGTCAATGTAGCAATAATAGTTGCAAGGAGCAACGCCTCGGGCGATATATTCCTGATTCTTTTCATCACCGATATTGGAGATCTGAGTCTCAGTGAGGGCATTGTTGTAAGCAACATATTCTCCATCAGGATTGCAATCATAAATTGCCTCAATTCGAGGATCGGTGTTGGCATCCGGAATACCATTAGCTGGCACATTCATAGCGTCAAGCATAGCCTGAGAGCCTGCACCTTCACCGCGTCCAGCGAGAGCTTGTGCAATACCCTTGCCATAATTGAAGTTATCGGTCTGCGTATCACCGTTGACACCTTGATTCTGCTCATTAGTCTCAATGAGTGGATACTTTGAGGGATTCTCCAGGATTTCTTTAATAGCAGCATGAGCGACCGAGGTTAGTTCACCGTTTGTCGCCAAATGCAAGGCTATGCGAAGTCGCAATGAATTTGAGAAGCGCTGCCAGATATCTGCGGAACCAGCAGCAGCCGTGAAATCCTGACGAGAGAGTGAAGCCAAGCCGATGGGACTGACATTGCCCGCGGCAAAGAAATCTCCAACCTCTTTGAGATCTGTCAGAATCTGCTTGTAGACCTCAACATCGTCATCGTAGACGGCTGCGGCCTTCGCAGCAGCATAATCACTCGTTTTCCAAAGTGTTCCTGCGCCAGAGTATGGCACGTCACCCCAGATGGACAACATCTCATGGAGCTGAGCCTCAATAACCGTGCGACCCAACAGAAGGAATACTTTATTAGCAGCCTTCTCGTCATCAGAAAGGTTGTTGTAGGTATCTTCGAGGACCCGGTACTGTGTAAGTTGATTGTAGAAACTCTGCCAGCGGCTATTGAAATAACCTTCACTAGCTCCACGGAAACGTCCACGACCGTTGGTGTTACCAATTACACCTGAGAAAACACCGGAAGTAGATGATTGAGTATAATACCTATAG
The DNA here is from genome assembly GCA_017429525.1 of Bacteroidaceae bacterium. GTDB lineage: Bacteria > Bacteroidota > Bacteroidia > Bacteroidales > Bacteroidaceae > Physcousia. The sequence goes on along the minus strand of JAFROT010000043.1, from coordinate 16,445 downwards.
TAAACAGGGTTCATCCATGTGTTGCCAGCTTGCAAAACGCCTGTGAATACTTGTGGAACGCCCACAGACGAAGTCTTTGAAGGGTCAGCATATCTATCGTCATAGTCAGAATCGGAGCAAGAAACGAAAGATACCAGTCCCACAACTGCAAAGGCTAATAAAAATATCTTTTTCATATCCTTAATCTTTATTAAATGGGTTTGAATGAGTTCTCATTTATTACGCTACAAATTCAACTCGCATTAGAAACTAGCACGAAGCGAGAATCCAAATGTGCGTGCACTTGCGGTTGAACCTCCGACCTGAGCTTGGTAAATCCAGTTCATACCATCAGCTGTTTCACTGTCGAAATCTTTGAGTGTGCGATAGAGATAGAACGGGTTGCGTGCGAAAGCGGAAATGGTAAGGTTATCGCAAGCGAACTTCTTAGTCCAAGTACGTGGCAGAGTATATGCCAAGCTGATCTCACGGCACTTCACATAGCTGTTCTTTTGGATAGCCTCTGCATAGCTTTGAGTTGTGCTGGTACCCCAACCATATTGCATGTCATTGACCTCGAATTGAGTAACGATAATGTCATTGGGGGTGCCGTCAGCCTTGACGCCATCCTGAACAAGACCATTGTCCCATACATAGTGGCCGTCGACCTGTGTCTCGCCGCGCTTGTAGTTGGCAATGACGCTGGGATCGGTCACGCGTACGATCGAACCCTTGTCGTTCTCGTCTTCGGTTGTACTATAGTAGTACATACCGCCACTCTTGCCATCACGAACACCAACAGCGTCATCAATGATACCTGTATCCATGTAGTACTGCCAAGGTTTGTTAATCATGTCGCCACCTACGCGGAAGTCGAAGGTCAAGTCGAGAGTCAGGTTCTTCCAGCTTAAGCTGGTACCGAAACCGCCGACGAGCTTAGGCATGGCGTTGCCCACCTTTCGACGCTTAGATGTATCAGTAACATAAAGGCCGTCCTCGCCAACGAGTTTACCTAAGTCTTTGGTAATCTTGCCACCATTCTCAAGGTATTCATCCAGTTCGGGACCTGTAGACATCAGACTACCATCAGCAACCTGATAGAGGTGCTTATGGACATAGGAGTACCAGTCACCCATCGGCTGTCCGACATGCGATTCGAGCATGAAGGCGCCATTATCACAGTCGTAGTCACTCATGTGGCGCAGCACATCGAGGCCATCGGCCAATTCTTTGACCTCGTTCTTGTTCTTCGCGATATTTGCGCGAACGTCCCAACGCCAATCCTTGTTCTGGAAGGGAGTGCCGTAGATAGCGAATTCAACACCCTTATTGGACAGTTTACCGACATTCATCAACAAACTCTGAGCACCCATTGAGTATGCCGAGGTTGTCTGTAATATCTGGTCACTGATAGTATTGCTGTAATAAGAGAGTTCAAAACCTAAACGATTTTTGAAGAGTTTGGCTTCAAGACCAAGTTCAAACTCACGCTTCTGCTCAGGCTTGATACTTTCATTACCGACAGAGGTTCCAATATAATTCTGAATAAATGAATTACCACCCGTTGCAGGATTTGCTTTCTGAAGGTTCTCTTGGCTGAAAGCTACGACAGCACGATAGATTTCGGGAGCATTACCGACGACGCCATAAGACGCACGGACTTTCCCGAAATCAAGCCACGTAGGACAATTGTCTTTCAGGAGTTCTGAGAAAATCAAACTTGCGCTTGCTGAGGGATACCAGAAGGAGTTATTACCTTTCTTAAGGGTGGAAGTCTTCTCCTGACGGAGTGTACCTTCGATGTAAGCCCAACTATCAAAGCCATAACCAGCAGTGAAGAACAGACCTGTGCGCAGGAGGCTTTGACGCCCCATGCTGGCACTAGGGGTACCCACAGAAGCTGCAAGATTGAACCAGTTTTCTTGAGTCAGTCCCTGTCTAGTGCCGACGCTGGAGAGGTAATAGTCCTCTTGACGAGCATTCCAACCGATGTGAGCTGTGACATTGTGCTTATCTACGAAAGTCTTGTCGTAGCCCAACATTACATCACCATAATAAATCTCATATTTACTATTCTGTAAGCCATAAGAATCGCTGTATTCACCATTTGTTGAGAAGATGTGAGCGTTCTCAGCATAGTTCTTGTTCTCAATCTTATCAATAGTAAGATCGACTGCTGCACGCGCACCGAGAGTCAGGCCCGGAATGATTTCCCAAGTGGGATTAACGCTTCCTATAAAACGGTTGTGAGTCTCTTCCTGGACTCTTCCAAGAATATTCCAGAAATACTCATCTATGAGTGAAGTAGAGCCCATTGGGCTATACAGGAATTGCTCGTCGGGAGTAAGAGTATTAGATGTTCCGCCATTGAGAGCATGAATACTGTTCTTATAGCCAAGGCTTGTAACCGTGTGATCGCGGATGTAGGCAATATCGGTAAAGCTACCAGCCATACCGGAATAATTAGTTACCAAACGAGAAATACGATATGGACGATTTTTGATGTACTGATTCTGATACATTGCGGTGTAATTCAGCTTTATGGTCTTTGTTACATCAAATGAGCCATTCAAGTTGAAGTTGTGGCGATGGTTGTTCGAGTTGTATTGCATCGCTTTTACATCCGTAAATGTATAAGAAAGGCGCACGTGATTGCGATTTGTGCCATTGGTCAACGTGAGGTTATAGTTCTGGTTGAAACCCGTACGGAAGATTTCAGACCAAGGGTCATCACAGATAGCATTGTATGGGCGTTTTGTCCCATCGAAATAGTCAACCATACGGCCATCGTAGCGAGGGCCATAGGAATAATAAGTCTCACGGTTAGGCGTATAAATAGGATTGCCGTCACGATCAACACGACGGTTGGTGACAAAGCCTTCCAATGCTGCAGGGGCATCATTACCGAACACCCAATTGTCGTAGCCAGGACCGAACTCTGTCTGGGTTGAGGGCATATAAGCCACCTTATCCCAACTGAGGTTAGCACTGAAATCGACCTTAGTACCAGAGCCCTGAGTGCCCTTCTTAGTCGTAATCATGACAACGCCATTTGCGGCCTCTGAGCCATATAGTGCTGAAGCTGCGGCACCCTTCAGGATGGAGATATTTTCGATATCCTCAGGGTTAATGTCTACAAGGCCGTTGGAGCGAATGCGCGGGTTGGTCCAATAGCCTTCATTGTTGGTCTGACCATTGTGAATAGGTACACCATCAAGAACAATGAGAGGCTGTGTGTTACCCGTAATTGACGAATAACCACGAACATTAATGGCTACGGCTGATACATTACCACCAGGAGCGGAACTGATACGCACGCCTGGGGCCTTTCCATAGAGTGCCGTAGCGAAGTTAGGAGCGCCTGTTTTAATCAGCTCATCGGCATCAATTGATGCAACTGAATAGCCTAGAGCTTTTTGTTCTTTCTTGATACCTAAAGCTGTGACGACGACTTCTTCCAAGCCCGCAACGTCTTCAGCTAATTGAGCATTGACGGGAGAATTACCCCCCCCAACTTTTGCACTTTGAGCCTTAAAGCCCATGCACGAGAATTCAAGCGTTCCGTTGGCAGGAGCCGAAAGGGAATACTGGCCATTCATGTCTGTAATAGTACCTGAGGCATAGCCTTTTACCTTGACGGTAGCACCGGCAACGGGTTGACCCGTTTCATCGGTTACGGTACCCTTCACAGTTACGTTTTGTGCATAGAACGCCGTAGCGAAGAAAAGGCACAAAACTGTCAAACACGCTCTCAATGAGAACGAAAAAGGAGTTTTCTTTTTCATGTTTGCACTTTTTGGGTTAATAATAAGGTAAATTAGTATTGGTTATTTGTTAAAAAATGATGATTCAGGAGTCGTTTCCTAAGGATTTTCGCCCACAAATGTAACATTTATTCTATTTACTGCAAAAAATTTTGGCCTTTTTTCGTTAAAAAAGGCAAATAATGATGTTTATCCGCGACGAATCTCACACTACAAAGGAGAAAAAGTGTACTTTTGTAAAGTCTTAATGACTCATTATCCTACTCTCAACCTTTTCGAGCGAAAATATGAAAGCATCTGCCTCCACTACCATCCTCAGACGACTCCGCCTTGCAGCGGTCTCGACGGCTGCTCTATTCCTTATTCTTCTTCCCGCGCGCGTGAGAGCTCAGGCCGACGGTTCGTTGACACGCGGCATTGGCCGTTATCCCGGCGACCCTGTGGCCTTCTTCGGCCCTACGGCTCGCACCGCTGCCAACGGGCAGCGCAACCTGGCACTCCATCGCACAGCCTTGGCCTCGTCGACCGTCGACTACAACCTGACGGCTCACCTCGTGACCGACGGCATCGTCGCAGGCCGCTCTGGTCACCTCACCGTCACGACCCCCAAGGGCGTGCTGCCCCGGCGCGAGGCGGAATGGGCCATCGACGGCGGCGTGTACTCGAGCAATATCCTCATGGGCGAGCGCACATGGATTCAATATGACTGGAGCGGATTGTCGATTGCCGACATCGCAGCCGTACGCCTCGACGGGCGCGTAGCCTACGATGACCAGCGGGCCAACAAGGGCTACCGCATCGCCTTCGAGACGACTACCAACGGACAGACCTGGCAGACCGTAGGCGAGCTGCGCGGCGACGGCCTCCCCGGCACGCCGATGCGCTACAAACTGCATTCCGACCCCAACAAGCAGACCTCCAACGACTACTTGCCGGCTCGCGTGCTCGAGCAGACCATTAAGCTAAGCCTATCCCCCAGCGGCCTCTCCCCCAGCGGCCTCTCCCCCGACCCCTCCCCTGTTAGGGAGGGGAGACTGCATGCCATCAGCGGAAGTAACCTTACTCCCCTCCCTAACAGGGGAGGGGTCGGGGGAGAGGCCCCCAGGGGAGAGGCCGGCACCTTACGCCTCCGCTTAGAGATGGACGGTGCTGCCTACTGGGACCTTCATGAGCTCTATTTCCTCGACGCCGAGGGCAGGGAGCTGTGGATGCAACCCTCGCAGACCTTCGCCAGCGCTTGGATGAGCGACGGCGGCGGACGTCAATGGCTGCGCGTGGACTTGGGCGCTCCTGCCACCATCGACCATATCACGCCTCACTGGCTGGAGGAGCCCGCGCGTTGGCACGCTGAGACGAGCGACGACGGCCGCTACGTCACCCTCATCATGGAAGAGCCGGGGGCGTCGGGACGCTATGCGCTGACCGAACTCGAGGTGTGGGGCACGGGCGGCGTAGCCTTCGAGCCGCACGCCCAGGCGCCCCGCAGCCGCGCCGACCGCATCGACCTCAGCGGTGGACGATGGCAGCTGCAGCGCGCCTCGGAGGTGGCGGCCACGGGCGAAGTGATTGCCAGCCGGGGCTACGACGCCAAAGACTGGATCTGGGCGACCGTGCCAGGCACCGTGCTCACGTCCTACGTCAACATCGGCGCCGTGCCCGACCCCAATTATGCCGACTGGGTCGACCAGATCTCCGAATCGTTCTTCCGCTCCAACTTCTGGTACCGCGATGAGTTCGAGGTTGACGCACGACTGCTCGCCAGCGGAACGCTCCGCGAACTCCACTTCGACGGCATCAACTGGAAAGCCAACGTCTTCCTCAACGGCCACCGCCTCGGCCGCATCGAGGGGGCTTTCATGCGAGGCCGTTTCGATGTCAGCGACTTGCTGGTCGAAGGCACCAACGTGCTGGCCGTAGAGATCATCGCCAACGAGCATTTCGGTTCGCCGAAGGAGAAGAACGAGAACACGACGCAGTTCAACGGCGGCATCCTCGGCGCCGACAACCCTACCTTCCACGCCACCATCGGATGGGACTGGATCACCACCGTGCGCGGCCGCAACGCGGGCATCTGGAACGAGGTGTACCTCACCAGCAGTTCGTCCGTCACCCTCTCCGACCCCTTCGTCCGAACCGTCGTTCACGATGCCAAGCCTGGCAGCAACAGAGCCCACTCGACAAGCTCGGGGCGGGCTAAACGTTCGGACGGGCACGCTCAGCTCTCCGTGACTCCTTCGGTCTTCGTCAGCAACCACGGCGATACGCCCTACAGCGGAACGCTCGAGGGATGGATTGGCGAGGTACGTTTCAGCCAACCCATCACCATACCGGCTCACGCCGAGCAAGAGGTGACGTTCGACCCCAACAGCTATCCTCAGCTCTCCCATCACGACTTCCGGCTCTGGTGGCCTAACGGCTACGGCGAGCCTTACCGCTATGACGCGGGGTATAGGATAATGAACGGGAACGGAGGCCCCCTCCCATCCTCCCCGAGGGGAGGCGAGCTTGTCCTCAAGTACAAGGCGGGTCTGCGAGAGATGACTTACAAGCACGTCGAGGACAGCCTGCTCGTCTACATCAATGGGCGGCGCTTCGTTCCTCTCGGCGGCAACTGGGGCTTCGACGAACATAACCTCTGCTATCGCAGTCGCGAGTACCTTACGGCCGTCGCCTACCACCGCGACATGCACTGCACGATGATCCGCAACTGGGTGGGCATGATCGGCGACGAGGCGTTCTATGAGGCCTGCGACAGCCTCGGCATGATGATCTGGCAGGACTTCTGGTTGGCCAATCCTGCCGACGGCCCCGACCCCTACGACGAGGACCTCTTTCTCCGCAACGCGCGCGACTACGTACGCCGCATCCGCCGCTATGCCGCCATCGGCCTCTACTGCGGCCGCAACGAAGGCTTCCCGCCCGAGGGCATCGACCGCGGCCTGCGCGCCTGCGTCAGCGAGCTCACGCCCGGCCATGTCTACATCCCCAGCTCGGCCGACGAGTGTATCACTGGCCACGGCCCCTACTGCGCACAGCCTGCGCGCGTCTATTTCGAGCGGCAGTCGGGCAAGATCCACAGCGAGCGCGGCATGCCAGCCGTGATGAACATCGAGAGCCTCAGCCGCACCTTCTCGCCCGACGCGCTCTGGCCGCAGTCGCGCCAATGGGGACAGCACGACTATACGCTCCAGGGAGCACAGCGCGCCAGCGAGTTCAACGACCTCGTCGAGAAGGCGTTCGGCCCGTCGGCCAGCGCCCGGCAGTTCGCACGCCGTGCACAGCTCATCAACTACGATGGCTACCGCGCTATGTACGAGTCGACCAGCCGTTGCCGCGCCGGACTCCTCATCTGGATGAGCCATCCCTGCTGGCCGTCGATGGTATGGCAGACCTACGACTACTACTTCGAGCCCACCGCCGCCTACTTCGGTACCAAGAAGGCGTGCGAACCGCTTCACATCCAGCTGAACGCCCTCACCGACAGCATCGAGATCGTCAATGCTTTCGCGGGCGACTGCCGTCACCTCACGGCCGTGGCCACCATCTACGACCTGAGCGGACGCAAAGTGGCCGAACGGCGACAGCGACTCGATGCCCCCGACGACACCACTACGCCGTGGCTCCACCTGCCATCGCTCATCCCCTCAGCGCCATCCGACGTCTACTTCCTGCGCCTGCAACTCCTGCAGGGACGCAAGCTCGTGTCCTCAAACACCTACATCCGCGGTCGCGAAGAGGGCAACCTCCGTGCCCTGCTCTCGCTGCCTAAGGCCAGCGTCACAGCCGCGACAAGCGTCACCTCCGACCGCGACGGCAACTGCATCGTACACGTCGACCTCCACAACACGAGCAGCACGCCAGCGCCCTTCCTCCGTCTCAACCTGAAGGGCACTGACGGACAGCAGATCCTGCCCGCCACCTATAGCGACAACTACTTCACTCTCTTCCCCGGCGAACGACGCAGCATCGACATCCGCTACAAGGCTTGCGACGCCCGCGCCCAGCAGCCCGTCGTGACCACTGAGAGCCTGCTTGACGACTGACACGTGCCGCCCTCCTGTTCACAAGCGAACTTCAAGCCCAACCCCGTCACTCACTGCCCAAATCCACAAGCCTATGAAGCTACATCCCTCGTTCCTCGTCCCGCTCCTCGCAGTCTCCTTCATAGCCGCCTGCCAAAGGCCGACGACCGACAGCCGACAGGTTGCACAGCTCATCAGCGACTCAGAGCTTATGCTCGACGCCGACGATGCCGACTCGGCTTGGACGCTGCTGACCCAAGCCTACGACCTCGCCCTGCATGCCCGCTCGGCAGAAAGCAAGGCTGAAGTGCTGCTGGCGATGTCGCGCCACCACAATATGATGGACCGCCCCGACTCGGCAGTCAGCTGCCTCCACCGAGGACTGAGCGTCAATCCGCGTGCCGCTGACGATGTCCTGGCCCAGTACTACGCCGAACTTTCGGCTACGTACAACATCCTGGGCGACATGCGCAGCTCCGTGGCCTGGGCACGCAAGGCCCTCCCCCTTTTCCAACGCTTTGGCTCGGATGAGGACTATGCCATCCTGTGCGGGAACACGGGCATCGCCTATCGACGACTTGGCAACAACGACTCAGCCGCCATCTTCTACCAGCTGGGACTGGAGCGCGCCATTCAGGCCGAAGATGAGGCCAGCCAGGCCTATCTGGCCAACAATCTGTCGGTCCTCTACGTCGAGATGGGGCGCTACGACGAGGGGGTGCAGTACGCCGAGAAGGCCATCGCCTGTGCCGCGCGTGCCGGAGACGACGTAGAACGCCTGTCGGCACAAGCCAACAAGGGCATCGCCCTGCAGATGAGCAAACGCCCGGCCGCTGCCATCGAACTCCTCACCACGACTTTTGCCGAGGCCGACTCCACCAACAGCACGCCTCTCAAGCTGAAGGTCATCAACTACCTACTCAAGGCGCTTGTCGATGCCCGGCAGTGGGATGCGGCAGCCTCTTACCTCCAGAAGGGCGAGGCCATCGCGAGGCAGCTCCCGCCGGCGAACACCGCGGCAGCTGGCATCCTCGAGTCGAAGATGATCGTTCAGACCGAGCGAGGCGACTACGAGGACGCACTCCAAACCATCGGACGTCTCGACACGCTCATGCGCCAGCAACAGGTGATTCCCCGATTCCGCCTGATGACCTACAAAGGCAGGGCGCTGGCCGGGATGGGGCGCTATCGTGAGGCTTACCAGCTGCAGGCTGAGGCCGCTGTCCTCAGCGACTCAGTACGCAGCCGCGAGAGCGCCGACAAGCTGGACCAGCTCACCACCAACATCCGCGTTATGGAGAAGGAACTGCAGCTGAGCCGTCTCAGTCGCAAGCAGGCACAGACGCAGCGCACCGTCGTCGCACTTCTGGCCATCGTGGGGCTCCTATTGGCGTCTTTAGGCGTGCTCATCCTGTGGCTCAGGGGACGCCGCCAACAGGCGCTGATGCGCGAGACCCGCAAATATGTCGAAGGCATCGAGCAAGAGCGGGCACGCTTCGCACGCGAGCTACACGACGGCGCGTGCAACGACCTGCTTGCCATCGGGATGCAGCTGCGAGGCTCTGCCCCCGACATCACGGCAACCACCCAGCAGATCGCCACCCTCCGAGCCCAGTTGCGCAATCTCTCGCACGAACTGATGCCGCCTCAATTCACGAGCGGCGTACACCTTGACGAAGCCCTCGGGCACTACCTGTCCCACCTCGAGAAACCGGTTATACAGTTCAGCGCCGAAGGCAGCGGCTACGAGCATGTACCTCCAGCCATAGCCTACCAGTTCTACCGTATCGCGCAGGAAGCCATCGGCAACGTCATCGTCCACCAGACTGACGCACACGTAGCTGTTCAGCTGACGCGCGACAACGCAGGACGGCTCGATCTCTCCATCACATCGGCAGGGACTTGCGTGCCAGGCGATGGGACAGGCGTTGGATTCCAGTCCATGCGCGAACGAGCAGAGAGCATCGGAGCCAACCTCACTACTGAGCAGACCTCGGACGGATTCTCGCTCCGCCTGTCGGCTCCCTGACCGCCCTTCACGAATTGCCACACTACTACGGCAGTCCGTAGTTTTAAACGCTAAGCCATATTTTTTTCGCTATGGTTCAAACGCCTTTGCTGTTTTTGCCTTATCTTTGCCGTCATAACGTAAACCTTATCACGCAAAGAATGGAACAAACAGAGAAACCAAGACTCCTCATCATCGAAGACCACGACATCGTGGCCTTCGGACTGAAAACGCTTATTGCCACCAACCCGGCACTCGGGACAATCGACTGCGCCGCTACCGCCAAGCGGGCTATCGAACTCACCGTAGGACATCCCTACGACCTCTATATCATTGACGTGGAGCTGCCCGACATGACGGGCATCGAGCTCGTCAAGAGCCTGAAGACGCTCTCGCCCGACAGCGCCTTCATCTTTCATACCATCCATGACGAACTATGGACGCTCCGACAGATGATGAATAGCGGCGCCAACGCCATCGTCGCCAAGAGCGACGACCTCTCCGAACTGCGGATGGCCATCGACAGCGTGCTCGAGGGCAACAACTATTTCAGCAGCCATTTCCGCGATTGCTGCGAAGAGATGGAGCACCATCAGACGCTCTCCGACCGCGAGATTGAGATTCTCGCCCTCATAGCCGAGGGCCTGCAGACGAAGGATATTGCCGAGCGCCTTTTCGTGTCGGCCAATACCATTGAATTCCATCGCAAGCGTATCATGCGCAAGCTGGCCGTGACCAACATGGCGCAGCTTGTCAAAGAAGGGATAGCCAAAGGATACATCAAGGTAAAGAATAAATAATCATGACTCAGCTTTCGCTTGCAGTAAAGGAGTTCACTCCCAAGCAAGCGGAGCTCACCAAACTCAAATAACAATGAAAAAGATTCTTATTCTACTCGCCCTCTGCATGGGCGTACAGACGCAGGCCGACGCGCAGTTCCTGAAGAAGCTGGGCGACGCCATCGAGAAAGGAGCCAAGAAGTTGGACCAAGCCACCGAGAAGCTCGACAAGGCGTTAGGAGGCTCGCAGACGCAAAGCGGCGGCACTTCACAACAGACAAGTAAGGAAGGGAAAATGATTGGACAGCCCGTGAAGATTGGTCAAAGCACATTGAGCAAGTACGGCGACAATCCTGGTGTTGACATCAACTGGCAAGGCCTCTACCGTATCTACGGGAACACCGTCGTCACGGCCTACTTCCAGCTAATCAACGAAGGTGAACTTAAGGTAAGCATGGGTCTCGTCGATTCTGACAGAAACTATGCACTAGACCCACAGGGCAGGCAGTACTGGGATGAAGCCGCAATGGCTGGCAACAGGAGGGTCGGGGCATACAGTTTACAGCCAGGTGCCAAGGCCCTGTACACCTTCAACTATCAGGACGTGCCAGCCAGCATCAAGGAGATGCAGATGGTGTTGCTCGGAGCGACTTCAAACATTGGGGAACAAGGGGCCGGACATTATTATAGTTTCCGAATCAACGATGCGCCCATCAGCATCCTGCCGCTCATCACCGCCAAAGGCATCTACGGCCAGCAGCAGCTGCTCAAAGGGCAGGCTATAGCCGACCTGCCCAAGACCTTCCCCGGCCTCTACGACGCCTTCTCCGTCAGCACCGAGGACGACGAGGGCGAGACGACCACCATCATCACCTTCACCCTCCAGGGGCAGGAGACGGCCACGGCCATCAGCAACGACCAGAAGACCATCGCCAACCTCGACGTGCGCGGCGCCAACATCTATGCCCGCGTAGGCCGGAACTATTACAGCTGCGGCAACCAGATGCGCTTCCTCAAGGGCGAGAGCGGCGTCACCGAGGACCCCGACTACGGCCAAGTCTCCTACCAAGGCCTCTACTTCGACGAAGACGACCAAGGCAACATCTGCACGATTCACATCTGAGTATGTCATCATCTTTAAATAAACAAGAAACACGATGAAGAAAACTATTCTTTTTCTCGCAGCTGGCGCACTCGCGCTTGCTGCCAACGCGCGGATCTTGCGCGTGAACAACGCGTCGGGCTCTTCAGCCCCCTATCAGACCATCGGAGCCGCACTTGAAGCTGCCGCCGAGGGCGACACAATCATGCTCGATGCCTCCACGCAGACCTACGGCTCTGTCGACCTCAACAAGCGCGTCGTCGTGCTCGGCCCCGGCTACTGGCTGACCGAGAACGGCATCACCGAAGAGGGCCCCGGCTACGCCATGATAGGCTCGAGCGTCCAGTATCCTACCATCACAGCCGAGGGCGTTGTCATCAAGGGCCTGACGTTCTACAGAGGAATCACCATAAAGGCCGCTAAAGCCGTCGTCAACAAGTGTCATTTCGCAGGCGGAATCGTTCTCGAGGGAGCCGACAACTGCATCATCCATCAGAACATCGTGTCGGGCGACATCCGTGGCGACCAGAACAATAAGGCGTCCTACTGTCAGGTGACGAACAACATCCTCACCGACGGCATCAACGGCTTTGTCGACAGCTATATCGCCTACAATACGATGCACATCGACAACAGCGTGAACTGGAACCTCTACACCTGTCGAGGCTGCACCGTCGAGCACAACTGGAGCACTACTGACCTGAAGGCCAACGAGACGGCAGCGGCCGAGAACAACTTCTCGGCCAATCACGTGTCGGAGGACTACAAAGAGCTGCTACATTCGCTCAACTACGGCACCGGCGGCATCATCGACCGCGACGTCGCCAACCTCGAAGTAGACGCACAGCTGCGCAACACCTACGGCGCCTTCGCCGGCGCTACGCCCTACGTGCTCTCGGGCGTGCCGGCAGGTCCCGTCGTCCAGGACCTCATCGTGCCCGCCAGCGTGGAGCGAGGCTCCCGACTTCAAGTGACCATTAAAGTAGGCATGCAGCAATGACGGGTCTGAGATTCCTTTCGCTACTCGCCAGTGTCGCCTTGGCTGCCACGCTGACGGCGCAGTCGCCCGCGAGGGTCGAGTTCTTCCTTGACTCCGACCCGGGCCACGGACGCGGCACAGAGGTCACAGGAATACACGTGGGAGGCAACACGCTCACCTTCGACCTCAGCGAGGCTACCGAGGGAGCCCACGTCCTCTACGTCCGCACGCAGGACGATGAGGGCCGCTGGTCGCCTACCGTGGCCCGACCGCTGCTGATCGACCGCTTTCAGGATATCGTCTATGTCGAATATTTCTTCGATGCCGACCCCGGCATGGGACGTGCCACGCCCGTTCCTCTTCCTGAGCAGGACTATAAAGCTCACCTCGAACTGCCGCTGCTGCTCGATGTCGGGCATCTCGCTCTGGGCGAACACACCATCACCGTTCGTGCCCGCGACCGCTTCGACCAATGGACCGACATGCTGAGCCGCCGCTTCACCATCGTAGAAGGCACAGTTCCCGTCGACCCCGACCCGCCCGTGGCTGGCGACCTCGCGCGCATTGAATACTTCTTCGATACCGACCCAGGCTATGGCATGGGACGCCCCCTTCAGCACCCTTCCACTGGCACCAACACCTATGTGATGAGCTTCGACGGCCTCGAGAGCGGAGCCCACGTCCTCTACCTGCGCGCCGCTGCCGACGGCCATTGGTCGCCCACCGTGGCACGGCCCATCTACGTCGTACAGCCATCCGGCCGGCGCATCACCGCGCTTGAGTACTACTTTGACGACACCGCCCCAGCCCCAGGCCAGGCCATGCGTGCCGACATCTCAGCCCAGACCGGCGAGCCCTTCGCTTTCGACGTCGACATCGACGCCCTGTCCATAGGCGACCACCAGCTCCACATCCGCGTCTGCGACGACAGCGGCACCTGGTCCGTCGAGAGCAGCCGCCCATTCACGATCACTACGGCCACCGGCATCCGTTTCACCATGCCCATCGCCATCAGCGCCCGCGGAGGCAGCCTGATCCTCGCCGATCCGTCGGCTGTGCGCAGCGGCGACTGCCAGGTGGAGCTGCTCGACGCCCAAGGACTGTGCCTCCACTCAGCCACCTGGGCTCAAGGCCAGTCGCAGCTCGCCATCCCTCTTGCTCGCCGTCATGCGGTGATCCTGGTCAGAGTGACGGACGCCGCCACAGGCCGCTACGTCCTGCAGAAGCTCGCATACTGAATCCCAAGACATCATCAGCCGGACAGCTGCCGGACAGCTGTAGAAGCGGCAAGTGCCGGGATAAGCTGCTTGCTGACAGCACAAACCGAAGCCCTCCATTCTTCATGTTCATCTCCGAGAGGATGACTGAAGGATGGAGGGCTTCGGTTGATGGAAGGAAGAAGGTGTGCCCTAAAGAGATTCCTATCACCCCTCTATCAGGCCTCGCCGCTCCGCTCGCTTTTGACTCCTCAGGGCTGACTCCCCTCAATGGGTCAACTGCCTATAAATTATAACCATAATGCGCACTTTTTATTTAAAAAAAGAGTAAATTCTTTTTTTTACTTAGTTATTATTAATAAATTTGCAGCGGATTAGATAACCTTTAGAGGGTTTTCAGGCAAAAAATCGTATACATAAACATTAAATTCCACCATTATGAAAACCAGATTCTTTACCTTCCTACTCGCCCTCCTCACCACGATTATTTTTTTGGGGAGGGTAAAAGCTGCGGGGACATACACCATTAACGTCACCCAGGGCTACACCCTCACTGCGAACGACGTGCAAGCCATCAATGTGCTTGGGATGCAGAACGTGATCTCCCTTTCTTCCTCGGGCAGCGATAGAATACTCAAGAACGCCAGCGGAACCACGCTATTTACTTTTAATAGCTCCACCTACAAGTGCAGCCTTCCGGCCAGCGTCTCCAGCGCCAACAGCCTGACGAACGCTATCACCTTAGACGCATACACACTGTCTACTATGGGTGCCTCCAGCATGGCGAGCTACTCCTCTATCGCCATGAAGTTCCCCGACCCGGTGGCCTATGCCGAGTACAACACTAACAGTACGCTGACATTCCATTACGACCACCTTAGGTCCACCTTCAGCACCACATACTTGATGAACACCGGCACCAACACACCAGGATGGAGTGGCAAGAACCCGGAAACCGTCACCTTCGACAGCAACTTCGCCAACTACCGGCCTACCAGTTGCTACAAGTGGTTCGAGGACATGACCTACCTCAAGACCATCAACGGACTGGACAACCTCAGGACCGAGAACGTCACCAACATGTCTCGAATGTTCAGGAACACTGGTCTCACCAGCCTGACCCTACGAAGCTACTTCAACACTTCAGATGTCACCGACATGTCATATATGTTCTATGGCTGTTCCAACCTCACCTTCCTGAGTATACCGGGCAACTTCATTACTACCAAAGTCACCAACATGAATCAAATGTTCTATAGTTGTTCCAGCCTCACCAAACTCAACCTGAGCAACTTTTACATCTCCAGTTCGACGAGCACCCAGTCCATGCTTAGTGTCATGCCGTCTTTGCAGGAACTGACCCTCTCAACGTCTTTGGTGAATTATCTGAGCAGCTCGGCCTGCACGAACATCGGCACGGACTTTTACGGAAACGTCGATACGCCCTGCGCGCTGATATACCCCACCTCTGCCCATCTGTCAAACGTACAGGCGTCGTCAAACTACGTGAAATGGAATGGCGGTTACTTCACCTGCTCGAGCATGAAACCCTACGTCCTCGTCAACGGTCCTGCACTCACCTTCTTCTGCGACGACTACTACGCAGCGAAACAAGGAACATCCGGCTTCTACGATTTGAACACAGGCTACTACGCCCCGGGCTGGCACGACAACCACGAGAGCATCACAACAGTGGTGTTCAACTCCTCGTTTGCCTATGCCAAACCTACTAGCTGTTACAAGTGGTTCAATGAATGAAGAACCTCACCTCCATTACAGGTTTGAGAAACCTCAACACCAGCAACGTCACCAACATGCAGTGGATGTTCGCAGACTGCTCCGCCCTCACCAGCCTCGACGTGAGCCACTTCAATACAGCCAACGTCACCGACATGCAACAAATGTTCTACAATTGCTCCGCCCTTATCAGCCTCAACCTGAGCAACTTCAATACAGCCAAAGTCACCGACATGGACGGTATGTTCGAACAATGCTCTGGCCTCACCAGCCTCGACGTGAGCAACTTCAATACGGCCAAAGTCACCGACATGAACAGTATGTTCGCTGACTGCTCTGGCCTCACCAGCCTCGACGTAAGCCATTTCAATACAGCCAACGTCACCAACATGGCTTTTATGTTCAAGGAGTGCTTAGCCCTCACCAGCCTCAACCTGAGCAATTTCAATACGGCCAACGTCACCGACATGGAACATATGTTCTACAAATGCTCCGCCCTTACCAGCCTCAACCTGAGCAACTTCAATACGGCCAACGTCACCAACATGGATGATATGTTCAATGGCTGCTCTGGTCTTACCAGCCTCAACGTGAGCAACTTCAATACCGCTAACGTCACCTACATGAAAAACATGTTCCTATGGCTGTATTTAGAGACCTCTAAACAACCACAAACAATGAAAAACACATAGAGATAAACCACTGTATATCAACCACTTTTAGATTTTAACACTTCAGACTTGCTTTTTGGTGGTTCTCAAAAATCCGCTTATCTTTGCAACGCATTTCTACCGCGGAGAATTTTGAGGGCTTTTATTTTGCCATCTCGTGGACAGGGTTGACAAAGGTTGACAAGAG
>JAFROT010000042.1 GCA_017429525.1 Bacteroidaceae bacterium | reverse complement strand
TGGTGATGGTGGTGGTGGTGATGGTGCTCATGCTCATGTTCGTCGTCGTCATCGTCGTCGTCGTGATGATGGTGGTGCTCATGCTCATGCTCGTCGTCATCGTCGTCGTCGTGATGATGGTGGTGCTCATGCTCATGTTCGTCATCATCGTCATCGTCGTCGTCGTGATGATGGTGATGCTCATGCTCCTCTTCTTCCTCTTCCTCATCGCCATGATGGTTCTCGATTTCGTCTATCCATGCTGCCGAGGTGGCCACTTTGTCGAAATCGAACATGTGGGTGTTGAGGATCTTGTCGAAGTCGACATCGCAATAGTCGCACTCGATGATTTCAGCCTTTGGCTGGATGGCACGAATAATCTCGCGGATGCGTCCCAGTTCTTCGGCCGAAACCTCCGATGCTTTGTTAAGTAGGATGATATTGCAGAACTCAATCTGTTGGATGACGAGGTTTTCGATGTCGTCTTCGTCGAGGTTGGGGCGCAGGAGATCCTTGCCGCTTCCGAATTCATCCTTCATGCGCAGGGCGTCTACGACGGTGGCGATGCAATCCACGACGGGCACTCCGTCGCGGATGTATTCGAGGCCCATTGTCGGGATGGAGCAGATGGTCTGTGCGATGGGAGCGGGCTCGCAGATGCCGCTGGCTTCGATGACGATATAGTCGAAGCGTTGCTGGCGGGTAATGTCGCGCAGCTGCTCGATGAGATCCATCTTGAGCGTGCAGCAGATGCAGCCATTCTGCAGGGCCACGAGACTTTCTTCCTTCTGCCCTACGACACCGCCTTTCTCGATGAGGTCGGCGTCGATGTTCACTTCGCCGATATCATTCACGATGACGGCGAAGCGGATGCCGCGGCGGTTGTTGAGGATGCGATTCAGGAGTGTTGTCTTGCCGCTACCGAGGTAGCCGGTCAGCAAAAGTACGGGAACAGATTGGATATTCATTTTACGTTTGTTTTTTGAATTCAATAGGAACGATGAAGGCTCCCGGCAGCCGTTAGGACTATCGTTGTAGCCTTTCGAGGCGCAAAGATACATTTTTTTTGCTTCTTTTGTTCTGCTGGGCATAAAAACTTTCATATTTTCTGCTCCATTTCTTATGTTTTGCGTAACTTTGCGGCCAAAAGTAACGTTAAACCATCTCCATTCCTATGCAAAAAGAGAGAATAGTCTTCATCGACTACATCCGTGTCATCGCCTGTTTCCTGGTGATGCTGGTCCATGCGAGCGAGAATTTCTATGGCGCCGATTCGTCGGGCTTGGCTGGAAACATGTCTATGCTCGCCAACGAGCAGAACCGTTTCTGGGTGGCCTTCTACGACGGAGGTGTCGCCCGCACGTGCGTACCTCTGTTCATGATTGTTTCGGCCTTCTTGTTGGTGCCGTTGCAGCCGGGTGTCAGCATGGGACAATTCTATCGTCGCCGCTTCAAGCGCATCCTGCCGCCGATGATAGCTTTCATGCTCATCTACACCTTTTTGCCTCTTGCTTGGGGCGCGATGACCTGGGAGCAGTCGATGCACGATCTGAGCATGTTGCCCTTCAATTTCCCCTCGATGGCAGGGCACCTCTGGTTCATGTATCCGCTCATCAGCCTATACCTGATTATTCCCGTTGTCTCGCCGTGGCTGGAACGTGCTTCGGCACGCGATGAACGTATCTTCCTCGGCATCTTTGCGCTGTCTACGCTCATCCCATGGATTCAGCGTCTGTTCGTGCCCGAGATTTGGGGCCAATGCTTCTGGAACCGCTACGATGCCCTTTGGTACTGCTCGGGCTATCTGGGCTACCTCGTCCTGGCGCATTACATTCGTGTCCACCTCGACTGGTCGCGCAGCAAGCGACTGCGCGTCGGCTCGCTCTGTTTCGTCATAGGTGCAGCCTTCACGGCCTGGTCGTTCTGGTTCAGAGGTGTTCCGGGCCAGCTCATCGAGACGCCGTTGCTCGAGTGGAGCTGGGAGTTCTGCACGCCTAACGTTGTGCTCGCCACCTTCGGTGCCTTCGTACTCTTCACCTGCATCGGGCAGAAGGAAGCTCCCAAGTGGATCACGGGCACGTCGAAGCTCACGTTCGGCATGTATCTGATGCACCTGCTCTTCCTCGCTCCCATCAGCGGGATGATTATTGCCGGCGACCCCGCCAATCCGCTCCTTCCCGTGTGGCTGGCCATCCCCGTAATAGCAGTCCTGTCGTTTATCTGTTGCGCAATCACGACCAAGCTGTTATCGCTTATCCCCGGTAGTAAGTGGGTGATCGGATAGTTGGACCGTACGAAGATTATACAATCATGATGCACAGAATCTTATTTGTCTGTCACGGAAACATCTGCCGAAGCCCGATGGCTGAATTTGTGATGAAGGATCTTGTGGCTAAGGCAGGTCGCGAGGGCGATTTCTATATCGAGTCGGCCGCCACGTCGACCGAAGAGATCGGCAATTCCGTCTATCCGCCTGCTCGTCGCAAACTGGCTGAGCACGGCATCGGATGTGCGGGCAAGACAGCTCGGCAGATGACGCGCTCTGACTACGCTCGTTTCGACTTGCTCGTCGGGATGGACGATTGGAACATCCGCAACATGCGTCGCATCTGCGGTGATGACGCGGAAGGGAAGATCTGCAAGCTGATGGACTTCACTCGTCGTCCGTCTGACGTTGCCGACCCATGGTACACGGGCGACTTCGAGGCCACTTGGCGCGACGTACTCAAGGGTTGTCAAGGGCTGATGAACAGCCTGACCCAGCAGGCCGCCAAACGTTAGGCGAATCGATTAAAGTGATTCTTTAGAGACGAAAGATTATAAAATTGAATATAAGACGAATGGACTACTTACCTCAAGACCCGGATATCCTCGTTTCTGCCGTGAATATGTTGTTGCGCGACGAGGAATTTGACGACCTTGAATCGCTCTGTAATTATTTCGACCGCGACGTCGAGGAACTGAAGGCGACGATGCTTCAACACGGTTTTGTCTACAATGTCGAGCAGCGTCAGCTACGCCCGTTGATGTGATGGCGACGCGCGACAGCATTGAGACGGCCTACAGCTTCTTCCATCAGAAGCTACGGGTTTACGAACATTCGACGATTGCCTGGCAGCGCGACGACATAGAATGGGCCATCGGCGATTACGTCAGTTCGATGAATCCCGAACTTTATGCGTCGATTGCTCACGGGCGTGCTGATTTCTTGCGTGACCACGAACAGTTCGAGGGCGACCTCCGCCAAGCTGTTGATGAGCTGGAGGCCGAGCTCTTTGGATAAGGCGTTTGAACGTCTCAGGCCGATTGCTTTTCCGATGCGAACACTCGCTAACGCCGACGCGTATATATGTGTAAGGCTGCGCGTATATATGTGTAAGGCGACGCGTATATATGTGTAGGGCGATGCGTATAGAGGCGTAGGTTGTTCGGTCGCGACCGAACAACGAATGCGTCCTGATGCATGATTCTTTGTTGTTAATGGGGATGTCCTCAGCTGCGGTTCGTCACTCGCGTTTTGACCATTTGCAAGCAGCGGGTTGGACAAATCTTCAATTGAGGCCGTCTGTTGCTTGGCGTTTCATGAATTGTCAAGCATCGGGCAAATGATCGTAGAAATAGCCATTCGTTTGTGCAAACGCGATGAGCTGCGCGAATACGGGAGCGTGACGCAGCAGGTCGGGGTTGCCAAACAGAAGGAGATGCTTGCGAGCTCGCGTCATCGCTACATTCAGCTTGCGGTCGATGAGTCGTCCGTTCTCTTCGAACGTGTTGCTGGTTAGGAATTGTAGCTGGTAGCGGCGGCGGATGGTGAAGCCGTAGAGGATGTAGTCGCGTTGGCTGCCTTGGAAGCGCTCTACCGTATCGATGGTGATTTCGTGCAGACAACTGATGCCATAGTGGTCGATGGCTGTGCGGATGGCTGCTATCTGATTGCGATAGGGTACGATGACGCCTACGGTACGCAGGACGTCGAAGTCCTCGTCCTCTTGGCGGTAGATGCTTACTACGGCAGCTGCAATCATCTCGGCTTCTGCCATATTGACTTTCTCGGAGAGCGTATCGTCGGGCAAGGGCGTGGCGATGAAGGCGATGCGTTGTGACGCGAGGATGCTGTCGATGCTATTGTCGTTGTCGTGGCTCGGCGGCAACACTTCCTGCTGATGGGGACAGGGAACAGCGGCGAGTCGTCCTTCGTAGAATGCTCGGTTTGGGAAATCTGCGATGATGGGGTGCATACGCCCTTGGCGTGTGAGCAGATAGACGACTTCTGGATTGTCGTGATAGCGCATCAGCAAGCGTTGGAAGAGCGATTGGCGGCAATCGGTAAGATGGATGGCCTGCAACAGAGGGTCGTCTACGTGAGCTTCATTCGCTCCTTGTCCGACTACGGCAGGCAGTTGTTTGTGGTCACCTATCATGACGAACTTGTTGATGGCCGAAGTGCCGTCGGGTGTCGTTGCGCTGAGGATGCCGATGAGCTGCGGTTCCAGTATCTGCGAGGCTTCGTCGATGATGGCCAACGTGAACCGACAGAGCGTGAAAAGCAACTGGTTGGCCGTGATGGAGGTTGTCGTCCCTACGAAGACGCGAGAGCGCACGATCAGTTGCCGAACGTCGCTCACGTTTTGGCACTCATCGACGCGGTGGGAGAGCAGATGACTATGGTAGGCACGCTCACAACTGAGTGGCGAGCCGATGCGCAAGTAGTCGATACCATCCTCTTCCAGCTTGCTGCAGATCTCGTCGATAGCGCGGTTGGTGTAAGCCATCAGCAGCACGCGGGCGTCGGGCGAATGTAGTTCTTCGCGTAACGTAGTCATCAGCCCATAGGACGTCTTGCCCGTACCCGGCGGGCCGATGATGAGGAAGAGGTCTTGCGCTTGACGAACGCGTAGGGCGAGTTCGTTGAATGGACCGTAGTCGCCACGAAGGGTTAGACTATTGTCTACGACGGGAGTGCGTTGAAGTAGCGTCAGGTCGCGCCGTTGTTGAGGTGCTGAGAGGAAGGCGTGAAGTCCACGATAGAGTGAACTGAACGAAGCTTCCATGAAGTCGTGCTCGATGGCCCAACGCGCGTTGTCGTAGTGGCGGAACACGTGAGCGTGAGTCTGCGTGGCGCGAAGGGCGAGCGAGAGCGTGTCCGTCTTGATTTCCTCGATGGTGCTACGGAAGACCATCGTCTTTCGTGCATCGGGTTCGGTCTCAGGATTGTAGGGATAGAGGATGACGATATCGCCGCGGCGGAAATTAGATACGTCGTGGTCGGGCGTATCATCGAAATGCAGGACCACTCGGCTCACGCAACCTTCGGCCGTCGGCTCGGGCTCTACAAGCGTCATATTGTGGTAGATATTACCTGCGAGTAACTTATCGGCCAGGGAACTGTACCATTTGTCGGCAAATCCCGAGTTCTCTTTGGTCTGATTGCCAAGCTTGGCCAGCAGGTGCTCGGTGGCAACGAAGGTGATGAGGCGGTGGTAGTAGGCGCGTTCGAGAGGCGATGCCGAATGGATGGGAGCCAGCAGGGCCTCGAGTTGAGGCCGCTGATAGCGTGTCCAGAGGGTAGAGGAGGTGCCTTTGATGTTGAGGTCGTCGACGCGGAGGTTGTCGAGAAGCGTAATGCTGCCGTGCGTAAGGCTGAAATCGAGGGCGGATATTCCGTTGCGCACACGTACGGCCTCATGAACGAGTTCGGGCGCAAAGCTGCAGCCGATGAGTCCCTTGGCATACTTCGAATAGAGCAGAAACGCGTTGAGTTCGTGGCGGTTGAGCTCATAGCGCTGACGGAAGTTATAGCGGATGAGCAGCATATAGAGCAGTAGCTGGATATAATGCTTCTGCTGGTAGACGGGCACGTCGGGGTCGCGTTGGGGGAAGCCTCCACGTCCGGACTTCTGCTCGATGAGCACGCGGTAGTCGAGATGCAGGTAGTCCATACGCCCTTGCAGGCCAAGCATCTCCGAGAAGAACGAAGGCTCGAGCATCACGTTCTCGGGGTCGATGTCGGTCACGTTCGCCTCGAGACCTTGGCGTATGGCGGTGTGAATGTTCTGCTTCTGCGTGCGTGCTTGTGCGTGGAAGTCGGCCGGCAGGTCGGTCGTGGCGATGCCGAGCGCATTGGCCTGGAAGAAGCGCTTGATGCTCTCGGCGTAGTTCTCCTCTTCAGGTGCCAGAAACAGCTCTTCGTCCAGGAACTGGCTGGCGAGATTACCTAACAGGATGGCCGCACTCGTGGGGGCGGGCTTCAGGCGGTTCAGCAGATGGTTGAGGGGCGAGGCGCCGTATTCCTCGAAACAGGCAGCGATGGCCGAGATGTCAACAAGATAATCGGGTTCGTAGATGATCTGTTCGGGGATGAGTGCGTTGGAAGTCTTCGTCGACGTTTCAGGCACGCGAGGTCGGACGATATTGAGCTGGCAGCCTTCGTGGAGATAAGGCTTCAGATAGCTCCAGTCGGGGGCCGACTCGTTGGTGGCCGTATATCGGATGCTGACTTGGTCGTCGCTGTCGACGGAATCTGTACGCCCATAGATGAAATGGTCGTCCCATCGGCTTACGATGACGCGCAAGTAGTCAGCGGTCACGCGTGTGTGCTCGTGGGCTTCGGTCGTGGGGAAGAGCCTGACGAGTGTTGGCGGCACATCAGCGTCGTAGATGAGAGCGATGAAAAGGGCCAGCGCCTGCAGGTCATGCGGCCACGAGTTGGCCAACGTCTGCTCGTCGGTCTGCAAATAATGACGCAGGCGCACGCGCGCCGCGTTGACGATCTGTCGAAGTTGACGGCTGGCGTGATACGTGTTGAGCAGGTAGTCGGTCTTGGCGAAAGGGCCGTTGAAGCGCAGTCCGGCGAAAGACGTGTGTTCGTTCAGGCATGAGTTGAAGATGCGGTTCAGTTGGGCGTACATCCGCTTGACGTCGGATGGCGCCTGTACGGCACGAAAGAGGCTGTCGAAGCGCTCGGCTGCCGATTCGGGTTCGTAGAGAGAAAGGTGTTCGCTCATGGTATTCAGCTTTTGCTCGCTATCAACGAGGCAGGGTGATCTGTGCCGAGTTGAGAAGCGGCGAGGAGAATGTGATGACGATGTCGTTCTCGCGCGAGTCAGCCGCGAGATAGGCTACGAGTCGACCTGCGTGGGCGCGACGCTGGTTGTTCGTCTTCACAGAGGTATCGCGCGCATCGCCGTTCTCAAGCCCGAGCAGGCGTGCACCCTGGGCAAAGCACATAATGTTGTTGTCGGCTAAAGTTACCAGGTGTCCCTGTTCGTCTACGACCTCCACTTCCACCTGAATGACTTCGCCCGCCTGTACGTTGGCTTTCTTGTCGGCTGTGGCTTGCAGAGCATAGGGGCGTCCTGACGTAGTGATGGCAGCCTTCGCTCCGTTGGCTGCCTCGCAACGGAGCGTGCCAGCGTGGTATTCGATGTCCCAATAGAGGATGTCGGTGGCTTCGTCGCGCGTAGGTTCGCCGCCGATGGGCTGGTCGTTGAGGAAGAGCTGGGCGCGTTCGGCATTCGTGTAGCAGACGACGCGCACGGGTGTTCCCTCGTCGTAGTTCCAAAGTGCCGGAGCGTATTGCGAGACGAACTGTCTTCCCTGCCTGTTGCGGCGTGCGTTACCGTTGCGGCCGTTGCCTATGCCTGTGGGGTAGGCGCCAATGTAGCAGACAGGTGTCTCGCTCCAGAGGGCAGCCCGGTAGTGTCCGATGGGTTTCACGTGGCCGGCCAAATCGAGGAGTCCGGCCTCAGACCCTCGTGCGGGCCATGCGCCACTCTCGCCCAGATAGTCGATGCCCGTCCAGAGGAACTGCCCGAAAATATGCTGGTTGTCGCGTACCGCCTTCCAGGCAGCCAAGTCGTGACGGTTCTCGCTGCCGTAGATGACGCGTTGCGGGTAGCGCTTGTGGTCTTCGGCATAACGGCTCTCGGTATAGTTGTAGCCTACGACATCGACGGCCTCGGGGTAAGTTGTCTCATTGCTCATGACGACGCCAGCCAGGGCGCCCGTTACCGCACGCGAATCGTCGAGACCGCGCACGACTTTTGACAGGCGTTCAGCAATGCGCCCGATGCGCTCGGCATTGGGCTGTCCAGGCTTATAGCCGCCATACATCGGTTGCGTAAAGCCGCCTGTACCGCCGTCCAGAATAGGATGCGTGTAAGGGTCGTTGGGATAGTCGACCTCGTTGCCGATGCTCCAGAGGAAGATGCTGGGGTGACAACGGTCGCGTCGTACCATATCGGCGACGTCGCGGTCTATCCATTCCTCAAAATAATCGAAGGTGCCTTCGTAGCCAGGCGTACCCTGGTTCCAACCCTTCAGCCACTTGCGCTTGGGAAATTCCCATTCGTCGCTCGCCTCATCCATCACCAACAGGCCGAGCGTGTCGCAGAGGTCGTAGAAGGCGGGCATATGGGGGTTGTGACTCATGCGAATAGCGTTCGTGCCGAGCGCCTTGAGCGTCTCCAGTCGATGGCGCCATACGGCGGTAGGCACAGCGGTACCGAGCACGCCGGCATCGTCATGTACGCAGACGCCTTTCACCTTCATCCACTTGCCGTTGAGCGCAAAGCCGCGGTCGGGTGAGAATTCAAGGGTGCGCAGTCCCATCGGCACCTCCGAGCGATCCAGTTCGGTGCCGTTCTTCAACATACGTGCGCGTACCTTATAAAGATAAGGGTTGTCGAGCGTCCAGCGTTGAGGACGGCTGATGGAAATCTGGCAACGAGCGCCTTTGCCCGTAGCGACGACTTTGCCTGTTGTATCAAGGATGTCAATGACGATGTTCGTACCAGCAACGTTGCCTTCAGCTTCAGTTCGCACCTCCACGACTGCTCGTTTGTCGCTGAGGCTCTTCACTTTCCATGTCGTTCCCCAGAGAGCGAAATGAGTAGCGGCGGCACTCACGAGCCACACGGGACGGTTGATGCCAGAGCCCGTGTACCAGCGTGCGTCGTCTTGACGGGAATGGTCCACGCGCACGGCTATCACATTGTCGGCATCTGCCTCGAGATGAGGCGTGAGGTCGTAGGCAAAAGATGAAAAGCCGCTAGGCCGATAGCCGAGCTGATGGCCGTTGACGTAGACGGTGGAGCGATTGTACACGCCTTCAAAATAAATATACAGGCGACGCCCTTCGCTCAGTTCGTCGGCGCCGGGCTTCAGGTGGCAGCGGTACCAGGCGATGCCTCCTGGCAGATAGCCTTGGCACGAGCCACGGTCGGGCGACATCGGCAGCGTCACACCCCAGTCGTGAGGGATGCGTACGTGCTGCCAACGGCTGTCGTCGAAGGTGGGAGCGATGGCTGCCGAATCGTCGGCCAAGCGGAAGAGCCATCCTTCCGTCAACTGTCGTGCCTGCCCGAATCCTGTGGGCGAACTGACCTGAGCTGTGGCCGTAGTCGCAAGTATCGTAGCGGCCATGAGCAGGGTGAATAGTCGTTTATAGGTCCTCATGTTCTTTCTTTTCTTTTCGGTTGTAAGTTAGTGTCTGTGCTGATGTTAAGTTAGGGCTGGCCGGGCGGGCGCTATGGCCACTTAGAGTGTGGCCAGATAGCGCTCGGCCTCGATGGCAGCCTTGGCTCCGCTACCCGCTGCCACAACAGCCTGACGATAGTGGGGATCGGCTACGTCACCTGCGGCGTAGACGCCTGGGATGCCTGTGCGGGGTGAATCGTCCTCGGTGAGGATATAGCCCGTTTCGTCGGTCTTCACCCAAGGACGGAAGACGTCGCTGTTGGGCTTGTGGCCGATGGCCAGGAAGAAGCCATCGATGGGCAGGTCGTAGCGGCGCTCGTCAGCCTCACCTTTACGGAAGACGACGTGTGCGCCCTCAACGCCGTTGTCACCATAGAGGCCGACGGTGTTCGTCTCGAACAACACTTCGATCTTCGGGTTACTCAGGACGCGCTCCTGCATAATCTGCGTGGCACGAAGGTAGGGCTTGCGGACAATCAGGTAGACTTTCTCGGCAAGGCCTGCCAAATAGGAAGCTTCTTCGCAAGCGGTGTCGCCACCGCCAACGACGGCCACCTTCTTCTTGCGATAGAAGAAACCGTCGCACGTGGCACAAGCTGAGACGCCCTGACCGCGGTATTTCTCCTCGTCAGCCAATCCGAGGTATTTAGCTGATGCGCCCGTACAGATGATCAGGGCATCACAAGTCACCTCGCTCTCGTCGTCCAACCAGAGGTGGTAGGGAGCGGCAGAGAGGTCGGTCTTCACGACCATCGCTCCGCGGATGTCTGTCCCGAAGCGCTCGGCCTGAGCACGCATGTTGTCCATGAGTCCATTGGCATCTATGCCATCGGGAAAACCGGGGAAGTTCTCCACTTCGGTCGTCGTCGTGAGTTGACCGCCGGGTTGAAGGCCTTCGTAGAGTACGGGGGTTAGGCCTGCACGGCCTGCATAGATGGCAGCTGTATAGCCCGCAGGACCGCTGCCGAGAATCAGTAGTTTAATGTGTTCCATTATAAATATTCAGATAAATGTAAAGACTCGATTCAGATAAATGTAAAGACTCGTTTGTAATTGGGTAAATGCAAGAACTCAGTTTCCAATTCGGGGCAAAGATAAACAATATTCATTGTCCTTCCAAAGGAAATATGCAAAACTTACATCTTTTCTTTTACACACCTCTTATTTTTCCCTTTTCCCACGCTTCCATCTCCTGTTTTCTCTCTTTCCCTTTTCCCTTGTCCTTCCCTTGAAAGCCCATACATTTGCCAATAACTCCGATAGTTCGTCGGAATAGAGTAGGGGGCCGTTAGGCGCCCATCTTCATGCTCGAGGTGAAGCGTTGATGGGGCGATATTTTCTTAGCAGCATCATCCATCACATTTAAAATCATCATCCATCACAAGTACTCTATTCGGCAAACAGGCATGAATGATGACGACAACAAAGTCAGTCGTTTATTTAAAATAGTGATAAAACGGGTGCAGAAATTCGCGTTTCTGCGCAGAATCAATAATCTTGCGCAATAATTCTGCATACGTTCGACTGTTTTCATTGGCCAAATCGTTCAAAAGCGGTAACTTTGCAGAAAATTTAACAAACTATTTTTAATCTCGTGATCATGAATAAGAAAACATTTTTGCTCTTCGCCCTTGGATTGACGATTGCACTCCCAGGCAAAGCACAATGGACCAATTATGACACCCAAAGCACGCTCAGAGGTGTGTTTGGACTGGCTAACGCCGCCATTGAGTCTGCCGAGCGTAAGAAAGAGATGGAAATCCTTGCTCGTCAGAAGGTGGAATTCGAGGATAGCTTCAAGGAAGCGATGGCCGAAGCCAAGGAAGCCGAGACAGCAGAAAATTGGGAAGAGGCCTTGGGAAAATACGAAGAGGCTGCCAAGCTGAACTGCAAGTACAGCTATACAGACCAACATTCCATTTCCCAAAAAATCTCGAGTCTCTATGTTAAAGCTGGTCGTTCGGACGACGGCCCCAGCATTCTGCATAACGCTGAAGTGACGTTGGCCGACTACTCAGCCTATCGCTACATGCGTGAGAATCCTGTCTTTGTGAATAAGAAACAGGCTAGTGGCGTGAAAATCCTTCGCGTGGCCTGCTCCGATCGCGAGACACGCGTAGAGATGGAGATAGAGGCTTACTCCGCCAACCTTCCCGTCTATATCAAGGGAACCGCCTATATCAAAGGAGACAAGGGCGGTAAGCTTGGGCTGGCAAGCGTGCAGAACGTGACGATGGCTCCTGCCAAGACCTTCATACCTTGGCCTTACCAGAAGTTGCGCTTTGCTCTCATCTTCCCTGCCCTGCCCGAAGAGGCTAAGGAATTTGACCTCATCGAGCCCTCTACCACTTGGCAGTTCAAGGACATCAAATGCAAATAAACGTCGCTATCTGCATTTGCATCTTGGACATGTTATCGACCTGCAATAAGTCAAGCAATTATCCAATATTTTATCAATCATTATTTTTTCAAATCAAACAAAACAAATGAAAAAGAATTTATTATGGATGCTTGCCGCCATCCTGTTCTGCGGCCTCACAACAACAGTATTCACTTCTTGCGGCGATGATGAAGACGATAGCCAGCCTTCGCCCGAGCAGCCTGAGCAGCCTTCGAAGCCTGAAGATAAAAAGGCTGAATCTGCCGACGTCACGCTGACGCTCGTCATCCAGAAGAGCACTCTGAACGTCTTCGAGTACGACTTCAAGTATGTGGATGCCAAGGGTAACACCAAGACTTACGATATCGACGCTGAGACCGAAGGCGTGGCTTTCGATGAATTAGAGCAAGCTCGCTACAACACCTACACCCAAGCCACCTTCCCTGCTTATGGCGAGGCTTTCTATAATGATATGAAGAAACCTCTCGTGCTGCGTGTCACGCTGAAGGATCAGCCCACGGGCAAGAAGTATTCCTATGAGACGATTTGCCACGTCAAGGAGGACTTCAAGTACCAAGAAGCTTTCATTTACTCCTTCCCCAGTGTCTTCGTTACCGAGACTCCTAAGGGTGGCAAGCGTACGGTTAAGAGCGACTTCCAATTCCAAGTCGTTGACGTAACCAACTGGGAGCGTTTCAAAGCTGCTGCTGATGGCAAGACCAGTACTCTCGGTTACGGCGAGTACACGGTGAACGAGGACTAATCGTTTATTAGCTCATACTAAGCCGGATGGCCTCCGCCATCATTCCGACGGAGCCATTTGTACTTATCCACAATAAGACGTATTTTGCGTTGGCATAAGGTCTCGTACTTTTGCACACCAAAATACGTCTTATTTTATGCATAGACGATTCCTCGTCTGCGAGTATCTCATGAATTCTTCACCGATTAAATTGGGTCAAAACAGACCGAAAGAAACCTTAAATCAACACACGTAAAACGCTGTTATCCCTTAACTTAGCTTAACTTCTTCCGTTAAGCGCCTATTGCCAATTTAGTCCTTTTAGTGTAAATTTGTACCGCGATTGTACCTCGGCAGATTGACGGCATGAACAAAAGAATTGCACCGACCTGCACTCCGTTGCACCGTTCTGCACTATCTTGCACCTTCCGTGTCGCCTCTCCCGAAAATCGCAGGAAATTCGTTTTTTTAACTGCAAATTTACGCTGGGTATGGCACAGAATTTTGAACAATTTTCACAATCCGATTCACGCCTCCTTACCATCATGGAGGCAGCAGATTTCCTGCGCATCAGCAGGAGGTCTTTGTTTTATCTAATCAGCAACGGCAGAATACAGACCGTCAAGCTGTCACCAAGGACGACACGTATCTCTCTTAAAGAACTTCAACGACTGACAGAGTCCACATTTGTTGCTCCGGCTTCTCCTTTCCCTTCTTTTAATAATGAAAAAAGGGAAAAGAAAAAGCCAGATGTCTCCGCCAAGCCAGAGACGGGCAACATGAACATGAGAGCCAAGTGCCGCATGACACCAGCCAGCGACATAGCTCCTAAAGGTGTTACCCACGACTCCTATTATACGTTGGCAGAGGTGATGAAGAAGTTTGGCATCAAGTACGGTCGCTTCTATGAAGTTCGCAACCGTTTCCAGCTCCCATCCGTCCATGCCTGGGGAACAACCGCTTTCAGGAAGGAGGACGTGGAGGAAGCCATTGCCAAGTACAACGAGGAACAAGGCAAGGCACAGACAGAGGCATACTACACCTGCTTTGACATCATGCAGAAGTTCGGTCTGGGTAAGACGCAAGTACGACGTTTTGCCGAGACTCATGGTGTCCGTATCAAGAAAGCTAAAGGAGGCAGGGCTAACCTCTACCTAAAGGCTGACTGGGAAGCAGCCCGAAAGAAAGCAGAGAAAACAAGCAGAAGCACCAAGGCGAAACGGACATGA
>JAFROT010000041.1 GCA_017429525.1 Bacteroidaceae bacterium | reverse complement strand
TAGGGTTATTTCTTGATGACTTTCTTACCGTTCTTGATGACAACGCCCTTGGCGTGTTCGCTTACTCTGCGGCCGCTGAGGTCGTAGACGCGCTCGGTGCCGTCGCTGTCGATGGTGCGCAGCTGTTCGATGCCGTCGACGCCCTCCAGCGCCATGCCGATGGCCGCGCGGGTGCCGCCCTGACGGCTCTGCAGCAGGTAGCAGCGGAAGGCGGGGATTGTGACGGCGCTGTGCTCATCAGTGTCCGAGAGTACAGGATGCCACTTCGCGTCGTCGTTCAGCACGTAGGCGCCCAACTCCACAGCCTCGGCATTGCCGATAGCGGTGAGCGTGCCGCGCAGGGTGTAGCCCACCGACGACTGCTGACGGCCGAAGGTCTGACCGTCGGTGCTGGCAGGCAGCGTAGCGCTCGTGGTGGAGAGCGGGGCATCGCTCTGCTCCGCCCATACCAGGTAGGGCTCCATGGGCTGCATGCGTCCCATGTGCTGGGTGAAGATCAGCTCGTCCGTGTCGCGGCCCGAGAGGCGGTAGACCTTTGCGCCGACGGGGATGTCGAGGGCGTAGGGCAGACAGACGGTGTAGGGCACGGCGCTCTGAACGAGCGTACGCGTGTTCTCTACATTCTCTGCCGTGACGGCGAAGGGCACGCAGTAATCCAGACCGTCGACCAGACGGAAGGTCTGCGCCTTGAAGCCGCTGGCGCCGTCGCTGACGGCCACGTTCACGTCGGCGGTCGCGCCATAAGAGGAGGGCACGTAGGCCAGCGTGTTGGCGCCGATGCCGAGCGAGCGGACGCCACCTTCAGCGACGAGCGTCGGCGCGTAGTCAGCACACTTGCTCATATCGACATAGCGCAGGTGGGTGGCATGCGTGAAGGCATCCTTGCCCACACCCTTGACGGTGGCGGGCAGGGTGACGTTGCGCAGCTGTGTGAGCGGCGCTACGTCGGCGGTGCGCAACGAGTCGATGCTGGTATATTGGAGGGCATCGAAGTCGATGACACCGGTATGATTGCGGAACCAGCCGCTGATGTCGCCTATCTGCCGCAGGTCGTCCTGAGTGGCAGCAGCGTGAGCGGCGAAGGCGGCGAACGACTCGTCGTCCTTGAAGGCTCCCGTCGAGACGCTGTTGGTGCGATGGTCGGGGCCCACGTAGGCCTCGTCGGCGAGGTAGTCCTGATAGAGCGACGGACGCACATAGACGGCATCGAACGTCGGGTTGTAGTTGTTGCTCAGGTTGCGACGCAGCCAGTTCTCGTCGGTCATCTCCATCTTCTTCTTCGAGAGGATGTACATGCGGGTCATCGAGGCGCAGTCGTCGAGCGAGCTCCAGAGGAATTTCTCGCACTCGTCGCCGATGACCAGCGTCTGCAGATTCTCGCACTCCTGGAAAGCACGTTCAGCGACATAGGTGGCGGTGCGCGGCAGGATGAGCGTCTTCAGCGCGTAGCAGCGGCAGAAGGCCTTAGTCTCCACCTCTCCGTCGGAGTTAGGATAACTGAAGTCGGTGCAGACGATGTCGGCATCGTAGAGGTCGATGTACTCCAGCTGCGCCAGATAATTGCGTGCGTTGCCAAGAGACGTAGCGTTGCGACGGTCCTTGACGATGTCGAAACCTGCCAGGAAGCGCATCACCATGAAGTCGGCACTCGAGATGGGTCCGTTGACCTTCAAGCCACGGATATGGGAGTAGTCGCCCGTGACGGAGGTGACACGGTACTTCTTCAGAGGCTTCTCGTACCACGTTTCTTCGAATGCTTCGTAAGTATATTGCAGTCCCAGATGCTGGGCCAGCGTGTTGGGCTCGGTCAGCGTCACCTCGATGATGTCGCTGCGGAAGTCCTCGTCCTCGCCTACGACGTGGTCTGCATACTGAGCCCATTGCTCGCGGTAGCGCTTCACATGGGTCTTCGGCACGATGATCTGGAAGTCGGCGGGCAGGTCGCGGAAGGCATCGCGATCCAGCACGGGCACGGAGTCGGCGCTGATGTGGATGGAGGCTAACTTCGCGCAGCCGGTGAAGGCATTGAAGCCGATGTGCTCTATCGAGGCGGGCAGCGTGATGCGCTCCAGGCCCGAGCAGTTCTGGAAGTCGTAGTCGAGCTCGCGGACGTTACTGAAGAGTCGGAACTCATCGAAGGTCTTCAGATCCTTGTCGCGATAGAAGAAGTAGCCGTCGCCGTCGAGATAACTGCCGAACGGATTCTTAGTGCTCTCCACGTTGAGGTACTGCGAGGGGAAGTAGCAGCGACGCACCGCCAGGATGTGCATCACCTCTTCGTCCTCGAAGGGGGCGGCGATGCCCTGTGCGCGGTTGGTCAGTGCCGGGTCGCTCATGTAGTCGCCCAGCCGCGACTTCTTCGTATAGACCATGGCGATGGGGCCTTCCCACGGGTCTTCGCTCTCGCTGGTGGCAAAAGAGTCGGTCATCAACACCAGTTCATCCAAGCCCCCGGGGATGTCTTGTATCAGGTCGCGTGTGTACTTCTCTAAACGCTCACCCACGAAGAGATGCTTCAGGTTTGTGGCTCTCTCGAAGGCGTTCTCGCCAATCTCGGTCACGGACTCCGGCAGAATCAGCGTCTCCAGTGCCGTGCAGTTCTGGAACATGTATTCGCCTACCCAGTTGGCCTTCTCGAGGTACTCGTCGACGCCGTAGAGGTTGTAGGAGTATTTCGTGTCCTGGTCGAAGTGGGCATTGTGAAGGTCTAAATAACGTAGGCGTCCGTCGGTAGGATCGCTGTCCCACGCGTCGGCGCCCATCAGGTGGCGCAGCACGCCGACGTCGAGGCCGTTGAGGTGGCCGCGGACGGTCAGCGAGTCGTACTTCCAGTAGGCTCCACCGACGTTGCGCAAACGGTCGCCGGACATAATCGTCGTCAGTCCCAGCTTCTCAGCCAGCTTGCCGGGCTTATCGACATCCACCTCGGTGAGCTTGCGGTCATCCGCATTGCTCCTGATGTACTGGGCATGGTTGGGCCAAGCCTTCTTGTAGGCATCCACAGCCTCGGCAGGCACGTAGATGACGAACCCGTCGAAGTTGAGGGGATGTAGGCCAAAGCTGCCCAAGGTGGGAGGCTTGACGCCTTCGCAACGCACAGTCTTCAGTCCACTATTGAAGAAAGCCCCCTCGTCAATCTTCTCGACGGCGGCAGGGATAGTGATTTCCTTCAGCGACGAGCAGTTCTGGAAAGCGTAGCCGCCGATGGTCTTGATGGTCGAAGGCAGCTCGATAGCGCTGAGGTTCGTACAGTTGACGAACCAAGAGCCGCCCACATAGTCGAGTCCTATCAGTTCGAAACGCTTGAAGTCGGGGAACGAGCGCAGGTCGGTGCCCGCGAACTTGCCGTTGAGGTAGTTGTTCGACGTCACCCTTGTGATGTCGAGCCAGTCGCCCCACTTCGAGGCGTTATTGTCGTACCACGGACGGGCCACGTCCGTGCGGTATTTCAGGTCGCTCAGCTTGCTCACCACCACGGGGTCGGCGGGTAGGAAGAGCGCGGGCAGGAAGCGGTCCTGATATTTCACCCAGGCGGAGTCGGCGGCGAACCACTCCGTCTGACGGTCGGTCATCTTGAAGCGTACCTTCGGCGACTGGTCGAACACGCCGTTGCCCAGTTGCAGCATTCGCGGAGTGAGGGGTTCGGCGATGTTCGAGCCGTCGGTGCGCAGGTAGAGCATATCGACATACTCAAGGTTCGGACATTCAGCGAAGCACGAGTCCTGCAGCGTCATCTGCAGATCGGTGTAGGCGTCGCCCGTCCACAGCCAGCCGGCCACGTCCCAGAACGAGACACTCTTCACGTTCTGGTTCTTGCGGAAGGCATTCTTGCGGGCGTAGTCGAGCTTGTAGTTGTTGTAGGAGCCGATGTCGTTGAAGAAGCCCAGGGCGCCGTTGTTGTCCTTGATGTAGTCGTCGTCGGGGCCGATGGCGTGCAGGTGCTCGATGGTGTGTCCGAGCTGCTTCTCCACGTACTGGTTGGCATTCTGATAGCTAAAGGCATACTTCACGCCAAACTCGGTGAAGTTGACCTTCTCCTCCACTTCTTGATAAACGAAGAAGCGCTTGTGCTGTCGCCAACTGTCACTGAGCAGGAAGTCAAGCCGTCGCTCGATGGGGATGATGATATGGAACTTTGTGGAATCGAGACCGGCGAAGATGTCGTCGCCGCAGAGCACGAAGTCCTCCGGGCCCATGGCTCTCTCTCCATTGTCATCGGTCATCATACGCAAGTCGAGGGTCTCCAAAGCGTCGCACCCGACGAAGGCTGAGTCGGGAATGAAGATGAGGTTGCCCGACATGTTGTGGCTGTTGCGGTCGCTATTGTCGTGGAACCTGATGGTCTTCAGCTGTTTCTTGTTCTTGAACACCTGGGGAAGCCACGTGGTGGTGCGCGTGTCCTTCGACACACCCGTGTAGATCACGGCATTCTCGATATCATCAGGTGCACTTTTGAGATAGGTATGGTAGATGAGGTTTTTGTGCGGTGTGATGATCACCATGTTACTGGCATGCGTGCTCACAGCATGAATATTCGACATGATATTATTTTTCATGCCATCCTTCAGCATAGCCATGTTGAAACCATCCTGCAGTGTCTTCGCTGTGGCCATGCCGCTACCCAGCACGCCGGAAATAAGTGTTGAGTTGCCGATGGTACCCATGATAGCGTCCCTCACTGCTACAGACGCCGCATCCCTGCTACTGAAGAGCGAATGACCTGTCGATGTGTTTATGATATTTCCCGAAACTCTGTTGAGAATAATACCTTCAATGAGTTCTTCCTTTCTCTCTTTGAGAATCGCTGCCGGAGCCACCTTGCTAGGATCGCAAATCCACTTGAAATAAAAAGCCATATCCTTCATGGCCATTCGTATTGGACGATCACTACAAAAGGCTGCGAATAATTCTTCTCCTTTCATTATGATGAGGCCATTGTCATTGCACATTCCTAAATTAGCAAATCTTTCAATCATCTCTTCGCCAAGACCTAATTGCTTCAAATTCTTGCCATAGAATACGCCCATTTCATAGGCAGTGACTTCGCCTGTTTCACTGAGCATCTCGTTCGATAGTTGCTTCATGAACAGGACATCTTTGTGCAATTTGTCGGCTATTCCAAAATCCTTCGCATTATAAAAGACATTTCCAGCTACATCGTCACTGGAGCTGGCCACTGTCTTTTCCACCACCTGCACGATGGCATCATCTGAGAACTCTTCCAATCCCTCGACGGCGACAGAGGCTGCTTTCAGAGCTTGATAGATGCTATAGAAGGAATAGATAATCGACGCCACCTCGGCGACGGTAGTGGGAATGCTCCACAGCGAGTAGGACTGCGTCACCACCTGATCCGTCGAGAGGATTCCATCCGTGCCACCCACATAGCCGTAGGTGAGTCCGTTCTTGACGATGTCGGCCTTTGCGGTGGGCATATAGTCAGCAGACTTGATGAAGTTGGCGTAGGGGGACCAGTTGGGGTCGACGATGAACTCCGAATAGCGGTCGGGAGAGACGAGAATGCGGAAGTCGTCGGGCAGGGCACACGCTGTCTGTTTGTCTTCCGTGTCCATGGCCATCACTTCGTCCATCGGAGGCAGACCGAAGATGTTGTTGCCGGGGATGATGTCAGTCGGACCGAGCACCTGCCAGCGGTCTTCACCATCCTCCACCTTGTAGAACAAGCGAATCTCCTTCAGGTTCTTGCAGTTCTTGAAGGCGCCGTTCTCGATGACCAGCTTCGGCTCGCTGTACGAGTTACTGCTGCGACCGTTGGTCTGCCAGAACTCCACGGCCTTCAGGTCGCTGCAGTTCTCGAAGGCCCCGCGACGGATGGCGATGGTCTTGTAGTTGTAGTACGAACCCGGGTCGTTGTAGATGCGTAGCACGCCGTCATTCTTCTTCAGGTAGTCGTTGTCGACGCCCTTCACCGTGGTGTACCACAGGTTGGCGTTGTCCTGGGTGCGGCTCTTGTCGCTGAGCAGCGAGGCGGCGTTGAAATTCTGGTAGTCGGCGTTCCACAGGCGCAGCGTCTTCATGATCTCCTCGTGCTGGTCATCGGCGTTCGAGAGGGCACTGCCGTCCTCGGCCTTCAGGAAGCTGTAGACGGCGCCGTTCACCGTGATGTCGTCCGATGAATGCTCGAAGGTGGTGATGCGGTTGCGAACCTGCACCCATGTCTGGCTGCCGAGGTATTGCTGATAGACGCTGGTGCCCACGCGCAGCCACGCCTTGGGCGAGTTGTCGAGCATCGAACCCCAGATGCGCTTCACTGCCGTTGGGGGCAGTGCCTGCCAGTGGTTGTCGCCGCTGGTGGTCCACTGCATCAGGTTCACCTCCTCCAGGTTCTCGCAGTTGGCAAACGCGCAGTCGCCGATGAAGAAGTAGAAGTCGCTGTTGGCCGTATAGCTCAAGGCACCGCAGTCCTGGAAATAGACGCGCCTCACGCCCGACATGTAGCGGAAGGCGTTGTCGGCGATGCAGCCCAGGTGGGTGTGATCCTTAAAGAAGCCCACCAGGTCGTTGAGGATATACACCTCACCGCTCGACGGGAAGTTGTCGGCATCGATGCTGGCGGCAGTGATGTAGGCCTTCTCGGCGTTCACATACCAGCCCTCGGCGTCGGTGTACCAGCCGTAGTCGCTCGGTTTGTGAACCGAGGTGTTGAAGAACCGCGTGTAGTTGTTCTCGGTGATGTAGGTGTACTTCACGCCCTTATAGGTGTACGTGTAGTCTTCCGTCGGCGCCCGTTTCGGCATGCGTTGCCGTTTGACCAACGAGCCGTCACGAAGTTTTACCTCATCGGCTTCCACCTCATCGGGTGCTACCTCATTGGCGACGCTGGCCGCACTCATCTCATTGGCGATGCTGGTCGCACTTATCTCATTGGCGATGCTGGTCGCAGCCCCCTCGTCATTCACAAAGGAGAATAGGACATGCGACTGCGCCGTAGCTGCTATCGTCAGCCACAATACAAGGATACTGAACAGTTTCTTCTTCATAGTTTTTATTTCTAGCAATTGTTTATCTTTAGTTGTCAAGCAAAAGCGCAAAGCGCAATACCTGTTATCGTTCAAAACTGATTTTGTTTTAGATCTTGTTAGATGTCTTCAAGTGTCCTTCGGCAAGCTCAGGATGTACGAAGCGTCCCGGAGTCATCGTCCGAGCAAGCCGTCAGCGTCACCGCCGTCAAGCCGAAGAGGAGAGCGGCCAGCATCCATGTTAAATTCTTTTTCATCGACTTTTGGAGTATTTCTTTGTAGTCATTTTCATGAATAATTCACGCAAAAATACAACATCTTATTATTAATAAGAACAATCTCCTACGAAAAGCCTGCGTTTGTTGCGCAGAAAACCGCGTTCTGCGCAGAAAACAGCCCTTCCTTTCGCACTTTTAGCGCAGCAGACGTATGAACAACCTGTAGAAAAGTTCTTGAAGTGTCAAGCGGCCAAGGCCGAGCGGGAAAGTTCTTCGCAGAGCGAAGCGACCAAAGGTCGAGCGCTTCAGACTCGCTTCGCTCGCGCTCGAACTTGTTCGCTCATTCGAACGTAGTGAGTCTTGAGAAGAAGCGTCGCTTCGCGCCGAGCGGAAACGTTGAAAAAAGATCTTTTTTCGTCCTTTTTCGTCTTTTCGGGCATTTTCGGGAACAAATCTAAAAATACTTTCATCCTGTCTCACGATTTGAGACAACCCGCTCTTATCTTTGCAGCGCCAAACAACAGAAAACTCCTGAACGCTATGGAAAAGGACATCCCCTACCCCATGTCGAAAGACGAATGCTTCGCCCTCCTCGACAAGCATCTCAGCGCCAGCGACAAGCAAGAGATTGCCGCTGCAGGCGACAGCGCCCTCCTCCACTTCTCGCTCGGGATGTGGATAAGGAACACCTGGCTCTATCCCATGCCAGAGGACGACCTCAAAACCTTGATGAGCGATTTCAAGGAAGTCGGCAATAACAGTAGCTGGTCAAACGATTTCAAGCTACAGTTCTTATGTGATTTCCCGATGAAATGTCCTCAATCATCACCGAGGCCTATCTGAGACACTTACATCAGAATAATCTGTAACAAACCGACCGCAACAAATCATTTTTCACCTTCCACCCCATCTTTTTATCTCTTTTCTTGCAACACCTCACAAAAAAATCATTATCTTTGTGCCCGAAAGGGCACGAAGCGGTTCAGATGTGAGCCGCAGGAAACCTCAGCGGAGGAGCCCTCAAATCTTATCGGAATCATAAACTTACAGCATTAATGTTGTTGGTATATATCTGGGAACCTAGGAAATTCACTGATATACATAACACCAGAAGACAAGTTAATGCCTATGCGATAGCGTAGGCACGACTTATCAGGTGTTATAGGCTTTCCTAGGGCCTCCAGATATGGATAAGTGGCGTCCTGCGCTATTTCCATGTCTGGAGGCCCGATGTTGAGAAGCCTATAAACTTGCCGATAACGTGTGTGCTGGCTAAAACGTTATCGCAACTATGTCCAGGATTTACGACAACATTGAAACTAAATTCACACAAGGCCTGCAGAACATTATCACGAATGTAGGTGTGAAACGTGTGGATTTCTGTGTCGGCTATTTCAATCTTCGTGGTTGGAACCTCGTGGTAAATCAGATCGACGACTTGCCGGGAGACTACGTCTATGAAGGTAATCAGCAGCAACTCCGTTATTGTCGCCTGCTCATTGGCATGCACCAACCCGACCAAGAGCTTGTCCGTCGGTTGTATTCTGCTCAGCAACTGCCAGACAGCAATTATGTGAGCCAATGCAAATTGGAAATCGCAAGAGATTTCAAGCGCCAACTGCTACTTGGCCTCCCTACTAAGCAGGATGAATGGACACTTCGTCGTCTGTCTGCACAACTCAAGGACAATAAGGTCTGCGTAAAACTCTATGTGGCAGAGCCTCTTCATGCAAAACTCTATCTTGCCCACCGTCCCGATGATAATTTCAACAAGATTCAGGCTATCATGGGCAGCAGCAACCTCACTTATTCTGGCCTTACAAAACAAGGTGAGTTAAATGCTGAATTTGGTGACAGCGACGACGCTCAGAAATTCTATGACTGGTTCGAGGAGCGTTGGAACGACCACTACTGCATCGACATCACCAAAGAGCTTATAGAGGCCATTGACAACAGTTGGGCTGGAGAAAAAATCATCCCACCTTATTATATATACCTGAAGACAGCCTTCCATCTCAGCGCAGACGCACGCAGCGGCATCAAGGAATTCACTCTGCCGCCAGAATTTCAGCGCGAGCTTTTTGATTTCCAGCAGACGGCCGTCAAGATAGCAGCCCGCCACCTGAACAGCGAAAAACGTGGTGGGGCGATGATCGGCGATGTCGTGGGGCTGGGCAAAACCATCACCGCCTGCGCCATCGCCAAGATTTATGAAATGACCTTCGCCAGCAGTACGCTCATCATCTGTCCTGCCAACTTGCAGGATATGTGGGACAAGTATCGCCGCCGCTACGATCTGAAGGCCGACATCTGGTCAATGGCCAAGCCTATTGATGTGGACAGCGCACGCTACTATCGCTTGATTATCGTAGATGAAAGCCACAACCTGCGCAATGCTTCAGGCAAGCGCTATCAAAACATTAAGCACCTCATAGAACATCAGGACTGCAAGGTCCTGCTCCTCACCGCAACGCCCTACAACAAGGACTTCTCCGACTTGGCGGCACAACTCAAGCTGTTCATCAGCGAGGACGATGACCTTGGAATCCGCCCGGAAGAGTATATCCGTGAGCTGGGCGGCGATTGAGCCTTCCTGCAACAACATTCTGAAGTCTTCATCCGCAGTATTAAAGCTTTCGAGAAGAGTTCTCATGCCGACGACTGGATGGAATTGATGAAGCTGTTTCTAGTGCGTCGCACACGCACTTTCATCAAAGAGAACTATGCCAAGACCGACCCGAAGAGCGGGCGCAAGTACCTGGAGTTCAACGATGGCCGACGCAACTATTTCCCCGACCGAGTACCCAAGGCTATCAAGTTCAAGACTGTTGACGGCGACCAATATAGCCGCCTCTACAGCGAGGAGATGATCAGCATGATGGAAGAACTGCGGCTGCCACGCTATGGGCTCTCGACCTACGAAGATACGTCAAAGACCACTTCGGCTTCAGAGCGCGACAAGCGTCTGCTGGAAAACCTTTCCCGTGCAGGACAGCGGATGATGGGGTTCTGCAAGAGCACCTTCTTCAAGCGCATAGACAGCAGCGGCTTCTCCTTCCTGCTGACGCTCTATCGCCATATCTTGCGCAATGCCGTCTTCATGTACGCCATCGAAAACAAATTGCCATTGCCCATTGGCGATGAGAATGAACTGCCCGATACGTACATCGAGGATGAAGACATCAACGACATCTTCGACCATGACAACGACGAAGAAGACCGCATGAGCGGCGACGGGTTGATAGAAATTCCTACCGATATGAAAATCTATATGGCCAAGGCTCGGGAATACTACAACATCCTCAGCGGCAAGAACAATGTAGACTGGTTGGATTCCACCTATTTCAGACGTTCGCTGAAAACACATCTGAAACAGGACTGCGAACGTCTGATTAAGATGATAGAGCTCTGTGGCAAGTGGAATCCCACGACCGACCAGAAACTCAATGAACTGCAGGATTTACTGACAAAGACGCACGGCAACGAGAAGGTTCTTATCTTCACCCAATACTCCGACACAGCTAA
Source organism: Bacteroidaceae bacterium (assembly GCA_017429525.1). Classification (GTDB taxonomy): domain Bacteria; phylum Bacteroidota; class Bacteroidia; order Bacteroidales; family Bacteroidaceae; genus Physcousia. The sequence goes on along the minus strand of JAFROT010000041.1, from coordinate 34,478 downwards.
CTACGTCTATCGCCAATTGCGGAGGCGCGGTTTCCAACAAATCGGTCGCGCCACCGGGGCAAGCTCCAATCCAACTTCAATTGTCGAGCATTTCTCTCCGCTGTCCAACAAAGCTGAGGTCTCAGCGTCCAACGAGCTGCGCATCTTAGTGGCCACCGATGTTCTCTCCGAAGGTCAGAACCTACAGGACAGTCATGTCATCGTCAACTATGACCTCCCCTGGGCTATCATCCGATTAATCCAGCGCGCAGGACGTGTGGACCGTATCGGCCAGGAAGCAGAACAGATTTTCTGCTACTCATTCTTCCCTGCCGACCAGGTGGAGAACATCATCCGTCTGCGCCAACGGCTCAACGACCGCATCAACGAGAATGCCAGCATAGTGGGCAGCGATGAGGTGTTCTTCGAGGGCAATGCCAAAAACCTCACCGACATGTACAACGAGAAGAGTGGTGTGCTCGACGACGACGAGGACGACAGCGATGTCGACTTGGCTTCCTACGCTTACCAGATTTGGAAGAACGCCACCGACGCCAACCCTCGCCTGAAACAGATTATCCCCGAACTACCCGATGTTATTTATTCTACAAGAAAAGCCTCCGATGTGCTCCATGACGGAGTAGTCACCTACATCAAGACCCACAACGACTACGACCTTTTAACATGGTTCAACTCCAAAGGTGAGGTCATCAGCCAGTCGCAGAAGAAAATCCTTCAGGCATTGGCCTGTTCTGCTGACGAGCCTGCGCAAGAACCTCTTGACAATCACTTCGACCTCGTGGAGAAAGCGGTAGAGAACACGAAGAACGAGAACACCAACGTCAGCGGCATTCTCGGCAACCGCTTCAGCACGCGCTATCGTATCATTGAACTGCTGCAGAACTACTACGAACGACCCTTGGACCTCTTCTTCACGGAGGAGAAGCGTCAGTTGCTCAAATTAGCCATTGACGACATCTACAACTTCCAGTTCGTGGAGAGCACAAAGGTCATTCTTGGACGTCTGCTGCGTGTCAGCACCAACGATGATATTGTAGATACGGTGCTGGAGATGTACAAGAATGGCACCCTCTGCCGAATAGACCATGATCATGCCGAGCACAAAGATTCCACTATCATTTGTTCCATGGGACTGAGAGCGAATTAACAACTTGTAAACTGTCTACTTGTAAACTAACTCATGAACAAGCGAACCTTCACAGAGCATATTGCAGAATCCAACTTCCGTGAACTCTTCATCCGCGAAATGGGATGGAACAACCCTCACGGACAGAAGTCCTTTGACCTCCTCATCGAGGGCATCACTTATACCTTCCAGCTCATTGCCGAACGCAGCGGATTCCAAGTCCTCACATGTCAGCAGGCAGAGATTCCCACGTCCTCGCTATGCAAGAAAATAGACACCCGCCTTCGCCGACAGGCCAATGACTACATTTGCATCTACCATTTACCTAAGTCGCAGCACCATCTTTGGGTGGTGCCTGTGAAGAAGGTGGAGAAGCGAGACCTCGTATTGGTAGAGTATGAGACGGCTGAGCGAGCAGGTTTTCTTTTCGAGAAAGTTGACGACCTCACTTTCGGCCTCGATGAGCGGACCACCATCATGGATGTGAAGGAGCGCGTGCAGGGAACATTCATCATCAACTCTGAGAAGATAACCAATGACTTCTATAAAGGCTTTCGCAAGGAACATACCCGCTTTGCCCAATTCATCACAGGTATAGACGATAACATCGAGCCGAAGAATAATCAGAATAAGCAATGGTACACCTCGGTGATGCTTAATCGCCTGATGTTCTGTTACTTCATTCAGAAGAAAGGCTTTCTCGATTTGAACGTCAACTATCTGCGTGATAAACTTACGTTGGTACAACAACGTAGTGGCAAGTTCTATACCTTCTATAAGGGATTCCTACGCTCACTCTTCCACGATGGCCTCAACTCTCCTCGCCACGAACGCGACTTCCTGCAGAAGTACGGTCGCATACCTTATCTGAACGGGGGGATGTTCGATGAACACGAACTGGAAAAGAACTATCCCGACATCGACATTGCAGATGAAGCCTTCGTGAGCCTGTTTGCCTTCTTCGACAACTGGCACTGGCACCTTGACGACCGTCTGACGGCCACTGGTCGCGACATCAACCCAGACGTGCTGGGTTACATCTTCGAGCAGTATATCAACGACCGTGCCCAGATGGGGGCCTACTATACTAAAGAGGACATTACAGAGTACATCGGTCGCAACACGATTGTGCCCTTCCTGCTTGATGCCACAAAGAAGACAACTGCCAATGCCTTTAAGACGAACGGCAGCATTTGGCAATTCCTGAAGGAGAGTGGCGACACCTATATCTATGATGCAGTAAAGCATGGGCACGAGACGCCTATACCTGACTACATCGCTGAGGGTATCGACACCACTAAGCCCAACTTGCTGGAACGTCGCAGCCGTTGGAACGAGCGCACTCCTGAGCCTTGGAACCTGCCTACAGAGATATGGCGAGAGACGGTAGAGCGGTTGCAACGCTACGATAGTATCCGCCAGAAAATCGTGAAGGGCGAGATTACAGAGGTCAACGACTTCATCACTTATAATCTAGACATCCGTCAGTTTACTTACGATGTGTTGCTGAATACTGATGATCATCTTTTAGTGAAGCATTTCTATTCAGCATTGCAGCATGTAAGCATCCTCGACCCCACCTGCGGCTCTGGTGCATTCCTATTTGCAGCCCTCAATATTCTGGAGCCACTCTATGAGGTGTGCATCACCCGTATGCAGGACTGGAATGCACAGAATCCCAAACTCTTCGAGGAAGAACTGAGAGAACTGAATGTAAAATATCGCTCCAATATCCGCTACTTCATCTACAAGAGCATTATCCTGCGCAACCTCTATGGCGTGGATATCATGGTGGAGGCAACCGAGATAGCCAAACTGCGCCTGTTCCTGAAGATGGTGGCTGTGGTAGATGTCAATCCTCGTGACCAGAATCTCGGCTTGGAACCATTGCCCGACGTGGATTTCAATATCCGTTGTGGCAACACGCTGGTGGGTTATGCTACAGAGAAGGAGATGGAAGAAGGTGTGAAGTATATGGATATGTTCGCCCGTGAGGAGTTTGAGAGTAAAGTCTATAATGAGATAGACATTGTTTCATCAGCTTACGACACTTTCCGCAAAGTACAGTTGGAGCAGGACGCCGATTTGGAAACATTCAAGCACGCCAAGGCGCAACTGAAAGACCGCCTTGCAAAGCTTAATGAACTGCTGAATCACAATCTCCACATCGCCACCGCCCCAGGCATGGACTATGACAAATGGAAGCGCACTCACCAGCCATTCCACTGGCTCGCCGAGTTCTACGACATCATCTATGGCAATGGCGGCTTCGATGTGATTATTGGCAATCCGCCGTATGTGGAGTATAGTAAAGTTAGAAGTATATACACTGTCCACAATTATAATACAATAGACTCTGGCAATTTGTATTCATATTGTATTGAACGTTCATTCTGTATAATGAAAAATGGGAACTATATTGGCATGATTATACCTATAAGTGCTTTTTGTACGGCAAGAATGGAATCGCTCATGAAGGTCTTCATTAATAAGACTGCCAATTCGTATATTAGCAATTATGCTGAGAGACCTAGTAAACTATTTGAGGGAGCAGAAAGAAATTTATCTATCTTTGTCTCACAATTAGGTAATCAGAGTAATTGTAATACTATATATACTACATATTATTATAAATGGAAATCGGAAAATAGAAAACTGTTATTCCAAAATGTATCATATTTTAATAGTAAGGAGGTCTGTCGGTCAGATATATTTCCTAAGATTTGCTGTTCTGCAGAATGTGATATGCTAAAGTCTCTAAATGATATATCAAAGAATATTGGCTATTATTCTGTTAGAAATAGTGAGAATGTTTTCTACTATAAAAACAGTGGCGGACGATATTGGAAGTTTATGTCTACGTTCAAACCTCTGTTTTTCTTAAATGGGGTAAAGAGCTCATCATCCCGTGAAACACATCTCTATTTTGACACAATAGAACAATTAAAGGTGTTTACTTCCGTTCTTAATAGTTCACTATATTTTTGGTATTATGTAATGCACTCTGACGCAAGAACAAATAACCCGAGTGATTTAAAAGACTTTCCAATTGAATATGAAAATATCAATGGACAATTAAAGAAGAAATTAATTTCTTTATGTGATGTTCTAATGCAAGAAATGCAGGATAATGCAGAGATGGTTGATGCTGTTTATAGAACTGGCGATGTAACATTTGCACAATATTTACCAGCAAAGTCCAAACCCATCATCGACGAGATTGACAAAGCCCTTGCCACGCACTATGGCTTCACGGAAGAAGAGCTCGACTTCATCATCAACTATGATATCAAATACCGCATGGGTGATGAGTTGAACGAGGAACGTGAATCTACCCCTCTGCCTCAAAAGCCCCAGCAAGCGAAACCTCAGCAAAAACCTCAGCAGAGGCTTCAGAAGCAAGAACCTGCGTCAAAAGACAACACGCTTACTATGACGGTTCGCCACGAAACGCTGGAGAAAATCAGCAGCGGTGAGAAAACGACTATTAAGCGATACCTTGACGATGAAGAATTCGCCAGGCAAGTACTGGTGATGGAAAACGGAAGAATCAAACTCTCTAACGATCATTGCCCATACACAGCCAAGGCTATCCCTTCCATCAAGTTGGTCTGCGACGACAAAACACTTGTGAAGGCGGTAACCAAGATTTCTTTTAGGTCAGGTATCAACCCGAAAGGAAAGACAGCCTGGAAAATCATCTTCCACCTTGATTAGATATGGATTACTTCGGCAATAAGGATCTGCTTAAGTTGTCCAAGACCGCTTTCTTAGCATCGAGCACCATTCCTGTGGATATGGTGCTGAAGTGTTATGATTGGGCCGTGAAGATGAGGGACGAAGGACAGTGCGTTATCAGCGGGTTCAGCAGTCGATTAGAGAAGGATGTCTGGCGCTTCTTGGTCAAAGGGCAGCAACCGATTATCCTCGTGCTGGCACGAGCCATGTACAAGACCATTCCCGCAGACCTGCAGCCTTTGCTCGACAGTGGTCGCCTGCTCATCATCTCCACCTCCTCATCCTCTCGCCAATCTCGCACAACAGCCATTGCCCGCAACCGCTACATCTGCGAACAAGCCGACCGAATCTTAATAGTTGGCAACACAGCATCCAGCAGCTTATATCCCCTAAAAACAGATTTTTCAGATAAGCTCATTACCATATAACCATAAAAGATTACATAATCTATTATTCATCATACGCCTTATGACTAAACTTGAAACTTTATATGCCAGCATCAAAGGGTTGGAGAAAGTGGGACTGACCTTGACGGATGAGATGCTGAAGAAAGCGGATGAGCTGGAGGAACAACGTGGCCTTGGCAGACATTTCCTTTTGCTTCGATGCTTTGTGCTCTTTCGGATGCTTCGCACTTTAGGCTTTGAATCATAGCCCGCCACTCGGCGCTTGCGACACTTCTTCGAACGCAGTGAGTCTGAAGAATGCTTCGGCGACCTAAAGTGTGAATCCTCTCGAAAATTAGCTACAAAAACATCTGAAGCTAATTATTAGGACCCACCTAATCTGAAATGTTACCGATATTTACACTATGAGTTTTTGCCTCATTTATCCTTCACGCCTTCACATTTTGATGTTAATGGTTGATGTTCAAATTGGTAGGCGGTGAAGGATAGTGTGAAGGATGGGGTGACGAGTGAAGGATTTAAATGTTTTTAACACGGTTTTTAACATTTAGGAAAGGATAATAGAGGGGATAAATTTGGATTTTGATGGGAAATGTTGTATCTTTGCATCGATTTAGGAACCGTATTTTTAACCCTTAAATTTTGTACCTCATGACAGAGTTTACGTTCAAGGAAGTGCCCCGTAAATGGGCCATCTGTTACCAAAGTGATTGTCCGCTGGCCGAGACGTGCCTACGCCGTCATGCGGCCACACTCGCCCCCGCGACGCTGGAGCAACATGCCACCGTGCTGCCCGCTGCTCGCCGGGGAGAGAAGTGCAACCTCTTCGTGGCCGACGAACCGGTCGTCGTAGCGCGAGGGATGACAAAGATCTTCAACAATGTCAAGTCTGATGACGTGTCTCGACTGCGCAACGTGCTCGAAGCGTGCTTCGGCAGCCGCGCTCAGTACTACCGCTATCGTGCCGGACGCTACGTGATCACGCCCGAGCAGCAAAAACGCGTGGCTGCCGTCTTCCGCTACTTCGGCTACACGCAACCGCCCGTCTACGACCAGACAACCGTTCGCTACTATTTCCCCGAATAGTCGCGCCAGGTTGTCTCATCAGTGAGACTCATCAGTCTCATTAATGAGACAAGCCGACACAAACGGCTGCTCAGCCCGACGCGAATGTTCAAGAGAGGCCTAAGCAGTCATCTAAAGTTTGCTGCCGACTGCCCACAACCTTAGCAATGAATCAGATTGAACGGGTTAACCCTCTTCATCTGGCTGACTTTACTTTTTAACCTCACAAAACTCACATATCTAATGAAATTTACAAGTATAAGAACAGACAAGGAGAACCGACTGCACCTGCTGACGCGCGATGCTGAATGGTTCTTGCAACGTATCACGCAGGATCCTAACCGATTCCTGATCAGCGACTACCGAGCCTCGCTGCGGTCGCACTCACACTTCGGGACGTACTATCGCCTCCATGAGATTCCACGCTTGCACGTAAGCTGCGAACTGGGTCGCGATGCGCTGGGCGACCTCCACATGGTGGCGTTCAACGGGCTCGTAGTGCTGGAGGTGAAGGAGCTGGCTGATGCCGAAGCCTGCGAGCAGCTCAAGCGCAGGGCGATGCTCCTGCCCTCGACATGGGCGACCTTCACTGGCGCCAGCGGGCACTCGGTGAAGATCCTGGTGCGCATCGAGGCCGAGAACGGCGTGGCGCCCACCTCGGAAGTGGATGCCGAGGACCTGTACGTCCGCGCTTACCGACAAGTGGTGCCCGTGTACGACGGCGTGCTCGGCCAGAAGGTGACGCGCATGGAGCCTTCCCTCAAGCAGGGGATGCTCATGCCACTGGACGAGCACCCGCTGACGAACCTGCAGGCAGCACCTCTACGCATCAGCAACGGCGCGCCCAACGAGGCCGTTGCCGACACGGAGATGCACCTGCTGGCGCTGCCCGAACCGCAACGTGACTACCGCGAGGTGGAGATGGAGACGTATGCGCGCAACGAACAGCTGTACGAGCGTGCAGTAGGTAAGACCGAAGCGTCATTAGGCGGGATGACGCGCAACACGAATGAGTGGTGGCAGGGCTTCACGACAGGCGTCGCCACAGAGATGGCCCAGTCGGGCATCGGTGAGGAAGAGGCTGTCTGCCACCTGTGGAACCACTTGAAATTCAAAGATGAACCAGGTCTGACGCAAGACTTCGTCAGAACCGTCGTCATGGCTGTCTATGCCGACGACAACGTGACACGCAGGCGGGGACGTCCCACCTCTTCGGGCGACCTGATGAGCGACCTCATCCGCCGCATGCAGACGCGCTACGTCTTCCGCCACAACACCATCATGGGCTACACCGAGTTCCGCCCCAACCACTCGTGGGCGACGCCGTGGCAGCCAGTGACGGAGCAGGTGGTCAACACGTTCACCATCGACCTGCACAAGGCGGGCCTCAACGTGTGGGACCGCGACGTGCACCGCTTTGTCAATTCGACCCTTGTCCCTACCTACAACCCTATCGAGGAGTACCTGTTCCAATGCGATGGCCGCTGGGATGGGCGCGACCGCATCAGCGCCCTGGCGGCCACGGTGCCTACCGACCAACCTGAGCAATGGGCCCGCTGGTTCCACGTCTGGCTGCTGGCGATGGTGGCACAATGGCTGGGGCGCGACCAGCGCTTCGGCAACGCGTTGGTGCCGCTACTGGTCTCGCCTCAAGGCATGCACAAGAGCACGTTCTGTCGCAACCTGCTCCCGCGCGAACTACGTTCGTGGGGCTATACCGACAACCTCTCGCTCGCGGAGGAGAGGCCCGTGCACCAGGCGATGGCGCAGATGCTGCTGATCAACCTGGACGAGTTCAACCGCATCTCGCCGCAGAAGCAGCAGGGGTTCCTCAAGAACATCGTCCAGCTGCCATCGGTCAAGGTGAGGCGTCCGTATGCCAAGCACATCGAAGAGGTGCCACGCCTGGCCACGTTCATCGCTACGACCAACATGACCGACGTGCTGACCGACCCCTCGGGCTCGCGCCGCTTCATCGGCGTGCGCGTCACGGGCAACATCGATGTCAGCACGACGCCTAACCACGAGCAACTCTTCGCTCAGGCTCTCTACGAGCTCGACCACGGTGCACGCTATTGGTTGGACGATGCCGAGACGGCCGAGCTGATGGCGAGCAACCGCCAGTTCCACCGCTTGCCCAGCGCGCTGCAATATGTGCTGGAGTACTTCGAAGCCGGCAGCCAGGCCGATGCCGAGACGGCTGAAGTAGCCGGGAATCAGGACTATCCGAGCGGCTCGACATATTGGTACAGTGGCGCCGCGCTATCGCAGACGATGCGCCGGCTGGTGGGCACGGCCTTCACGCCACCCGCCCTCACGGCCTTCGGCCGGCAGCTGCAAGGCATAGAGGGCATCGTGAGCCGCCACACGAGGAGCGGCAACCAGTACTTGCTGCGCCGCCGATAGCGTAGACTCCGCATCAGGCAATAGTCGTGTTTTGAACAAAACGCCCTTTTTGAGGGTTTATCTTTCACCCAACAGGGGTATCCTTCACCCATCCTTCACCGCTACCTGCAAGATTATCAGCATCTTGCAAGAGCGGTGAAGGTGTGAAGGCAAAATTGAGCAAATTATAGGAGAAAAATAGGAAGAGAGGTATCATCAAACGCTGGAAAAAGGACTTCGATCAATAAGAAGGATTGAGCGCGGATTGAAGCCTCAATTCAAATTAGTCCTTATTCCACGCCGATGATGTCGCGGATGTCGGTGGTGTAGAAGGGTGAGCGGCGGTCGTGGAGGATGCTGTTGCGGAAGGTCAGGGCTTTGCCGGTGGCAGGGTCTGTGGCACGAAGGGCTGCAGCCACTTGCAGGGCTTCGTCGCCAAAGCGGGCGTTGATGCGGTCGGCAACGGCTGAGAGTTGCTGCAACCTCTGTTTCAAGACGGGCGGGATGTCGAGGAAAGAGGTCTGAATCTCCGTCTCGGGGACGATGCCCCCTACGATGACGCCGGCGCGCTTCCATTGATGATCGGCAGGACGCAGGCCCATGGTCTGCGGTTCGTATTCCAACTCGGCATAGTCGGCCGAGAGGCGTCGACGGGCCGCCTCCAGACAGTCGGCCAGCGCCTCGTGAGCCGCTGTTATGATTTCGGCGTCGGATTGAGCGGGCGCAGGCAGGCAGACGGTTCGGCTGAGCGAGAGCTGATCCAGTTCCTCGCGGAAAGGATTGGTGGACATGAACACGGTGACCATCTGCGCCATACTCTTCTGCTGACGCAGTTTCTGCGCACAGCGGGCAGCAAAGCCGGCGACGGCTACTTTGAGGGCGTCGAGGGCCGACAGCATGTGAGGGAAACTGCGCGAGGTGCAGATGGTCTGCTTGCGCGGCAGGTTGTCGAGCGCGATGCAGTCGCGAGCGTGCAACTCCATCCAAGTGCGCAAACCCGTGACGGTCATAGACCTCTGCACCGAAGCAGCTGGCAGGCGCGTGAAGTCAAGCGCCGTCCTAACGCCTGCGGCCAAGAGGCGGGCTGCATGGCGACGCCCGATGCCCCATACGTCAGCAACAGGAAACAGCGAGAGCGCCTTCTCGCGCTGTTCGTCGGTCTGGATGAAGCAGCACTTGTGAAAGCCTGGATAACGCTTGGCAAACTTGCTGGCCACCTTGGCCAACGTCTTCGTGCGGGCGATGCCGATGCTGACAGGCATTCCAGTCCAGCGCCTAACCTTAGCGGCAAGGGCTTCGCACCACGCCTTGTAGTCCATCGGCATATAAGGCGATTCATCCAGCATCAGGAAGGCCTCGTCAATACTGTAGACGAAGATATCGGGAGCAGCGGCGCGGAGGATGTTCATCACGCGGCGCGACATATCGCCGTAGAGGGTATAGTTGCTGCTCAACGCGTGAATCTCCTGCCCGGGGAAGCGTTCGGACAGCTGGAAGAAGGGCAAGCCTTCGGGTATGCCTATCGCCTTAGCCTCCTGACTGCGGGCTACGACACAGCCGTCGTTGTTCGAGAGAACCACGACAGCCTTGCCTTCGAGTCCGGGGTTGAAGACTCGTTCGCAAGAGACATAACAGTTGTCACAATCGACCAGCGCGTAGAGCATAGCGAGGACAAAGGTAGTGAAATTTAAGACGAGAAGGCTCGTCGGCCACTATTTTTCTTGTTCGGACAAACAGGATTCAACATTTTTTTGTACTTTTGCAGCACAAAAAAGTAATTCATCCCATGAACGAGCTGCAAATCCTGACTGCCGAAGTGGCCGAAGAGGTACTCCTACCCTATTTCCCCGAAGGTATTCGTGCGGGGTTCCCCTCTCCTGCTACCGACTATGACGAGGAGGCCATCGACCTGAACAAAGCCCTCATCCACAACCGCGAGGCCACGTTCTTTGCGCGGGTGAAGGGTGATTCCATGGTGGATGCAGGCTATATGCCTGGTGACTTGTTGGTCGTGGACCGCTCGCTGGAACCGCAGACGGGGGATGTCGTAGTGGCCTACGTGGATGGCGGTTTCACCATCAAAGAGCTGGACCTGACGCAACGGGAGCACGGCGTAATCCGATTGCTGCCTCACAACGAAGCCTACAAACCCATCACCATCACACCCGAACAGAGCAGCACGATCTGGGGCGTCGTGACCTACTGCATCCACAAGAGTACTGGCAAACATCGAGGCTGAGAAGAGAAGGGATGAGGCGCAAGGGGGGTGATGAGCAATCTGTTTACCTCCCCAAAAGAAGCACCGCAATTGGAAATGATTACGCTTACTCGCGCATCCAATTGCGGTGCTTCCTTTTGGTTCAAGACTCTTGTGCTACTGCAAGGCACGCAGGCCCTCGATGATGCGTCGCGTACCCTCGACGAGACGAGCACGTTGCGTGGCGAGATTGATGCGCATGAATCCTTGCTGGCCGTACATCTCGCCACCATTGATCCACACTTTCTGTTCGGCACGCAGACGGGCGGAAATCTCGTCGGACGTGAGGGGGAAGGCCGTGACGTCCATCCATGCCAGATAAGTGCCTTCGAGCGGAGCGATGGGAAGGTCGGGGAAGGCCGCCTTCATCTCACGATGGAAATAACGGTAGCCATCGTAGATATAGTCGACGAGGGCATCGAGCCAAGCCTCGCCCTCAGGCGTATAAGCCGCCTCAAGTGCTACAAAGCTGAAGCAGTTGATATCGCATATCTCGTTGATGTTGATGGTGCGGTCGATGCGCTCACGGAGATCATCGAAGCGCGTGATGATGTACGCCGTCATCAGGCCGGCCGTGTTGAAGGCCTTGTTGGGAGCATTGGCGATCACCCACTGGCACCCCGCCTCGTCGGCTATCGGAGCAAAAGGCAGATAGCGACGTCCGAGCTGCGGGTCGACGAACTCGCAATGGATCTCGTCGGAGAGCAGGATCATGTCGTAGCGCCGGCACAAGTCGGCCACGCGTTGCAATTCCTGGAGCGTCCACACGCGCCCGCTGGGGTTGTGAGGATTACAAAAAAGGAACAAGCGCGGGCGCTCGCGCGCGATGGTCTGCTCGAGGGCCTCGAAGTCGATGGTATAAGTCTCGTCGGCCGGCGTCCATGTGAGCGGGAACTCGACGGCACGACTGCCATTGTTGCGTACGCTGGAGAAGAAGCAGTTGTAGGCGGGCGTGAAGAAGAGCACGCTCTCGGAGGGGCTGACCAAAGCCTGAATGATGGCCGAGAAGGCCGGAACGACACCGCTGGTGTAGAGCATCCACTCACGACGCGGAGCCCAGCCATGGCGATGGCTGTTCCACCAAGTGATGGCCTCGTAGAAGGAGTCAGGGATCAGGTTGTAGGCATAGACGCCATGCTGAGCACGACGCTGCACGGCTTCGCGGACGCAGGGGGCCGTCTCGAAGTCCATGTCGGCAACCCACATGGGCAGTTCGCCTTCAGAGGCCTCGTCCCACTTGACGCAATGGGTGCCGCGGCGCTGGATGAGTTGATCGAAATTGTAGTCCATAGTTGAATGACGAAAGACGAAAGATGAACGACGAATCGGTTTTTACAGCTATGCCTGACGGATGATGATCTCGCAGTTGGCAGGTTGTTTGATGTGCTCGTCAATGGTGACGTGCCCGACAGCGTCAGCCGTGATGCGCCCGCTGATGGGGTTCTTGATCTCGGTGATGGCACCGCGGATAGAGGCGTCGATATTGCTGCTATCCTCGAAAGCACGGTCGCAAGCGGGGTCGAAGGTGCAGTCATCGAGGGTGAGGCCGTCGATGTAGCAGAGGGGTTGCTCGCCGGCGATATGACAGCGCACGAGACGCAGGTTCTTGGAGTGCCAACCGATGTACTCGCCATCGAGGTGGGAATCGTAGATGGTGACGTTCTCGGTCTCCCAGAAAGCATCCTTAGTGACAATGTGTGCGTTGCGAATGACAGCGTTCTTGACGTACTGGAAGACATACTTGGAATCGCTCTCGAGGCCGTCGACATCAACGTTCTCGCAGAACATGAAGGGATAGGTGCCCTCGTGGAGACGGACGTTGCGGACCTTGAGATCGGTGACGCGCCAGAAAGTCTCGTCGGCATCGTTGAGCTGCACGTTCTCGAGGGTGAGGCCGCGCATCTCGCGGAAGAACTTAGGTGCATCGATGATGGTGTCGCGCATCGTCATATCATTGGAGTACCAGATAGCCGAGCGGGAACCGACCTCGAAGAAGCAGTTGGTGATCAGCGAGCCGTCGACATGCCACCAAGGATATTTGCCGATGAAACGGCAATGGTCGGCCTCGAGGCGCTGGCAGCATTTGATGCCGCTCTCGCCCTCAGTGATGGTTACGTTCTCCAGTCGTGTGTCGTGGATGGCGAACAACGGGCGCTCGCCTCCGAATGTTTGATCTTTAATGAGTTGCATATAGTTGAAGCTTATTTTTCGGGATTTCGGGATTTCGGGATTTCGGGATTTCGACATTGCGTTATCTGGTAATATTCAGCCGTTTCATCCAATGGCCCCACTTGAGACGGGCGAGGAAGATGATGCCGCGGAAGGTGAGCTCGATGGCCATGCCGAGCCATACGCCGTGGAGGCCGTAGCGGGGCGCGAGGAGGGCGGCCAGCGTGACACGAACGGCCCACATCGAGAACAGATTGAGGAAGGCAGGCTTACGCGTGTCGCCCGCACCTACGAAACAGCTCATCGCTACGATACTGGCGGCAAAGCCCGGCTCGGCCCATGCCTCGATGCGCAAACATTCCGTACCGAGTTGGCGCACCGCCTCGTCAGGCGTCAGTGAGGCCATCATCAGAGGAGCCGCCACGTACATCACGGCTCCCATGAGCGTCATCACGCCGATGCCCAAGAGGGTGGTCATCCAAGCAAAGCGCTCTGTCAGACGGCGCCGGCCTGCACCTATGCTCTGTCCGACAAGCGTCGTGGCCGCCTCACCGATGCCGTAGCCAGGCATATAGCAGAGGCTCTCAGCCGTGATGCCCAAGGCATTGGCCGCAATCGCCACGGCACCAAGGGGTGCAACGATAACAGTGATGGTGATCTGCGCCACGTTCATCAGCACACGCTGCAAGAAGATCGGCCCTGCGATATTGCCGGCCTCACGGAGGATGGGACGCTCTGTGAGAAACGACCCGCGCTCGCCAAAGAGCCGAAGCTCAGGACAGCGCACGGCAGCGAACCACAACAGATAGAGGGCGATGAACGCTTCGGCCGTGAGCGTGCCGATAGCAGCGCCTGCCACACCGAGCCCTGCGCCGGGGATGAGGACGGAATGGCCAAAGAGAACGATCGTGCGCGTAGGGAATATAAGGAAGAAGTTGAACCCCACGTCGAGGATGCACATGACGACGTTGGCCAACGAAGGTACTTTAATGTTGCCCGCACAGCGCAACATTGCGCTGGCCAGCATGTCGACCATCGCCAACGGAGCGCCGAGGGTGAAGATGAGAAAATAGGTGGAGGCATCCCGGCAGATGTCGGGCTCGCCGCCTAACCAATGGGGCAAAGAGGGTGCGATGAGAGCTCCAACGATACCGGTGACGACCGACAGCACCAACGAGGCGAGCAAGCTCTGACGAAACACCTTGCGTGAACCCTCCAGGTCGTTGGCTCCGACGCGATGGGCCACCTGCACGGAGAAGCCCGTGGCGGCGCAGGAGATGATGCTCCAGAAGAGCCACATCGAAGTGGCCACGATTCCGATGCTGGCCGAGGCGCGCGCACCGAGCGAGCCGACCATGGCATCGTCGATGTAGAACATCAGGATGCTGGACAGCTGAGACAAGATGGCGGGCAGGGACAAGAGAATCGTCAACCGCAGTTGTTCTGCGGTCGACAACTTGCCATGCTCGCGAATGCGCAGCAGAAGTTGGTCTTTTATGCTTGCCATAGGATTTTTGCGGGCACAAAAGTACAACGTTTTTGCGTCATAATACAATAATTTGCGTTAAACTCCTTTAAACATTAAACTTTCGGCAAGCATTTTTGTCATTTAAGAAGAAAAAAGACTACCTTTGTACGGTTTTTGCGTAAAAGCGTAACCGATTGGACTCTGAAAATCATTCACAAGACAGAACATTACGAATAATGAGAAAACTACTTTTATCCGTTGCGTGCGCATTGGCTGCCATCAGCGCAAGTGCTGAGCCATGGACACTGCAACGTTGTCTCGACTATGCCGCCGAGAATAATATCACACTCCAGAAGAATCGCCTCTCTGAGCTTGATGCAGCCGAACAGCTGAAGATGTCGCAAGCTGCCCTCTTCCCCAGCCTCTCGTTCTCCATGAGCCAGGGTGTGGGCTATCGTCCGTTCCAGGAGGCCACCGTCATCGTGCAGAACGGCATGGCCACCAGCACCAACAACAAGGTGACGGAGAACGGCTCCTACGGGCTGAATGCCAACTGGACCGTCTGGAACGGTGGCATCAACCACAAGAACATCCAGGCGCAGAAGGTGCAGACCGAGTTGACCGCGGTACAGACCGAGCAGACGCTGAAGAGCATCCAAGAACAGATTGCACAGCTATACGTCCAGATTCTCTACACGATAGAGGCCAAACACGTCAACGAGCAGTTGGCCGCCACGGCCCAGCAGCAGTTGGAGCGCGGACAGGAGCGCTACAAAGTAGGCGACCTGGCCAAGGCCGACGTGGCCCAGTTGGAGTCGCAAGTGGCGCAGACGCAGTATGACGTCGTGAACGCCCAGACGCAGATCGACGGCTACAAGCGTCAGTTGAAATCCCTCCTTCAGCTGGACATCAACACGCCCTTCGACGTGGCCGGCGAGGAAATGGCCGATGCCCAGGCTCTGCAGCCTATCCCCGACAAAGCTGAAGTCTACGCACAAGCCCTCAACACACGTCCTGAGATGCGTGCCGCCCAGCTGCAAGCTGACGCTGCCAACCTGCAACTTGACATTGCCCGCCGCGGCTACCTGCCCAGCATCAGCATCAATGCCGGCGTGGGCGACAGCCACTACAGCGCCTCGAACGACGGCTTTGGCGAACAACTCAAGCGCAACCTGAACGGAAGCGTGGGCCTCGGCGTGAGCGTGCCTATCTTCGACAACCGCCGCAACAAGACAAACGTAGAACGTGCCAAGATCAACAAGACGACGGCTGCCCTTGACCTCCTGGACAAGCAGACGGCGCTCGGCTCCACGATTGAGAACATCTGGCTGCAAGCTACGAGCGCACAGCAGCGATTCATCAGCGCTGACGCTGCCGTCAAGAGCCAAGAGACCAACTACGAACTCATCAATGAGCAGTTCAAGGCCGGGCTGAAGAATATCGTCGACCTGCTGCAAGCTCGCGACAACCTGCTGCAAGCTCAGCAAAACAAACTGCAAAGCAAATATACGACGATTCTCAACACTCAACTACTGCGCTTCTACGAAGGCGGAGAATTAGGAATATAAGAAGTTGACGAATTCTTCGCAAGCGAAGCATCGCAAGCGCCGAGCGGCCAAGTTGAATAAACAAAACGAATCGAGCATAGACTTAAAAAATTGACAGACACAAATATATGAAAAAGAGCATTTTATTGTTAGGGATTGGACTTGTCCTCGTGGGCTGTTCCAAGAAGAAAGGTCCCGAGTATGAAACGACCATGGTGGAGAAAGGCAATATCTCCACGACCGTCACAGCAACAGGCACGATTGAACCTGTGACGAGCGTTGAGGTCGGTACGCAGGTCAGCGGTATCGTCGCCAAGATCTACGTCGACTACAACTCAGAAGTGAAAGCCGGACAGGTGATCGCAGAGTTGGATAAGACCAACCTTACCAGTACCCTCGCGAGCCAGCGCGCCAACCTCACCAGCGTGCAGAGCGCCCTCGCCTATCAGAAAGCCAACTTCGAGCGCCAGAAGAGCCTCTTCGACAAGGGCCTCATCAGCGCCAACGATTTCGAGCAGGCTCGCCTCTCCTACGTGCAGGCTCAGCAGCAGGTCACCACTGCCCTCCAGAGCGTGAAACGTGCGGAGACCGACCTCGGCTATGCCACCATCACCTCGCCTATCAACGGCGTCGTGCTCTCCAAGGCTGTCGAGGAAGGACAGACGGTAGCCGCTTCGTTCTCCACCCCTACCCTCTTCACTATTGCTCAGGACCTGACAGATATGCGCGTCATTGCCGACATCGACGAGGCTGACATCGGCGAGGTGAAGGAAGGACAGCGCGTAACGTTCTCGGTCGACGCATTCCCCAACGACACGTTCGAAGGCGTCGTGACGCAGGTGCGTCAGCAGGCCACGACTGAGAGTAACGTCGTCACCTACGAGGTGGTCATCAGCGCTCCGAATGCTGACCTGAAGCTGAAGCCCGGTCTGACGGCTAACGTCACCATCTTCACGCTCGAGAAGAATGACGTCCTGACAGTCTCGTCCAAGGCGCTCCGTTTCTCGCCCAACGAGGCCCTTATCTCCGAGGACGAGACCATCGTGCCCTGCGATGCCAAGCAGAAGCTGTGGGTGCGCGAAGGCAAGACGTTCAAGGCGCTGCCTGTAGAGATTGGCGTCAGCAACGGCACGATGACCGAAATCGTCAGTGGCGTCAACGCAGGCACCGAGGTTCTGGCCGACATGATTTTCAGCCAAGCCGAAGAGAGTGGCGACGGCCAGCAGAAGAGCAACCCCTTCATGCCCGGACCGCGTAACCGCAACAATAACAACAACCAGAAGAACGGCAACAACGCTGCCAAGAAGTAAATGGAAAAGAAAGTTGTCATCAAGCTCGACAATGTCCGCCGCAACTTCCAAGTCGGTAACGAGACGGTGAAGGCGCTCCGTGGCATCTCCTTCGAGATTCACGAAGGTGAGTTCGTCACCATCATGGGCACCTCGGGCTCGGGTAAGTCGACGCTGCTGAACCAGCTGGGTTGTCTGGACACGCCCACGAGTGGCGAGTACTACCTCGACGGCGTCAGCGTGCGTACGATGAAGCGCAGTCAGCGTGCTCGTCTGCGCAACCGCAAGATTGGCTTTGTCTTCCAGAACTACAACCTGCTGGCCAAGACGACCGCCGTCGAGAACGTCGAGTTGCCGCTGATGTATAATAAGGAATATAGTGCCAAGCAGCGACGCGAGGCCGCCATCGAGGCTTTGAAGGCAGTGGGGCTGGGCGACCGTCTTGAGCACAAGAGCAACCAGATGTCGGGCGGACAGATGCAGCGCGTAGCGATTGCACGAGCCCTGGTCAACAACCCTGCCGTCATCCTGGCCGATGAGGCTACGGGTAACCTCGACACGCGCACCAGCTACGAGGTCCTCGTGCTCTTCCAGAAACTGCATGCTGAGGGGCGCACCATCATCTTCGTCACGCACAACCCCGAGATCGCTCAGTACAGCTCGCGCAACATCGTCCTCCGCGACGGCAAGATTCGCGAAGACGTTCTTAACACCAACATCCGCAGCGCTGCCGAAGCCCTCGCCGCCCTGCCAGCGCCGGAGGATTGAAGACCCTCCCCCGACCCCTCCCGTCAGGGAGGGGAGAGCCTCCGGATTGAAGGCTAATCTGGGTGAGAACTGAGTAAAAAAGCATCATCATAAATTACAAACTAATTATGTCCCATTAGTCCCCAAGCGCCAGCCGCTCCCCTCCCTGACGGGAGGGGCTTGGGGGTGGGTCTATAACTATGAGTTTTATCAATCTCTTTAAGATAGCCATTAAGGCCATCCTCAGCAACAAAGGCCGTTCGTTCCTCTCGATGCTCGGCATCATCATCGGTGTCGGGGCCGTCATCGTCATGATGGCCATCGGCCAAGGCTCCAAGCAGAGCATCCGCGAGGAGATCCAGAAGAACGGTACGAACATGCTTACCATCCGTCCCGGAGCCGACATGCGTGGCGGTGTACGTCTGGACCCCTCGGCCATGCAGACGCTCAAGCAGGTGGACTACGAGACCATTCTGGCTGAAGCCAAGTTTGTCAACAAAGTGTCGCCTGAAGTCAGCACCAGCGGACAGGCTGTCTTCGGTTCTAACAACACCACTTCGACTTGCTACGGCGAGAGTCCTGACTACCTCGGCATCCGCTTGTGGCAAGTTGAGGAAGGCGTGTTCTTCACTGAAGAAGACGTGAAGAAGAGTGCCAAGGTGTGCGTCGTCGGTCAGACCATCGTCAAGGAACTCTTCCCGAACGGCCAAGACCCTTTGGGCAAGACCATCCGCTTCAAGAGCATCCCATTGCGTATCATCGGCGTGTTCAAGGGCAAGGGCTACAACAACTGGGGTATGGACCAGGACAACGTCATTGTGTCGCCCTACACGACGGTGATGAAGCGTCTGGCTGCTCAGACCCACTTCAACAGCATCCTCTGCTCGGCCGTCACCGAGGAACTTTCCGACCAAGCCATCGAGGACTTGACGCAGATCCTGCGCCGCACACATAAGCTGAAAGATGACGAGGTTGACAACTTCACGATCCGTTCACAACAGGAGTGGATGGAAACGATGTCGTCGACGATGGACACCATCACCATCATCCTCGTCGTAGCCGCCGCCTTCTCGCTGCTCGTGGCTGGCATCGGCATCATGAACATCATGCTGGTCAGCGTCACCGAGCGCACGAAGGAGATTGGTCTGCGCATGAGCGTGGGCGCCCGTGGGTTGGACATCTCCAATCAGTTCCTCATCGAGTCCATCCTCATCAGCCTGACGGGCGGAATATTGGGTGTTCTCTTCGGAGCCTTGCTCACGTGGGGCTGCAATGCCATCATCGGTTATCCGGCTGTCATCCCTGCGTGGAGCGTCATCGTCAGTTTCGCTGTCTGCGTAGCTATCGGCGTCGGCTTCGGCTACTTCCCCGCACAGAAGGCTGCCCGCCTTGATCCCATCGAGGCCATCCGATACGAATGATTCATTTGCTACAAAAAAACGATTCATCATTCGTCATTCGTCATTCATCATTCGTCATTCAGTATGAATCAATTCAACAGTTATATGTATACTATGAAAAAAATCATTCTCACCCTCATGCTGGCCATGCCTCTTCTGGCGATGGCCCAAACCGACGATTCCAAGTACCTCAAAGGCGCTGTTCCTGAGCAAAACGGCATCGTCACGTTCAAGCAGACGTTCAGCGTCCCCGGCAAGACGCAGGCTCAGATCTATGCTGTCATGCTCAACTACGTGAAGGGCCTTGTCGCCAACGGCCGTCAGGAATTGCGCACACGTCTCATCTCTGATGTCGACAACACCGTCGTGGCTAACGTCGAAGAGATCATGACTTTCAAGAAGAAGTTCCTCAACTGGGACCACACCTATTTCCGCTACCTCATCACAGCCGAATGTACAGCCAACTCGAAAGTCGCCATGACCCTGACCAAGATCAGCTACCACTATGGCTTTGACCAGGAAGGTAATGGCGGCGAGGAATACAAAGCCGAGGAATGGATCAGCGACCGCGAAGCCATCAACAAGGCGGGCACGAAGTTGCTGCCCCGCAGCGGCAAGTTCCGTCGCAAGACCGTCGACCGCGCCAATGAGATCTTCGAAGGTGCCCGCAACGCCTTTGAGACTCCCCAGCCCGCACAGCCGGCTCCGAAAGCGGCTACCGTCATTGAATAGCGGACTGGCGGTCTGAGTATCTGTTTCACTAAGCCGCTTGCCCCCTCCGGGGTTGAGTCCTTTATTTACATTCTATGAAAAGACTCCTGTTCGTCTTCATTGCCCTGCTGGCACTTGCTGTGCCAGCAGGTGCCGTACTCAAGGAGCGCGATCTCGCCCGCACGCTCGGTGTCCTGCGCGCCGAATTGGCAGCTGACTATGCCAAACAGCAAGCCTTCAAAGCGCGTTATGAGCAGCAAGGCGCAGCCCAGCACCAGCAGCTCGTCTCCTATATGAACCAGTGCGAGCAAATCGGCCTGATGCTCTATTCGCAGTCGACCGACAACACGTTCGACATGGCATACGCCTGTCAGCAGGCTGTCGACCTCCACCGCAAGCTCGACGACCGCAACGGCAAGATGCTCCCCTACGACCGTATCATTGCACGCATGCGCACTGAGATTGAGCGTTACGACGCACTCATCGCGTCGCTCAAGAGTATGCCACCCGTGCTCGCCACCGACTCACTCTCCGAGAGCGACAGCATCCTCTTGAACGCCATCGACTCGCTTCGCGACGAAATCGCGCACCACGACAGTTTAACCGCCGACCACGAGTTACCCGAGCGCCCGATGGACGGCTCCATACAGGATGACGAACACCCGCAGGAGCCGCTCTACCTGAGCGGACAGCAGCTCGAGGACCGCCGCGCCTGCATCGCATACGCCCAGACAATCCGTCGTGGCATGCAGGAATTTCTGGAGAGCCTCGAGGCTGAGAGCTCTTACTACAAGAGTGTGCAGGAGAAGGTGCATCAGCTCTACCGCTTCGCGCAGTCACGCTATAAGATCCTACAGGACAACATCTTCCGCGACGGAGGTTCCAACTATTTCACCATTCTCGGCAACCTGCCGCGCTACGTCCGCCAGGCCGAGAGTTCGGCTACGACCAAGTACAAGCCTCTTGCCGGTCACGACGGCAGCTACTCGGAATGGCGCGGCATGCACGTCCTGTTCATCAGCATCTTTGTTCTGTTCTATCTCTCGCTGGCCCTCGGAATCACTTACGTGGTCCTGCGCTGGCTGCTGCCTCGTCGTTGGCGCAGCGAACGACTGCGCACGCGGCGCACCGTCCTCACCTTCGTCATTGGCATCGCGCTGTTCGCCATCATCGTCATGGTGATTCGCTCATTCGTACCCCGCAACTCCATCCAGATGAGCACGGCGCTCATCATCACGATGGCGTGGCTGTTGGAGGTCATTTTCCTCTCGTTGTACATTCGTCTGCACAGCGACCAGATGCCTCACGCAGCCCTCATCTACACGCCGTTGATGTGCCTGTCGAGCATTGTCATCATGTTGCGCGTCATTCTGGTTCCCAACAGCATCCTGAATGTCGGTTTCCCGCCGCTGCTGCTCGTCTTCACACTTTGGCAACTGTGGATGGTCCGTCGTCATCGCAGTGGTCTGCCCCTCTCCGATGTCATCTTCTCGCATATCACCACAGCCGTCATGGTCGCAGCCTGCGTGGCTGCTTGGATAGACTATACGCTCTTGGCCGTGCAGATTCTGGTCTGGTGGACCTTCCAGCTGGCCGCCATCACGACTGTAACCTGCTTCTACGATCTGATGGAGCTCTACGAGAAGCGCTATCACATTCACGAGAAAGGGATTACGCAGACGTGGCTCTACGACTTCATTCACCTCACAGCCGTTCCCATCTTCGCCGTGGGCTCTGTTCTCGTCAGCATCTACTGGGCAGCCGAGATCTTCGAGATGACGAGTGTCTGCCAAAAGGCCTTCTACACGAATTTTGTCGACCAGCAAGGCCTCATCCAGATCTCGCTTTTCAAGCTCTGCCTCGTCATCGGGCTGTGGTTCGTGTTTCGCTACCTCAACTATGCCATTCGCGAGTTCTATGCGTATTTCCGCCGCACCACGAGCACGGGCGACGATAGCTACAACCTCACGCTTGCCCGCAACATCATCGCCATCCTGACCTACGGGCTATATGCGATCATCGTCCTCGTCATCCTGAACGTCCCCAAGAGCGGTATCTCCATCGTCACGGCAGGTCTCGCTACGGGTCTCGGTTTCGCTATGCAGGACCTGATTGAGAACTTCTTCTATGGCATCTCGCTGATGACGGGCCGTTTGCGTGTGGGAGACTATATCGAGTGCGATGGCATCACGGGTAAAGTGGAGAGCATCACCTACCAGAGCACGCAAATCGTCACGGCCGACGGCTGTGTCATCGCGTTCCTCAACAAAGCGCTGTTCAGCAAGAATTTCAAGAACATGACGCGCAACCACAGCTATGAGCTCGTCAAGATGCCCGTAGGCGTAGCCTATGGCACGGATGTGTCTCATGTCCGAGCGCTCCTCGTCGAGGCCCTCACGCCCATCTGCCAGGAGCATAATGCCGCAGGGCAGCCGATGGCCGACCCGTCACGCCCCGTCAGCGTTCTCTTTTCTGACTTCGGTGAGAGCAGCGTAGACCTCGACGTCTGCGTCTGGATGCTGGTCGAGGAGCGTATCGCCCTGGCTGGTCGCATCAAGGAAGCCATCTACGAGACGCTCAACCGCAACAACATCGAGATTCCGTTCCCGCAGCGCGACCTGCATGTAATCAAGGAGTAAAGAAGACAACTTAGGAATTAAGGATTTAACGGTTAACTCTTTAATTCACCAGAAAGCAAAGCCCCGCTGTGTCACGGACGCAGCGGGGCTTTAAGCATTCTGATGAGAGAGTTACAGGCCTTTGAACAGGCTGCTCTTCACGTAGATGCGGTATTGCTTGATGCTCTCGGGCGCTCCGGCTTCGACGCGGGGGAGGTACTGGAAGCCCGTGAAGGTCTGGTCCTGACCGAGGTCGATGACGAGGTGGTGGGGGTACTTCACGCCGCGGTTGGTGCTCCAGTAGGTTGATTCCTGCAAGTCGAAGATCTTGTCGGCGGTCTTGTTGCCGCTGCTGATGTCCTCGTCATCGCAGTAGGCCACCTGCCAGGGTTCGCGCGAGAGGCGCTTGCCGTCGGCGCCGAGCATATACCACTCAGCAATGCAGCAGTACTCGCGGTTCATGTGGCTGTTGAGGGCTTCGATGCAGACATAACGACCGCTGACGGGCTGGTCGAACTTCACTTCCTGCCAGCCGTTGCCAGCAGCGAACTCACCTTCCTTGACGGGTTTCTCGCCGCTGAGGTCTATCTTCTGACCTTCGAGGCGGTGGGTCTGCGGACGGTCGAGGTTGAGTTTGTCGATGATGGGCTTCTGCAGACCTTCGATGGTGCGCTCGCCGCGCGGGCCCATCACGTCAAGGACGATGACCTCATTCTTGCCCTTCTTCAGCCAGCAGCCGGGGACGTACAACGTCTGCTGCGGTCCGATGTACCAGTGGCGACCGATGGCGTGGCCGTTGACATAGACCTGTCCCTTGCCCCAGTTCTCGAGGTTGAGGAAGGTGTCACCCACCTTCTTCAGGTTGAAGGTGCCGCGGTAGTAGCCGATGCCCTTGGGTGCGAGGGGGCTGGCGTCGGTGCGCTCGTCGGCGGGCGCTGCCATGGCGCGGAAGGCCGTGTTATAGTCGTCCTGGATGCGTATCTTGGTCCACTGGCGCGGTTTCCAGCTGGTTTCGGCATTATCGACCTCAGCCGTGATAGTCACGTCGGCCACGATGCCCTTGAAGTCCTTGATGGCACGGCCGAAGTTGATGCGGCCCATGCCTTCTACGATGATCATGAGTTCTTGTCCTTTCTTCACGGCGGGCAGTTTCAGTGTCTGCTCGTGCTTGACGCGATCCACCTTGCCGATGAACTGTCCGTCGATGAACACCTGTGCGTAGTCGTGGGCATCCAGTTTGAGGATGCTCTGCACGGGAATCTCGGGCAGGCTTGTGGTGTATATCATGGTCCCCCAACCGAAGTCCATCTCCTCAAAGGTCATCAGCCCGCCTTCCTTGGCGACGCTGTCGCAGCCATAGATGAGGGGCTTGTACTCGTTGAGCTCGAACTTAGGAATGGCGATGGTCGGGTATTCCTTCGGCACGGCGGGCAGTTTCTTGCTGCCAACCCATTTCTGACTGACGGGATCCCAGTTGCCGCTGTACTTCTCCATGGCTTTGCGCAACTTCCAGAACTTGTCGGTCACCTGTCCGGCTTCGTTGATGGGAGCGTCGTAGTCATAGGAGGTGACGTCGGGAGCAAAGCCGGGGCTGTTGGCGCCTGCCCAGTGGCCCCAGTTGGTACCTCCGTGAGTCATGTAGAGCGAGAAGGAGATGCCGCGGTCGAGCATCTGCGAGATGCCATCGACCATGGCCTCGGCACCGCGTGTCTCGTGGCGACCGCCCCATTTGTCGAACCATCCGCTCCAGAACTCAGAGCACATCTTCGGGCTGTTGGGGCGCAGCTGGCCCAGTTTCTTGAACTCGTTGTCGATGTTGGCGCCTGTGCCGAAGTTCATCGTCCAAGTGAGGTCGTCGAGACCGTTCTTGGTAAAGTTCGAGCTCCAGTCGCACTGGAAGAGCTCGACCTTGTCAAAGCCACTCTTGCGGATGATGTCGCGCACGGCGCTGATGTAAGGTTTGTCCTCGCCGTATGAGCCGTATTCGTTCTCCACCTGCACCATGATGATGGGACCGCCCTTCTCGATGGTGAGGTCGCCAATCTGCTCGCCCACTTTCTTCTCGAAGATCTCGAGGCGCTCCATGAAATAAGGATCCTGCTCGCGTAGGCGTATGTCCTTCTTCTTCAGCAGCCACCAGGGCAGGCCGCCCATCTCCCATTCAGCGCAGACGTAGGGACCGGGACGGACAATGACCCACATACCATTCTTCTGTGCCAACTTCACGAAGGCGCGGATGTCGTTATTGCCTGTGAAGTCGAACACGCCTTCCTGCTGTTCGTGTGAGTTCCAGAAGATGTAGATGCACAGCGTGTTCATGCCCAACGCCTTGCACATCTGAATGCGTTGCTCCCAGTACTCACGCGGAATGCGTGGATAGTGGACTTCCGCGGCCTTGACCACGAAGGGCTTGTTGTTCAGCAGGAACGTCTTGTCGCCCACCTTGAAGGAGCCTGCCTTAGGAGCGGGCGCAGCTGCAATGCTATTGCAGCAGAGGAGACCGGCCGCCATGGCCAGCGAGAGAATCAATCGTTTCATTAGTCAGTTGTTATGAGTGATAAACGTTTTATTCGGTTGCAAAGGTACAATTTTTTCCTCTTCAACAGCCCTTTTTATCAGAAAAAATAGAGGAAGGAGAGAGAAAAAGGCCATATCATCCGAAATGGGCCTATGCAAAAACTAACGTATTGAGGTTTCTATTCGGTAAAAAAATGGCGGATTCATTCGTCAAGTCAGAAATAAAATGTACCTTTGTCGCCATAATAGCAAAAAAGAGACTATGAAAAAGTTATTTACCATCCTGTCCGCCATTTTGATGGCAGCCGTCACGGTCTCGGCCCAGCGCCGACAGTGCATAGATGCCGATTGGCATTTCTTCTTAGGCGACGGCAGCGCCGTGCTCACCACGCCCTCCGTAGCCGCACAGTGGCGCTCGCTCACCCTGCCCCACGACTGGAGCGTTGAACCCGAAGCTGCAGCACAGGCTGGCGGCGATGCCATCGGCCCCTTCTCGTCCAAGAGTATCGGTGGCTACCGCACAGGCCATACCGTGGGCGGTGAAGGCTGGTATGAGCGGACGCTCAACATCACGGCCGGCGACCTAGACGGACGTGTCGTCCTCTACTTCGAAGGCGCTTACAACCAATCGTGGACCTACGTCAACGGCACGCTTGCCGGCACGAATGTCTACGGCTACAGCAGTTTCCGCTACGACATCACCGACCTGCTCCATGAAGGAGCGAACAGCCTGGTTGTGAAGGTCGTGAACGCCGGCAACAACTCACGTTGGTACGCTGGCAGCGGCATCTACCGTCACGTCTGGCTGCAGCGCACGGCGACCGTTCACGTCGACGAATGGGATACCTTCCTGACGCTGAATGACGAGGGACTGACCATCCGCAACGGTCTGGCCACGGGAATGCTCTCCGTCACGACACGCCTTTACAACGAGGACCGCTCTGCCGCCAAAGGGTCGGTCTGCGTTGACCTCATCGACGCCAACGGCAGCATCATTGCCAGCGGATCGACCCGCTATGGCAAGCTTGCCGCCGGTCGCCAGCAAGACATAGCCCTCAGTCTGCCGCTCACCAATGCCCGCACCTGGAACCCCGAGCAGCCTGTGCTCTACGACGCCGTCATCAGCGTCAAGGATCGCAAGGGGCACACCCTGGACGCCCTGACCAAGCGCATCGGACTGCGCTCGCTGGCGTTCTCGGCCACCGACGGTTTCCGCCTCAACGGAGAAGATATGCTCCTGCGCGGCGGCTGCGTCCACCACGACAACGGACTCCTCGGCGCGGCTGCCTTCGACAAGGCCGAGACGCGCAAGCTGCGGCTGCTGAAGGCTCAAGGCTTCAACGCCGTCCGCACCAGCCACAACCCGCCCTCCGAGCACTTCCTCGACGCATGCGACGAGTTGGGACTGATGGTCATTGACGAGTGCTTCGACCAATGGGTACGCGCCAAGAACCCCGACGACTACCACAACTTCTTCCCGACCCACAGCGACGACGACATGTCGACCCTCGTGCGCCGCGACCGCAACCACCCCTCCGTCATCATCTGGAGCATCGGTAACGAGATTCCCGGACGCATCGACCCCGAAGGCACCGACGCGGCAGCCCGCCTGCGCGCCGACATCCGCAAGCTGGACACCACCCGCCCCGTGACAGCCGCCATCTGCGGATGGGACGAAGGCTCCGTCTGGGACAACGCCGGCAAACGCTGGGAGGACAAATGGAAGGTCGAGAACGTGAAGGCTTTCGAGAGCCTGGACATCGGCGGCTACAACTACCTCTTCGGCCGTTATGAGCCCGACCATGCCACCAACCCCGACCGCGTCATGTGCGGACTGGAGAGCTATGCCAAGCAGGCCTCGGAGAACTGGACGATGGTGGAGCGCCTGCCCTACGTCATCGGCGACTTCGTATGGACGGCTGTCGACTATCTGGGCGAGTCGGGCATCGGTGCCGCCTACGCCGACCGCGAACCCAATATGTTCTTCCAAGACTGGCCTTGGTTCAACGCCAACTGCGGCGACATCGACCTCATCGGACAGAAGAAGCCTCAGTCCTACTACCGCGACGTCGTCTGGCGTCAGGCCCCGGTGACGATGGCCGTGCAGGTGGGACCGTCCCACAACAACGGCTGGGGCTGGCAACTCGAAGAGCAGAGCTGGACGTGGCCGGGCCATGAGGGCGAGAACGTGACGGTGAACGTCTACAGTCGCGCCTCGCGTGTGCGCCTGTACCTTAATCAAGAACTCATAGGCGAGCAATCGCCCAACCATACGTTCTGGACTGCTTTCAACCTGCCCTATCAGCCCGGCACGCTACGCGCCGTCAATCTCGACGCCGAAGGGCACGAGCTGCCCGCCGAGGCGTTCGTGCTCGAGACCACAGGCCCCGCCGTAGGGGTGCGCTGCGTCTACGAGGACGCCACCCTCTCGGCCGACGTGAACGACCTGGCATTCGTCACCCTCGAACTCGTCGACGCCAAAGGCCGCACCATCACCAGCGACTGCCAGACACAGATTACCATCAGCAACGAGGGCGCGGGCGAGCTCATCGCCTGTGGAACAGCTCACCCCTCCGACATGCGCAGCTTCCGCTCCACCACCCCTACCCTCTTCCGCGGCCGCGCACTGGCTATCCTACGCTCCAACGGAACGGCAGGCGAGGTGGAAGTGAAAGCTGAGATGGTGAAACCCTGAATCGCAGGAACATTTTTGACACGTTTTTGGCTGCCAAGGCAAAGAAAAATAGACTTTTTTGCCGCGAAGTCGGAAATTAGCTATAACTTTGCAGCCAAATGTAGGCTTTGCGCTCCGCAAAGCCCAAGACTGCGAGCGATTATCAGCGATTATCATTAAACAATAAACTCAATATAATGTATAGAACACACACTTGTGGCGAGCTCCGAATCGCCAATGTGGGCCAGACGGTGACGCTGGCCGGATGGGTGCAGCGCACCCGCAAGATGGGGGGCATGACCTTCGTGGACATGCGCGACCGCTATGGTATCACACAGATTGTCTTCGAGGAGGGCACGCCCCTCTTCGAGCAGGCCAACAAACTCGGCCGCGAATACGTCGTTCAGGTGACGGGCACCGTCAACGAACGCTCCAACAAGAACAAGAACCTGCCCACAGGCGACATCGAGATTATCGCCACGGAACTGCGCGTGCTCAACGAGAGCGTCACGCCCCCCTTCACCATCGAGGATCAGAGCGACGGCGGCGACGACCTGCGCATGAAATATCGCTACCTCGACCTGCGACGCAGCTGCGTGCGCAAGAACCTGGAGCTGCGCCACAAGATGACCATGGAGGTGCGCCGTTATCTCGACAGCCTCGGCTTCCTGGAGATTGAGACGCCGATGCTCATCGGTTCAACGCCCGAGGGTGCTCGCGACTTCGTCGTGCCCTCGCGCATGAATCCCGGTCAGTTCTACGCCCTGCCCCAGAGCCCCCAGACCCTGAAGCAGCTGCTGATGGTCTCGGGCATGGACCGCTACTTCCAGATCGTCAAATGCTTCCGCGACGAGGACCTGCGCGCCGACCGCCAACCCGAGTTCACGCAGATCGACTGCGAGATGTCGTTCGTCACGCAGGAGGACATCCTGCAGACCTTCGAGGGCATGGCCAAGCACCTCTTCCGCGAGCTGCGCGGCATCGAGCTGGAGGGCGCTTTCCCCCGCATGACGTGGGCCGATGCCATGAAGTACTATGGCTCCGACAAGCCCGACACGCGCTTCGGCATGAAGTTCGTCGAGCTGAAGGACGTCTTCGCCAAGGCCCCCGGCTTCAGCGTCTTCGATGAGGCCAAGTATATCGGCGGCATCTGCGCTACCGGCCAGGCAGTTTATACGCGCAAACAACTCGACCAACTGACCGACTTTGTGAAGCGTCCGCAGATTGGCGCCAAGGGCCTCGTCTACGCCCGCGTCAATGAGGACGGCAGCGTCAAGTCGAGCGTCGACAAGTTCTATGGTCCCGAAGTGATGGACGAACTGAAGGCTGCAATGAACGCACAACCCGGCGACCTCATCCTCATCCTCAGCGGCGACGACGCCATGAAGACGCGCAAGCAGCTGTGCGAGCTCCGTCTGGAGATGGGCGCCCGTATGGGTCTGCGCGACAAGAATAAGTTCTCGCTGCTCTGGGTGATCGATTTCCCGATGTTCGAGTGGAGCGAGGAGGAAGGCCGCCTCATGGCTACCCACCACCCCTTCACCCACCCCAAGGACGAGGATATCCCCTTGCTCGACACCGACCCCGCAGCCGTGCGCGCCGATGCTTACGACATGGTGTGCAACGGCGTTGAAGTGGGTGGCGGCTCCATCCGTATCCACGACCCGGAGCTGCAGGACAAGATGTTCCGCATCCTGGGCTTCACCGAGGAGCGCGCACAGGAGCAGTTCGGTTTCCTGATGAACGCCTTCAAGTATGGCGCACCCCCTCACGGAGGTCTCGCCTACGGTCTGGACCGCTGGGTCAGCCTCTTCGCCGGCCTCGACAGCATCCGCGACTGCATCGCCTTCCCGAAGAACAACAGCGGCCGCGACGTCATGCTCGACGCTCCCGCCCGTCTGGAGCAGAAGCAGCTGGACGAGCTGTATCTTGAACTCAAGAAGACCCCCTCCCAACCTTAGCCCCACCCCTCACCTTAGACCCTCCCCTCACCCTCCCTTGTAGGGAGGGGGTGGTTACCTTCAAGGATAGGGGAAAAGATAAGAGAGAATAATTGATTGAAAGAGAAGAATTAAAAGAAAGGCATAAGATATGAATTCATCCAGTCAAATACATTCCACTCTCCCCCTTGAGGGGGAGCGGGGAGGGGGTCTGGGTTTGGGCCATGAGTGTACGACCCTCTACACCTGCCAAGGCACCTGCTCCAAGGCCATCGAAGTGAAGGCCAAGGACGGCATCATCGAGAGCGTCACCTTCTTCGGCGGCTGCAACGGCAACACCAAAGGCATCACCAAGCTGGTGCAAGGCATGGAAGTGGACAAGGTCATCAACCTGCTGCGCGGCACCACCTGCGGCGCACGGCCCACCAGCTGCCCCGACCAACTCTCGCACGCGCTGGAACAACTAAAAGCAGAGAGCCATGCGTAACATCTTATCCCAGCCACTTTATCTCATCCTTCTCGCGGCCTTCCTGGCAGCCTCCTGCACCGAGAGTTTCGAGGACCGCTGCCGCCGCGAGGCCAAGGAGTACAGCGAGCGCGAATGTCCTCGCATGGTCGACACCTACATCCGCATGGACAGCATGACCTACGTGACTGCCCCTGCGGGCTTCACCTACTGCTACACCGTCGTAGGCGAACTGGACAACGACTCGCTGCTGACCACCGAGGCCATCGAGACCTTCCGCGCAAAACTCCTCGAGAGCGTGCGCAACGACCTCCATCTGAAGCGCTACAAGGACAAGGGCTTCGTACTCACCTACCGCTACAACTCGGCGTCAACCGGCAAGGTCTTCATCGAAGCAACCTTCGGTCCCGACGACTACCGCTGACACCGCCGACGCCCAGCAAGCCGTCAGCGGCTTTGGACTTCAAGAGTGACAAACTAACTAACAAACATCAAAATACATTATGAAACGACTCTCACTGATCGCTTTGCTTGTTGCGATTGCCATGGCCCCCGCTTGGGCCAAGAACACGAAAACGACCGTGGAACAAGTGACGGAAGCGCTGAGCCTGACCGAAGATGTCGATTACCACATCAGCAGCACTACGCCCTTCACCGATGAGGGCAAGATTGACATTGTCAATACGGACCACGCCGTCGTCATCTTCGACAACCTGAAACCTTCCAAAGCCAAGAGTTTCCTGAAATACATCACCATCGACGGCAAGCGAGCTGCCGACGGGACCAACTGCCAACTCAAGCTCTATGACCGCGGTGCCATCCTCCTGCCCTATGGCGGCACCACCTTCCGCCCCCTCACCGTCTTCGACGGGAAGGACTTCGATGGCGAGAGCAGCAACAACTTCACCGAGGGCCATTCCGGCGGCTTCATGAAGAACGTACCCACGGCCTGGAACAACCGCATCCGCAGCTTCCGCCTCAAGCGCGGCTACATGGTCACCTTCGCGCTGAAGAAAGCTGGTAAAGGCTACAGCCGCTGCTTCATCGCCAACGATGCCGACCTCGAGGTGTCGCTCCCCAACCTGATGGACCAGCGCATCTCGTCGTACCGCCTCTTCAAGTGGTACGACACCAGCAAAGTCGGCGTCGCTGACCTCAGCGCCGCTAATCTGGCCAAAGTCAA
Source organism: Bacteroidaceae bacterium (assembly GCA_017429525.1). GTDB lineage: Bacteria > Bacteroidota > Bacteroidia > Bacteroidales > Bacteroidaceae > Physcousia. Next base: position 2,771 of record JAFROT010000041.1, on the reverse strand, counting down.
CGGGCAGACCACTTTCAGCTGGGGTCCCGGCAGCAGCATGCTTCCCGACGCTGAATGTGTGCCCCATCGCATCGACGAGAGCTGGCCCACGCCCGCCGACTGCGGAAGAGTAGACTACTCGCCCCACATGAAGAACAACAACGAGCCCCGCAACTCATCCGACCACGGGACGTGGACCATGGAGCAGATTCTGGCCAACTGGGAGGCTGCCATGGCCACCGGCATGCGACTGTGCACTCCATCGTCGTGGGACGGCAGCGACTACTGGAATGCGACCGGCTTCCTGGCCGATTTCCTCAGAGAGATCGACAAGCGCGGATGGCGATGCGACATCATCGACCTCCACGGATACTGGAACGAAGGAGCCTTCACCACCAATGTCAACAACTGGGCACAGACGTTCAAGCGCCCCGTCTGGATTACCGAATGGGTGTGGGGCGCCTCATGGAGCGGAGGTAGCGGTATCTTCAAGGAAGCCTCCAGCTTGGACAATCCCACGGCCTCCGACCTGCAGCTCAACAAGACCGTCGTCGGTCGCATACTTGACAACCTCAACTCCAATCCCGCATGCGAGAGGTATTTCTACTGGAACGGCGAGCGCAACTGCTCGAAGATACTCAGAGACGGCAAGCTCACGCCCGCCGGCGAGTACTTCGCCACGATGAAGACCAACGGCCCTGGCTACACGGGCTACGGCAACTACATTCCCAAGGCACCACCGGCCGAAGCCGCCGACAACTTCAAGGGCACCTTCACGCCCCGCACCTCCATCTTCAAGCTCACGTGGACGCCCCGCAACGGCGACCTCGCCAACACCGTAGCGCTGCAACGCCGCGTCGAAGGCGGCGCATGGACGACCATCGCCGAATGGACTGGCGCTGAACTCGAGGACAAGAGCAGCATGACCTACAACGACACCATCACCGAGCCCGCTGCCTACAGCTACCGCGTGCAGGAGAAGATGTACAACAACTCCACCGTCAACTCCGACATCGTCACCAACAACCTCGCCAGCAGCCGTGGTACGGCCGACGTGCAGTACGGAACCATCACCGCCGAACCGCTCGAGGAGAGCTTCACCTATTTCCTGCATCCCTTTGCTCAGGCCAGCGAGCCCATCGTCGTAGGCGGCAGCGTCTCCAACAAGAACAGCGGCATCGGCCTCGTGGACAACCTGATGAGCATCAACGATATCGACGGCGACTATGCCTACTTCCGCTATCGCATGAACCGCTGGGCAGCCGACGAAGGCTCGACAGCCAGCTCCAAAGAGACCTCTACCTTCATCGCCGCCAAGCCCGGACACGGCAAGATCGGCTCGCTTGACTACGAGGCAGCCTACGTCACCAATGCCGACGGCGAGAGCTCCGTCAGTTTCGACGTGACCGAGGTCCGCTTCGCACAGCCCTTCAAGACGGTGCCCATCGTGATGATCACCCCCATCACCTCGTCGGCCACCGCCAAGCCCTGCATGTGGCGCGTCTGGGACGTCACGCCCGAGGGCTTCAAGATGGCGATGATGCTCGAGAGCAATATTACCACCGGCAAGATTGCTCGCCGCGTAGGCTATGTAGCCATTGAGAAAGGCGTGGCCAGCGACGGCGCCGGCACCCTCTTCTGCGTCGGCGACACAACCCTGACGTTCAAGACGGCCCAGCAGAAGATTGATTATCCCATGGAGCTGCAGGATGCCGAGATGATGGTTCAGCTGCAGACCTATGACTACGATGCAGCCGCCATCCTCCGCGTAGGCTCCAGCTCGACGCCCACCACCGACGGCCGCGTCCGCATGCAGGTGGACAAGAGCGACAAGGACAAGGTGCTCTCCAGCACCCGTTCGGCCACCGAGCGCGTCGGCTATATCATCATCAGCACCGACCCCGACTTCGATGCCATCCGCGACATCCGCACCGACGCCAGCGGCAGCGCCGCCACAGCCTCGGGCGTCTACGACCTCAGCGGCCGACTCCTCAACAGCAACGCTCCCACGCGCAAAGGCATCTACATCGTCGGCGGCAAGAAAGTCATCGTGAAGTAGAAGCTGGTTGCAGCAAGCGATGCGAACGGTCGCGCAGGTCGTTGCGAACGGTCGCGCAGGGCGATGCGAATGGTCGCGCATGGCGATGCGAATGGTCGCGAAAAGCGATGCGAATGGTCGCACAGGGCGTTGCGAATGGTCGCACAGGGCGTTGCGAATGGTCGCAGTAAGCGATGCGAATAGTCAAAGCAGGTGGATCACCTTGGTGGTCCACCTGTTTCGTCATAATGTGTTGATGGTTTTGTCTGGATAAGTTGATGTTTGCGGCCTGCTGGGTGAGCGAGGGCGAGCAGTCGCGCAGGCAGCGCTGAGCGGTCGTGCTGGCAGGGCTGAGCAGAGGGGCGGTGAGAATTTAGGCAGGGGCCTGAAAAATGGACAATGGACAATGGGATGGCCCTAACTTTTAGTTGACTCAAAGCCCCAGAGGGGCGAAGGAATTTAGGCAGGGGCCTGAAAAATGGACAATGGACAATGAGATGGCTCCAACTTTTAGTTGACTCAAAGCCCCAGAGGGGCGAAGGAATTTAGGCAGGGGTGAAGTCCGTAGGACGGAACCCCTGCTTTTATCGGCGATTAAACAAAGTGCCGTAGGTACGACGGAACAATCACATAATTTCCGTCGTACCTACTTTAAATTTGCAGCCTCAAATAAGAGTCTTTAGCGAACTCTTAAAATTATTAACGTTTAAAAAACTCAATAACATGGAAAGATAGACCAGTTATTCCTTACCTT
>JAFROT010000040.1 GCA_017429525.1 Bacteroidaceae bacterium | reverse complement strand
TGCCAGTAATCTCTTTGCTGGGCTTATTGCTTACAATCTACTGCCGAAGAAGCCCGAGATGAACATCGAAATCATTGACAAAACCAGATTAATTGCATAAAGCTTATACCGAACTCACGTTAATTTAAGTTTCGGAAGTAATGAATATGTTAAGAATTAGCCCCGTAGGGGCGATGGATATTAGGCAGGGGTGTAGTAAAACGGACCCCCTGCTCTCCGTTGACGGTTAACCAGAGTGCCGTAGGTACGACGGAGTGATTGAGATTATTCCGTCGCCCCTACAGGGCTCATGTTTTTGGCTGTTATGGAGCAGGGGTTTCGCTTCGCTTCACCCCTGCCTAAATTCCTTCGCCCCTCTGGGGCTTTTCCATTGTCCATTGTCCATTTCCAATTGTCCATTGTTCACCCCTGCCTAAATTCCGACACCCCTACGGGGTTTGAGCTTCCGAAACTTCAATCTTTAAGCGTTTGTTCAGATAGCTTGGCGGCTCAACAGAGAGGCCCCTCCTGCGTAGTAGAAGGGGCCTGCCTGTGCTTAGTCCTTGGCTTTCATCGCCTCTACGATGCGCGCTTCAATTTCCTCGGCGAGTTCGGGATTGTCGCGCAGGGCTGTCTTCACGACCTCACGCCCTTGCCCGAGCTTGGAGTCGTTGTAGCTGAACCAGGAGCCCGATTTCTTGATGATGTTGTATTCCACGCCGAGGTCTACGAGTTCGCCCACCTTGGAGATACCTTCGCCGAAGGAGATCTCGAACTCGGCCTTGCGGAAAGGAGGTGCCACTTTGTTCTTGACCACCTTCACGCGCGTCTGGCTACCCAGCACGTTGTCGCCGTCCTTGATGTTGCCGATGCGTCGGATGTCCAGGCGCACGCTGGAGTAGAACTTCAGCGCATTGCCGCCGGTGGTCGTCTCAGGATTGCCGAACATGACGCCGATCTTCTCGCGCAGCTGGTTGATGAAGATGCAGCACGTCTTGGTCTTGGCGATGGTGGCCGTGAGCTTGCGCAGGGCCTGGCTCATCAGGCGAGCCTGCAGGCCGACCTTGTTGTCGCCCATGTCGCCCTCGATCTCAGCCTTGGGCGTGAGGGCAGCCACGGAGTCGATGACCACGAGGTCCACGGCCGACGAACTTATCAGCTGGTCGGCGATGGCGAGGGCTTGCTCGCCGTTGTCGGGCTGCGAGATATAGAGCTCGTTGAGGTTGACGCCGAGCTTCTGCGCGTAGACAGGGTCGAAGGCATGCTCTGCATCGATGAAGGCCGCTACGCCCCCCGCCTTCTGCGCCTCGGCGATGGCGTGAATGGTCAGCGTAGTCTTACCCGAGCTTTCGGGACCGAAGATCTCGATGATGCGGCCGCGAGGGTAACCGCCTACGCCGAGGGCGTGGTTCAGGGCGATGCTTCCTGTCGGGATCACCTCTATCTTCTCATCTACATGGTCGCCGAGCCTCATGATGCTGCCCTTGCCAAAGTCCTTCTCAATCTTGGCCATAGCCATCTGCAGCGCTTGCAGGCGGGCAGCCTTATCGTCCAGGGGTTGTTCTTGTTTTGCCATTTTTGTTATGTTTTTGTGTTATTTTGTTCATTCAACTTTCAACTCTTAACTCTCAACTCTTCGCTCGAGCTTGCTCGCTTCGCTCTGCGAAGAACTCTTAACTCTTAACTCTTAACTCTCAACTCTCAACTCTTACAGCTCCAGGTCAATGTCGTGCAGCTCGTGCCAGGGCAGCCCCTTGGCGTTCAGCTGCTCCATGAAGGGATCGGGGTCGAACTCCTCGACGTTGTGAACGCCCGGCTTCACCCACTTGCCCGTGAGGAACATCATCGCGCCGATCATGGCCGGAACGCCCGTGGTGTACGAGACGCCCTGCATGCCCGTCTCCTCGTAGGCAGCGCGGTGCGAGCAGTTGTTATATACGTAATAGGTGTGCTCCTGCCCGTCCTTGCCAATGCCACGGATGCGGCAGCCGATGCTGGTCTGGCCCTCGTAGTTCTCGCCGAGGTCCTGCGGGTTGGGCAGCACAGCCTTGAGGAACTGCAGCGGCACGATCTTCACCTTTACAGTTGGCGGGTTGACGGGCTGACCCGTTGACGGGTCGACGAGCTGACAAACGGACGGGTCGGCCAGCGGCGCTTCGTACTCGATCTCGTCAATGCGGCTCATGCCGATGTTCTGAATCACCTCCAGATGCTTCAGGTACTGCTGGCCGAAGGTCATCCAGAAGCGGGCGCGCTTGATGGTCGGGTAGTTGATGACCAGCGACTCGATCTCCTCGTGGTGCAGCAGATAGCTGTCGCGCGGGCCAATCTCAGGGTAGGTCAGGTCCTTGTGGATCTCCAGCGGCTCGGTCTCCACCCACTTGCCGTCCTCCCAGTAGAGCCCCTTCTGCGTGATCTCGCGGATGTTGATCTCGGGGTTGAAGTTGGTGGCGAAGGCCTTGTGGTGGTCGCCGGCGTTGCAGTCCACGATGTCCAGGTAGTGAATCTCGCGGAAGTGGTGCTTGGCGGCGTAGGCGGTGAAGATGCTGGTCACGCCCGGGTCGAAGCCGCAGCCGAGGATGGCCGTCAGCCCCGCCTTCTCGAAGCGTTCGCGGTAGGCCCACTGCCAGGAGTATTCGAAGTGAGCCTCGTCCTTAGGCTCGTAGTTGGCCGTGTCCAGGTAGTTGCAGCCCGTCTGCAGGCAAGCCTCCATGATGGTGAGGTCCTGATAGGGGAGCGCCAGGTTGACGACGATGTCGGGCCTGTAGTCGTTGAGCAGGGCTGTCAGCTCCTGAACGTCGTCGGCATCGACGCGTGCCGTCTGGATGTCCTTGTGGCCCGTCGCTGCTGCCACGGCCGCTGCCAGGCGGTCGCATTTCGCCTTCGTGCGAGAGGCTATCATGATGCTGTTGAACACCTCGGGGTTCTGGCCCATCTTGTGAGCCGCCACGGTAGCCACGCCACCGGCGCCGATGATCATTACTTTTGCCATGGTGATGCTTTTTTATCGTTTTGTAGTTTCTTTTTGGTCCTTGCCGTAGTGCCTTTTGGGGCCTTTCCGTAGAGCCTTTTGAGGCCTTGCCATAGTGCCTTTTGGGGCCTTGCGTCAGCGCGCTTGTCATTCACGCTCGCAGCCCCCTTTTTGGGGCTTTCTGTGTGCAAAGATAATTCTTTATTTGCAATTGGCCGCATCTTTGCCTACTTTTTTTATCATTAGCCGTAAGAAAGGGCGGCGGCGGTCGTGAGGAAGCAGGCATCACTGATAAATGACCTGCCCGCGGTTCCTGCGCCGTCGCGTGTAGCTGATGTGAATCCACGCGGGATGCAGGCGTCCCTGCCGGTCGCGCCAGCAGCGTTCGAGGATGAGCTGGTCGAAGGTGAGCCGTCGTTCGAGGTTCATCTTCAGGATGAGCTTCATCAGCGCGCGGTTGTCGTCGCAGCGGATGTCGGCAGCCTCTCCCTTCAAGTGCTGGCTGCCCGCAGCAAAACGTGTTATTTGTGCAAGTTTCTCATAACCATATCAGCATCTGGCTTCATTGATGTCACCCCCAGACTTCACTTATTTAGCTCCATTTTGCCCCAATAATGAACATATTTTTATGTTTTGGGGCAAAAATATGTCGAACAATGGAGTATTCTTTTGATGTGTTTATGGTTATTCGGTTAGAACACTTGAAGAACTTTTTTGCGCGAAGGGGAAAATAATTAACGCCAGCTGGCAGCGCTCTTTATATCGATGATGTACGCGCGTGCGAAGAGAGGCTGGGCCTTACACGTGCGGACGTGAGGGGCTTCACGTGCGGACGCGAGGGGCTTAGGGAGCGGTCGTGAGGGGCTTAGGGAGCAGTCGTGAGGGGCTGAAGGGCGATGGATGGCTCGTTTTTGGGATGGATTTCAGCTTCTTTTTCGCAAAAAAAACGAATTGTGTAAGAAAATGATGAAAAAAAGGAAGTGGGGATGCACATAAATGTTTATCTTTGTCGCGCAAAGAAACACAAATACTCATGAATGAACGTATGAAAACTATTCGACAAATCCTCGCCCTGTCCTGCCTGCTGCTGGCGCCCACGACCGCCTGGGCACAGGGCTCTAATGGTCAGACTTTCGAAAGCGCGCGCGAGGCCGTGGCACACATGCGCGTGGGATGGAACCTGGGCAACACGCTCGACAGCAACTCGGGCGACACGCTGCACATGTGGATCGAGGCCGAGAAGAACCGCACCATCAGCACCTACGAGACGGCGTGGGGGCAACGGGTCACGACGGCTCCGCTCTTCAAGATGTTCAAGGAGGCGGGCTTCAACGCTATCCGCGTGCCCGTCACGTGGTACCCTCACATGGAGGCTTCCTTCAGCTCTGTACGTGGCTACAGCGACCGCGGAACGTGGAAGTACACGCCCTGGCTGCCGTCGGCCGACGACATCGGCAAGCAGATCCAGCGGGACTGGATGCGGCGCGTGCACGAGGTGGTGGACTACGTGGTGGGGCAGGGCATGTACTGCATCCTCAATATTCATCACGACACGGGGGCCTCGAACACGGCGTGGCTCATCGCCGACGAGGCTGTCTATGCGCAGCAGCGCGAGCGCTTCGAGGCCATCTGGACGCAGATCGCCGAGGAGTTCAAGGACTATGACGAGCACTTGCTCTTCGAGGGCTACAACGAGATGCTGGACTCGTACCGCTCGTGGTGCTTCGCCTCCTTCGCCTCGCCCAAACGCTACGACGCGGCCACGGCCAGCTCGGCCTACAAGGCCATCAACAGCTACGCGCAAAGCTTCGTCAACGCCGTCCGCGCCACGGGGGGCAACAACGCTCAGCGCAACTTGATCGTCAGCACTTATGGTGCCTGCGACGGCAATGGCGACTGGAACAGCCACCTGCAGGACCCCCTCAAGGAGATGAAGCTGCCTGCGGACGGCGCCGAGAACCACCTCATCTTCGAGGTCCACAGCTACCCGGACATCTCTAACCTGGCCTCGGCCAAGAATACGGTCAACGCGACCATAGGGCACGTCAAGAACTACCTCGTGAGCAAGGGCGCGCCCGTCATCTTCGGCGAGTGGGGCATCAGCGGCGGTGGCGAGAACAGGGCGAATCACGTGGCGTTCGTCAAGTTCTTCGCTGAGCGCTGCAAGGCCAACGGGATGGGCCTGTTCTACTGGATGGGGCTCTCGGACGGCTCGCACCGCACGGTGCCGGAGTTCAACGAGCAGGACTTGGTCGACGCGATGATGGAGGGCTTCTATGGCGAGGGCGGCTACGTCGGCATCGACCAGGTGAAGGCGCCGGAAGGCGTATCGCCCGAGGGGGCGGCATCGGGCTCATCGCCGATCTTGTATGACCTCGGCGGGCGCCGGCTGGGGGCTCCTCGCGGGCTCTGCATCATCGGGGGGCGCAAGGTGCTCGTGAAATAAATAGGGATTGCGCTACGCGCAAGAAATCCGACAAAATCTGAAACAAAATCTAACAAAGAATAATTTGACGAGGGAAAGTAAATGCGATCTTTGACGAGGAAAGTAAATGCGGAGTAAATGCGGAGTAAATGAGTTCAGCAAATGAAGTTGACAAAAACGATAAAAATCATCTGCTTCTGCCTGCGGCCTTCGGCCTTCGTGCTGCGTCCAGAGCCTTGCGCCTGAAAGCAAGCTTTCGCTTAGGCTCTGCCCTCATCACGGCTTCGCTGGAGCGAAGCGCAGCCAACGCAGAAAAAAACGGTAAAAACTTGTGAGCGACTAACCCGTTCCAAGCCTAATCCTCGGTGAGAAGGGAAAGGTTTTTATTGTTTTTTCCGCTGTGAGGGCTGAGTGTTGGCACAACACCGTGGATGGATCGGATGATCGTGCGAGAGCTCGCTCTCAGGCACGGACAGCCGAGGCAGACACGAGGAGGTCGCAGACCTCAGCCCTCACAAGCGGTTGTTTTTTTTCTTCTTCATTTCCTGGATGAAATTTACTCCGAATTTACTCCGCATTTACTTTCCTCGTCAAAAAAACCGAATTTCTTGAGGTATCAAGCGAGCAAGCTCGAGTCCTTTCAAAGTCAAAGAAGCGTCAAAGAAGTTTTAACTACTTACATACATTTCTAGATGATGATGAGAAAATACCTACTGACCCTGTTCGTCGCGATGCTGCCGGTCATCGTTGTGAACCTCTGTGCGCAGCCGCGTCAGCACCAGCTCATCGACGATGGATGGCACTTCGCCTTCGGGCATGCCGCCGACCCTGCACGCGACTTCGGTTGCGGCACCGAGTACTTCAATTATCTCACCAAGGCCAACAGCATCCACAATGAAGGCCCTTATGCAAGGAAGTTCAAGGAGGATGCTGCCCGCTGGAAGCGGGTTGACCTTCCGCACGACTGGGTGGTGCAGCTGCCTTTCGCCCGCGGCGCCAGCCACAGCCATGGCTACAAGACGGTCGGGTGGAAGTACCCCGAGACGAGCGTGGGGTGGTACAGGCGCTACTTCACGGTCGACAAGAGCGAGGACGGGCAGCACTTCGAACTGCAGTTCGACGGCATCTTCCGCGACGCCCGCGTCTGGGTGAATGGCTTCTACGTGGGTGGCGAACCGAGCGGCTACATCCCTCAGACGTTCGACATCACCGAGTACGTCAACTACGGCGATTCCAACCTGGTGTGCGTTCGCGTGGATGCGTCGCTGGAGGAAGGCTGGTTCTACGAGGGCGCCGGCATCTACCGCCACGTATGGCTGAACCGCACGGCGCCGGTCTACGTGAAGACCAGCGGCACGTTCGTCCACGCTGACCTGCAAGCGCCCTTCGACCGCGCACGCCTCACCGTGGAGACGACCGTCTGCAACGACGCTACCGCCCAGCGCCGCTACACGCTCTGCCATGAGCTCCTGGACGCCGAGGGGCAGGTCGTAGCCTCGACCGGCGCTCCTGGGGCGGCCCTCACGCTTGAGGGCAAGGACGAGCAAACCAGCTCGGCGACGCTTGACGTGGCACGTCCTCACCTCTGGAGCCTGACGGACCCGTATTTATATAAGGTTCGCACGCGCGTGATGGCCGACGACGGCACGGCGCTCGACGAGTACGTCACGCCCTTCGGCTTCCGCCATATCGCCTTCGACCCCGACCGCGGCTTCCTGCTCAACGGCCAGGGCGTCAAGCTGAAAGGCTTCAACATGCATCAGGACCTGGCGGGCGTGGGCAGCGCCATCCCCGACGACCTCATCGCGTGGGAGATGCGCCAGCTGCAGCGCCTCGGCGCCAACGCCGTCCGCACGAGCCACAACCCGGCCACGCCTGCCCTGCTCGACGCCTGCGACCGGCTGGGCATCCTCGTCCTCGAGGAGAACCGCCTCACGGGCGTCAACGACTACCAGCGCCATCAGCTGGAGCGCATGATCTGCCGCGACCGCAACCACCCCTGCATCATCCTCTGGAGCATCGGCAACGAGGAATGGGGCATCGAATGGAAGGACTATGGCCGCCGCATCGGAGCTGCCATGCGCGAGTTCTGCCACCGGCTGGACCCCACACGCCCCGCCTGCGCGGCCAGCAGCAGCGGCCCCACCATCATCGAGCCGATGGATGTAGCGGGCTACAACTACATCCTTCAGAATCCCGTCGAAGAGCACCGCAAGAACTACCCCCAACGCTGCGCCCTCGGCAGCGAGGAGACGACGGGCTGCGGCACGCGAGGCGTCTACTTCGACGAGCGCCGGGCTGGGCGCATGGCTGCCCTGAACCGTCGGCCCGAGGGACGCGACAGCATGCTCAACTGCATCGAACGCGGATGGCAGTTCTACCATCAGCGGCCCTGGCTCGGAGGCGTCTTCTACTGGACGGGCTTCGACTATCGCGGCGAGCCCAATCCGCTCTCGTTCCCGGCTACGGGGTCGGAGTTCGGCGTGCTGGACTACGCCGGCTTCCCCAAGGACGAGGCGTTCTACCTGAAGTCGTGGTGGACGGACGAGCCCGTGCTGCACCTCCTGCCCCACTGGAACCTCAGCGGTCATGAGGGCGAGCAAGTCGATGTATGGGCCTACTCCAACTGTGCCGAGGTGGAGCTGATCGTCAATGGCCGGAAGCAGGGGCGCAAGGCTATGCCCCGCGACGGCCACCTCAGCTGGACGGTCACCTACCAGCCGGGCGCCATCGAGGCCCGTGGCTATGACGCTCGCGGCAAGCGCATCTGCACGGAGCGCCTCGAGACCACAGCCCAGCCCTCGCGCATCCAGCTCTCGACGGAGCGCTGCGGCGAGGTCTACGTCTGCACCATCGCCCTCAACGATCGGCGCGGCCGCTTCGTCCCGACGGCTTGCGAGGACGTACGGCTCACCATCGACGGCGATGTCCGCTTCCTCGGCGCAGGAAATGGCGATCCGGCCTGGCAGGCCGACGAGCAACCCAAGGACCCTGCTGCCCGCCAGTTCAGCATCAGGACGTTCAACGGCCTGGCCCGCGTCTTCCTGCTGCGGCAGCCTTCAGCAGCGACGTCGGCTGCCACCCTCACGGCCCAAGCCGTAGGCACCACGGCGACGGCGAGAATGGATTAGCCCCGCGGCCAAGCCCGCTGCCACGGTCTCGGCGCAGCGCCTCTCTGCACGGACAAGTGAATAGTTCTGGCAAAAACATTCGTACTTCAATGGGGGCAACTCCTATGTTATTTCCAAAATAAAAATGGATCGCTTATGAAACGCCTATTCTTCCCACTGGTTCTCGCCTGCCTGTTCTGCCTCTGGGCCGCTGGCCTCTCCGCGCAAATCCCCAGGCGGCCCATCGACCGCGAGGCTACACGCCCCACCCGTCAGCTCTACAGCTATCTGCGCAATAAAGTATGGGGCAAGCAAGTCCTCTCGGGCTGTCAGGCGCGATGGGACTATAACACAACTGACGCCGAGGGTATCTACGAGCGGGCGGGCCGCTATCCGGCAGTCAATATCTTCGACTTCCAGCATTTCCGCATGCCGGGCCTCAATTACCTCGGTCCCACGGCCAAGGCGTGGCATGACGCGGGAGGAATAGTGGGATTCATCTGGCATTGGAGCGTGCCCGTCGACTCGGCCCTGAGCGCCCGTGAGGGCTACGCCTTCTATTCGCCGACGGGGGCTCAGGGGCGCCGCGGCACCCTCTTCTCGCCACGGCGTGCCGTCGTGCCCGGCTCTCCCGAGAACCGCATCATCAAAGAGAATCTCGACACCATTGTCAGCTATCTCCTGCATTACCAGGAGCAGGGCATTCCCATCCTCTGGCGGCCGTTCCACGAGGCGGCCGGCAACACCAACCGCGGCGGCAAGGCTTGGTTCTGGTGGGGCAACGACGGTGCCGACGCCTTCAAGCAGCTCTACCTCTACGCCCAGCGCTACCTGATGGAGCATGGCGTGCATAACCTCATCTACATCTGGACCTCCGAACTCGACGACGACGACTGGTACCCTGGCGATGCCTACGTGGACATCGTCGCGCGCGACCAGTACCACGTCCCCTCGGCTCACGGCTCCTTCCGCGAGCAGTTTGAGCTCCTGCACCGCAAGTACCCCTCCAAGATGCTGGCCCTGGCCGAATGTGATTGCGTGCCGGGGGCCGAGGCGATGGAGCGCGACGGCGCCCGCTGGCTCTTCGTGGCGCCATGGACGGTGCCTTTCGTCTTCAGTCAGCAGAACGACGACGCCTTCTGGCGTCAGTTCCTCTCGGAGAAGCTCATCCTGACGCGCGACGAGGTCGGGAAATAGGAACGCCTGTTCGGCGAGCTGCGTAGGGGGGGAGAAACGGGAAATGGGAAATGGAAAATGGACAGTGGACGATGGACCGCTCGGCGCGTAGCGACGCTTCTTGAGGTATCAAGCGTCCCTTCGGGCCGAGCGGACCCTTCAAGAATGGGAGAGCCCCACTTCCTATTGTTCATTTTCCATTGTCCATTATCCATTTTCCATCGTCCACTGTCCATTATCCATTTTTCATTTTCCACTGTCCATTTTTCAGCCCCCTGCCTAAATTCTCACCGTCCCCTACGGGGTTCGCGGGTCAACTCCTACGTTATTGCCTTTCTTTATTGCCAAAAAGTCTGATTCACTGACTTTTTGGCCGCTTCTGCCTCTCTCGCACGGCTTTTGCCGCTGTGAGGGTAAACCATAAACAATAAAGCAAAAGAATCATGAATTTCGACAAGTTTACCATCAAAGCGCAAGAGACCGTACAAGAGGCCGTGCGCATCGCCGAGGCCCGCCGTCAGCAGGCCATCGAGCCGGAGCATCTGCTCGCTGCCATCCTCAAGAATGGCGAGCAGGTCACCCAGTTCCTGTTCCGTAAGCTGTCGGTCAACGCCCAAGCCGTCAGCCAGGCTCTTGATGCTCAGCTGCAGAGCCTGCCACGCGTGGAGGGGGGTGAACCTTACCTCGCGCGAGAGACCAACGCCATCCTCACCCGCGCGGAGGAACTGGCTGCCAAGCAGGGCGACGAGTTCGTCACCATCGAGCTCCTGCTGCTCTCCCTTCTGGGCAGCAACAGCACTGCGGCTAAGATTCTGAAAGACGCTGGCGTCAACGAGAAGGACCTCACGGCTGCTATCCGTGAGCTGCGAGGGGGGCAGCAGGTGAAGTCGCAGTCCAGCGAGGACAACTATCAGAGCCTGTCAAAATATGCCCGCAACCTCATCGAAGAGGCCAGGGCGGGCCGCCTCGATCCCGTCATCGGGCGCGACGACGAGATACGTCGGGTGCTGCAGATTCTCTCGCGCCGCACAAAGAACAACCCCATCCTGATTGGTGAGCCGGGCACAGGTAAGACG
>JAFROT010000039.1 GCA_017429525.1 Bacteroidaceae bacterium | reverse complement strand
TGGTGTAGAGCGTTTCGTAGTTCTCTTCTCCGTTGTACACCTGAATGCCGCTGTGAGCATAGTTGAGGTAGATGATGCAGCCGATGACGACGGCGGCTGTCGCCAGCAGGGCGTTACGCCAGAGGAAATCGAAGAGCACGCACCGGCGGGTGGCCCCGAAGGCGCGGCGCACACCACACTCCTCGGTGCGCCGCTTGGCATGGAGCCATACGGTGCCGATGACTGCCAGCATCAGGTTGACGAGGAAGAAGAAGGCGAGCGCCAGGCTACGGTTCACCTCTTGCGTGCGACCGTCGTCGAGTTCCAACTGCTGTAGGTACTCGTCGAAGGTCATGAGGCGGCTGATGCGGTTGAAGCCAGTTTTCCCGCTGCGGATGAGGTCTTGGCCGTGCTCCTCCACGAAGCGGTGGGCATCGAGGCCGTCCTTCAAGCGGATGATGTAGTAGCATTCGGTATGCTGCAGTTCTTGGGCCGTGATGATGAGCGAGCGCATTGTGTTAGAAACAGACTTGCGGAAGTCCTCAACGACACCGGCCACCGTCACCTCGAAGGGTTCTTGGTAGATGATGGTGAACTTGCGACCCACTACATCCGTCGTACCAAACAGGGCGATGGCTCCAGAGCGCGTCAGCACCACCTGGCGGTCCAGATTCTGAATGTGTGAAAGTTGCTCGGCAGAAGGACTGCCCGGCAGGGGACGCAGACCGTAGGTCTCGAAGAAATGGGAGTCGGGGACGAAGTTGACGCTTGCCACATACGTCGTGTCGCCCTCGTAGTTGCATATAGCGTATGCGTCAAAAGTAAAACCGACGGAGCCATAATTGTCGTTGTACAGATAGACCGACGCCACGCCTTCCACGTCTGAGAGCTGGCGCAGCATCTGCTGGCGGCGTTCCTCTGTTATGTCGTAGGGGTCGTGTGGTGTGCCGTTTTCATCCATCAAGTATTCGCCGCCCACCGCCGTCTCTGCATAGAGCAGCCGGTCGTTGTCGTAGCCCAGCGGAAGGCTACGGTAATAGAAGTTCACCACAGCGGGTTCGAACACCGCCCATGCCACGACGGCGATGATGATGAGTTCGAGGAACAGAAAAGCCTCACCCCCGACCCCTCTCCAAGGGGAGAGGGGAGTGGTTACTTTCTGCGTTGAAGTTTTCCGTATCATATTCTTATTAAGTAAGTGAACACAATTAGTTTTTATTATTCGCAATGCAAGTCCCGTAGGGAAGTAAAGACTACAGGCAGGGGTGTAACCCCTGCTAAACTCCAGCTCTGCTGGCTTGCCACCGAAGGGACGCAAGAACGCTCTGTCGCCCCTTCAGGGCTACGGTTCCCTACTTCTTTTGCAGGGGTTTCACCCCTGCCTATATTCTTATCAGCCCTTCGGGCTTTTTGTACAAACATTATGTCGATTAATTTTTATTAGCTACTTATTTGCAAATGTAACCACTCCCCTCCCTTGGGGAGGGGTTGGGGGTGGGCTTTATCTCTTTTCCATCATTGATTCTACAATAGGTTTACGCAGGCTCCACCAGGCGGGCACTACGGCGGCGAGCATATTGAGCACGAGGATGGCGACAAAGGCTCCAATGAAGAGCGTGGGAGCAAAGAGCATCTCGCCCTCCACGATGGGAGCCGTGCTGAGCGTGCTGTTGTCAAAGAACATGCCGAGGATTTCGCGGCGCAGGCCGTAGATGGCGACCCACGAGAGGACGAGGCCAATGATGCCGCCGATGGTCGTCAGCACGAGGTTCTCTATGACCACTTGGTTGAGCAGCGTGCTGCGTCGGGCACCAAAAGTCTTGCGCACCGCCATCTCCGCGCTGCGTCGCTCCATGCGTCCGGCAACGATGGCACAGAGGTTGAGCGCAGGCACGAAGAGCAGTACGAACAGGATGCCGAC
Source organism: Bacteroidaceae bacterium (assembly GCA_017429525.1). Classification (GTDB taxonomy): domain Bacteria; phylum Bacteroidota; class Bacteroidia; order Bacteroidales; family Bacteroidaceae; genus Physcousia. The sequence continues at coordinate 1,016 of JAFROT010000039.1, read as the reverse complement.
GTAATGCTTGACGAGTTGCCAGACCGTGACCACCTTGAACACACTGTCGCGGTTCTCGGTGCGCAGCACGTGCATGGGATGCGTCTCCACCCCCTTGGTCAGCACACACTTCGTCTTGACTCCCTCGCCGAAACCGAACATCGGCAATTGCTCGGGATGCGACTGCTGTGTACGTGCCGCTATGTCGTCCAGTTCCTGCTTCAATGCCTGCAGGTGCGCGTCATCGCTCACCGTAGCCACGATGGAGTAGAGTCCCTGATAGCGTACATTCATCTGCAAGCCAAACAGCGTGTAGGGAGCTATGACGTCGACATAACTGTCGGGCGTCAGTTGGCTTCCGCTTCGCATGACGCCCACCACGCGCAGGTTCCAGCTGCCAGCCAACTCCACCGTCTTTCCCACGGCATCCACGCCCTTGCCAAACAGCCGCTCGGACAAACCGTCGGAGATGACGCAGACGGCCTCCTCCCCTTCTACCTCTTTTTGCGTAAAGGGCCGTCCGCTCACGAAGTCGTAGGCATATATCTTGAAGAAGTCGGCGCTGGTTTCGTTGCGGATGGCATCCACATAGTCGTCTTTTCCGCGCACCACAAAGGTGTGGCAGCGCCCTAACGTCTTGCCCGTTCCCGCCGCCAACAGCGTGGGCGAGCAGTACTCAATGTTCGGACTCTTCTGAAACCAGTCCTCGTATGCCTTGGCGCTGAAAGGCGTTTGCCCCATCCCGCCATTATCAGCCTCAATACAGATGCCCTCGAAATAGACCGTCCTTGCGCGATTCGGCTCTGGGTAGATGGGCGCCAACTTGATGTAATACACTACGGCCATCACCATCGTAAAAGCAATGGCCAGCGCCGTACCCACGATGTAGATGCCGGAGAAAAGTCGTTCCTCGCGCATCATGGCGAGTGCTTGTCGGAAATACCTCATATCTTTAACCTTTTTGGTCGTTTTGTTATTTGGTCGTTTGGTAGATTGGGGATTTTACATTGTTGCTCAGTCCTAAACGACTAAACGAC
>JAFROT010000038.1 GCA_017429525.1 Bacteroidaceae bacterium | reverse complement strand
GTCGACGACGAGGAGATGCTCGAGCTCGTTGAAATGGAAATGCAGGAGCTGCTCGCTGCTTACCAGTTCGAGGCTGACACCCCCATCATCCGCGGTTCTGCTCTCGGTGCCCTCAACGGCGTACCCGAGTGGGAAGACAAGGTCATGGAGCTCATGGACGCTTGCGACAACTGGATTCAGGAGCCTCAGCGCGACGTTGATAAGCCCTTCCTGATGCCTGTTGAGGACGTCTTCTCAATCACAGGTCGTGGTACCGTTGCTACTGGCCGTATCGAGACTGGTGTCGTCAAGGTTGGCGACGAGGTCCAGATCCTCGGTCTTGGTGAGGACAAGAAGTCCGTCATCACCGGTGTTGAGATGTTCCGTAAGATCCTCGATGAGGGTGAAGCTGGCGACAACGTTGGTCTGCTCCTCCGCGGTATCGATAAGAACGAAGTTAAGCGTGGTATGGTTATCACCCACCCGGGTGTTATCAAGCCCCACAAGAAGTTCAAGGCTTCCATCTACGTCCTGAAGAAGGAAGAGGGCGGCCGTCACACTCCCTTCGGCAACAAGTATCGTCCTCAGTTCTACCTCCGCACCATGGACTGCACGGGTGAGATCCATCTCCCCGAAGGCACTGAGATGGTGATGCCTGGTGACAACGTAGAGATCACCGTTGAGCTCATCTACGCCGTTGCTCTGAATCAGGGTCTGCGCTTCGCTATCCGTGAGGGTGGCCGCACGGTAGGTTCCGGTCAGATCACTGAGATCCTCGACGATTAATTCTTCTGGAATCTCTGGATATCTAGGTCGTCTAGACGTTCTGGATAGACTAGAATAGCAAATGAGCCCCCGTTCTAGGGCGGGGGCTTCATTTACGGGAATAGCTCAGTTGGTAGAGCACTGGTCTCCAAAACCAGGTGTCGGGAGTTCGAGCCTCTCTTCCCGTGCGATAAATAAATAAGGTATGTTAAAGAGATTTTACAATTACTGCAAGGAATCATACGAAGAACTCGTGCATAAGACCACTTGGCCCACGCGTTCAGAACTGTTCAACAGCGCGGTTGTAGTATTAGTTGCTTCCCTACTCATCGCGGTGATAGTTTTCGTTATGGATTTCACTTTCCAGCATGTGATGGAGTTGGTTTATCCCAACTAATCGGAAAAGTAGCTTATGGCTGAACAGACAATGCGTTGGTATGTACTTCGTGCTATCAGCGGTAAAGAAGGCAAAGTGAAAGAGTACGTTGACGCCCAGGTCGCACAAGGCGACTACGGCGACAAAGTCTCGCAGGTGCTCATCCCGAAGGAGAAGTATGTCGATTTCAGAAACGGCAAGCGGATCGTGAAGGAGCGTTGTCACCTGCCCGGTTACGTGTTGGTGGAATGTGTCCTCACGCCCGACGTGCAGGCCATGCTTCGCTACACGCCCAATGTGCTTGGTTTCCTTGGTGAGACGAAAGGCAACGAGAAGCCTCTGCCCATCCGTGAGGGTGAGATGAAGCGCTTGCTCGGTGTCGTTGATGAATTGGCCGATGTGCCCGAAGATGTGCAGATTCCTTACTTGGTCGGCGATGCCGTCAAGGTGACGGATGGCCCGTTCAACGGTTTCGAGGCTATCATCGAGGAAGTGAACAACGAAAAGAAGAAACTGAAAGTGTCCGTCAAGATCTTCGGAAGAAAAACTCCTCTGGAGCTCGGTTTCATGCAGGTGTCGAAGGAATAAGCGTCGAACTGTTACGCGTCGCTTATGACTTCGCAGTTTAATCAATTATAAACGAAACTTAAACAATGGCTAAAGAAGTTGCTGGATTAATCAAACTACAGATTAAAGGAGGCGCTGCAAATCCATCACCCCCAGTAGGTCCCGCTCTGGGCTCGAAGGGTATCAACATCATGGATTTCTGCAAGGCATTCAACGCCAGAACTCAGGACAAGGCCGGCAAGGTGCTTCCTGTTGTCATCACCTACTACACTGACAAGTCGTATGACTTCGTCGTTAAGACTCCTCCCGTGGCTGTACAGCTCATGGAGGCAGCTAAGGTGAAAGGCGGCAGCGCTGAGCCCAACCGTAAGAAGGTAGCCTCCGTCACCTGGGAACAGGTGCGTGCCATCGCCACCGACAAGATGCCCGACCTGAACTGCTTCACGGTCGAGTCTGCTATGCGATTGGTTGCAGGAACGGCCAGAAGTATGGGTATCACAGTTAAAGGTGACTTTCCCGCATAATCATTAAAAACTTCAATTAACTATGGCAAAATTAACAAAGAACCAGAAACTGGTGGCTGAGAAGATTGAAGCAGGGAAAGCTTACACCCTCAAGGAGGCTTCGCAGCTGGTCAAGGATATCACCACGACCAAGTTCGACGCTTCTGTTGATATCGACATTCGTCTGGGCGTAGATCCCCGCAAGGCCAACCAGATGGTGCGTGGCGTAGCAACGCTGCCTAACGGTACTGGTAAGGTCGTTCGTGTGCTGTGCCTCTGTACACCCGATCAGGAGGCCGCCGTTAAGGAAGCTGGTGCTGACTACGTAGGTCTGGATGAGTACATCGACAAGATTAAGGGCGGTTGGACCGACGTTGACGTCATCATTACCATGCCCTCTATCATGGGTAAGATTGGTGCGCTCGGTCGCATCCTTGGTCCCCGTGGCCTCATGCCTAACCCCAAGAGCGGCACTGTGACCATGAACCCTGCACAAGCCGTTAAGGAAGTCAAGCAGGGTAAGATTGACTTCAAGGTTGACAAGACTGGTATCGTGCACACCTCCATCGGCAAGGTGTCTTTCTCTGCTGAGAAGATCGCTGAGAATGCCAAGGAGTTCATCAGCACGATTATCAAGCTGAAACCCGCTGCAGCCAAGGGTACTTACATCAAGAGTATTTATCTTTCAAGTACGATGAGCCGTGGTGTCAAGGTTGACCCGAAGGCCGTTGACGAAATTTAATTTTAAGACGTTACAATCATGAGAAAGGAAGATAAAGCCCTCATTATCGAACAGCTGGGCCAGACCCTCAAGGAGTATCCCCACTTCTATCTCGTTGATGTCACTGGTATGAATGCAGGTCGCACAAGTGCTCTGCGTCGTCAGTGCTTCAAGAGCGAGGTGAAGATGGTGGTGGTGAAGAACACCCTCCTGCACAAGGCTTTCGAGGCCAGCGAGATCGACTATTCACCACTCTATGACAGCCTCAAGGGTACTACTGCTGTCGTCTTCACCAACGTGGCCAATGCACCGGCCAAAATGTTGAAGGACTTCAATGCTAAGAACCCTAAGGGCGTGACGATTCCCGAGCTGAAGGCCGCCTATGCTGAGGAGAGCTTCTATGTAGGAGCTGACCAGCTGGATGCCCTCTGCGCCATCAAGAGCAAGAACGAGGTTATCGCAGACATCGTGGCTATGCTGCAGTCTCCGATGCAAGGTGTTCTCTCTGCTCTCGAGTCTGGAGCCAGCACCATTCACGGTGTCCTCGAGACTCTCGCCGAGAAGGGCGAATAATCAAAAAAATTACCCTAAAGTCAAACAAAACAAAAATTTCATAAATTATTATGGCAGACATTAAAGCTATTGCTGAAGAGTTGGTTAACTTGACAGTGAAGGAAGTAAACGATTTGAAGAACCTCCTGAAAGAGGAGTATGGTATTGAACCCGCTGCAGCTGCTGTTGCTGTTGCTGCTGGCCCCGCTGCCGGCGCTGCTCCCGCTGCTGAAGAGAAGACTGACTTCGACGTCGTCCTCAAGAGCGCTGGCGCTGCTAAGCTGCAGGTCGTCAAGGCCGTCAAGGAAGCTTGTGGCCTCGGTCTGAAGGAAGCTAAGGAGCTCGTTGACGGTGCTCCCAGCACGTTGAAGGAAGGCATGCCTAAGGCTGACGCTGAGGCTCTGAAGAAGACCCTCGAGGAGGCTGGTGCTGAGATCGAGCTGAAGTAAGATCATACCCCACCGATTCAAATCGGATTCCATAGGTAGAGAACTCTCTGGTAGAGAGTCCTCTACTTTTTGCGTCTAAAGCGCACTACACGCTCCCAACGCCCGCAACGCCCTCACCCACTATCGACAGTACACGTTAACATCACATTATATATCATTAATGGATAAGATTATCAACCAAAGAGTCAATTTCGCTTCGGTGAAGAATCCGATGGATTACCCGGATTTCCTCGAGGTGCAGCTCAAGTCGTTCAACGACTTCCTACAGCTCGACACCCCTCCCGAACTGCGCAAGAACGACGGCTTGTACAAGGTGTTCTCTGAGAACTTCCCCATCGCCGACACGCGCAACAACTTTGTCCTCGAATTCCTGGACTATTACATTGACCCACCTCGCTACAGCATGGAAGAATGCCTCGAGCGCGGCCTCACCTATGCCGTGCCTTTGAAAGCCAAGCTGAAGCTCTATTGCACGGATCCCGACCATGAGGATTTTGACACCGTCATTCAGGATGTCTTCCTCGGCCCGATTCCTTACATGACCCCGAATGGCACTTTCATCATCAATGGTGCTGAGCGTGTTGTCGTCAGTCAGTTACACCGTTCTCCTGGCGTGTTCTTTGGTTCCAGCCTGCATGCTAATGGTACGCAACTCTACAGCGCACGTATCATTCCTTTCAAAGGCTCGTGGATTGAGTTCGCCACGGATATCAATAATGTAATGTACGCCTACATCGACCGTAAGAAGAAGTTGCCCGTAACAACTCTTCTGCGTGCTATCGGCTTTGAGGATGATAAGGACATCCTTGAGATCTTCAACTTGGCAGAGGAAGTCAAGGTCAACAAGACCAACCTGAAGAAGCACCTCGGCCAGAAGTTGGCAGGTCGCGTCAAGAAGTCGTGGGTAGAAGATTTTGTTGATGAAGACACTGGTGAAGTTGTTAGTATCGAGCGTAACGAGGTCGTCGTGGAGCGTGAGGAGGTCCTCACCGAAGAGAACATGGCCCTCGTGCTTGATAGTGGCGTTCAGACCATCCTTATCCATAAGGAAGACGCCGAAGCCAGTGACTTCAGCATTATCTTCAATACATTGGCTAAGGACCCCTCCAACTCTGAGAAGGAAGCTGTGCTCTACATCTATCGCCAGCTGCGTAATGCAGATCCTGCTGATGATGCCAGCGCACGCGAAGTGATTAACAACCTGTTCTTCTCAGAGAAGCGATATGACCTCGGTGATGTAGGTCGTTATCGCATCAATCGCAAATTGGGCTTGCAGACAGAGCCCGATGTGCGTGTGCTCACCCGTGAAGACATTATTGAGATTATCAAATATCTCATCGAACTGGTTAACTCGAAAGCTCAGGTCGATGATATTGACCACCTCTCGAACCGTCGTGTCCGTACCGTTGGCGAGCAGCTCTCTAATCAGTTTGCTATTGGCTTGGCCCGCATGAGTCGTACGATTCGTGAGCGCATGAATGTCCGTGACAACGAGGTGTTCACGCCCACCGACCTCATTAACGCTAAGACCATCTCCAGCGTCATCAATTCGTTCTTTGGTACGAATGCCCTTTCGCAGTTCATGGACCAGACCAACCCGTTGGCTGAGGTTACGCACAAGCGTCGTCTCTCCGCTCTTGGTCCTGGCGGTCTGAGCCGTGAGCGTGCTGGCTTCGAGGTGCGTGACGTCCACTATACCCACTATGGTCGTCTCTGTCCTATCGAGTCACCAGAAGGACCTAACATCGGTCTGATCTCGTCACTTTGCGTTTATGCTAAGATCAATGAGCTCGGTTTCATCTCGACGCCGTATCGTAAGGTGAACGATGGTGTCGTTGACCTCTCCGATGAAGGTATCAAGTATTACACTGCTGAAGAGGAGGAAGGACTCATCATTGGTCAGGGTAATGCTCCTTTGCGCGATAATGGCCACTTCATCCGTAAGGTGGTAAAATGCCGTCAGGACGACGATTATCCTGTCGTTCCGCCCAAGGAGGTCGACTTGATGGACGTCGCTCCGCAGCAGATTGCTTCTATTGCTGCATCGCTCATCCCCTTCCTCGAGCACGATGATGCTCACCGTGCCCTCATGGGATCGAACATGATGCGTCAGGCCGTGCCTCTGGTTCGCACCGAGGCTCCTATTGTCGGAACAGGCATTGAGAAGCAGGTCTGCGAAGACAGCCGTACGATGATTGTTGCAGAAGGCGATGGCATCGTAGACTATGTTGATGCTACCACCATCCGTATTCTTTATGATCGTACAGAGGACGAAGAGTTTGTCTCTTTCGAGCCGGCATTGAAGGAATATCGTATACCCAAGTTCCGCCGCACCAATCAGAATATGACTATCGACTTGCGTCCTATTTGCGATAAAGGTCAGCGTGTCAAGGCTGGTGATATCCTCACGGAGGGCTATTCCACTGAGAATGGTGAATTGGCACTGGGCCGTAACCTCCTCGTGGCTTACATGCCTTGGAAGGGTTACAACTACGAGGATGCCATTGTGCTCAACGAACGTGTCGTTCGCGACGATATTCTCACCAGCATCCATGTCGAGGAGTTCGCTCTCGAGGTACGTGAGACTAAGCGTGGTGTTGAGGAGCTCACTTCAGATATCCCCAATGTCAGCGAGGAAGCTACCAAGGACCTTGACGAGAACGGTATCATCCGCGTAGGTGCTCAGGTACTGCCTGGCGACATCCTTATCGGTAAGATTACCCCGAAGGGTGAGAGCGATCCTTCGCCAGAAGAGAAACTCCTGCGCGCCATCTTCGGTGACAAGGCTGGTGATGTGAAGGATGCTTCACTCAAAGCTTCTCCTTCTCTCTCTGGTACAGTTATTGATAAGAAGCTCTTCTCGCGCGTCATCAAGACTCGTTCTGAGAAGTTGCGTGACAAGCAGCGTCTGCCCAAGATAGATGAGGAGTTCGACATGAAGGTCGGCGACCTCAAGGCCATCCTCATCGACAAACTTCTTGAACTGACGAAGAACCTCACGTCACAGGGCGTGAAGGACTATATGGGTGCTGAGATCATCGCTAAGGGTGCTAAGTTCACAGAGGGCGCGCTTTCGAACCTCGATTATACGGGTGTTCAGCTGAGCGGCTGGACCAGTGATGAGCATGCTAACAGCCTTATCTCGCAACTGATTATCAACTTCATCAAGAAGTATAAATTGCTTGATGCAGAGGTCAAGCGCCGCAAGTATGCCATCACCATTGGCGATGAGCTGCCCTCGGGTATCATTCAGATGGCCAAGGTCTATGTGGCTAAGAAACGTAAGATTGGCGTCGGTGATAAGATGGCCGGTCGTCACGGTAACAAGGGTATCGTCTCAAAGGTGGTACGTCAGGAGGATATGCCGTTCTTGGCCGATGGTACGCCGGTCGACATCGTCCTGAATCCTCTGGGTGTGCCTTCACGTATGAATATCGGTCAGATCTTCGAGGCTGTCCTCGGCGCTGCCGGTAAGCAGCTCGGTGTGAAGTTCGCTACGCCTATTTTCGATGGTGCTTCGCTCGACGACCTTTGCAAGTGGACCGACAAGGCAGGCCTTCCCCGTTATTGCTCGACACAGCTCTATGATGGTGCTACGGGCGAGAAGTTTGACCAGTTGGCAACCGTGGGCGTTTCCTATATGCTCAAGCTCGGTCACATGGTCGAGGATAAGATGCACGCTCGTTCCATCGGTCCGTACAGCCTTATCACTCAGCAGCCTCTCGGCGGTAAAGCACAGTTCGGTGGCCAGCGCTTCGGTGAGATGGAGGTCTGGGCTATCGAAGCCTTCGGCGCATCGCATGTCCTGCAAGAGATCCTCACCATCAAGTCCGACGATGTCACAGGCCGCAGCAAGGCTTATGAAGCTATTGTCAAGGGTGAACCTATGCCCACGCCTGGTATTCCCGAGTCGCTCAATGTGTTGTTGCACGAACTCCGTGGTCTCGGCCTTTCCGTCACCCTTGAATAATAAGAAATTTAGAAAATAAGGAAAGAAGAACCTCTCTTCACATTTTCACAATTTCACATTTTCTAATTCTCAAATAGGAAATTATGCCTTACAAGAAAGATAATAAAGTCAAGAACAACTTCACCAAGATCACCATCGGGTTGGCATCACCCGAGGAGATTAAGGAGAATTCCTTCGGCGAGGTGCTGAAGCCCGAGACCATCAATTATCGCACCTACAAGCCCGAGCGAGACGGCTTGTTCTGCGAGCGCATCTTCGGTCCTACTAAGGACTATGAGTGCCATTGCGGTAAGTACAAGCGTATCCGCTACAAAGGCATCGTCTGCGACCGTTGCGGTGTTGAAGTCACTGAGAAGAAGGTGCGTCGTGAACGTAGTGGCCACATCGAACTCGTCGTTCCCGTGGCCCACATCTGGTATTTCCGCAGTTTGCCCAATAAGATTGGCTATCTGCTCGGTATGCCCACCAAGAAACTCGATGCCGTCATCTACTACGAGCGCTATGTCGTCATCAACCCGGGTCCTTTCCTCAAGGAAGAGGAAGAGGGCGTACACCTCGAGAAGTTCGATCTCCTCTCTGAGGAGGAGTACCTCGATCACCTCGATCGTCTGCCCGCCGACAACCAGTATCTACCCGATGACGACCCCAATAAGTTCATCGCCAAGATGGGTGCCGAGGCCATTTACGACCTTCTCGTAGGTCTTGACCTGGATGCCCTGAGCTATGAACTGCGCGACCGCGCCAACAGCGACACCGCTCAGCAGCGCAAGAACGAGGCGTTGAAGCGTCTGCAGGTCGTCGAGAGTTTCCGTGCCAGCCGCGAGCGCAACAAACCCGAGTGGATGATCATGCGCATGCTGCCGGTCATTCCGCCCGATCTGCGTCCGCTCGTTCCCCTGGATGGCGGCCGTTTCGCCACGTCGGATCTGAACGACCTCTATCGTCGTGTCATCATTCGTAACAACCGTCTGAAGCGCCTCATCGAGATCAAGGCTCCCGAGGTTATCCTCCGCAATGAGAAGCGTATGCTCCAGGAGGCTGTCGACAGTCTCTTCGACAACAGCCGCAAGTCGAGCGCAGTCAAGAGCGAGAGCAACCGTCCGCTCAAGTCTCTCAGCGATTCGTTGAAGGGTAAGCAAGGTCGCTTCCGTCAGAACCTCCTCGGTAAGCGTGTCGACTATTCGGCCCGTTCCGTCATCGTCGTAGGTCCCGAGCTGAACATGGGTGAGTGCGGTCTGCCCAAGCTGATGGCTGCCGAACTCTACAAGCCGTTCATCATTCGTAAGCTCATCGAGCGCGGTATCGTCAAGACCGTCAAGTCGGCTAAGAAGATTGTCGATCGCAAGGACCCCGTCATCTGGGATATCCTCGAGCATGTCATGAAGGGTCACCCTGTGCTCCTCAACCGTGCTCCGACACTGCACCGCCTTGGTATCCAAGCCTTCCAGCCTCACATGATTGAGGGCAAGGCCATCCAGCTTCACCCGCTCGCCTGTACGGCCTTCAACGCTGACTTCGATGGCGACCAGATGGCTGTCCACCTCCCCCTCTCGAACGAGGCCATCCTCGAGGCTCAGATCCTGATGCTCCAGAGCCACAATATCCTCAATCCTGCCAATGGCGCACCTATCACCGTTCCTTCGCAGGATATGGTGCTCGGTCTGTATTATATTACTAAGGTTCGTCCGGGCGCACTCGGCGAAGGCCTTACGTTCTACGGCCCCGAAGAGGCCATCATCGCTTACAATGAGAAGCGTGTCGACGTACATGCCCCTGTCAAGGTCGTCGTCGTAGACAAGATGGAGAATGGCCAGCTCGGTAAGCACATGGTCGAGACGACTGTCGGTCGTGTCATTGTCAACGAGATTATCCCTGTTGAGGTCGGTTTCTTCAATGATATCATCTCCAAGAAGACCCTCCGTGGTCTCATCACGGATGTCATCAAGAGTGTCGGTGTTGCCGAGGCTTGCAAGTTCCTGGATGGTATTAAGAACCTCGGTTACAAGCTGGCCTACGACGGCGGTTTGTCCTTCAACCTCGGTGACATCATCATCCCTGAGGAGAAGGCAGCCCTCGTACAGCGTGGTAACGACGAGGTCGAGCGCATCATGGGCGACTACAATATGGGTTTCATCACCGACAAGGAGCGTTACAATCAGGTCATCGATGCGTGGACACACGTCAACAACGACCTCTCTGCAGTCCTCATGAAGACCATGCGCGAGGCCGACCAGGGCTTCAACGCTGTGTACATGATGCTTGACTCGGGTGCTCGTGGTAGTGCCGGTCAGATCTCACAGCTCTCCGGTATGCGTGGTCTGATGGCTAAGCCCCAGAAAGCTGGTGCCGAGGCACAGATCATTGAGAACCCAATCCTCTCGAACTTCAAGGAGGGCATGTCCGTGCTGGAGTACTTCATCTCAACGCACGGTGCCCGTAAGGGTCTTGCCGATACCGCTCTGAAGACCGCCGACGCAGGTTACCTGACCCGTCGTCTGGTCGATGTATCTCACGACGTCATCATCACCGAGGAGGACTGCGGCACCCTTCGTGGTCTCGTCTGCACCGCCCTCAAGAATGGCGATGAGGTCATCAGCTCGCTCTACGACCGCATCCTGGGTCGTGTCAGCGTCCATGACATCATCAATCCTTCCAACAACAAGCTTATCGTCGCTGCTGGCGAGGAGATCACCGAGGCTGTTGCCGCAGAGATCGAGGCCAGCCCCATCGAGAGCGTCGAGATTCGAAGCGTGCTCACTTGCGAGTCGAAGCATGGCGTGTGCATGAAGTGCTACGGCCGCAACCTCGCCACCAGCCGCATGGTGCAGAAGGGCGAAGCCGTCGGCGTCATCGCTGCACAGTCCATCGGTGAGCCCGGTACACAGCTTACCCTCCGTACCTTCCACGCTGGTGGTGTTGCCGAGAACGCTGCTGCCAACGCAACAATCAAGGCCAAGTATGATTCTAAGCTCGAGTTTGAAGAGCTCCGCACCGTCGACTTCCTTGACGAAGCTGGTCAGCCTGCCAAGATGGTCGTAGGCCGTCTGGCTGAAGTCCGCTTCGTCGACATTAATACCGGCATCGTCCTGCTCACGCAGAACGTGCCTTATGGCTCCACCCTCTACAAGAAGGATGGCGAGAAGGTCCAGAAAGGCGATATCATCGCCAAGTGGGATCCGTTCAACGCCGTCATCGTCACAGAAGCTGCCGGCCGCATTGAGTTTGAGGATGTCATCGAAGGTGTCACCTATCGTGTCGAGACCGATGATGCTACAGGCCTGCGCGAACTGATCATCACGGAATCGAAGGATAAGACCAAGGTTCCTGTTTGCCATATCCTTGATGAGAGTGGCGAGCTCCTTCGCACCTACAACTTCCCCATCGGCGGTCACATCTCCGTTGAGGACAAACAGGCAGTAAAGGCTGGTGACGTGCTGGTCAAGATTCCTCGTGTCCAAGGTGGTGCTGGCGACATCACGGGCGGTCTGCCCCGTGTCACTGAGCTCTTCGAGGCACGCAACCCGAGCAATCCTGCTGTCGTCAGCGAGATCGATGGCGAGGTCAAGATGGGTAAGCTCAAGCGTGGTAACCGCGAGATTATCGTCACCTCTAAGGTCGGCGATGAGCGCCACTACCTCGTGCCTCTGTCGAAGCAGATACTTGTTCAGGAGAACGACTATGTCCGTGCTGGTACGCCTCTTTCTGACGGCGCCATCACCCCGGCTGATATCCTGGCCATCAAGGGCCCGACGGCTGTACAGGAATACATCGTCAACGAGGTTCAGGACGTCTATCGTCTGCAGGGCGTTAAGATCAACGATAAGCACTTCGAGGTCATCGTACGTCAGATGATGCGCAAAGTGCAGATCGATGAGCCCGGCGATACACGCTTCCTTGAGCAGCAGGTGGTCGACAAGCTCGAGTTTGCCGAGGAGAACGACCGCATCTGGGGCAAGAAGGTAGTGACTGATGCTGGCGACAGCGAGAACATGGTCGCTGGTATGATTGTCACCGCCCGCAAGCTGCGCGACGAGAATTCACTGCTGAAGCGCCGTGACCTGCGTCCCGTCGTCGTTCGCGATGCCGTGCCTGCCACGTCGACGCAGATTCTGCAAGGTATCACCCGCGCAGCTCTGCAGACCAGTTCGTTCATGTCGGCAGCTTCCTTCCAGGAAACGACGAAGGTGCTCAACGAAGCCGCTATCAATGGCAAGAGCGACAGTCTCGAAGGTATGAAGGAGAACGTCATCTGCGGTCACCTCATCCCCGCGGGTACGGGTCTGCGTGAGTTTGAGCGCATCATCGTAGGTTCCAAGGAGGACTACGACCGCGTGCTCTCCAACCGCAAGGCTATCCTCGACTACGAGATGGATTAATACAATTCCCGTCACTACGGCTCAGGCTGTGTGGCGCTTGGATAAACAGAGGCTGCGACCCGATGTGGGTCGCAGCCTTTTTTATTGGCATCGAGCGTTCGTGGGTACCTTACCGTGGCTGTGAATAAACCCTTGTTGCCGCTTCTCCGTACGTAGCCGTCATCACGTCCATATCTTCACGCTTGTATCACCGGTGATACAAGCCTTCACGTATATACGCTCAAGGCTGCACGTATATATGTATAAGCCTTCACGTATATACGCTCAGAGCTGCACGTATATACGCGTAAAGCCTCACGTATATACGCTCAGACGGGTGGCATTAAAGGAGTGGGGGAGAGAGGGCGAAGGACCGCCTAATCGTAGAGATAGAACATGCGTTCCATGAGCTGCCATTTCTGGTCGGAGGTAGCTCCTTCGGCGCAACGCTGGAAAGAGGCTACGAACGCCTCCCATTCCTCTTGTCGGGGTAGGGTGGCGAGGCGTGCCATGGCGGTGTCCCAATCGAAGTCGAGAGGCGTCTCGACGATCATGAAGAGACGCGTGCCGAGGATGTAAATCTCCATCTCGAGGATGCCTACAGAGCGTATGCCTTCGAGGATCTCGGGCCACGCATGGTCGCGGTCGTGGCATTCGCGATAGCGACGGATGAGTTCAGGGTCATTGCGGAGGTCGAGTGTCTGGCAATAGCGCTTGACAGGGCCTGAATAAGGGCGGACGGGATAGCCTTGGGTCATAGGAGAGTTTGCTGTGATGAGGATTGAACGTTCGAGACCAGGACGCCTTGTGCTTAGAAGAAGACGCGGAACATAAAGCGGACGCCATTCTTGTGGGTGCCCGGGTTGTCCTTATAGGTAAGGCGGCGCACGTACTCGATATGAAGAATCTTAAAGATGTTGTGTACGCCCACGCGAAGCTCAAGGTAAGGCGTGTTCTTGCTCATGACGATGGTATTGTTCTCGTAGAAGACTGAGCCATCGTCGGCCGTCTGGAAGTGGCCGGGGAAGTAGAACAGGCTGGCGTCGGTATAGTTGTTGGCAGCCGGGTTGTTTTTGTCGGTCAGCGTTCCCCAGAGGGCATTGAGGCCGATGAATTCGCGCCAATGGAGTTTCTTGAGCAGGGGGACGCGGTTGAAGATCTTGCCGCAGAGGTCCCACGACCACATGAGTTGAACGTAACGGTCGTTGAGGAATTCCAGGCTGTTGATGAGCGAGAACGTGTTGTCCTGGATGACGAAGCTCTGGTTGACGGCAGGATGGATGAGGAGGGGGAAGGGCACCGTGTTCCACTGTATGCCCGCCCGTATGTCGAAGTCGGTATAGCCCCAGCCGGCTGGCACGTAGAAGCGCTTGTAGATGCCCGCTTCGGTGACGTTGTAGTTATAGTCGCCGCCAAGAAAGTCTTTCAGTCCGAGGGTGTGGCTGACGGTGAAGATGGGGGCATCCTTGTTGATCTTGACGCGCCGTTGCTTTGTATTGATGTAGGTGGCGCCGGGCTCGAACGAGACGTTGGCGTAGAACTCAGACGTGTTGATGCCCCGTATGCGGTGCTGGAGCGAGTTCTCGAGGCTGAGGTTGCGCATGTCTCCTGTGGCCGTGACCGTGGGGTCGGTGCCGAGCCGTTGATAGAAGAGTTTGTCGACGGGGCGCTGTTGTGTGCGCGTGAATTTGAGTTGCATCTTGGCGCCATTGTACCATTCGCGGTCCCACATCCCCTTCCACTCGCGGATGAGGTTGTACTGGTCGACCTTCGAGGTGTGGAAAGCCATGAACATGTTGTCCTTGTCGGTAGGTACGAACTTGTCGAAGGGCGTAGTGACATCGCGGCGGTAGGAGAAGTGGATGTTGTTTCTCGGGAACTCGCGCGAGAGATAGGCTTTCTTGTTGAATGAGTAGACGACCTCGCCCCATCCATAGAGATTCTTGGAGCGCGTGCCATAAGCGATGTAGCCTGAGAAGAACCAGTGAGGATTGAAGTGAGCGGTGGTGAAGCCCGACAGGCGGAAGCGCCAGCGGTCGTAGTCGTTGAAGGAGATCGTCGTGTTGATGGGGCCGAAGTCGAATTTGTTGGTGGCCGTGGAGTCGGAGGTCTCCACGTAGTTCTCGATGAGTGCTTTGACGCCGATCATGACTGGCTTGAAGTATTTCAGCTCGGTCAGCTTCTTCAGCAGCCCGCCTATCTGGCTCTCGCTCTCCGAGAGTTCCTCCTTGCGGTACTGCGCCCAGTACTGGTCGTCGGTATGCATGGTGGCGTCTGGCTCCGTGTAGGTCGTTCCCTTGATGCGCTTGAACACGTTGGGGGGAACCTCGTCGAAGGTGTAGTCGAAGTTGCGCACGGTTCGCTGCACCAGCACTTTCGTGAGCCAAGAGGTAACCTTCAGGTTGACCAGCATGTCATTATTCACACATACGCGTTCGCCCGTGGGCAGGTCCTCATAATACTGGTCGATGCGGATGTCTTCGACGAAATTGACATTGGACTGCTTGGGGAAATGGAGCTCGGCCGTTTTCACCTGATAGGAGGAGTCCATCATGATGTAGATGTTGCCGTTGAAGGCGATGTCCTGCTGGTTGTTGGGCGTGAAGCCGAGTACGACGACGCTGTCGTGAGGCAGGTCGCTACTGTGGGCCTCGTCGCGGCTGACATAGAAGTCGAGCGGATTGTACTCGCGGCGTTCCTTGTCCTCAGGTGTCGAGCGGCGGAAGAAGAGGGTGTCCTGGATATAATAGCGGTAGAAGCTGATGGCGGAATTGGCTATCGGGCTCTTGATGTGGAACTGCAGCAGTCGGCATTCCTCGTCGTAGATGTTGACGTCGGTGAAGCAGTCCTTGAGGATGGTGGTCAGGATGTCGCCCGTGTTGATGAGTTCGTTAATGCCGCGACTGGACTTGGCCTTGATGAGTTCCTTCTCGCTCTTGGGACTCCGGCGGTAGAAGGTGTGTGAGAGCTGTTCGTCTACCGTGAGCGGCAGGATGAGCGTACCCGTCTTGGGATGCCGCTCGACGTGGTCCTTGAGGAAGGCCCACGCCTTGGCTTCGTCCATCTCGAAGATCTTGTCGGTAACTTCGTTCACGGAGAACGTCATCTTCTCGTAGGTCGTAAACGTGAAGAAATCTTTCGCGTGCAGATCGTTGCTCTTCTTGTGTGCAATCACCTTGCGCATCAGCTCTACGGCCGGGTTGTTCTTCCGGCTGTAGCGGGTGCGCTTCGTCGTGACGGTGACTTCTTGCAGGTTGGAGCCTTCGGGCGTGAGGCGTATCTTGAGGTTCTTGTTCTTGCCGAAAGCGCCTAATTTGACGACCTGACGTTCATAGCCCATCGTGGAGACGGTCAGTTCGTGCCACGTGGAGTCCTCCTTGATGACGAACTGTCCGTTCTCGTCGGTCTGCTCTCCGTAGCCACGGCCGTCGTAGTAGACGTTGACGAATTCCAACGGCTTGCGCGTCTTCGAGTCGATGACGACGCCTGTGACTTGTGCCATCAGTTGCACGGTCAGCAAAGTCGTGAGAATCGTGAGAAAGAGTCTTTTCATATTCTGAAAACAGTGTACATCCTTAAACGGCTGCAAAAGTACATAAAAACATTTTCATAGACGAATAATCCGCCGAATTTTGCGAATTTTAGGTTTACCGCAGGGACGAATAGTCAAATGAAACATAATTTAAATAGTTTGGAACGCACGTGGAAATTCCTTTTTGCTAAAGTCGCTACCTTTGCCGTCGAAATAGAAGGTATGAGTGTCTTAATCGAAATAAACAACTAACCGATGGCAACTGACAAAGTCTCTCTTCGTGAAAAAGTCGGCTACTCGTTGGGCGATGTAGCTGCGAATCTGGTCTTCCAGATGATGATGATTTTCCAGCTGAAGTTCTACACGGACATCTTCGGCTTGGATGGCGCCGTTGCAGGCTCGGTCCTGCTCATTGCTCGTATCGTAGATGCCTTTGTGGACCCCGCCGTGGGTATCATCACCGACCGCACCAAGACTCGTTGGGGCAAATATCGTCCCTGGGTGTTGTGGACGGCCATCCCTTTCTGTGTGTTCTACGTGCTGGCATTCTGGAATCCGGGCATCGAGGATAAGGGACTTGTCGCACTCTACGCCACGGTCAGCTACGTCTTGCTGATGACGATGTACTCGTTCAACAACACGCCTTACTCCGCTCTCGGTGGAGTCATGACAGGCGACATCCGCGAGCGCACGAGCATCACTAGCATCCGTTTCATCGGTTCTACAATCGCGCAGTTCGTCGTGCAGGGCCTGACGCTTCCGTTGGTCTCCAAGTTCGGCGGCGAGGACGAGGGCCGTGGGTGGCTCTGCACAATTGGGCTGTATGCCGTCATCTGTTTCATCTGCTTCGTCGTCACCTTCTTCTCGGCACGCGAGCGCATCGCTCCTCCCCCTCAGCAGGAGATGAACATCCGCAAGGACGTGACCGAGCTGTTCTCGAGCGTTCCCTGGCGGGCCATGTTCGTGCTGACCCTCTTCGTGTTCATCACCCTTGCCATGTGGGGGTCGGCCATGAGCTTCTATTTCCAGAACTATGTTGACCAAAGTGCTCTCTACGAATTCCTCGGCGGCCTTGGGTTGGTCAAGCCGGATGGCGAGGGCGCAGTCTTGTTGACGACCTTCAACCTTATCGCCCATTCCGAGTCGGATGCCTATGCCATCGGCTTCTCCTTATTTAATATGGTCGGAGCGTTGGTGCAGTTCGCGGGCGTCATCCTTCTCTCCAACTATCTGGCCAACCGCTATGGCAAGAAGCGCACATTCATCGTCTGTCTGACGCTGACGGCCATCTTCACGGCCATGTTCTGGCTGCCCGGCCCGAAGGACGTGTCGTCGATGTTCGTGCTCTGCGTGCTCAAGTCGCTGGCTTATGCACCCACGGTGCCTTTGCTTTGGGCTATGATTGCTGATGTGGCCGACCATATCGAGTATGTCAACCATCGCCGTGCCACTGGCTTCTGCTTCTCGGGTGTTGTCTTTGCGCTGAAGGCCGGCCTCGGCCTTGGCGGCGCTTTCGCCGGACTCATCCTCTCAGCCTTTGGCTATGCTTCGGGCTCAGGCCTCTTGCAGAGCGATTCTGCGGTCACGGGCATTCGTCTGGTCGGCAGCCTCGTGCCTGCTGTGCTCTTCGGCATCGGCGTCGTAGCACTCTGCTTCTATCCCATCTCCAAGCAGTTCAATGAGCAGATGCAGGCCGAACTGGCCGCACGCCGTGCCATGAACGGAGCAGAATAACTCTTAACTCTTAACGATTAACTCTCAACTCTTAACTCTTAACTATTAACTCTAACATGCGTTACCTCTTTCCTTCCGACTATATGGCCGACCCTTCGGGCCATGTCTTTGGCGACCGCCTTTATATCTATCCCTCTCACGACCGCGATAGCGGAATCCCCGAGAATGACAATGGTGATCATTTCGACATGAAGGACTACCATGTTCTCTGCCTCGACGACCCCGATCAGCTCGAGGCTCGTGACCTGGGCAAGATCCTCGATGTGGACGATATCCCCTGGGCAGGTCGTCAGCTGTGGGACAATGACGTCGTCGAGAAAGATGGTCGTTACTATCTTATTTATAGCATGAAGGACCGCACGGATATCTTCCATCTTGGCGTCGCTGTTGCCGACCGTCCCGAAGGCCCTTTCACGCCTCTCCCAGATCCTATTCGCGGCAGCTACTCCATTGACCCTTGCGCGTTCAAGGACGATGATGGCGAGATCTATGTCTACTTCGGGGGTATCTGGGGCGGACAGCTCCAGCGTTATCGCGACAATCGTGCGCTCGAGAATGCCCATTTGCCGGAGGGCGCAGAGCCTGCCCTTTCTGCTCGCGTAGCCCGCATGACGGCAGACGTCACGCAGTTCGCCGAGGAGCCTCGCCCCGTGGTCATCGTGGACGATAATGGCCAGCCCCTTCGTGCCGACGATCCCCATCGCTTCTTCGAGGCATCGTGGATGCACAAACGCGATGGAATCTACTATTTCAGCTACAGTACGGGCGATAGCCACCTCATCTGCTATGCCACCAGTCGTTCGCCCTATGGACCTTTCCGCTTCCGTGGCGAACTGTTGCAGCCCGTCGTAGGCTGGACCACCCACCACAGCATCGTCGAATGGCGCGGACGTTGGTTCCTGCTTCATCACGATAGCGTCCCCAGCGGCGGGCTCACATGGCTCCGCAGCGTTAAGATAGCCGAATTAACCTATGACAATGAAGGCACAATACATTTGATTTGAAGATCATTAGTTAGTTAGTTTATTTTTCAAAAGATTGATTTGTGGGGGGCATTGGTGCGGATGCATAGATGCCCTCATTTTTTTACGGAACATTCATCTTATACATAAATCTCATTATGATGCGAACAAAATTATTTCAACGAATGCTCAGCGCCGTCCTCATGTTCGGCGTTGCCACATTCGTTGCCGCGCAGGGCGTTAAGCCTTTGCCTACCCTCCACACTGAAGGTCGCTGGCTCGTCGACGAGCATGGTAATCATGTTGTCCTCCATGGCGTGATGGACACGCCCAGTGCGTGGTTCAATAGTGGTCGTTGGGGTTGGAGCTACGATGACGCTGGTCGTCAACGTTGCCTCGACTATTTCGAGAAACTTTTCAAAGGCCTGGAAGAAGCGCATTGCACCGTCTTCCGTCTTCACCTGGAGCCAGCGTGGACCAACGACGGAAGCATCACCGCCAAGGGGTTCACCAAGAACGGCGACAAGACCATAGACCCGCTGGGCAATGAGGTTGGCGGCGAGGCGGATATCTCACATTTCAGCGAGGCACGTCTGAGGACTTATCTGACCTCACTCTATTACCCATTGATGCAGAAGGCCATGAACCATGGCATGTATGTCGTCGTGCGCCCTCCAGGCGTCTGCCCAGGCCACCTCAAGGTGGGCGACTACTATCAGCAGTATCTCATGACCGTCTGGGACATCTTCTCGAAGAACACCAATATAAAGAAATATGCCGGACAGATAAGCATTGAGCTTGCCAACGAACCCGTCTCGCTGAAGAATGCTCAGGATCAGGACGACCCACAGGCGTTGCACGACTATTTCCAGCCCGTCGTCGACAAGATCCGCAGCAATGGTTTCACGGGTATCATCTGGGCGCCCGGAACTGGTTGGCAGGCCAACTACACCAGTTATGCAACCTTCCCGATTGAGGGCCCCAATATAGGCTATGCCGTCCACGACTATTGCGGTTGGTATGGCTGTAGCGACAACACCCCCGACCCGACCAATAAAATCAACCAGTTCCGCAAGCAAGTGCCAGTCGTCGACACCGCACCGATCATCATCACTGAAGTCGACTGGAGTCCTAAGAAGGAAGGCACTGGTCACTACAACGAGCATGGCGAGTGGGTAGAGTCGAACTATGGCACATGGGCCACTGGCTCGACATCTAAGTGGGGTAAGGCTTACAAGGCGATGCTCGACCATTATGGCAACATCTCGATGACGCTATCCGGTACCAGTTGCCTCATTGATGTCGACACGCTCATCCAGAAGAATAAAGTCGTGCCTGCTTTCGGCGGTTACGAGGAGGCTTGCGGCAAGGCCTGCATGGACTGGTATGCCGACTACTATACTCGCGATTGGCCGCATGCCGACTTCAAGCAGGTGTCCGTCAGCGACCAAGGCAATGGCAAGTACCGCAATCCTCTCATCTTTGCCGACTTCCCCGATCCTGATGTCATCCGTGTCGGTGATACCTATTATATGGTAAGCACGACGATGCACCATTTCCCTGGCGCTACCATCCTCAAGAGCACCGACCTCGTCAATTGGGAGTACTGCGCACAACCGCTCACGCAGCTCTCTACGCGCGACCGCTATAGCCTCATCGATGGACAGAATGCGTACGCCGCTGGCATGTGGGCGTGCTCAATGAAGTATCACGATGGCAAATTCTATCTCCTCATCAATGGTAATGATGCGGGTGGATGGCTGCTCACGGCCACTGACCCCGAGGGTAAGTGGGAGAAACGTCAGCTCTCCCGCATCTACTACGATCCGGGTATGCTCTTCGACAACGGTAAGGTCTATGTGGCGTGTGGCATCGGGAACATCCAGATGTGTGAGCTCGACGAGGACTTCAACTTCAAGCAGGAGAAGCGCGTCATCAGCGACAAGTCAGGCCTCGAAGGTTGTCATCTCTATAAGATTGGCGACTACTATTATATCTACGCCACTTATGGCGGATGGCCCAGCGGCCAAGCCGTGTTCCGTTCCAAGAACATCTTTGGCCCCTACGAAGAGAAGATGCTGGTGGAGAAAACCATCGACGGCAAGCCTAACACCGTCCATCAGGGTGCTCTCTTCGACACCCCGACGGGTGAATGGTGGACCATCATGCAAGAGGATCTCGGCTGCCTGGGTCGTATGCCTAACCTGCAGCCTGTACAGTGGGCCGACGATTGGCCTGTCGTGGGCAATAAAGGCGTGCCCTATGAGACTTATTTCAAGCCCAAGACAGCTCGTCCGATGCCTCGTCATCAACTACCTACCAACGACAATTTCCGCAGTTATCCTCTTGGGCAGCAGTGGCAGTGGAACCACAATCCCGATGACGGCGCATGGTCGCTGTTCGAACGCCCGGGATGGCTTCGCTTGAAGACCTCTGGCACGGCCAACCGTCTCACCCAGGCCCGTAATATGCTGACGCAGCGCATCTATGCCTTCCATGGTAAGGAGAGCACTCCTTCCACGGGAACCATCCGCTTGGATGTCAGCCATCTCAGTGAGGGCGACCGCGCCGGCATCTGTGTCCTGCAGGATCCCTACGCTTTCATTGCTGTCGAGATGAAGGACGGTCAACGTCGACTCGTCTGGCGGCAGGATACGCTGCGCACTTCCAGTAGTTTCCAACCCGCGGAGCAGGTGAAGGCGGTCGACATTGACAGCGTCATCTACCTGCGTGCCTCTGTCACCAAGAGCACGAGCCGTGCCAAGTTCGCTTACTCTTTAGATAACAAGACCTTTGTCAACTTTGGCAATGAGACCACGTTAGGCTTCAATCTCACGGTCTTCGTCGGTGCGCGCTTTGGCCTCTTCTGCTTTGCCGCTCAGGCGGATAGCGAGGGCTATGCCGATTTCGATTGGTTCTCGACCGAGACCGACTATGACGAGTCCATGTTCTATCCTGCCACATTCGAGGGCTATAGCGCCGACATGCTGACGGTGGAGAAACTTGCGCCTGCGACTGAAGAGATTGAAATTATGGTTGGTAACACGACGCCCTTCCAGTTGGTTGCCACCTACCGCGATGGCCATACCGAGAATGTCTCAGCCCAAGCTCATTACACGATTGCTGGCGAGGACCTCGTGACCATGCAGAATGGTCAGCTGCGCGGTTTGGCCGAGGGAACGGCCCGCGTCACTGCAACCTTTACTGATCCCATGGGCAACGAACTCACCACCACATTCAATGTCCGCAGTACCTTCTTCCCCTTTGGCGCTCAGTACATCAACCCCAATCTCTTTGCCAACGGCACCTACACCGAGAGCACACGCACGTTCAAGCCTGGTCAATGGGGACAGATGGGTTGGGAATACCCCAACGGAGCTGACTTCTCTGCCTACCGCTATCTGGTCATCAAGCTCAAGCGCGTCCAGAACTGCGACGCTCACCTGAACATCTTCACGGCCAACAGCATCTGGAGCGACTGCTGCGAGTCGCCGGGCTTCGGCACGAAGAAGCAAATTGTCATCGATCTCTCGAAAGCCAAATACACGTCGGGCGGCAAGAAGGGTCAGGCTCTGGAGACCAATAATATCCACATCGTTGATTTCTGGGCTAACGGCAATGGCACCATCGTCGTCGACGAGATGTACTTGACCAACAACGATGACTATTCGCCTCAAACGGCCATCGACGACATCGCGGATGCAACCTCCAAGCAGCCTCAGGCTGTCTATACACTCTCTGGTCAGCTCGTCCGCCGAGCCTCCGACCGTAGCTCCGCACTACATGGGCTGCCTGCAGGTATCTACATCGTTGGCGGCAAGAAGACCGTAGTTCGTTAATGCTTATTCATCCAAACTAATAACTGATTTATGAAGCCAATGAAAACTCGTACCATAGCCCTCGTGCTCATGGCCCTCCTACAAGTTGCGGTGCCAGCTTTCGTCTACAGAGCCTTTGCGCAGCAGCCTGCCAAGCCCTCACCTGCCGAGGTGACGGCAGCAGCCCACTATCGCAACCCGATCGTGCAGACGTGCTACACGACCGATCCTGCACCGCTTAACGTGGGCGACTCCGTCCTCTATGTCTTCACCGGACATGATGAGGCTGGTGCCGACTTCTTCTGGATGCAGGAATGGCGCGTCTATAGCACCCGTGACATGGTCAACTGGCAGGACCATGGTTCGCCGTTGGCGCTCGAGAGTTTCTCGTGGGCCGACGACCGCGCGTGGGCTGCTCAGGTGATTGAGCGTAGCGGCAAGTTCTATTGGTATGTCTGTGCCCATTCCAAGCTCTCGGGCGGAATGGCCATTGGCGTAGCCGTAGCCGATCGTCCCGAAGGGCCTTATCGCGATGCCCTTGGTCATCCGCTCTATGAGAACGGCTCGTGGGATCACATCGACCCCACCGTTTGGATTGACGAACAGACAGGTCAGGCCTGGTTGCTTTGGGGCAATCCTCGCATCTATGCGCTCGAACTTCGTGAGGACATGATTCATACCAAGGGCGACGTCCACCTTGTCGATATGAGCGAGGAGGGCTTCGGCGCTCCACCGATGAATCAGCGCGAGAAAGGGAAGAAGTATAAGGATAGCTATGTCGAAGGTCCGTGGCTGATGCACAGCCCTGCAGGTGCTGCCACACCTTGGTATCTGCTCTATGCCGCTGGCGGCGTGCCCGAACATATCAGCTACAGTTCTGCCTCGTCGCCTCTCGGCCCTTGGCACTATGAGGGCGAGATCATGCCTCTTGGCGGTACGGACTCTTTCACCAACCATTGCGGCGTGGCGGATTTCAAGGGCCATCACTATTTCTTCTATCATACAGGTCATCTGCCTGGCGGTGGCGGCTTCGGCCGCAGTGCAGCTGTCGAGGAGTTTCAGTACACGGCCGACGGGCGCTTCCCCACGATTCATCCTACGCGCGAGGGTGTCCAGCCTATCGCCACGCTCAATCCTTTCCGCCGTGTCGAAGCCGAGACTATGGCCTACAGCTACGGCCTCCACACTGAGCAGTGCCGCGTAGATTCCCGCCGTGGCAGTGGCGCTGAGCTTTCCGTCTATGTCAGCGATGTCCATAATGGCGACTGGCTGCGCCTCGACAATGTAGATTTCGGCACTATGGGTGCGCGACAGTTCACGGTACGTGCTGCCTCGGCCCTGCGTGGAGGCCGCATCGAGCTGCACGTCGACAGCCTGCATGGGCGCCTCCTCGGTGCCATCGAGATTGACGGAACGGGCAGTTGGGAACACTGGCAGACCTTCACGGCTCCGCTGCCTCGTCTGGCCACTGGCATCCACGACCTCTACCTCTCCTTCCATGGACGTAAGGGTCCGAAACTCTTCAACCTCGATTGGTGGCAGATGAGCGACGATGCCGATGTCAACCTGCCTATTCTGCAGACGCATTACACGGCCGACCCCTCGCCGCTCGTCATTGGCGATACCGTTTACCTTTATGTCAGTCATGACTCTCATCCCGACGAGATCCTCGACGCTCGCGAGCGCAACTCCGCAGGCTTCTTCATGTACGACTGGCTGTTGTACACCACAACCGATATGGTCAACTGGACCGACCATGGGCCTGTGGCCTCGCTGCGCGATTTCAAGTGGCGTTCGCGCGACAATGGAGCCTGGGCCATTCAGACGGTCGAGCGCGATGGCAAGTACTACCTCTATGCCCCGCTCCATGGGCATGGCATAGGTGTGCTCGTTGCCGACTCGCCCTACGGCCCCTTCCGCGACCCGCTGGGCGAGCCCCTCGTGTGGCAGAAGGAGCATTGGGATGACATCGACCCCACGGTCTTCATTGATAAGGACGGTCAGGCCTGGATGTACTGGGGGAATCCCAACACCTATTACGTTCGTCTGGCTAAGGATATGATTCATACCGAGGGCGACATCGTCAAGCTCGACTATCATATCGACCACTATCAGGAAGGTCCTTGGCTCTATGAGCGTGAGGGGCATTGGTACTTGGCCTACGCCTCCACTTGCTGCCCCGAAGGCCTCGGCTATGCGATGGCCGATTCGCCTCAAGGCCCCTGGCAGAGCCGTGGCTACATCATGGCTCCCACGCAGCGCGACCGTGGCAATCATCCCGGCATCATGGACTTCAAGGGCAAGAGCTACGTCTTCGGTCAGAGCTATGACCTGCTCCATTTCGATACGCGTCAGCACTACGAGCGCCGCAGCGTCAACGTGGCCGAGATGCGCTATCGTGCTGACGGCACCATCGAGGAGGTCCCCTATTGGCTCGACCATCGTCTGCTCGCGCCCATCGCTACCCTCAATCCTTACAACCGTGTTGAGGCCGAGACCATGGCTTGGGGCTATGGACTGCGCACCGAGAAGATAGGCATTGCCGGCACTCGCGAGTTGGTGGCCCGTTCGCGTCGCCAGCACGATAATGCGTCCATTGTCAATCAGTTTGCCGAGAGCACGGGCAAGCGCAATCTCTACGTCTACGACCTCGATGAGGGCGAGTATATCCGTCTGCGTGCCGTTGACTACGGGAAAAAGGCCGCACGCTCTTTCTCGGTCACCGCTGCCGCAGCTGAGGGTGCTGGTGCTACGCTCAGCCTCCATCTTGACGCACCCGGCGGCCCGCTCTTAGGCACGGTAGAAATCACGTCGACAGGCAGCACCGACAACTACAAAGCTTTCACCTCTGCGCTGACAGCCAAACTTGCCGCAGGCCGTCACGATCTTTATCTTTGTGTCGAGAAGGCAGAGGGTGACGTGCGTTTAGATTGGTGGCAATTCAGAAAGTAAACAGATAAGAATATGAATAGGCTTCTTTCGTTTTTCCTCTTCTGTTTTTTTGCCGGTTCGCTTGTGGCCGACGAATATCCTTTCGGTAAAGGCGTCCTCACGGTTAACCCCGTGGCCCACAATGCCGTTCGTGTCCGTTATACTGAGGGCACAGCCCCTGCCTCCGATCTCCCCGATTGGATCTATGTCAGGCACAATCAGGTGAAAGCCTCCGACCTCCGTGTGGAAGTCGATCCTTCGCAGCAACGTCTCCGCATCAGCAACCGCGCCGGTCGTCTTGTCTTCGAGGCTACAGCCCACACGTTGGCAGCATCCTCATCCACCGCTGCGCTTACCATCACTTCGCCTTCCGACGAGCACCTCTACGGACTCGGTCAGTTTCAGGATGGCTTTGCTGACCTCCGTGGCCTCACGCGCCGACTGACGCAGGTCAACACACAGATCTCTATCCCCGTCCTCCTCAGCAGCCGTGGCTATGGTCTGCTGTGGAACAACTATGGCCTTGTGGATTTCAATCCTGCCGACAACTCTGTCGCCCTCGTTCGCAGTGGTGAGGGTGGTGCCCGCGAGGTGGTCAACGTCACGACCACTACGGGCGGACGTCGCGAGGAACGTGTGCGCGGAGCCTTTGAGGGCACGCTCACCGTCCCCGAGGATGGACGTTATGCCCTGCTCCTCGATGTAGGGCAGCGTATGGCGCGCCGCCATCATCTCGTCATTGACGGGCAGACGGTCCTGGATGCCCGCAACGTATGGCTCCCGCCTACCACCTCCACGATCGTCAGCCTCACGTCAGGCACTCATCATCTTTCAGCCCAGCTCGAAGCTGGCGACCGCCCCGTGCTCCATTGGCGGCGCGTCGACGAGACCACGACTCTGCGCTCGCCTGTCGCCGATGCTGTCGACTATACGGTGTTCGTAGGTTCTGCCGACGAAGTTATCGCCTCCCTTCACGACCTCACGGGCCATACGCCTCTGCTGCCCCGCTGGGCATTTGGCTACATTCATTGCCGCGAGCGCTTCCATTCGTCCGACGAGATTCTGCAGACGGCTCGCCGCTTCCGCAGCGAAGGCATGCCTCTGGACGTCATCGTGCAGGACTGGCAGTACTGGGGCCGCTACGGGTGGAATGCAATGCGTTTCGACGAACAGTTCTATCCCGACCCGCGCGCCCTCACCGACAGCCTTCATGCCATGGACGTGCGACTGATGCTCAGCGTATGGTCTAAGATTGACAAGAACTCAGAGGTCGGTCGTGCGATGGCCGCTGCCGACCACTACATCCCGGGCACCGATTGGATTGATTTCTTCTCGCCCGAGGCAGCAGCGGCTTATTGGCACAACTTCAGCCAGCGGCTCGTGCCCCTTGGCATCGACGCGTGGTGGCAGGATGCTACCGAGCCCGAGAACGATGATCTCCTTGGCCGCCGTGTCAACCATGGCCGCTGGGCAGGTGAGCAGGTGCGCAACGTCTATCCCTTGCTCGTCAATAAGACCGTCTACGAAGGTCTGCGCCACGACCGCCCCACCTCTCGTACGATGATCCTCACGCGCTGCGGCTTCCCCGGCATCCAGCGCTACGGCTCAGCCATGTGGAGCGGAGATGTCGGCAACGACTGGCAGACGTTCAGTCGTCAGATTACCGCGGGCCTTGGCATGATGGCAGCCGGACTGCCTTGGTGGACCTACGATGCAGGGGGGTTCTTCCGTCCGGGCGATCAGTATACCAATCAGGACTATATCCGCCGCATGCTGCGTTGGATTGAGGTGGCCACCTACCTTCCCCTCATGCGCGTCCATGGTTACATGAGCGACACCGAACCCTGGCGCTTCGGTGCCGAGGCGCAACGCATCATAGCTATCTGCCTCAATGAGCGCGAACGCCTTGTGCCTTATATCTATAGTTGTGCAGCTGCCGTCAGCGAACAAGGACGTATGCTGATGCGTCCGCTTGTCTTCGACTTCCCCACAGACGAAGCTGCCCTGAAGCAGACAACCAATTATATGTTTGGTCCATCACTCCTTGTCTGTCCGGTTACTGAGCCCGACGTGCGCCAATGGTCGGTCTATTTGCCCACGACTGCAGGCGGGTGGTATGATTGGCATACAGGTCGCCATTTCGACGGTGGCCGCCGTGTCGATGTTCCTGTTGATGTAGCCTCCATCCCCGTCTTTGCGCGTGCTGGCAGCATCCTGCCTCTGGCGGGCGATACGCTGGCCCTCATCCCAGGGGCTGATGCGGCGTTCACCCTCTACGAGGACGACGGCGTGACTACGGCCTATGAACAAGGCGCCTGCTCGCGCATCACTTTCCGTTGGGACGACCATCGTCAGCGTCTCACCGTCGATCGCCGTCGCGGCAGTTTCCCCGCCATGACCTCCACGCGCCATTTCGTCGTCACCCTTCCCGATGGCACAGCCTTCCCCCTCGACTATCAAGGCAAAGCCGTGAAACGTAAGCTCCCCCCCATCATTAATCATTCGTCATTCGTCATCAGTCATTCATCATTCAAATAAGTTACTCCTATTCGTCATTCGTCATTCGTCATTCATCATTCAAATAAGTTACTCCTATTCATCATTCTTCACTCTTCATTCCTCATTCCTCATTCATGTCATGAAGCGTCCCGTCCTTCTTGTTGCCATTCTATCGCAACTCCCCCTCCTCCTCTTCTCCCTTTCCCTCCCAACCCTTGCTCAGGAGCCTGCCGCCGCCGACGACGGCCCCACGATGGGGTGGTCCTCCTGGAACACCTACGGCGTCAACATCAGCGAGACCCTGATTCGCCAGCAGACCAATGCGATGGTCACGAAGGGCCTGCGTGGCTGTGGCTATACCTATATCAATATCGACGACGGCTACTTCGGAGGGCGCGACGCAGAGACGGGTCAGCTCCTCATCCACCCCAAGCGCTTCCCCAACGGCCTGAAAGGGCTCGTGAACTACATCCACAGCAAGGACCTCAAGGCCGGTATCTACTCCGATGCCGGGCGCAACACCTGCGGCAGCATGTTCAATGGCGATGTCATCGGCAAGGGCGTGGGGCTCTATGGCCACGACCAGCAGGACGCCGACTTCTTCTTCAAGGAACTCGGCTTCGACTTCATTAAGGTCGACTTCTGTGGAGGGTCCTACTACCACAACGAGGACCATCTCGTCCTCGACGAGCGCGAGCGCTACACGGCTATCGCTGAGGCCATCCGTCGCACGGGGCGCACGGATGTCCGCATGAACGCCTGCCGCTGGGCCTATCCCGGCACGTGGATCGACGGCGTCGCCTTCTCCTGGCGTACGACGGGCGACATCTATGATGGATGGGAGAGCGTGCGCGGCATCATCAAGGAGAACCTCTACCTCAGCGCCTACTGTCGCGACGGGCACTACAACGATATGGACATGCTCGAGGTCGGACGCTCCATGACTACCGTCGAGGACAAGACTCACTTCGGGATGTGGTGCATCATGTCGTCGCCGTTGCTCATCGGTTGCGACCTGACCACCATCAAGAGTGCGGCCCTCACTCTGCTCAAGAACAAGGACCTCATCGCCCTCAATCAGGATCCCCTCCACCTGCAGGCCTACGTCTGCCAGCGCCAGCAAGGCTGCTACGTCTTGGTCAAGGACATCGAGGAACTGCTTGGCACGAAGCGCGCTTTTGCCGTCTACAACCCCACCGACGAGCAGCAGACCATTACCGTCCGCTTCGATGCGATGGACCTCGGAGGAGCTATCCACCTGCACGACTGCTTCCTCAGGCGTGACGCAGCCACGGTCGAAGGCACCTTCGACGTGACCCTCCCCGCTCACGGCACGGCCATCTACACCGCCACCGCCGAGCAGCGCCTCGAACGCACGCTCTACGAAGCCGAGACCGCCCTCATCGGCAACTATCAGGAACTCGTCAACAACCAGTCGCTGCCCAGCGGGGTCTATGACGACGCAGCCAGCAACTGCTCGGGCGGATGCAAGGTAGGCTGGCTCGGCCGCAGCGATGACAACTACATTGAATGGCCCAACGTCTACAGCGCAGCCGGAGGCCGCTACCGCCTCACCTTCGCCTACCTCAGTGGCGAGGGCCGCTCGGCTCAGCTCAGCATCAACGGCGAGCGCATCCAGACGCTCTCGTCGCTCAATTCGGGAGGTTGGGACCGCATCAGCACGCGGTCCGTCACCGTGCAGCTCCAGCCCGGCATGAACGCCATCCGCCTCAGCAACTCCACCGCATGGATGCCCGACATCGACTGTCTGCGCATCCAGTGCCTCGAGACCGACGGTATCGCCGACCCGTCCGCATCGCAGGATGCCTCCCGATTCAGTAGTGAGGACGCATCCGCCTACGACCTTTCGGGCAAGCGCATAACCACGCCTGCGACTCCAGGCATTTATGTCGTCCGCGGTCAGAAAATAGCGATTTCATCGTCAAAATAGCGTTAGTTGTCGTCCTTTTTTATTATCTTTGCCCGCAAAACCCATTTTTCATCCTTTTGCTCTATGAAAAAGTCTATCTTCGTAATGGTCGCTCTGTTGTCGTTCGCGGCAACGGCGATGTACGGCCGCCCTGTCGAGCTACAGGCAGCAGGCCAGCGAGTAACCGTTGAGTTCTTCACCCCCACCATCGTGCATATCGTCAAGGCGCCCGTGGGTCACGACTATGCCAAGGAGGGCCTCGTCGTCATCGCAACGCCCGACGAGGTCAGCGTGCGTCAGCAGGCCAACACCGTCAGTAGCGATGCGCTCTCCGTCAGCGTCGACGCCCGCACGGGCGCCGTCACCTTCCGTGCCAAGGGGCGCACGCTCCTGCGCGAGAAAGCAGCTTCCGCGTTCGAGCCGCGCACCGAGGGCCCCGATGCCGGAGCCTTCCGCGTGACCCAGACCTTCCTCCTCGACAAGGACGAAGCCATCTACGGCTTAGGCACCATTCAGAACGGGAAGATGAATCGTCGCGGCGAGCACAAACTCATGGAGCAGTCCAACCTCGAGGACTTCCAGAACGTCCTCCAGAGCATCAAGGGCTGGGGCCTCTACTGGGACAACTATTCGCGCACGCAGTTCGACGACGATGCCGCCGCGGGCATGTCCTTCTCGTCTGAGGTAGGCCATTGCGTAGACTATTACTTCATGTACGGCGGCTCGGCCGACGGCGTCATCGCCCAGATGCGTCATCTCACGGGCGACGTCCCCATGTTCCCACTTTGGACCTATGGCTACTGGCAATGCAAGGAGCGCTACAAGAGCGCCCGCGAACTCCTCTCCGTCGTCGACAAGTACCGCCAGCTCCATGTGCCCCTCGACGGCATCATCCAGGACTGGCAGTACTGGGGTTCCAACTACCTCTGGAATGCCATGGACTTCCTCACCGAGGACTATGCCAATGGCCAGCAGATGATCGGGCAGGTGCACCAGAAGAACGCCCACTTCATGATCAGCATCTGGGCCAGCTTCGGGCCCATGACCAAGGCCTACCGCCAGCTCGACGAGAAGGGCCTCCTCTTCGACTTCGACACCTGGCCGCAGAGCGGACTCACCTTCTGGCCGCCGCGCAGGGACTATCCCTCCGGCGTGCGCGTCTACGACGCCTTCTCGCAGCAGGCACGCGACATCTATTGGCAGAACCTGAAAACGCTCTTCGATAAGGGCACCGACGCCTGGTGGATGGACTCCACCGACCCCGACTTCTTCGACGCAAAGGACAGCCACTACGACCACCGTGCCGGCGACCATGGCGGCACGTGGCGCTCGCTGCGCAACGCCTTCCCGCTGGCCACCGTGCGCG
Source organism: Bacteroidaceae bacterium (assembly GCA_017429525.1). GTDB lineage: Bacteria > Bacteroidota > Bacteroidia > Bacteroidales > Bacteroidaceae > Physcousia. Next base: position 8,978 of record JAFROT010000038.1, on the reverse strand, counting down.
GCGTCTACGAGGCGCAGCGCAAGGAGTCGCAGCAGAAGCGCGTCTTCATCATGACCCGCTCTGCCTTTGCCGGCCAGCAACACTACGGCTCAGGCCTCTGGAGCGGCGACGTCGCCTCGTCGTGGGACATGCTCCGCAAGCAGATTCCCGCAGGCCTCAGCTATTCGCTCACCGGATGCCCCAACTTCAACACCGACATCGGCGGCTTCTTCTGCGGCTCCTACAACACCCGTGGCGCAGGTTCAGCACCCCGCAACCCGCAGTTCCAGGAACTCTACGTCCGATGGATGCAGTACGCCCTCTTCTGCCCCGTCTTCCGCAGCCATGGGGCCGACGCGCCGCGCGAAATCTGGCAGTTCGGGCAGAAGGACGAGCCCGTCTACGACGCCATCGAGCAGACCATACGCCTGCGCTACCGCCTCATCCCCTATCTCTACAGCACCGCATGGCAGGTCACCAGCGCTGGCGGCAGCTACCTCCGTCCCCTCTTCGCCGACTTCGCTGCCGACCGTCGCACGTGGGAGATGACCGATGAGTTCATGTTCGGGCAGAGCATACTCGCCGCACCCATTGTCGATCCGCAGTACACGCAGGAGAAAATCGTGCGCGAGGACGCTATGACGGGCTGGAACCGAAAGAACAATGACGATAGCGAAAGCGCAAGCGCGTCCGTCGACTGGACCGCCACCAAGACCGCCACCAACTACCTGCCCAAGGGCGCCGACTGGTACGACTTCTGGACAGGTCGCCGTCTGCGAGGCGGGCAGAGCGTCAGCCTCACCACCAGCCTCAACCGCGTGCCTATGTTCGTGCGCGCAGGCAGCATCATCCCCCTCGCACCCGAGATGGAGTACGTCGGCCAGCTGTCGTGGGACAACCTCGAGCTGCGCGTCTACCCCGGTGCCGATGCCCACGCCACCCTCTACGAGGACGAGGGCGACAACTACAACTACGAACAGGGCGTCTACGCCACCATCCCCATCCACTGGAACGACCGTACGCGCACCCTCACCATCGGGCAGCAGCAGGGGCGCTACCCCGGCATGCTCCAGCAGCGACGCTTCACCGTCGTGCTGCCTGATGCCACCACCCAAGTCGTCGACTACAGCGGACAGCCCGTCAGCGTCAAGCTCTGACCTGCAGCACTTTTTCCTCACGCGCGCGTGAAAAACTTTTGAATGCAGCTACACTTTAGCACTTTTTTGAACTAAGCACTTGATAACTAACCCGAACGTCGGTGTAGTTTGAGTGTAGTTCCAGGTGCTAAAGTGTAGTTTCGTTCATAAAAGCCCATGACTACAGCCCCAATTTACGTTGTTTCCCTCGTTTTTGCATGAATTTGCACTTCTGACCACACTTCTTTCAATTTCTTTTCCTATCTTTGCCGCATGAAAACAACAAAGGTAAGATGATACAGCTCATGAGCCACCTGCACGATAGTCATATAAAACGGTTCGGCAAGCTTACGTCAAGACGATTCGGCATGCTCACATCAAGACTGTTCGACAGGCTCACGTCAAGACGATTCGACAAGCTCACGTCAAGGCCGTTCTCCAACATCGCGCCAGCCACTCCCCTCCCTGATGGGAGGGGTTTTGGGGCGGGTCTCTCTCCCCTCCCTGACGGGAGGGGCCTGGGGGTGGGTCTTTCTCCCCTCCCTGACGGGAGGGGTTGGGGGTGGGTCTTCGTTGCCGTTTTCGTTTTATCCTCTTGCACGGGCAGCCGCTATGACGCCCTGCTCCGTCAGGCCGACTCGCTGAACCGCTCGGGTTTCGTTTTCACCTCTGACAGTTTGGCAATGAGAATAGTCAAGCATTACGATCATTTCTGGCACAGTGCCAACGACCGTCTTCTTGCCTACTACCTCCTCGGCCGTGCACATGCTGACATGGGCGATGCCCCATTGGCCATTGAGAACTATCAGACTGCTATCTCCAAGGCCGATACGACTTCTGCAGACTGCGACTTCCGCACCTTGCGTGCCGTCTACGGCCAGATGGCCGAGGTCTTTCATGCTCAGAATCTGCCAGAAGACGAGCTCGAGGCACAGGACAAATGCAATTATTATTCTTGGATACTGAAAGACACCTTAAATGCAATCTCTGGATATGCCTGTCTGATGAGGCCCTATTACCTTCTATCCGATACAGACCACATCATCCAAGTTACGCAAGAAGCAGAGAAGAAATTTCTTCAATTTGGGTATGAGCAAGAAGCCGCCAGGGTGAATGTTGCGTTAGTGTATTTTCTAATCCAGCGAAAACAATTTGAGGAAGCAAAGGAACTGATAGATACCATCAGAAAAAGAGGTGGCATCTTCGATGAAAGAGGGAATCTCAATTCAGGTCGGGAATCCTTTTATGCAACTATTGGAGATTATTACAATGGAGTAAACCAGCTTGATTCAGCAGAACACTACTATCGAAAGGCTATATTACCCGATGTTTATGAAGCGGCATATCGTGGGCTTTTGTCTGTCTATGATAAAAAGCATCTTCCTGATTCAGTTTCTAAGTATGCACGTCTATACGCTGATGCCAACGATGCGATGCACCGGAAGATGAATTCCAGTGCAGTCCATAGCACCCAGATGCTTTACAAATACAATCTTCATCTTCAAGAGGCAGAGAGGCAGGAGAGACATGCCAGAGAAATGAGCTTTTTATTGATGATTGCAATAGCTCTTTTATTAGTGCTATTTGTGGCATATCATCGTATAAAAGAAGACAGACGACGCAAAGAGAAAACGTTGGCATTCATCTCAGAACAGTATCGTCAGACACGCGAGACATTAGAGAGTATAGTGGAGGAGAAGCAACAGATAGAGAGAGAACAAGAACTTCTACTAGCGAAGAAAGATTTTTATTCCCATACTGTCACACAATCTGTCATAGATCACTCCATCTTTCGTCGTCGGCCACTTAAAGCGAAAGAAATAAACAGATTGCATGATATTTTCATTAAGGCTTTTCCACATTTCAAAGACTTCGTAGGAAACCAATCCTCCTCATTTTCTGAGAATGAATGGGATGTCTGTGCCCTGCTCAGCTTAGGCCTTCATAATAGTGATATTGCTTTTCTCCTAAATCTAACACCCCAACGAGTAACAGGCCTGATGAGTCAAATCAACCATGTCCTATTCAATTCCGAAGGAGCATCTTCACTTGCTGCGAACCTTCGTAAAAAACTCATCAAAGAATAGCAGGTAACCATCATCGCACATCAATCGTTTATCAGTATTGGGAGGGTGTTTATTTTTTAAATGCCCTCTATCTTTAATTTATGAAGCGAACACCTTACCTTTGCAGTTGGAAAACAGTATCACCTCTCAAAAACATTGTCAACCATTAAAACGAAACAAACATGAAAAAGATTATCACTTTGTTATTGGTATCTATTTGCGCACTACCGACAATTGCCTCTCAAGATCCCGATGATGGGACACTGGTTCCTTTGACGACATCTTATGTAGATCCGACATCTCCATTAGATCCCAATCCAAAGGCCCCCGTTCGTCCTCCAATCATTTATCAGGACAGCCATAGGCTGATATTTGCAACGTCATGCGATGGCTCTACACTTCAATTAGTGGACACAAATAGTAATGAAGTCTACAGCATTGTAATTCCTGTAGGTACTATATTCCTAAACTTGCCTATAAGTTTTAATGGTACATATGAACTGCAAATAATCCGTGGCAACTGGCTCTTCCATGGCGTGATTATCCTGTAACCTTTTTCTGCCGATTCCATCGAGGATTGCCTGCTGCATTCTTCGATGGAATCCTTTTTTGAACTCTTCAATTAACCAACAACTAACTTATATGACAATGAAAAAGATATTTATACTAACCATTCCTATCCTGTTCTCATTGGGAGCACAGGCACAACTTCAGGTTTTGTCCTCTGGATTAACAAAAACCCCATGTGTAAAAATAGAACAGTATGGTCCAACGACGATTCAACCCTATGGCATATATAACACACTTGTCGGAAGCCCTTATTCAGATAACATGGGTATTATCAGCCAAGTCGGAGTGAATTATAATGGATATGTTTCAGACCCTAATCATCAAACACGGAAATCCATAGGAATTGTCGGCCATGCAGAAGATGCATATAAGTTTAATTTTGGAGTTTACGGGAATGTTCCTGAGACGCCAATGACAACTATTGGTGCTGCAATTTATGGGACAAACACGATGTCATATTTAGATGTTGGTACTCTATTTGCAGGTTTTTTTGATGGCAAAGTAAAGACGACAGATAATTTATATGTTGATGGCGTTATATGTGGAACCCTTGTTAACGTTGCTCCTCTTTCACTTAGATCATCCTCATCTATGAACGGCCTTCATCGCTCCGTAATGTCTCAATTATCCACTCTTCAAGCGGGAGAATTTTACATTGAGGCGCCTCAATATAAAGAGGTCATGGCTGATTACCTTGATTCAACATTGACAACGGGAATGGCGAAAGAGGTTCCTACAAGAAAGATATCCCAAAATGTTACCAAACGCCATTACGGCCTCTCGGCCGAAGAGCTTGAAGAGGTCTTCCCCGACCTCGTCTATGACAATGAGGACGGCACGAAGAGTATCAATTACGTTGAGATGGTGCCCATTCTCGTGCAGGCCATCAATGAGCTCAACGCAAAGATTGAAGTCCTTGAAGGTGGCGATGGAGACGTCAAGAAGGTCAAGTCGCAGGCTACAAATACCGATGAAATGGCCGAAAATGTCACGATGCTTTCTCTTGCTCAGAACAAACCAAACCCCTTCGGCACGTCAACAACTATCGAGGTCAGCATCCCCGAGGATGTACAGACAGCCTTCATCTATGTCTATGACCTCACTGGCAAGAAGCTCCAGCAGATTGATATCGCAGCCCGTGGCAAGCAGGCCGTGACACTCAATGCCGCTACCCTCACCGATGGCATGTACCTCTATAGCCTTATAGCAGATGGCAAAGTAGTGGAAACAAAAAGAATGATTGTAGAAAAGTAAAAAAGATAGCTATGATGAGTAAGTTTACATGCCTTTTATGTCTCTTGATGTGTGTCAGCACAGTAAGAGCAAAAACAGATTACTATTATTATAAAGAAAAGAGAATCCCTTTAATTGAAAATGATAATAAAGTCTGTGTTAGTATATACAAGGATAATAAGAACGCTGTAAAGAGACTTTTGGGAAAAGTCAAAGTCGTGGAACAAATAAAAGATGAGACTTTTGATATCTTTATTGTTTCCCGTTCAGCTTATGAGAATTTAACCTTTTCAGATTCATGGGAAAAAGATGCTAAATCTGTATTGTTAACTCCAAGCTATAAAACATCTAACAATACAGAAGTCTTTTTGACCCCATATTTAAATCTGCGACTGAAAAAAGAAGAAGATATAGACATTCTTCGTTCATATGCCCAAGACCTTGGTCTTGAAATAATCAGGCAAGATCCATTAATGCCTTTATGGTATATCTTGTCAATCACTTCGGAAACAGGGAAAAATGCCTTGGAAATAGCTAATGCTCTATGGGAAAGTGGAAAATTTGCGGCGTCTGTACCAGACTTATGTTCCAATGATTTACTTTGTTCTAACGACCCTATGTTTAATCAACAATGGGGGCTTCATAACAATGTTTATACAGACATTGATATCTCCGTATGCACTGCATGGAATTATGCGACAGGAAAAAACATTAAAATTGCAATTCTGGATCAAGGAGTGGATTTAAGCCATATTGATCTGGCTGCTCATATTAGCAATTTAAGTTATGACACAGAAACAAATTCTTCGCCAAGTATAGTCCATGGAGATCATGCTACTCATTGCGCAGGAATAGCCGCCGCTATAAAGGATAATGGCATCCAAATTGCAGGTGTGGCACCGGAAGCTACTATTGTCTCTATAAGTAATTCGTTAGCAGTAACAACCAATAGCCGATTGAAAAGGGCGGATGGAATTGTATGGGCTTATCAAAATGGCGTTGATATTATCTCAAATTCGTGGCTTTCTTCAACACAGCATTCAGCTATAGACGAAGCCATACACGACGCTTTCAAATATGGTCGTCATGGAAAAGGTTGTGTCATAGTCTTTGCTTCTGGTAATGGCTACAGTAATAATGTGAGTTATCCGGCAAATTGCAATGATACGATTCTGGCAGTCGGCTCAATTAACAATACTGGAATGAGAGCACCTAGTTCAAATTATGGAACAGCGCTAGATATAGTTGCACCTGGAGTTAACATTCTTTCGACGCTTCCTAATGACACGGTAGGATATGATAGCGGAACATCAATGGCGTGTCCACATGTTGCCGGAGTGGCTGCCTTGATATTAGAACGAAACTCAGAGTTGACAGTTAATCAAGTCAATAGTATTATTCACAGTAATGCGAAGAAGCTGCCTGGAGTTAATTTCAATGTCACGAAGCCTGATGGTTTCTGGAATAACGAATATGGATATGGACTTGTGGATGCATATAGTTCTGTGATTAATACCCCTGGTACTGTTTATATTCAGAATGATACCATCACCGGTTCAAGAGTGATTTCTGCAGACAGTATATATGTGGGAAGGGATGTTACTAACACACAAGCGTATGGGGATGTCATGCTTGGTCAAGGTGATATCACAATGAAAGCTAGGTACGTAGAGTTTAAAAATTCCACGACAGTGCCATTAGGAACAACTCTTAAAATCGGAAACTGATAAAAATATGACTTAAATATTTGCTTAATCATCAATTCTTTCATACTTTTGCAGTAGCTAATACTCAAACGTATATGAAACTACAAAGATTCTTCATCCTCTCCCTTACGGCACTCATATCGGTGGCCATGCATGGGCAATTGTTCCACGCCCTTGGTTTGGGCATAGACAAGTGTGAACGGAAAGGTCTCTGTTCGCAACCTCGAATGCATGTTGAAGGTGATATCCTTTATGTTTGCACCAATCAAGGCCTTTACTCAAAGGATTTGTCCCGAAAAGAAAGTGCATGGCAAATAGTTGGGTTCAAGGACATACCCCTTCAAGACTATGTACGTAAGGGGGAGGATATGATTGCTTTACGTTATAATATTGATGGATGTTTCCTGCTCCTTACGCATGATGGAGGGAAAACCTATGAGGACGTTACGCCAGATGTCTTTGAGGAGAATCAAGGATGGTGGAACGTGCTAACGAACTTAGTCCAACATCCGACCGACCCAAATACACTGCTCGTTTTATCAACGGCATTCGGGGTCTTTCAATCATCAGACTTCGGACAGACTTGGAAACAACTGGCAGACTGTTCTCTTGGAAATAGCACTGCCGCATTCATTGGATACCACCCCCAACATCCAGAGATAATATACAATAGTGGAGAAGATGATGCCTTATCCCCCCAAATTAATCTCAGCTATGATGGGGGAGAGACATGGAACGTCCTTTCGCCGAATTTTCCAGGAGACAATTGTGTTCATCGTATTGCCTTTCATCCCACCCAATCTGTCAGATGGATCGTTGGTGGTGAAGGCGTGGTCTATACATCTTCTGATAATGGTTATTCTTGGGAGACGCAAAACTATTGGGGTGATACTCAACGTTTTGCCTATTGGTATTTCACAGAATACGACAACGAAAATAGCGAAATAGTTTATATAGCTGGTGTCTTGGATGATAACATAAAAGTTATGTGTTCGACGGATGGCGGGAATACGTGGAGTCTTCCACAAACAAATCCTATAAAGAAAACTTCATGCGAGTTGGTGAATGACTTGCGACAATATGGAAACAAACTTCTGATTTACACAGAATCTGATGTCTATGAAATATTAAAATCCGAATTGCTCGAACAAGCACTTCCTGTCCAAAACATGACTACCGCGCCTTCAGAAGAATCTTCAGAGAGTTACGACCTCAGCGGTCGTCGCCTCGCCGCACCACCTACTTGTGGCGGAGTATATTTCAAGGATGGGAAGAAGGTGGTAGTGAAATAATAGAGTACCCGCAGGCGTCGAGTTGATAATAAATCAGGGCTCAATTGAATAAAGTTGCCTAAAACGCTTTGTTTGATGAGGATAATCTTTACCTTTGCAGCATCAACAACAATAAAAAAGCCTTACAGAAATGAAATATGTGTTATTTATTATAGCGCTCTGCGCATTCTCGGTAGTGGGAATGCGGGCTCAGGATGAAGCTCCATATCGCGTCATAGATACTACAATGGTATTCTCTGAGGCCGATTTTAATGTGGTTACGGACAGACGAGGTCTTAATTATATCCAACATATTCATTTTTCTGATGACCCATCCTTCAGTTATATGGACCCTGAGTGGGAGAAAGCAAAGTTGATGTGGTGGTTGCCCAAGTTCTATCTCCATCCTGACGAACGTGTCGCCACAGCAGATTGCGTTAGTTGTGAGTTAGAGGATGAAGTCCTTTTCTTAGACGACCCATGTATTCGCGGGGAAAGTGTGACAGAGCCCTTACACGAGGATGCTCCTAATCTTCCATTCTACGCCTTCACCACAGACGGCAAAACTCGCCTATTGTCAGAAATGGCGGCATTATCTCAGGTGCAGGATTGGCTTTACGCTGTACATACCATATTAGTGAAGGTATGCCCTTTCCGTTATGATAGCCAAACGGATAAACTTTATCTTTACAAAAAGGTGCGCATTAAGATTCGTCTGGCAGAACGCCCCATGAACAATTATGTGCAAGAAGGATATGTTCGGGATCAGGACGGAAAAGCAGTTCCTAATGCCCTGTTGACATTATCCGACACCATTCAATATCGTACGGATGCTGACGGTCATTTTAAGATAACCGTTGAGTCGTGGGACTCTAATATTAACGTGAGTTCGGTATAAGCTTTATGCAATTAATCTGGTTTTGTCAATGATTTCGATGTTCATCTCGGGCTTCTTCGGCAGTAGATTGTAAGCAATAAGCCCAGCAAAGAGATTACTGGCAAAGTTGTCAATCGATC
>JAFROT010000037.1 GCA_017429525.1 Bacteroidaceae bacterium | reverse complement strand
TTACATCACGCATATGCGTGTCCCTATAGTTAATCTACCCAGAATGAAAATTACCCCCAAAAACTCCGTAGAGACTGGGGGTAATTTTGGGGTTAAACCTTGTAACTAATTGATTTTCAATATGGTTTGCGGAGAGAGAGGGATTCGAACCCCCGGTACCTTTCAGTACGTCGGTTTTCAAGACCGATGCAATCGACCACTCTGCCATCTCTCCAGAGGTGCATTCCCGTGGTTTGCGGGCGCAAAGGTAATAAAAGATTGAGTAATATAGATGAAAGATGAGAGATTTTTTCGCTTTTGGCCCTATTTTTTCCGTTTTACTGGCCTACGACGGACAAATTCGACATTCTGAAGACATCATTCGCTGCCACTCAAGTGTGCAAAAGCCTGCCATGGACCTTCGGTGGGAAGAGGTGCCTCAACGTAGATTTGCTTATGCGAAACAGGGTGCTCAAAACTGATGCTTCGCGCACAGAGGCTGATGCTGCCGTCGGGATTACTGCGTGGCGCGCCATACTTAAGGTCGCCGCGTATGGGGCAGCCTATGGCAGCCAACTGACAACGGATCTGGTGATGCCGCCCCGTATGGAGGTGTACTTCGACAAGGTGATAACGGTCGGAATGTCCGATGACACGATAATCGAGCACCGCTTTCTTAGCGTTAGGGCGTTCGCGGTCGTAGGCGAAACTTTTGTTCTGCTTCTCGTTGCGGACAAGATAATGCTCGAGCGTGGCCTCCTCTAAGCGCGGAGCCTGCTGGACGAGCGCCCAGTAGGTTTTCGCTACCGTGCCGACGCGAAACATCTCATTGAGACGGGCAAGCGCCTTACTGGTGCGAGCGAAAACGACGACCCCACTAACGGGACGATCCAAGCGATGAACAACACCAAGGAACACTTCGCCGGGCTTGGCGTAGCGTTCCTTGATGTAGGCTTTCACCATATCGGAGAGCGGGCGGTCGCCAGTCTTGTCGCCTTGGACAATTTCGCCAGCCTGCTTCGCGACGATGATGATGTGGTTGTCTTCGTAGAGAACAGTCATTGATTACATATTCATGCCGCCGTCAATCTGAATGACCTGACCGCTGACGTATGAGCTGAGGTCGGAGGCCAAGAAAAGGGCTACATCTGCCACGTCCTCAGGTTTGCCACCGCGACGAAGAGGAATCTTCTTCATCCAATCCTCACGCACGGCATCAGGCAAAGCGGCCGTCATGGCTGTCTCGATGAAGCCGGGAGCAATGGCATTGGCACGGATGCCCTTGGGCCCCATCTCCTGAGCGATGCTCTTAGCCAGGGCAATCATACCCGCCTTGGATGCAGCATAGTTGGCCTGCCCCGCGTTGCCATGGACGCCGACAACGCTGGCCATATTGATGATAGAACCGCCACGCTGACGCATCATCACGGGAACACAGGCGTGGATGAAGTTGAAAGCGGATTTCAGGTTGACACCGATGACGGCATCCCACTGTTGCTCAGTCATGCGCAGCATCAAGCCATCCTTGGTGATGCCTGCGTTGTTGACTAGCACATCGATAGTACCGAAATCCTCCTTCACCTGCTTAACGAGGGTCTCTGTCTCGCTGAAATCAGCAGCGTTGCTGGCATAGCTCTTGCACTTGACACCAAGAGCTGCAATCTCAGCCTCTGTCTCCTCATTGACTGCGAGATCAGTAAATGCAATATTAGCGCCTTCAGCGGCGAAACGTAGGGCGATGGCCTTGCCAATACCCCGTGCGGCACCTGTGATGAGGGCCGTTTTTCCTGTTAAAAGTTTCATTGTCTATTTATGAATTAAATTGTACCTTCGTACGCATGAGCACACGCCGCAAGATCTTCGTGACAATAGGGCGTGTGGCACTAATATTCATGCCCGAGCCGAGACGCCCGTAGATATAAGGGATCTCAAGACCTTTGGCGCATCCTTGAATTATATCCGTGTAGAGCTGGAGTTCGTCGATATCGAACAACCCCGCCTCCACACCCTCCTCGAGGGTCTTGGCAAAGATGTCGCGCTCCTTCTTGTCGTATTTCTTGCGGACGCGCTCCACTTGCCAGATATTTCGGAAGAACTCTGCGCGCAGATTACCGTTGCGCTCAACGGCCTCTTTCATCAAGCTTAGGTGTGCAAACACCAACTCTACCAGTTTCTCGAGCGGCGGCATCTGCTTGCGCGCCACAGCCAGGAATGTCGACGAGATGCGTTGCAGCTCGCCGTTGATGACTGCCGAGTAGATCTCGTCCTTACTCTTGAAATAGGTATACAGCGTTCGACGTCCTTTACCCGAAGCCTCGGCGATGTCGTTCATCGTCGTGCCATCGAACCCTCGTTTAGCAAATTGCTGACGGGCGATGTCGACCAGAAGCTGGCGTGTCTTCAACTGTGGCATGCTTCTTAGTGTTTAATTGCGCCGCAAAAGTATAGCTTTCTGACGAAATGAGCAAAAAAAAGGCGCACACTTTTTGCACACGTGTGCAAAAACGTCCTCCTTTACCTATTTTTTCCCTCAAAGATTTGGTGGTTCAGAATATTTGACGTACCTTTGCACCCGCAAACGACAAGAAAGGCCTTGTCACAACATCGCGGAGTGGAGCAGTTGGTAGCTCGCCAGGCTCATAACCTGGAGGTCGTCGGTTCGAGTCCAACCTCCGCAACTTGAAAGAAGGATTGTCCGTTCGTGGCAGTCCTTTCCTTTTATAAATACGCGCGCGGTGCGCACGCACACACATACGTATGCAAGCGCCCAAGAGGGAAGCAGGTGAGAATCCTGCACAGTCCCGCTGCTGTGAGTTCCAGTCATCGTGCAGGCACATTGTGCCACTGACCTCGCTTGAGGTTGGGAAGGCGCCTGCCACGGGAACGAGTCAGAAGACCTGCCGCGCGATCGTCGGCTCCCCATCGCCTCGAGGAAAGGCGCAAGGACATCTGCTCGCCCGAACGAGCGCCACTATGGTTCCGAGCGTTTCATTTCTTGTGACATATGAGTGAGTTGACCCCTGCGGAGACAGAATGTATTGTTCAATGTTTAACTAATAACAAATTCAAGAAATGAAAAAGTATCTTTTGACCCTTGCCGTCTTTACCATGGGCATGACCACGTTCACCGCTTGCGATGACGACGAAGACATGAACTACGCTACGCTCACCTTCGAGGGCGAGAAGTGGAATGCACTCATCGACAACCCTCAGTACAACGGTACGCTGCTCTATGGAGAGAACGCTGCCAACTACAAGTGGAGTGACGAGCTGACTGGCCTCAACGGCGGCCTGACCCTGGCGTGGGGCGGACAGTACGGCTATTCTGAAGGCGGCGTAGCCATTTCCAACTACATTGATGCCGACTTGGCTAACCACGCCAGCTACGACTACCAGCTGGCTGTTCCTGCAAGCAACGGCAGCAAGAACTTTGCCGTCGTCTACTGCGACGCTAAGATCAGCTTTGCTGGAGACGTGAAGCGTGTCATCCGCTCCATGGAGATTGGTCCTACGACCTACGAGCTGGGCGTTGTCACCAATGGCGACGGCTATGCCGCTTCACTCAAGGAAAGTGGTAATCTGACCATCACTATTACGGCCGACAATGGCAATACGCTCGACGTGGACTTGGCCCGCAACGGCAAGATCATGACCACTTGGACGAAGGTCGACTTGAGCAGTCTCGGTGCCGTCAACAGCCTCACATTCACCATGGATGGCAGCGACCGCTCGGACTACGGTGTGAAGCACCCCAAGTACTTCGCTTTCGACAATGTCGTTGTTGAACTCTAAATGAGAACTTCGTTTTCTCATATCCTACTCACGAGCAAGTTGCTGGCAGCGCTGATGCTGCTGGCAGCTTGTTCCAACTCCGACCCAGGCATCGACGAAGAACCGTTCGATGTCGAGGGCCGAGGCGTTTTCATCCTCTGCGAAGGCAACTTCAATGCTGGCAACGCCACCCTATCCTACTACAACCCGACAACGCGCGCCGTGGAGAATGCGGTCTTCCAGCGTGCCAACGATCGCCGTCTCGGCGACACAGGCCAGAGTATCAGCCTACGGGGAGGCACCGCATACATCGCCGTGGAGAATAGCGGCATCATCTGGGCTATCGATGCACAGACGTTCCGAGTCAAGGGGCAGCTCACCGCTGGACAGACCGAACATATGTCCAATCCCCGCTACATCCATTTTCTGTCCGATACAAAAGCCTACGTGACAGACCTTTACGCCCCTTACATTACCATCTTCAATCCACAGTCAATGGCCTACATCGCCAGCATCAGCACTCAGCAGCCTGCGGCTTTTGGCTATTGCTCGACCGAACAGATAGTTCAGTACGGACACGAAGTATTCACCAACTGCTGGAGCTACAGCAACCGTCTGTTGGTCCTTGACACTGAGCGCGACGCTCTTGCCGACGTCATCGAACTGACTGGTTGGCAACCCAAGAGCATGGTTCTCGATGCACGCGGCAAGCTATGGGTCGTCACCGACGGCGGCTATGAGACCGACGAGGACAGTTTCGGCGACAACATCCCGCACCTTTACCGTATTGATGCCGCTACTCATCAGATTGAACTCGACCAAACGCTCGATACCGACGAGGGTAATGTGCAGCTGGCTACAAACCACGATGCCACGGTACTCTACCTGATCAACAACGATATCTATCGGATGAGCATCACCGACAATCATCTGCCTGTGCGCCCCTTCATCCAAGCCGAGCGCAACGACCGAGGCATCCGGCACAAGCTCTATGGCATAGGCGTCGACCCGCACAATGGCGACATCTATGTTGGCGATGCAGTGGACTACGGCCAGTCGGGCGTCGTCAGACGCTACAACAGCGAAGGTTCGCTCATCGATCAATTCCGTGTAGGCATCAACCCTAATGGATTCGCTTTCAAATGAAAAAACTTTTCAGCCTGCTCTTCCTGCTGGCCATGGTGGCCGCATCCTGCTCGGACAACGAGAACACTGACAACGGACAACCGCCCGTCATCACATGGGCTGAGGCCTCGGCACGTTTCCGCATCTATGCGGGCGAAACCTTGATGCTCGTGCCCGACATCGAGGGCACTGACGAGACGACCACCTACAGTTGGACCATGGACGGCAAAGTTGTCAGCACTGATTCCCATTATTCATTCCTATCGAACGAGACGGGCGAGTTTTTCATTCGCCTCGCAGTCACCAATCGCTACGGCAGCGCCGAGGACGAGATTAAGGTGACTGTCAACGAGAGCGAGAACGCTGAGTTGCCCGAGTTGCCCGCCGAGCATCGCCTTTGGTGCTTCCCGTGGACAGAGATTAACATCGCTCAAGAGCGCTCCATCAAAGTCAGAGCCTTCCTCTTACGAACGCTGCCCTCCGAAGCCGAAATCACCTGGACGCTTGATGGCCAAGCAGCTACAGGGCGCGTGCTCAACGGCTCCATCATCGAATTTCCATTCTCAGCCTCAACCCAAGGCACACACCTCCTCACGCTCACTCTTCAGACTGCTGACACCACCGCCACACAGGACTTCCGCATCCATGTCTGTGCACCAGCCAATACCTATCGGCGCACCAGTACGGGCGAAGCCATGGTCAACCGCATCTACGAGTATATGCCAGCCCCTGGGCATCAGGTCAACGGCTACATCATCGTAGGCGACTCCTACCCCGACGATTGCACACACGAGCAAGCGTGCGACAGCGTCCTTGCTCACTTCTCGCGTCGCTGGTCCGTCAGCCTCGGTGCTCAGGGCGGTTATCTCATCGCGGGCTTCGACCACAGCGTGACAAACTCTGGTGGCGACTACGACCTCTGTATTAAAGGCAATCCCTTCAGCTATCAGTCTGAGCCAGGCATCATCTGGGTCAGTCAGGATGACAACGGCGACGGACTGCCCAACGATCAATGGTTCGAACTCGCAGGCTCGGAATATGGGACCGAGCGCCATACCACCTCCTACGCCATCACCTACTACCGCCCAGCCGCCCGCCGCTCCGCCACCGCCTGGCGCGACATCAACGGGCAAACTGGTTATGTCCCCTACTTGAGCTATTGGAATCCTCACGACAGCTACTGGCAGCCGTGGATGGAGGGCACAGAGCACACTTTCTTCAGTTCACGTCTTGCCGACCGCAGCACCTATACCAATGGCTACTCCGACATTCCGCCCTACGATTGGGGGTATGTTGATAATCTCGGCAGCGACTTCATCGATGGACCTGCCGGAAAGATGAACTACTTCCGTCTCTCCAACGCACGCGATGACAATGGTCGTCCCATTCAGCTCGACTACATCGACTTCATCAAGGTTCAAACAGGCCAAACGGGTAGCACCCCTAACCTCGGTGATATCAGCACGGAAATCTATTACATCAGCGATTATCATCTAGAATAAGGAAAAAACCTCACCTCCCGACCCCTCTCCTAAGAGAGAGGGGAGTAGATACCTAAATAATAATGAATCTATTGATCGTCCTTCTATCAGTGCTACTATCTACTCCCCTCTCTTTTTTAAGAGGGGGCGGGAATGAGGCTTACCCTGTTATGAGAGAGGCTGAGGGCGAAGCTTTCCTCACGCCCGATAGCCTGATGCATGAGGTTTCTGTCACGGCCTTCCGCCGTCTGAGCGAGACGGGCATCCAACGGACGTCCCTTGACACCATGGTTCTTCACCAGAATGTCGCCCTTTCCATGTCCGACATCCTCACGGCTCACTCACCTCTCTACGTCAAGAGCTATGGCCGCGCCACCGAATCAACCGTTGAGTTTCGTGGCACGTCACCTGCGCACACCCAAGTGCTATGGAATGGAATGAAAATCAACTCTCCGATGTTAGGTACCGTTGATTTCAGCACCATCCCTGCATACTTCGTCGACCAAGCCAATCTACTCCATGGAGCCTCTTCGCTGACGCTGACAGGCGGTGGTCTGGGCGGCGCCATCGAGCTCAACAATCAGCCACTGCGAAACAAGGGATTAGGGCTGCAATACATTCAGGGCATCGGTTCCTTCGACACCTACGATCAGTTCCTTCGCTTCACCTACGCTAACGACCGATGGAGCAGCAGCACCCGCGTTGTCTACGCTACAAGCGACAACGATTTCCGCTACACCAACTACGACAAGAAAATTGATGAGCGCGATGCCGACGGACGTATTGTCCGTTCCTATCATCCTACCGAACGCAACCGCAGCGGTTATTTCCACGACCTGCACATTCTGCAGGAGGCTTACTATACCGATGCCCGACTTGGTCGACTGGGCGCTGCGGTCTGGTTCACCCATAGTCTTCGAGGGTTACCTTTTTTGAGCGTCGACTATCGCGACGACACTGATTTCACCAACGAACAGTTACAGAATGCCGTGCGTAGCGCTCTCTCCTGGCAACGCCCATTCGGCGACGCTCTCGTCATGGACGCTCACGCCGGCTATTCCTATCAGGATATGGCCTATGACTACTCGACAAAGCGAGCCTCGGTCAGCACAGACATTACCCACTCACAGAGCTATAGCCAGCAAGCTTTCGTGCAAGCCAAAGTCGACTATATGCCTGCCTCGTCATGGCTCCTCACGGCCAATCTCGAAATCGCTTACAACCACGTTCGCAGCCACGATAAGAGTCCGTTCCACATCGGCGACAACTACAACCGAGGGCGCATGGAAACGTCACTAAGCCTGTCGGCCAAGTATCGCGTGAACAAGCGCTTGGCACTTTCTTCAATCCTACGTGAAGAACTTTATCGCAACGACTTCGTGCCTCTCATCCCTGCCTTGTTCGCAGAATACGCACTGCTGAATAAGCACCCTCATTCGTCACTCGTCTTCAAGCTGTCCGTCGCCCGCAACTATCGCTACCCATCGATGGACGACCTTTACTTCCGTCCCGGTGGCAATCCCGACCTTCGTCCCGAACGCGGCTTCACCTACGATGGCGGCCTCGAAGGCAATTTCCGAATGCCTCTGCGCGGCAAGACTTTCCTTTCTCTCAAAACAAATCTCTCAGCTTTCGACTCTCACATCACCGACTGGATCTTATGGACGCCCAATGCAAAAGGTTTCTGGCAGCCCTCCAACCTCAAGCGCGTTCACAGTTATGGCATAGAGTTCATGCTCGACACCCGATTGCAATTGCCCCACGAATGGACATTGATGCTCACGGGCAATTACGCCTTCACGCCGAGCATCAACCAAAGCCGCGACCTCGACGACAACGATGCATCCTATGGCAAACAACTTGTCTACGTGCCACGCCACTCCGCCAATGCCACAGCCCGAGTTCAATGGCGCTCATGGACCTTCGCCTACCAATGGAACTCATATAGCGAACGCTTCACCACGACCAGCAACGAAGTCACGCGCATTACAGGGCGTCTCAAACCTTACTATATGAACGACATCTCGCTCGAAAAGCAGTTCCGCTGGCGATGCGTCCAAGCCTCACTCAAGGGCATCGTCAACAACCTTTTCGGGTCGGAGTATGTCACCGTCCTTTCACGCCCTATGGCCGGTCGCAACTTTGAAATCTTCTTAGAGCTCAAGCCACAATGGAAACCTCGAAAAGCTTCACGAGAATAATCTCCCTGCTGCGCATCCGCTGCATCCACCACCAGCCCCTACTGTTCTTGTCAGGGCTGTTGCTGCTCATCGCGTCCTGCCGTGAGAGTCACAAGAACAACAGCGAACTCGAACCTGTCACGTTGCGCTATGCCACCAACATTACTTGTGAACGGGGCGACGGTTACTCCATCTGGACACTTCGCGACCCTTGGGACACTACTGCCGTGCTCCACCGTTACCTATTAAGGCACGTCACTACGATAGCCCAAAAGGATGGGGAACAGCCTTTGAGCAACGATGAATTTCTGGCACAACTCCCCACGTCCCTTTCCAGAGGAATCGAGCGAGGCTCCATTATACAGGTACCCGTGCGCTCAGCAGGCGTTGCCACGGCCGTCCACTGCGGCCTTCTCGACGAGCTGGGCTGTGCTTCAGCCATCACGGGTGTCTGCGAGAAACAGTATATCGACTTGCCCGTAGTCGCTCAAGGCCTCAGCGATGGTAGCATCACCGACTTTGGCAATGGAATGAATCCCAATATCGAACGCATCATGGACGTCTCGCCCGACGTTCTTCTGCTTACCCCCTTTGAACATAGCGGGGGCTACGGGCGCGTTGAGCGGTTAGGCATCCCCATCATTGAATGTGCCGAGTACATGGAAGTCTCGCCGCTGGCACGCGCCGAATGGATTCGCTTCTATGCCGAGCTCTTCGGTGCCGAGGCGCGTGCCGACAGCATCTTTAATGCTGTTGAGCACAACTATTTGGAACTAAAGCAAAAAGCAGCACACGTGAAGACGCGTCCCAGCCTCCTTGTTGAAATGCTTTATGGCAGTCAGTGGTTTGTTCCCTGCGGGCAAAGCACGATGGGAATCCTGTATGCCGATGCTGGCGCAGATTATGTATTCCGCCATCGTGAGGGCAGTGGCAGCGATGGCCTCTCCTTCGAGCAAGTTCTGGACGAGGCCCAAGACGCTGACCTCTGGTTGCTGCGCTTCAATAGCACCATTCCACTTACCTACAGACAGATGGCAAGCGACTACCAGCCTTACACCCGTTTTCGTGCCTTCCAAGAACGGAAAATCTACGCTTGCGATTTAAGCCGCACCCATTTCTACGAGCAGACGCCTTTCCATCCCGACCGTTTACTACGCGACCTTATCACCGTACTTCATCCCGAATTGCTTCCGGGCGAGCAGGCCTACTACTACAGGCCACTCAGCGAATAGGATTTCCTTCATGCTTTCGCTTAGATTCGATGTCAACCGTAAAGGTATCTGAAAGGATTCCAAAAAAGTATTGAAATCTCCTTTTCTTACCGTGATTAACTATTTTTATTGCAAAAAGCCTTTGCATCTCGTGCTTTTTGCCTAACTTTGCATCGCGATGTGCCATCTTCGGCCCGTGTTTCGCGATTCTAGACCTAATCCTTATAAACAATCCACAATGAAAAAAATCTTGTTACTCTTCGCTACTGTGTTGCTCGCGAGCATGAGCGTCACTGCCTTAGCTGCTTCCAAGGCCACGACCATCAAATCTCCCGATGGACACATCGCTGTTGATGTGAACACCACTACGGGCCACCTCGGCTACACCGTCAGCCGCGACGGACGTACCCTCTACACCATCAACGACATCGTCTTGTCGATGAAGAAGATAACCTATCCGGTAGGGAAGATCAAAGTGGGCAAGGCCACTCACGTACGCAACAGTTTCAAACCTGCAGTGCCCCTGAAGTTCTCGACTGTCAATGAGGACTACAATGAAGTCACCATAAATGTAGGTTCCGGCGCCACATTCCTCTTGCGTGTCATGAACAACAGTGTAGCTCACCGCTTCGTGCTTAATATGAAAGGTGATGTCGAGATCATTGACGAGCCTTATCGCTTCGTGCCTGCCGAAGGCTTCACCGCTCATCGCCAGAGCGCTCCCAACAACTTCAACACCTCGTTTGAGGAGGCCTATCGTCATGAGACGTTGGCGGAATGGAACAACTCCGACCGCAAGATGACCACCGTGCCCCTGCTGCTCTCTGGTGCCGATGACGCACAACTGCTTCTCGGACAGAGCGACCTCGACGACTACCCGCATCAGTTTCTCAACACCGACGGCAAGGCCATCGTGCCGACGTACCCCAAGTCGCCGCTGAAGTGGGAGCCCCGTGGCGATCGCAGCGAAGCCATCACCGAAGAGGCCAACTACATCGCCAAGACTTCAGGCAAGCGTGCCCTGCCCTGGCGTTGGGTGGCTGTGACCGACAGCAAAGGCATCATCGAACAGACGCTTCCCGTGCAGTTGGCTCGTCGCAGCGCGCTCAAGGACGTCAGCTGGATTAAGCCTGGGCAGTTCTCATGGGAATGGTGGAACGGCGCTGCCCCCTTCGGTCCCGACGTGGACTTCAAGGCTGGCTGCAACTATGAGACGTACTGCTATTTCGCAGACTTCGCCGCTAAGTTCGGCGTAGACTATATCCTGCTCGATGAAGGTTGGGCTAAGTCGACCCGCGATCCTTTCCACGGCAACGACAACTTACGCTTGCCCGATCTCATTAAGTACTGCAACGCCAAGGGCGTAAAGATTGTCCTTTGGCTGCCGTGGCTGGCCGTGGAGCAGAACCTCAGCACATTGTTCAAGACATATGCCGAATGGGGTATTCCTGCCGTGAAAATCGATTTCATGGACCATGCCGATCAGTGGATGGTCAACTTCTACAAGCGCGTAGTCCAAGAGGCAGCCAAATACAAGATTATCGTGGACTTCCACGGAGCGTTCACGCCGGCTGGTCTGGAATATGAATACCCGAACCTCGTGAGCTACGAGGGCGTCCTCGGTCTGGAGCAGATGGGCGGCTGCAGGCCCGAGAACACGGTGTTCCTGCCCTACATCCGCAATGCTGTAGGACCAGCCGACTTCACCCCTGGCGGCATGAACAACATGCAGCCTGAGCAGTATCGTGCCGGTCGTCCCAACAGCGGCGCCATGGGTACGCGTTGCTTCCAGATGGCTCTCTACGTCGTTCTTGAAAGCGGTGTGCAGATGCTAGCCGACAACCCCACGCGCTACTATCAGAACGAGGACTGTGCCCGCTACATCGCCAGCGTGCCTACGACGTGGGACGAGACCCGCGCCCTCGAGGCTAAGGCAGGCGAATATGTCGTCGTAGCCAAGCGCAAAGGAAACAAGTGGTTCGTAGGCGGCATCACCAACGCCACGCCTCGCGACTTCCAGCTGAAACTCGATTTCCTCGGTGCTGGCAACCATAAGCTGACAGCCTTCAAGGACGGTGTCAACGCAGGCTATCAGGCTATGCACTACAACAAACTGGAGCAGAACGTCACCAACCAGTCGACCATCGACGTTCACATGGAGAAGAACGGCGGTTGGGCTGCTGTGATTGAATAAGCAATGATGAAAGCACCGGCACCCTCGCACATCGGGAAACTCATTGCCTTGGCATTTCTGCTCGCAGCGTTGCTGTTGGCGAACCTCTATTTCGGTTCCGTGCACATCCCTGCTGCTGCCATCACAGACCTGCTCCTAGGCGGTGAGGCCGAGCGCGTGTCGTGGAGCTACATTCTTTGGGAGAATCGCATCCCCCAAGCCTTCACGGCTATGTTCTCAGGTGCCGGACTTGCAGCTGCCGGCTTACTCCTTCAGACGGTTTTCCGTAATCCGCTGGCTGGCCCCAGCATCCTCGGCATTGATGGAGGTGCCAACCTCGGCGTTGCCATCGCTATGCTGCTACTGGGCGGCTCGTTCATGGCTGGAACGTTCTCGCTGAGTGGATTTCTGCTCGTCATCGTGGCAGCGATGGCTGGTGCATGGGTCATACTGCTCCTGCTCATCGCGTTCTCCCATTGGCTCCGCTCCAACACGCTATTGCTCATCACGGGCGTCATGATTGGCTACCTCACGTCGTCTATGATCTCGCTGCTCAACTACGGTGCCACCGAAGAGGGCGTGCGCTCGTTCATGGTTTGGGGACTTGGCAGTTTTGCCAACGTGACGGTCGACCGTCTGCCCGCTTTCATCATCACCATGTCTGTGGGTATCGGATGTGCACTCCTGCTCATCAAGCCCCTCAATGCCCTATTGCTTGGCGACAACTACGCGACGAACCTTGGTGTCAACGTCAAGCGTACACGCACCTTCCTACTCTTCACGACGGGTCTGCTCACAGCTACTTCGACAGCCTTCTGCGGCCCCATCGCCTTCATTGGTTTGGCGGTGCCCCATTTGGCGCGACTACAATTGGGGACCTCCGACCACCGTGCCCTCTTGCCAGCCACACTCTTGACGGGGGCTTGCCTGGCACTTACCTGCAATCTCATCTCTACCGTGCCCTACAGCACACTCATCCCCATCAACGTCATTACTCCCATTTTGGGAGCGCCGGTCGTGATATGGGTTATTCTGACGATGCGAAAAGGCTGATTTGAAACATATTCTTACGTTTTTGAAACAAAAAAGAATATGTAAATGCTATATAATAGCTACCTTTGCACCGCAAAAAACAGCCGAAAGCGGGTTTCCGCCTTACACCTAATTTCATCAACAACGTATACTTCATATTTATGTATCTCCTTGGTTACGACATTGGCAGTTCCAGCGTGAAGGCTTCGCTGGTTGATGCTCAGAGCGGCGCTTGTGTAGCTTCTGCTTTTTATCCCAAGACCGAAGCGCCCATCAAAGCCGTGCACCCCGGTTGGGCTGAGCAGTCGCCCGACAGTTGGTGGGACTACCTCAAACAAGCCACAGCCGCCGTGATGCAGCAAAGCAACGTCAATGCGGCCGACGTCAAAGCTATCGGTATCAGCTATCAGATGCATGGTTTGGTGTGCATCGGCCACGATGGCAAACCTCTGCGCGATGCCATCATCTGGTGCGACTCACGTGCCGTTTCCTTTGGCCAAAAGGCCTTTCATGACTTAGGCAGCGAACAGTGCCTCTCTCACTTGCTGAACTCCCCTGGCAATTTCACAGCCTCAAAGTTAGCGTGGGTAAAGAACAACGAGCCCGAACTCTTCGAGAAAATCTACAAAATAATGCTGCCAGGCGATTACATCGCTTATCGCCTGACGGACCGCGTATGCACCACGGTCAGCGGCCTCTCTGAAGGTATGCTGTGGGATTTCAAGGAGGAGCGTCCCGCTCAGTTCCTACTGGACTTCTATGGTATCCCCGCAGAGTTGCTGTCCGACATCGTACCGACATTCGGCAACCAAGGTGAACTCAGCGCATGCGCAGCTGCCGAGTTGGGCCTGCAGGCTGGAACTCCTATCACCTATCGCGCTGGCGATCAGCCCAACAATGCCCTGTCGCTCGACGTCTTCGAACCAGGTGAAGCAGCCACTACGGCTGGCACGTCAGGCGTCGTCTATGGTGTGCTCGGCCAGGTAGCCTACGACCCACAGAGCCGTGTGAACACCTTCGCTCATGTCAATCATACGACTGCCGACCCACGTCTGGGCGTGCTTCTCTGCATCAATGGAACGGGCATCCTCAATTCATGGGCTCGCCGCAACGTTGCGCCCACTGGCATCGATTATGCTGCTATGAACGAGCTGGCCGCCACCGCTCCCATTGGTGCCGACGGGCTCAGCATCATGCCCTTTGGTAATGGAGCCGAACGTGTGCTCTGCGATCGCGAAGTAGGTGCCAGCATCCATGGCATCAACTTCAACACACATACGCAGGCCCATCTGCTGCGTGCCGCACAAGAGGGTATCGTCTTCTCATTCGCCTATGGCATGGAAGTGATGAAGCAAATGGGTATGGAGCTCACGACGATTCGTGCCGGACATGCCAACATGTTCCTCAGCCCCATCTTCCGCGACACACTGGCTGGCGTAACAGGAGCGACCATCGAGCTCTGCGACACAGATGGCAGCGTTGGTGCTGCTCGTGGTGCTGGTATCGGAGCCGGCATCTATGCCGACCACCACGAAGCCTTCGCCTCGCTTCGTAAGCTGCAGGTCATCGAGCCCGACCTGAAGAATCAGGCTGCCTACCGCGATGCCTACGAGCGTTGGCGCCAAGTGCTCGACAAGGCATCCGCACCCGCATAACCCAAACAATAGAAACCATTTCATCCATTAAAACTTATACAACTATGAAACAGTACTTTCCTGAAATTCCCGCCATCAAGTTCGAAGGCGTTGAGAGCAAGAACCCATTAGCTTACCGCTACTACGATTGTGACCGCGTCGTCATGGGCAAGAAAATGAGCGAATGGTTCAAGTTCGCCATGGCCTGGTGGCACACCCTCTGTGCAGAAGGTGCCGACCAGTTCGGTGGCGGCACTAAGTCGTTCCCCTGGAACACTGCTGCTGACCCTGTTCAGGCTGCCAAGGACAAGGCTGACGCTGGCTTTGAGATCATGCAGAAGCTCGGCATCGACTACTACTGCTTCCACGATATCGACCTCGTGGCCGAAGCTGCTGACGTAGAGACCTACGAGAAGAACCTGAAGGAAATCGTAGCTTACTTGAAGCAGAAGCAGGCTGAGACGGGCATCAAGCTCCTTTGGGGCACTGCCAATGTGTTCGGTCACAAGCGCTATATGAACGGTGCCAGCACCAACCCCGACTTCGACGTCGTGGCCCGTGCCATCGTGCAGATTAAGAATGCCATTGATGCTACCATCGAGCTCGGCGGCACCAACTACGTCTTCTGGGGCGGTCGTGAGGGCTACATGAGTCTTCTCAACACCGACATGAAGCGTGAGAAGGAGCACATGGCCACCATGCTCACCATGGCTCGCGACTACGCTCGCGCCAAGGGATTCAAGGGCACCTTCCTCATTGAGCCCAAGCCCATGGAGCCCACAAAGCACCAGTACGACGTTGACACCGAGACCGTTATCGGTTTCCTCCGTGCCCACGGACTGGACAAGGACTTCAAGGTGAATATCGAGGTCAACCACGCCACCCTGGCCGGCCACACCTTCGAGCACGAGCTCGCTTGCGCCGTCGACGCAGGTATGTTAGGCAGCATCGATGCCAACCGTGGCGACTACCAGAATGGCTGGGACACCGACCAGTTCCCCATCGACCACTACGAGCTCACACAGGCTATGCTGCAGATCATCCGTGGCGGTGGCTTCAAGGACGGCGGCACCAACTTCGATGCCAAGACCCGTCGCAACTCCACCGACCTCGAGGATATCTTCATCGCTCACATCGCCGCAATGGACGCTATGGCACACGCACTCCTCAGCGCTGCCGACATCATCGAGAACTCGCCCATCTGCGCGATGGTCAAGGAGCGCTATTCCAGCTTCGATGCAGGCGAAGGCAAGCGCTTTGAGGAAGGTAAGATGACCTTCGAAGAGGCCTACGAATATGGCAAGAAAGTCGGCGAGCCCAAGCAGACCAGCGGCAAGCAGGAGCTCTACGAGGCCATCGTCAACATGTATTAAATCATACCGGCATACCATTCTTTCCGAAAGATTCCCGCGAAAAAGGGAGTCTTTCGGATTTTTTTTGTACTTTTGTGCCGTCTAACCGAGCCACGGCTCCCTAACGACCTGTCACCATCGTAGACCTCTCCACTCCTATCACCTATCTGCCCGGCGTAGGCCCACAACGCGCCAAGCTGCTGGAAGCGGAACTCGGCATCACGACGTTCCGCCACCTCCTGTATTATTTCCCCTACAAGCATATCGACCGCACTCGCCTCTACTACATCCACGAGCTGACGGCCGACATGCCTTTCGTGCAGATTAAAGGCGAAATACTCAGTTTCGAGGAGGAAGGTCATGGACGCAAAAAGCGTCTGATCGCCCATTTCACTGACGGCCACGGACTTGTAGACCTCATTTGGTTTCAAGCCACCACCTTTAAGTGGATCAAGAAGAACTATCCTGCAGGCAAACTTTTCATCGTCTTCGGGCGTCCAAGTGTGTTCAACGGCCGCATCAATATCGCCCACCCCGACATCGACCCTGCCGACTCGCTGCAGCTCGGCACTATGGGGATGCAGCCCTACTACAACACCACCGAGAAGATGAAGAAGGGCGGACTCAATAGTCGCAGCATCGAACGATTCACGCGTACGTTGCTCGAGAAATTAGGCTCGCTCACTACGCTACCCGAGACGCTCCCCGACGACGTCCTCCACCAACTCGCGCTTGTACCTCTTGGGCAATCGCTCCACGACCTCCACTACCCCGATAGCGCCGAAGCCCTTCGCCGCGCCACCTATCGGCAGAAGTTTGAGGAGCTGTTCTTCATCCAGCTGGGCATCCTGCGCTTCACCCGACAGCGCCAACAAGAAGTCGTCGGGCATGTCTTTGCGCACGTCGGCGACCACTTCAACGCCTTCTACCACAACCACCTGCCTTTCCAGCTGACAGGCGCTCAGAAGCGCGTCATCCGCGAGATGCGTCACGACATGGGCAGCGGCCGGCAGATGAACCGTCTCCTGCAGGGAGACGTGGGCTCGGGCAAGACATTGGTGGCACTGATGACCATGCTCATTGCCCTCGACAACGGATACCAGGCCTGCCTCATGGCGCCTACCGAGATTCTGGCCGAACAGCACTACGACACCTTCCGTTCTTTGCTGCGCGACATGCCCGTCCGAGTCGAATTGCTCACGGGAGCCGTCAAGGGTAAACGCCGCCGCGACCCGATATTAGAAGGTACGCGCACGGGCGAGGTCAACATCCTCATAGGCACACACGCCGTACTCGAGGACACGGTGGAATTCCATCGCCTCGGTCTCGTTGTCATCGATGAGCAGCACCGCTTCGGTGTCGCCCAGCGCGCCCGCCTCTGGCGCAAGAACAGCATCCCGCCTCACATCCTCGTCATGACCGCTACGCCCATTCCCCGCACATTGGCCATGACCCTCTATGGCGACCTCGACGTCAGCGTCATCGACGAGCTGCCCCCTGGCCGAAAGCCCATCGAGACGCGCCACTTCTGGCAGGAACGCACAGAGAGCCTCTATCGCGGCATCCGCTCTGAAATCAACAAGGGACGACAGGTCTATATCGTCTATCCCCTCATTCAGGAGAGCGAGAAGATGGACCTCCAAGACCTCGAGAACGGTTACGAGGAGTTCTGCCGAGCCTTTCCCGACCTGCGGATTTCCAAGGTCCACGGCAAGATGCGCAGCGCCGAGAAGGATGCTGAGATGGAACGCTTCGTCAACGGAGAGACACAGATTCTCGTCGCCACGACAGTCATCGAGGTAGGTGTCAATGTGCCCAACGCCTCAGTCATGGTCATTATGAATGCCGAGCGCTTTGGCTTAGCCCAGCTCCACCAACTTCGTGGCCGCGTGGGTCGTGGCGCCGATCAGAGCTACTGCATCCTCGTCACCAAGTACAATCTCTCACAGGAGACCCGCCAGCGCATCGACATCATGTGCGAGACCACGGATGGTTTCGAGATAGCCGAGGCCGACCTGCGGTTCCGTGGCCCGGGTGATCTCGAGGGCACGCAGCAGAGCGGTATGGCCTTCGACCTGCATATCGCTAACATCGCACGCGACGGGCAGCTCGTACAGCTCGCTCGCGACACGGCCAATCACATCCTCGACGAGGACCCGCAACAGCAGCGACCCGAGTATGCCCGAATGTGGGCCCGTCTACGCGAACTGCATCAGGACGATTTCGACTGGAGCCACATCAGCTGACCGGCCTCTTCGTTAGGAACATGAAAGAATAGAGAGTAAAGACCCTCTAACGTCCTTCTCTCTGCTCTCATCCCGCTCATCATTTTTAGTGATTTTGCTCTTCCGAGTAGGTATTTATCTGCCGGGACCGGCTTTAGCCTTTGGACGTCTGAGCGAAAAGCATTATTTTTGCAGGCAAAAATACAGACGACACAATGAAACTTTCCGACCTACAGACTGGCGAACGCGCAGTCATCGTTAAAGTAAGCGGCCATGGCGGCTTCCGCAAGCGCATCGTTGAGATGGGCTTCATCAAAGGACAGACCGTTGAAGTGTTGCTCAACGCTCCGTTGCAGGACCCTGTGAAATACAAGCTGATGGGCTACGAAGTCAGCCTGCGCCACGACGAGGCAGCACTGATCGAGGTGCTCAGCGAGGCCGAGGCCCATGCCGAGGCAGCAGCTGGCGGCCACAATGTGGGCGATTCCATTCGCGAGGCAGCCACCTCTGAGAAAGAACCGCTTACACTCGAGCATACGGGTGAGGACTATCTTCATCGCGCTGCCGAGCGCAAGCATAAGACCATTAACGTAGCCCTCGTGGGCAACCCCAACTGCGGCAAGACCTCATTGTTCAACTATGCCAGCGGTGCCCATGCCCGTGTGGGCAACTACTCGGGAGTCACCGTCGATGCCACCGTAGCCACAGCCCGCTATGGCGATTATCAGCTGAACCTCACCGACCTTCCAGGCACTTACTCGCTCTCATGCTATTCGCCCGAGGAACTCTACGTCCGCCGCCACCTCACCGAGGAACAGCCCGACGTGGTCATCAATGTCATAGACGCCTCCAACCTCGAGCGCAACCTCTACCTTACCACACAGCTCGTGGACCTGAACGTGCGGCTGGTCTGCGCCCTCAATATGTACGACGAATACGAGCGGCGCGGCGACCAGGCCAACCTCTCCACCCTCCAGACCCTCATGGGCGTGCCTATGGTGCCGACCTCGTTCAAGAGCGGACGTGGCGTCGACCAGCTGCTGCGCACTGTAGTCGAAGTCTACGAGGGTGAGAACGCCATCGCGCGCCACCTTCACATCAACTATGGTCACGAGATTGAAAACGGCATCGCCGAGATACAGAAGTACCTCAAGGCCGACGAGCATATCGCCACCCACTATTCTACCCGCTACCTGGCCCTGAAGTTGCTCGAGCACGACGACGACGCTACCAACTACGTCACGCAGCACATCATCGGCGAACATCGCCCCGACGACCAACGCCGGCTGATGGAAGCTCGCGACCGTGCCGCGGCACGTGTCATGGAAGAGATGGGCGTAGATGCCGAGACAGCCATTATGGACGCCAAGTACGGTTTCATCCGAGGTGCGCTGACCGAGGCCGAGTTCGCCACGGGCACCAAGGAGGACACCTACCGGACAACCCACCGGATCGACAATCTGCTCTCGAACAAGTATTTGGGCTTTCCTATCTTCTTCCTCATCCTCTACGTCATGTTCCAGACGACATTCGCCCTCGGGCAGTACCCGATGGACTGGATTGAGGCTGGCGTGGCTTGGCTGGGCGATTGGATTAGCGCCTCGATGAGCGAAGGTCCGCTGCGCTCGATGCTCGTCGACGGCGTCATAGGGGGTGTCGGGTCAGTCATTGTGTTCCTGCCGCAGATCCTCATCCTCTACTGCTTCATCTCCTTCATGGAGGACTCCGGTTATATGGCCCGTGCTGCCTTCATCATGGACAAGCTCATGCACCGCATGGGGCTCCATGGCAAGTCGTTCATCCCGCTGGTCATGGGCTTTGGCTGCAACGTTCCCGCCGTCATGGCCACCCGCACCATCGAGAGCCGCCGCTCACGCCTCATCACCATGATGATCCTGCCTTTCATGTCATGCTCGGCCCGACTGCCCATCTACATCATGATTGTCGGCACATTCTTCGCCTCGCAATGGCGGTCCACCGTGCTCGTCTCGCTCTACGCCGTGGGCATCCTCGTGGCTGTGCTCGTCTCGCGTCTCTTCTCGCGCTTCATCATCAAGGGCGAGGACACGCCTTTCGTCATGGAACTGCCGCCCTACCGCTGGCCTACCGCCAAAGCCATCGCACGCCACACCTGGGAGAAAGGCAAAGAGTACCTCAAGAAGATGGGCGGCATCATCCTCGTCGCCTCCATCATCGTATGGGCGCTCAGCTACTTCCCAAGGCCCACCTCCGATGCCATCCGTGAAGGGAGGGGAGCGGCTGGCGCACAGTTGGAGTTGGCAAGCGGACAGGAAAGTCTCCCCTCACGGGGAGATTTAGAAGGGTCTTCTGAGGGAACCTCAGAGGGTCTTATGGAAACCTCCTACATCGGACGCGCAGGCAAAGCTATCGAGCCGCTGTTCGCCCCGCAGGGTTTCAACTGGAAGCTCGACGTCAGCCTCATCGCAGGCGTAGGCGCCAAAGAGATTGTAGCCTCCACGATGGGTGTCCTCTACTCGGGCGACGACTCTTTCGGCGATGACGACAGTTTCAGCTCCGACACCGACAAATACACCCGTTTGCACCAGCAGATGGCTGCCGATGGCATCACCCCGCTCACCGCCTACGCTTACTTGCTGTTCATCCTCCTCTATTTCCCCTGTCTGGCCACCATCGTGGCCATCAAGAACGAGACCGCCTCGTGGCGTTGGGCCCTCTTCGCCGCCCTCTACACCACAGCCCTCGCCTGGATCGTCTCCGCGGCCGTTGTCCAGATAGGACATCTACTTGCCTAAGGGGGATGAGATTAAAAGGCTACGCCTTATAATGACGAATGATGAATGAAAAATGACATTTTTAATGACGAATGACGAATAAGAATCACCCTCAGAACTTGCAGGTTACTTGTATTCGTCATTTCGAGCGAAGCGAGATTCGTCTTTCGTCATTCATCATTCATCATTCGTCTTTCGTCATTCGTCATTCATCATTCATCATTCGTCATTCATCATTCGTAATTCATCATTCGTAATTCGTAATTCGTAATTCGTCATTCGTCATTCGTAATTAATCACTCACTCCTCTCCATGCAGTCCATCATCGTAGCCATCATCCTCGCCCTCTGTGCGGCCTACACCGCACGACGTCTTTGGCGCCGCTTCCGCGCGCCACAGGACGGCGACGCTCACTGTGCGGGATGTCCGTTGGCCGAGACCTGCACCCATCATCATGACCCTCAGCATCATCGGAACGGGCAAGATTGTCCAAGAGGCACTGCCTGTGATTGCTGCCACTGACGGCATCGCCATCAGCAGCATCCTCGCCCGGCAACATTCGCTCGACAAGGCACAAGCCCTTGCCGCACGCTATGCCATCCCTTGCGTAGCCACCGACTATGCCCATATTCTCGCCGACCCAGCCGTCGACACCGTCTACGTAGCTGTCATCAATAGCGTCCACTACGACTACGCCCTGCGCGCACTACAAGCCGGCAAGCACGTCATCCTCGAGAAACCCGCCTGCCTCAGCTTCGAAGAGCTCCTTCGTCTGGCCGAGGAGGCACGCGCACGCCAGCTGATGCTCTTCGAGGCTGTCACCCTCCTCCATCTGCCCGCTTTCCATCTCCTGCGCGAGCAGCTGCTGCCGCAACTCGGCACCGTTCACCACGTAGAATGTAACTACAGCCAACGCTCCAGCCGTCTCGACCGCTACCTCAAGGGCGACGTAGCGCCAGCTTTCGACCCGGCAGCTGGCGGAGGCGCACTCATGGACATCAATATCTACAACCTCCATTTCACCCTCGCCCTACTTGGCACCCCTCTTCAGGCCACCTACGAATGTCGACGCGGCTACAACGGCGTCGACCTCTCGGGCACGGCCCTACTCCACTACCCCGATGCCCTTGCCCTCTGCACAGGCTCCAAGGAAACTGACGCCCCCTCCTTCGGTCTCATCCAAGGCGAACAAGGCTGGCTGCGTATTGAAGGCCCGGTCAGCACCATGGCCTCCATCACCCTCGCCCTCCGTGGGCAAGCCCCGCAGGCCATTACCCTGCCGCCCGTCTCCCATCGCCTCGCACCCGAGTTCGCAGCCTTCCAGCACCTCACCGCCACCCGCAACTACGATGCCATGAACCGCCTCCTCGACCATTCCCTTTCAGTCATGCAGACCCTCGACACCCTCCACACCCGCTGAAAGCCATCCCGCTAATCGGGCAGAAAAACAGCCCCCAAAAATGAACCTATGTTCGTAGCCCTTTTAACCTATGTTCGTGGGGCGATGAACATAGGTGAGTGGGCTCACGAACATAGGTTCATAAAATGGGCTCTTTTTGGCGTAAAAAAACCTGATGAGTGGTTCGGCTTCGTTTTATCCTACTACAATCATCAGGTTTTTGTACAGAATCGCGTTCTGCCGATTCGCCGTTTCTAAAAAGGACGGGCTATTCTTCCTGTTCCTGATTGATGATTGCCACCACGAGGCTTGAGATGTCAGGAGCTAAAAGGGCAAGTCGCAAGCCGAGGTTGTTGTTCGTGTTCGACGCGTTGTTCCTGTTGCGGTTCGCAACGCGGCAGTTGTTGTCGTTGTTGTTCCAGCTGCCACCACGATTCACTCGGTTGGAGCCCGAGGTTATGGAAGAAGCCCTTGTTCTTGTGTGATTCTCTCTTTAAAAGGCACGGCATCAGCTCTTGCGATAAAAGCATAGAGGGCATTGAGGCGGTTGTGATAGTCTATTTCGGTTATCTGTCCGTCCTGAAAGCTTTCTGCTGTCATCGCCAGCCGAATCGCTGCAAAGATAGAGAAAATTATGGGACGCGTGAAAAGAAATGAAATAAAAATGTAGGAAAAGTGTTTTAGAGGGTCCAATAAGCATCAATAAGTGATTGAGTCTACTTGAAAAAGTCCCGTAGGGACGCCAGAATTTAGGCAGGGGTGTAACCCCTGCTTGATAATCAAGTGGTTTTAAGAGCCCTGTAGGGGCGACGGAGTATAATCATACTTTTTCAAGTGCGCTCAGTGATTGAAGTATCGCAAGTGCTCAACTTCTTAAGTGATAGGGTTATGAGGTCGTAAGGCTACGAGGTGAAGATGGTCGCAATATATCTTTCTGCACAAAATGACGCTGCTTTATCATTGCCTTTTGCGAACATTTAAATATGGGTGTCTATTGCTGAAAACACCTCCTCATATACTTTTTTCCGCAAATAATCAATCACTCAATCACTCACTATTGAGAACCAATAGATTACGAGTGACGGATTCGGTGTTTGAAGGGTGATTTAGTGATACATTTTACCTCAAAAATGGGGGTTGACACCAAATTCAACTGGTTTCTGACAGGGTATGCTCTATGAAGTTTGCTGCTGCTTGACGCGAGCAGGTCGAGCCGTTCAGTCATCAGCAGCGAACAGTTCACGGCATGAGTTCGGTTTTCCAACCAATTGGAAAACTGAGAGGCTTTGAATGAAATCGGTTTTCCAACCGCTTGGAAAACTGAAAAGCAATAGACGTTGACTTTACTTGAAATAGACGTGGACAAGTTGTGAAAAGGCCTCAACTACGAGAAATGATTGATGAATCCTTCGACAAGCTCAGGATGTACGGATTGCGCTCCGCGCAAGAAATCAAACAGAATATAGAACAAAATCTAACAAAGATAATTTTGACGAGGAAAGGACTCGAGCTATGCTCGCTTGATGCCTCGAGAAATGCGTTCTTTGACAAGGAAAGTAAATACGCAGAAATGCGGAGTAAATGCGGAGGACTCGAGCTTGCTCGCTTGAACCTTCAAGAAATTTAAAGACAAAAATCATAAAAAACGGCCGCATGTGAGGGCTGAGGTCTACGACCTTCTCGTGTCTGCCTCGGCTGTCCGTGCCTGAGAGCAAGCTCTCGCACGACTTTCCAAGACATCCACGGTGTTGTACCAACACTCAGCCCTCACAGCGGGAAAAAAGATAAAAACTTATCAATCCCCAAAGGTTCACTTTCAACGCCAATAAAAGCAGAGGATTTCAAGTTTCGTATGATTATTATCGCAACGAATTATACGAATTATACGAAATTTATTCATGCCTTGCGTTTCTAATTCTTATCTATTATACGAATTAAAAGAGCGAAGCGTGCCGGAATTTGTGCAGTTAGCAAAATTCGTGGTTGTTATGTACTTGCGAAAGATGAGTTGTTTGATTGTGATTGGTTACTTATTATGCTGCTTGCATTTATCTAGATGAAAATTGGATGAACGCGTTAAAAAAAGTAAATTGAATCACTAAAGTGACACATTTTTCACCGATCAATCACTGCTAATCGACTGGCTGTCAATAGCGAGTGACAGAGTGATAGATTATTTAGGGAAAAACTTGATAGAGGGGGCAAGAAGATTGTGGAAAGATTTTCGGCTTAAACGTTGGCGGTTCGGGGAGATTCTCGTAACTTTGTCCACGAAATGATGACGACACAGGATTACTTATTCATGGCAGACGCTGCGCTCATGGCCACCGAAGAGGTGGGCTGGGCAGGGGAGACGTTTTTAATGGGAACGGACCCTCCCCCCGCCCTCCCTTCTTCAGACTCGCATTCGCTCGAAGAAGCGTCGCAAGCGCCGAGCGGTAGGGAGGGAGCGGTTACCTTTGAGGGCAGATATCTTTCATCCAGTCTAATACATTCTGCTCCCTCCCTACCGCTCGGCTCGAAGAGACGCGTGACACTTCAAGAAGGGAGGGCAGGGGGAGAGTCCTCGGAGGAAGAGTCTTCAGCAGGGGCGGATGTTGAGTGGCATCCGCTGATACCTTTCTTGCCACAGGAGGCGAGGGTGCTGTTCTTGGGATCGTTCCCGCCACAACGGAAGCGGTGGTGCATGGATTTCTTCTATCCTAACTTCACGAACGACCACTGGAGGATTGAAGGGCTGGCGTTCTACGGCGATGCCCAGTATTTCGTGGACGAAGAGCGGAAGACGTTCCGACTGACGACTATCGTGGAGCACTTGAAGCGTCGCGGGATTGGCTTCTTTGACACGGCGCTGGCCGTAAGGCGATTGGCCGATAATGCGTCCGACAAATTCTTGGAGGTTGTCGTTCCGACGGACATCCATGCGATAGTCGCTCACCGGCCTCAACTGAAGGCGATTGTGACGACAGGCGAGAAGGCGACGGAGACAATAGCCCTCGCTCTTGGGATGACGGATAGACGGGGAAAGGCGGTTCTTCCCAAAGTGGAGACAGCCCTCCCCTCTACGATTGAGGGCATAGAATTGTACCGGTTGCCCAGTTCGTCGCGCGCCTATCCGATGGCATTGACGAAGAAGGCAGAGGCCTACAAGCGTATGTTCGAGCGCTATGGGTTAATCAGCAATGATAGCGTGGATGGCTTCGACCATCGGTTCGGGTAGCGTGAAACGCTGATCTGCCGTTTCAGCAGGAGAGATGGAAGCCAGGAAATGCGGCAGCTCGCGTCGGTAGACTTCGCGCATGTGGCAGTTGTCGGCATCAGCGTGCGTGCAAGAATAAGTGATGTTGGCAAGGCGGTCGGCAAGTTTGACAAAAGGAGCGTATGGTGTCTCGCGTATGCCTTGATAATAATGTTCGCCCGCCCGTTCCGCACGCGTGCGACCTTTGTCATTGGTCAGCGCGTAGACTATCTCGGCTGCCATAAACGCCTGGTCACCGTTCATATAGCGACGGGCTACGGCTATGACGTCGTTATACGTGAGGCGTGCATCCTCGATGCTGTCATGGAAATAGGCGCCGAAGAACAGCGGCAGGACGTCATCAGCGGAAGCGCAGACGAAATGACCATACCTGCGGACGGCATCGACAACCATATCGAGATGGTAGCCGTAGGGATGGTCGTGGCCATAGGTCTGATTGACACTGGCATGGAGGGCGTGGGCTGCATCACGGATGCTGCCAAGGACGTCGGCATGGCCATCCATCAACTGTTGGAATTCACTCTGCTGCATAGATGAAATGAGAAATGATGAATGAAGAATGAAGAATGAAAAGTGAAAAATAAAGGCCACTCAAATGGGCAGTTTGGGCAGAGCCGGTTCATGCATAATAACAAATGGCTGTGCCAGCTTGAAGGCACAACCTCAGGGGGTGCTTTGCTGTCGCGTGAGGACAGGAGGCTGAGGGGTGAGCTATTCGACAGACCATTCGACTGGCTTATCGTCAGGCTCATGACAAGCCTTTCGACAGGCTCATCTCCGGTGCCTATTTCTTGCCTGTGATGAGGCGGAAGAGCCAGATGAGGACGACCGCTCCTACAACGGCGGTGCCAATCGAACCTATGGTGCCGCCCCAAGTGATGTGAAGCTGCTCGAAGAGCCAGCTACCGAAGACGCCACCGATGATGCCGATGATGATGTTCCAAATAATGCCATAGCCGCTGCCTTTCATGATCCAACCAGCGATAAGGCCTGCAACGAGACCAACGATAAGTCCGTAAAGCATGATGTTCAGGTGTTAATGGGTGAGTAAATAAGGTGAGTTTGATGGTGCAAAGATAAGAAAAAATTTGGCTGTGCACGCACTTTTTCGCATTTTTTTGATGTCAGGACGTAACAAATGGGGCTTTTTTTGCGTTCCTATAGATAGAAGGGCCAGATGAAGAATGACGAATGACGAATGACGAATGATGAATGATGAATGAAGAATGACGAATGACGAATG
>JAFROT010000036.1 GCA_017429525.1 Bacteroidaceae bacterium | reverse complement strand
TTGTGTGCGACGAACCGCACACAGGGCATTTTACTTTATACATCTTCTACCGTTTATGGGGTGCTTGAATGCCCACAAAGGTAGTGTATATCGACATCTTAGAAGATTTTATCCTGCAATTTGACCCATAGACGTGTTTTATTTGCCGATTTTTGCCTCAAGCTGCTTAATCTCTCGGAATGCCTTTATATACTGGCATCATGAGAGATTTTATCCTGCAATTTGACCCATAGACCAAGATTTTCTTGAATAGTGTTGTGATATTTGACTACCTTTGCACGCCTTATAAGAAATGCATACACGAAGAGACGTTCAATACTTGTCATTAATCTTTTGAATTATAGTAAAACTTATTAATCTTTATTCATTCAACTCAACATGCAGAAAACTTACGTTAGGCCTGAGCTTATCGTTCAGGTCGTAGAGATTGAGACGTTCATTGCCGTGTCGGGGCCGAGCCCTGCAGGCGACGATGATTTCCCCACCGTTGAACCAGATGCACCTGTGAAGGAGAACGTCTGGGACGATACCATCTTTGATGGAGAATGACAAATCAGAAAGTAGATAACTATTTAATCAAACAGAAGGAAATGAAAAAGATACTGTTCGCATTCTGTATGCTGCTGGCCTTGACGGCATCGGCCGCTCCCGTCAGCAAAGAGAAGGCTTTGGAAGAGGCTTCTGCTTTCATTGCTAAGAAGAATCCCGCAGGCGCACGCAAGCAGATTCGCATGGCTGCTCGCGCTGGCCGTTTGGCCGAGGCCGCCGATGCTGCAGGCTACTATGTCTTTAACGTAGGTAACAATGATGGCTTCGTTATTGTCTCGGGCGACGATCGCACCGCTCCTATCCTGGGCTATTCCGACGAGGGCTCTTTCGATGCTACGCACATTCCTGCCAACATGAAAGCTTGGTTGCAGGGCTATTCCGAGCAATTAGAAGCGCTCTCCAAACTCTCAGACGCGGAAGCTGCCAAGGTGCTGCGCGCTCCTCGCAAGGCACGCGTCAGCACGCGCAACTCCATCGCGCCGCTCATCACCACGAAGTGGGACCAGGCTACACCGTACTGGAACGAGTGCCCGCAGTTCATGAACTCCGAGGATGAGTCCGAGGGTTATGATCTCGCCTACACAGGTTGCGTGGCTACTGCGATGTCGCAAATTATGTACTTCCACAAGCAGCCAGCCCAGACGCTGGCCGAGATTCCCTCCTACACGTTTACGGTAGCAGGCGAACAGATGGGTGAATACGGCACCGCGTCGATGGAGGCTCAGCGCGTGACCACCTTCGATTGGGAGCACATGCGCGAGACCTACACGGGTGCCGAGGACGAGGTCTACACCTCTGCCGTGGCCCATCTGATGCTTTATGCCGGCTGCGCCGTCAAGATGCAGTATGGCCGCAACTCGTCGGGCGCTTACACCGACGATATTCCCAAGGGCTTCAAGTACTTCGGCTACGGCTCTAAGATTGCCTTCCGCAACGACTACAGTCAGCAGGCTTGGGACGACCTCGTCTACAGCGAGCTGGCAGCCGGCCGCCCGATGATCTACAATGGCACGGCAGGCAGTGGCGGCGGTCACTCCTTCATCTGCGACGGCTTCGAGTACGGCGACTACTTCCACATCAACTGGGGATGGGGAGGCATGGGCAACGGCTTCTTCCAGCTCAGCATCCTCAACCCCTCGGCCAGCGGTATCGGCGGCTCCAGCAGCAGCGAAGGCTACAACATGAAGCAGAACATTATCTATAATATCATACCCGGAACGGCTACGCCCGATGGCGGCAGTAGTGAAGGCGAGGAGGCTGTGCCCGAACTCACGGTGACGCAAATCAGCGGCCCCTCGGCATGGGATCGCGACCGTCTCTCCGACCCGTTCAAGATCTACAAGTCGAAGATCGTGAAGGTCAGCTACTCCGACCACTCCGGAACGGGCAAGAAGTTCAAGGAAGCGTTGGCGCTCTATGACCCCGAAGCAGGCACTTACACGGTCCTCTCCAATTCCGAGAGTTATACTTACATGACAGTCACCACCTCAGCCTTGGGTCAGACCACTAAGTTCGGAGATGGTGTGACGTCTACCGCCTCTGACGTCATCAAGTTCGGTGCCGGTCTCTCAGGCAGCTATCATCTCGTGCCGATGTATCAGGTTGAGGGTAGCAGCGAATGGAAGCCGATGAAGGAGAGCGACCGCATCTATCTGGAAGTCAATATGAACAATTATGGTTGCACGCCCGTCGCTCATCCCCACATCGACCTCGCCGTTACCAACTGGTCCTGCGCGGGCAATCTGGCCGTGGGTTCGAAGGTTCAAGTCAATGCCACCATCAAGAACAACAGTGAGGACCGCTTCTTTGGCGACCTCTATCTCGATTTCGGCGGACAGCAGCTCGACGAGTACGCGCAGTACACGACGGTCATCCAGGCTGAGGTGCTTGCAGGCGAGGAGAAAGTAGTCACCTTCAATGTCACGCCTGCCACTTCGGGCACGAAGGTCCTTAACGTGATGCTCGTTGACAGCTATGGCAGCTTCTACGACCTCAGCAAGTCAGGCTCCGTCACCATTGCCGAGAGTCAGGAAACCGAGATGGATCTCACCGTAGATATCGAGGCCGTGAATGCTGATGCCACCACCGACGAGCACCTCCATGGCACTATCTACGACAGCAATGTTCGCTTCCGCGCCACCATCACCAACCACGCGGCTGCCGACTACAACAAGTACGTCCTGGCGCCCCTGTTCATCGTCAAGCGCAACGACGACGGCAGCATCGGTGTCGGCTCTATGGTGACCTACAAGCAGCAGACCGTCTCCATCCCCGCCGGCGGCTCGGCCACCTACTACTTCGACTTCGATAACCTGGCCTACGGCTCCACTTATTCGATGAACATCTATGCTCGCAACAACGTCCCTCAGGAAGAGGACGCTTCGCACGTCGACAACATCGTCAAGAAGGGCGAGTCCAAGTACTATGATATTCAGCGCGGCATCATCACCTGGAAGGGCGACGGCACACGCAAAGGCTACAAGCCTGAGGAGAATTTCGCTCTCTCTGCCGACGTTGCAGCTGTTTCGCTCGAAGGCCTCAACCTCTCAAGCATCAGTGCCAGCGCTAATCCCAACACGCTCTACTTCCTTGGCGAGGGCGAGACCGCCCCTGCAGGACTCGAGGAGAAGAACGTCGTAGTGGGCTCGCAGGCTGCTAAAGTAGCCCTCAAGGACGGCTACGATTTCTACACGCCGCAGACCTTCACCGCCTCTGAGATCAGCTACGAGCGCATCTTCACCCAAGGTCACCACAATGGCGTCCGCACGGGCTGGAGCACCATCGTTCTGCCCTTTGCACCCACGACCGTCACGAATGCCACCGACGGCACGGTCATCGATTGGTTCCGTTCGAGCAGCGACAGCGGCAAGCAGTTCTGGACATGCGACTTCAGCGAGGAAGACGGCACGACCGTCTACTTCCGCAACGCCCCCGAGATGCAGGCCAATGTGCCTTACCTCGTAGCTGTTCCCGACGACGCGTGGGGCGCTGCCTGGGACCTCCGCGGCAAGCAAATCGTCTGGAGTGCTGAGAACGCCACTGTCAAGCCCGATGCCATCGCCTTCACGAGCGGTCAGAACATGGCCTTCGGCGGCACGCAGGCACAGGCAACGTTCGACAATGCCCTGTTGCTTAGCGAAGACGGCAGCCAGTTCGTCGCTTCGACGGCTCCTGTCAACGCCTTCCGTGGCTTCTTCAAGTCCATCTCCGAGTCGACGCATGGCGTGAAGGCCTTCAACATCGCCATCGCTCGTGATGTCGTAACGGCCATTGACGAGGTCGAGCCCGCAGCACAGCCTACGGCTACGGCTCCCGTCTTCAACCTCAGCGGTCAGCGCATGAACGCCTCTGTCCGTCACCTGCCTCGTGGCCTCTACATCGTAGGTGGCAAGAAGGTTGCTGTCAAGTAAAAGACACTTGGAGTCGTGACTCCACTACAAACAATTATGCAAGGCGCCCCACATGCTCAGTGTGGGGCGCCTTTGCTTATGGTCGCATCGCTCTTTACGAATGGTCGCATCGCTCTTCACGTCCGCTTGCATCGTCCCTCACGAACGGTCGCAACGTTCTTCGCGAACGGTCGCGAGGGTCATCATGTCTATATGTGATAGGTTTTCCAACCGATTGGAAAACTGTTAGCTCCTATATAAAATCGGTTTTCCAACCAGTTGGAAAACTGTCAGGCTATAGACGTAATGACTTTTCCTGATTTCGTAAAGGCCTGGGTCTACGTTGAAGCGTGCGTTATGAAACAGGCATGAGGAGGCTTTAGCGCACGATGAACCACGGGTTGTGCAGATCCTCCTTATTATAGGTTAGGGGACGGCCCGTGTTGGCATCAACCATCTCATGCCCTGCGGCGAGGGCGATGGCATGTCCGGCTGCGGTGTCCCATTCCATCGTGGGTGCATGGCGAGGATAGATGTCGGCCTTGCCCTCGGCGACCAGACAGATCTTGAGGCTCGACCCCGACGAGATGAGCTGGAGTCCGGGGTGGTCGCGCCGCAGCTCGTTGATGAAAGCCTCGGTCTCGGGCGAGAGGTGACTGCGGGAAGCCACACAGACCCATCCCCGCTGCTCCGTCGACGTGGTGGGGAGGGACTGCGCGCCGCTGATGATGTGTTCTATATCCTCGTCTTCGCCAATATCAGCTTTCCAAGCGCCTTCGCCTTTCATGCCGAAGTAGAGGGCTGAAGCTGCTCCTCTCCCTGATGGGAGGGGTTGAGGGGTGGGCCTGAGGATGACGCCCATGATGGGCGTGCCGTCCTCGACGAGGGCGATATTGACGGTGAACTCGCCGTTTCGCTTGATAAATTCCTTGGTGCCGTCGAGCGGATCTACGATCCATAGGCGTTTCCACGTGCGACGGATGGAGTAGGGGAGGTGGGCCCCCTCTTCGCTCAGGACTGGGATGCCTGTGGGCTCGAGGTAAGTCATGATTCGTGCGTGAGCCGCTTTGTCGGCACGCGTCAGCGGTGAGTTATCAGCCTTGCGTTCGATACCGAAGTCGGCGGCAGGGTCGTCGTAGATGCTCATGATGTCG
The DNA here is from genome assembly GCA_017429525.1 of Bacteroidaceae bacterium. Classification (GTDB taxonomy): domain Bacteria; phylum Bacteroidota; class Bacteroidia; order Bacteroidales; family Bacteroidaceae; genus Physcousia. The sequence continues at coordinate 82,293 of JAFROT010000036.1, read as the reverse complement.
CGCCCGGCGTGTAGGGCGGCGCGAATGGCGGTGGAGAGAAGTTCGTCGTGTTGTTTCATGTCGCAAAGGTAGCCTTTTTAGTTGACAAGAAGGCGAGTTGACGGGCCGATGAGCCGACGAGCGACCTGTTTTTATGTTTTTTTAGGGAAATAATGTGATGAGAAGAGCCTGTTTTGATGAGAAAAGCGTATCTTTGCCGACGAAAACCCAAAACTTTGACTCTATGAAACGCTTGTCCGTGATGACCTTCTGCCTCGTCTGTCTCGCCAGCTCTGCTCTTGCCGGCCTGCAACATCTCTTGCCCAAACCGCAGCAGGTGACGGCGCTCGACGGCGAAGCGGCGGTAGTGTTCGACGAGGAACATACCGACGTCGTGATGGTGGGCTCCATCCCTGGAGCCTACGACTATGAACTGGCCGGCTTCGAGAACGAGGCCTATCGTCTCACCGTCAGCGACGGTCGCATCAAGATAGAGGCCGTCACGCCGACGGGTGTCGTGCGTGCCCGCCAGACGTTGGCCCAACTGGCCGAAGACGAGGGCGGACGCATCCCTGCCTGCGTGATTACCGACTGGCCGGCCTTTAAGTTGCGCGGCTTCATGCACGACGTGGGGCGCAGCTTCATCTCGTTCGAGGAACTGCGCCATGAGATCGAGCTGTATGCCCGCTTCAAAGTCAACGTCTTCCACTTCCATCTGACCGAGAACCAGGCCTGGCGCTTCGAGGTGAAGGCTTACCCCCAGTTGACGGCGAAGTCCTCGATGACGCGCTTCGCGGGACAGTACTACACGCAGGAGCAGTGCCGTGAGCTGGACTCTGTGGCCGCGGCCAACGGTGTCGTTATTATCCCCGAAGTGGACATGCCGGGGCATAGCGAGGCCTTCACTCGTGCTATGGGGCATGGCATGCAGACCGACGAGGGTGTGGCCGAACTGAAGGTTATCCTCGGCAAGGTGGCAGCGGCCTTCCCCCATTCGCCCTACATCCACATCGGCGCCGACGAACAGCGCATCACGTACCCCAAATTCCTCGAGACGATGATTGCGCGCGTCCACGAACTCGGACGTAAGGTGGTCGTCTGGAATCCCATCGCAGGCGTGAATATCACGAAGGCGTTGGGCGTGGACATGACACAGATGTGGAGCACGGCGGGCAAGGCTGTGGCAGGCATTCCCAACATCGACTGTCGCTACAACTATACCAACCATTTCGATGTCTTTGGCGACTTGGCAGGCATCTATCGCAGCACGATCTACTATGCCCAGCGCGGTTCGGCCGAGGTGGCGGGCGAGATCTCCTGCCCGTGGAATGACCGCAAGTTGGCCACCGAGACCGACATCATTCGCCAGAACAACACATGGGCCAACACCCTGGCTTCGGCAGAGCGCGCTTGGCGTGGCGGCGGGCGGCAATACGTAGAGCAGGGCGGTGCACTACTGCCCAATGAGGGCGATGAGCTGGACGAGTTCCGCGACTGGGAGGCTCGCTTCCTTTATCATAAGGCGCACTGCCTACGCGATGAGTCCATCCCCTACGTGCGTCAGACCAATGTCGTGTGGCGCATCACCGATGCTTTCCCGAATGGTGGCAACCCGACCCGTAAGTTCCCGCCAGAGACTGAAGGCCTGCAGGACAGTTACGTCTACGAAGGCTCCACCTATGGCACGTGGGTGGCCACAGGCGCAGGCATCTACTTGCGCCATACGTGGGGAACGACCGTGCCGGCTCATTTCGCAAACCCGCAACTGAACACGACGGCATACGCCTGGACCTTCGTCTACTCGCCCGTAGAGCAGACCGTAGGCGCTCTCATTGAGTTCCAGAACTACGGGCGCTCAGAGAGAGACCGAGCCCCCGAAAGTGGCAACTGGGACCGCAAGGGTTCGCGTCTGTGGGTGAACGACGTGGAGGTGCGGGCACCGACTTGGCGTAATGCTGGCAAGGACATCACCAACGAGGTGCCCTTGCGCAACGAGAACTTCACCGCCCGCGACCCGAAGCAAGTGAAGTTGCATGTCGGTTGGAACAAGGTGTTCCTGAAGTTGCCTTACGTAGCAGCTGATGGCGTGCGCCTGAACAAATGGCTGTTCACGTTCGTGCTCGTGGACCTGGCGACGGGCGAGGCCGTGGACAATATCATCTACTCTCCTGATCAGCCTACTGATGGTATCCGCGCGGTTGAGGATGAATTACATAATAAGGAACACGCACGCGAACATACGACAGACGATGCCCTCTACGACTTGAGCGGGCATCGTCTGGCACAGATTCAGCATCCTGGAGTCTACGTTGCAGGGCAACGCAAAGTCGTGGTGCGATAATGTCCTTCGCCCTCAGACGACGGAGTAAAGGAGCAGGATGATGAGTTGGGCGGTGAGGATGCGCAGGAACATGCAGAGCGGATAGACCGTCGAGTAGCCTACGGCGGGCGCATCGTTGTTGGCCGTCTGATTGGCATAGGCCAAGGCGGGCGGGTCGGTAGTAGCGCCAGCGATAAGGCCCATGAGCGTGAAGTAGTTCATCTTGTACTTCAGGCGAGCCAGAACACCGATGATCAAGATGGGAATGACCGTGATGAGGAAGCCGGCCCAGACGTAGGTGAGGCCGTCGCCCTCCGTCACCGTCTGCCAGAAAGTGGCACCCGCTTTGATGCCGACGGAGGCGAGGAACAATACCAGTCCGAACTCGCGCAACATCAGGTTGGCAGAGGTGGTGGTGTAACTGACCAAATGCGCCTTGTAGCCGAAGCGACCGATCAGGATGGCCACAATGAGCGGTCCTCCAGCCAAGCCGAGTTTAACGGGCGTGGGCGCGCCTGGCAACGCGATTGGCATCATGCCGAAGACGATACCCACGACGATGCCGATGAACAGGGCTGCGAGGTTGGGGTGATCGAGGCGCTTTACCTCGTTACCCAGCATCGTGGCTACGCGGTTGACAGCATCCTCGGGACCGACGCACACCAGTTTGTCGCCAATTTGGATACGCAGGTTCTGGTCGGCGAAGAGGTTCATGCCATTGCGCAGGATGCGCGTCACGTTGACACCATAGACGCTCGAGAAATGCAGCTGACCGAACGTCTTGCCATTCACGTTGGGCTGAGTGACAAGTACGTTCTTCGATACCATTGGCACATCCTGCTCCTGCCATTCTACATGGTCAACAGGACCGATGAAGGCAGAGATGGCTTCCCAGTCGTCTTCGGCACAAGTGATATACATCAGGTCGCCCACGGTGACGATGGTGTCGCGGTTGGGTATGCTGACGTGCCCGTCGTGGAGGAATCGCGAGCAGACGAAATTACGACCCAGGAATTCGCGGATTTGAAGGATTGTCCGTCCGCTTAGTGCCTTGTTCTCAGCGCGGAGCGTCATACGATGCGGCTTGGCGTGCGGATTGTCATTCAGTTCCTGCTCAATCTGCTCCTGCTCTTTCTTGAGGCTGATGCCGCAGATATAGCGGATGGCGATGGTAGCCCCTATGATGCCTACGACGCCGAGCGGGTAGGCACAAGCGTAGCCCGAGGCAATCTGCGGAATCTCTGTGGCCCCTTTGTAGATGGAGTTGACGGCTTCGGATGCAGCACCGAGGCCTGGTGTATTGGTGATGGCACCGCAGAGCACGCCCGTCATCATCGACAGGTTCCATACATTCTCGCCACCTTTCACGGCAGGGTCGTAGAAGAGGATGAAGTAGAGAGCCAGCATCGTCACGACGTTCAGTCCTACAATGCCCATAGCCAAAGCATTGGCCGTGATGCCGCCCTTGGCGAAACTCTCGAAGAAACCCGGTCCGACCTGTAGACCTATGCAGTAGACGAAGAGGATGAGACCGAAGTCCTGCACGTAGTTGAGCACCTCGGGAGTGCCTGTGAAACCGATGTGCCCCGCCAGGATGCCAGCAAAGAGTACGAAGGTGACGCCGAGCGAGATGCCAAAGATCTTGAAGCGCCCCAGAGCGATACCCACGGCGATGACCAGCGAGTAGAGCACGACGATGTGCGCTATGGAATCAGTCTGAGTGAAGAGGTTGATGAGCCAATCCATATTTGTTCGTGTTTAGAGTGAACGATAGAGTATAGTTCCTGTTTTTTGCGGCTGCAAAAGTAATAAAAAGATGTGAAAGGAGGCATACAAGATGTACATTATTATTTAATGTCACGAGTCCGACGAAAATAAATCGCCAAAAGTGGGGACGGAATCATAAATTATGATTATCTTTGCGCCGAAATTTGCGGTTTAAGCAATTAAAATCCATATAAATCATCACAATAACACATTTCTTTTGCAATGAGCAAACAAACGGAAAAGATTCAGGAGTTGATTGAGCTCCGCGCCAAGGCCCGTCTGGGTGGTGGCGAAAAAGCAATCGACAAGCAGCACGAGCGTGGCAAATACACGGCTCGCGAACGTATTGACATGCTCCTCGATGCAGGTAGCTTCGAAGAGATGGACATGTTCGTTACCCACCGCTGCCACAACTTCGGTATGGAGAAGAAGCAGTACATGGGCGACGGCGTCGTGACAGGCTATGGCACCATCGGTGGCCGCCTCGTCTATGTGTTCGCACAGGACTTCACCGTCAATGCCGGCTCGCTTTCCGAGACCATGGCCCTGAAGATCTGCAAGGTAATGGACGCAGCCATGAAGGTGGGTGCTCCCGTCATTGGCCTGAACGACTCGGGCGGTGCTCGTATTCAGGAAGGCATCAATGCCCTCGCTGGCTACTCTGAGATTTTCCAACGTAACATCATGGCCAGTGGCGTGATTCCGCAGATCAGCGGTATCTTCGGCCCCTGCGCCGGTGGTGCTGTCTACAGTCCTGCTCTCACCGACTTCACCCTGATGATGGAAGGTACCAGCTACATGTTCCTCACCGGTCCTGCTGTCGTGAAGACCGTTCTTGGCGAGGTCGTCACTCAGGAAGAACTTGGCGGCGCCAGCGTTCACTCCACCAAGTCGGGCGTGACCCATTTCACGGCTTCGACCGAGGAGGAGGCTATGGCCATGATCAAGCAGCTCATCAGCTACATTCCTCAGAACAACCTCGAGAAGACGCCTCGCGTAGAGTGCACGGATCCTATCGACCGCAAGGACGACTACCTCAATGAAATCATTCCCGACAACCCCAACATGCCTTACGACATGTACGAGGTCATTGCCTCTGTCGTCGACAATGGTGAGTTCTTTGAGGTGCAGCCTAATTTTGCAAAGAATATCATCGTAGGCTTTGCTCGTTTCAATGGCGAGAGCGTCGGTATCGTAGCCAATCAGCCAAAGCAGATGGCAGGCGTGCTCGACTGCAATGCATCTCGTAAGGGTGCTCGCTTCGTTCGTTTCTGTGACGCCTTTAATATTCCTATTGTGACGCTCGTCGACGTTCCAGGCTTCCTCCCCGGTACGGGTCAGGAATACAATGCCGTCATCCTGCATGGTGCCAAGTTGCTCTACGCTTTTGGCGAGTGCACAGTGCCCAAGGTGACCGTCACGCTGCGTAAGTCCTATGGTGGTTCGCACATCGTGATGAGCTGCAAGCAACTGCGCGGTGATATGAACTACGCTTGGCCCTCGGCAGAGATTGCCGTGATGGGTGCTGCTGGTGCAGCTGCCGTCCTCTATGCTAAGGAGGCTAAGGCCATCAAGGAAGAGAAAGGCCCTGAGGCTGCTAAGGAGTTCATCGCCGAGAAGGAGGCCGAGTACACGAAACTCTTCGCTAATCCTTACAACGCTGCCAAGTATGGTTATATCGATGATGTTATCGAGCCTCGTAATACACGCTTCCGCATCATTCGTGCCCTCGACCAGCTGGCCGACAAGCGCTTGACCAACCCCGCCAAGAAGCACGGTAATATTCCTTTGTAAGATAACAAAGAAAAAGGCCCACTCCCAGCCTCAAGACCCTTCCCCCGCCCTCCTTCAAGGGAGGGAGTGGTCACCTTCGAGAAAGGATAGCCACGAAAACACCATCTAAACGTGGGCTGTGGAAATGAACTGGGAAACATCAAGGCTTTATGAATAATAATTAAAAAAATGACCCTATAACCTCTCAGAGCAAAACATTCCGTTCTCCCCCCCCCTTGAGGGGGAGCGGAGAGGGGGAGCGGAGAGGGGGTCTGCAATTATGATTACAACATTATCAACCGATTGGGGTCTGGCCTGGGGTATGGCTGGTATCAGCGTGGGCGTCGTCTTCTCGATACTCCTATTGCTGGTGTGCGTGCTCTATGTCTTCCACTTCGTGGCTGCAGGTAAAGAGGCTAAAGCCGCTGAGGCCGCCAAGCCAAAGGTGTTGACTGGTGCTGAGTACATCAAGTCGAAACAAGCGAATATCGCTTCTGCTTCCGAACTCGACAAGGCCGCCATTGCCACCGCCGTCTATCTCTATATGGGCGGTCAGCACGACGAGGAGAGTGGCATCCTTACCATTCATCACACCGATTACACGGCTTGGCATGCCGAGCTGAACAGGCACCTTTAAAAGACCCTTCCCCCGCCCTCACTCAGAGGGAAGGAGTGGCACCATCAAGAATAGTAAACATTTAAAAGAATGACCCTATAACCTCTTCCGCTCAAGAACGTTCCATTCTCCCCATTGGGGGGAAAGTTCGTTCGGAAATGCGCAGAGGGGGTCTGAAATCATGAAAGAATTCAAGTTTAAAATAGACGGCAAGGATTACGAAGCTCAGGTAGCCGAACAGGACAATGGCACCTTGGCCGTCACGCTCAATGGCAACACATACGCTGTTGAAGTTCCCGCTCTGGCTCATCATGCAGCCAAGCCTGTTGTTCATCATGCTGCTGCACCTGCTGCCGCTGTTTCTCATGTTGCTCCTGCCGCTGCTCCCGCCGCTGCAGGCTCCGTGACGGCTCCTCTGCCCGGCACCATCAAGCAGATTCTCGTCAGCGATGGCCAGAAAGTGAAGAAGGGCGAGACCATCATCACCATGGAAGCCATGAAGATGGAGAACGCCATCACGGCTGAGTCCGATGGCACCGTGCTGAAGGTGCGCACAAGCGTAGGCGCAAGCGTCAATCAGGGTGATGTCCTCGTTGACTTCCAGCCTGATGCTGCTCCTGCTGCTCCTGCTCCCAAGGCTGCTCCCGCTGCCGCTCCCGCTCCGAAGGCTGCTCCTGCTGCCGCTCCTGCCGCAGCTGGCGCTCATGCTGTAGAGGCTCCTCTGCCCGGCACCATCAAGCAAGTGCTTGTCAGCGTAGGTCAGGAAGTGGCCGCTGGTGAGACTGTCGTCGTCATGGAAGCCATGAAGATGGAAAACAACATTACTGCTGAGTTCGCTGGCAAGGTTGCTGCTGTGCGCGTCGCTGTAGGCGATCAGGTGCAGAGTGGTCAGGTTATGGTAGAACTGGCATAAAGATTGGTAATTGAAATATTGAAAACTTGCAAAGATGAAACAATATCTCAAGTATTTAGGTCTTCTCGCAGTGGTGTTGATGATTCCCATGATGGCCTCTGCTCAGGACTTCTCGTTTGGCGATGCCATGAGTAAGTTCTTTGGCGAGATGGGTTTCACCAGCTTCTTCGTTGGCGAAGGTTGGAAGAATGCCGTGATGATCTGCATCGCCTGCTTCCTCCTCTACCTCGCTATCAAGAAGGAGTACGAACCTCTGCTGCTGCTGCCGATTGCTTTCGGCATGCTGCTCTCGAACATCCCCGATGCGGGCCTCTTCCACACCTCTATGTGGAACGATGAGTTCCTGAATCCCGGCAGCCCCTACTACCACAGCTATCGTCATGTGATGGCCGAGGGCGGTCTGCTGGATGTCCTCTACATTGGTGTCAAGGCTGGCGTCTATCCCTGCCTCATCTTCCTCGGCGTGGGCGCTATGACCGATTTCGGTCCTCTGATTGCCAATCCCAAGAGCCTGCTGCTTGGCGCAGCTGCTCAGCTCGGTATCTTCGCCACCTTCCTCGTGACCCAGATGGACTTCTTCGGCTTCAATCCTGCTGAGGCTGCTTCCATCGGTATCATCGGTGGTGCCGACGGTCCTACCGCTATCTTCCTTACCTCGAAGCTGGCTCCCCATCTTCTTGGTCCTATTGCTGTGGCTGCTTACTCCTACATGGCCCTCGTGCCCGTCATTCAGCCGCCTATCATGCGTGCCCTGACGACTGAGAAGGAGCGTAAGATTCGCATGTCACAGCTCCGCACGGTATCGAAGAAGGAGAAGATTCTCTTCCCCATCATCGTGGCCATTGTCGTCAGCTTGATCCTCCCGAGTGCTGCCACGCTGATTGGCTGCCTCATGCTGGGTAACCTGATGAAGGAAAGCGGCGTCGTGGAGCGTCTGTCCAAGGCTGCTCAGAACGAGCTGAACAACATCGTTGTCATCTTCCTCGGTACCACCGTAGGTGCTACTGCAACGGCTGAGGCCTTCCTGAACTTCCGCACCATCTCCATCCTCTGCGTAGGTATCGTTGCCTTCGGCGTTGGCACTGCAGGCGGTGTGTTGCTGGCCAAGTTCATGAACCTCTTCCTGAAGGAGAAGATTAATCCGCTCATCGGTTCTGCTGGCGTCAGCGCAGTGCCTATGGCTGCTCGCGTCTCGCAGACTGAAGGCGCCAAGGCCGACCCGCGCAACTTCCTGCTCATGCACGCCATGGGCCCGAATGTGGCTGGTGTCATTGGCTCTGCCGTTGCTGCAGGTATCCTGCTCAGCTTCCTCGGCTAATGGAGGACGTCACTTTATATGAACTGAACAATCTCGTCCGCTCCCTGATTGAGCAGACGTTAGACAATGAATATTGGTTGCAGGCAGAGCTCAGTGAGGCTCGGCTTGCAACCAATGGCCATTTTTATGTGGAGTTCGTTCAGAAGGACGATACGGGCCGCAACCTCATCGCGCGAGCGCGCGGCACGATGTGGGCGCGTACCTATAATTTATTGGCTCCCCTCTTTGAGCGTGCTACCGGCGAACGTCTCCGTGCGGGCATGCGAGTGCGCGTGCTGGTGACGCTGACTTTCCATGAACTCTTTGGCTACTCGCTCAATATCGTCAACATCGATCCGTCCTTTACGCTTGGTGATATGGCAAAGCGTCGGCGTGAGATACTGGAGCAGTTGGATGCTGATGGAATCATTGACGACAATAAGGCTTTGCCCCTGCCGCACTTGCTGAAGCGTATAGCCGTGATTTCGTCGGCAGGCGCTGCCGGCTATGGCGATTTCTGCAACCAACTGACGGATAATGGCTACGGCTTACACTTTGAGACTCGATTGTTCGCGGCCGTCATGCAAGGCGCAAATGTCGAAGAAAGTGTGTTGGCCGCATTGGAGGCCATCTGTGCTGAGGCTGATGCATTCGACTGTGTCGTCATCATACGCGGTGGTGGCGCTACGAGCGACCTCTCCGACTTCGATACCTATCCTTTAGCTGCTGCAGTGGCGCAGATGCCTCTGCCCGTCATCGTCGGTATTGGCCATGAGCGCGACGAGACAGTCCTTGATTTTGTCGCTCACACCCGGGTGAAGACGCCCACAGCCGCTGCCGCCTTCCTCATCGACCACGAGGCTCAACAGCTTGCACGTCTTGATGAACTCAGCACGAGCATCACCCAGCACGCCAGGTTGAGCATTGAGCAAGCCAAGACGACGCTCGACCACCTTGTGGTATCCTTGCCGCGAATCTTCGCTCTGGTCAGCGAGCGTCAGTCTCGCCGCCTGGAACAACTCATGGCGCGCATGGCACAGGCCGCACGCTTGAGCGTTCAACGACCGATGGCTCGGTTGGAGACCCTCCAACCCCTGTTTGCCCAAGCAGCCAGATTCAAGGTTCAACATGCCGAAGCACGCCTGCAGCACTTCGAGCAGCGCATAGCGGCTCTCGATCCTTCGCTCCTGCTCAAGCGTGGCTATTCGCTCACCTTTACAGCTGATGGACAGTTGGTCAAGGACGCTTCGCAACTTCAAACGAATGATATACTGACAACCCGTCTGGCCACAGGCGAAGTAAAATCTAAGGTAATATGAACGACGAATTAACCTACGAGCAGGCTCTGGCCCGTCTCGAGGCCTTGGCTCGCGAGATGGAGTCGGGGGAAGTGGCTATTGACCTTCTTGCTACCAAACTCAAGGAGGCTCAGACGCTGCTCAAGTTCTGTAAGGACAAGCTCACAAAAGCCGATGCAGAGGTTCAGAAACTGCTTGCGGAGTGAACTTTTCTCATTTTGTTGGAAAAATGTTCGCCTATACGGAACTTTTTGTGTAATTTTGCCGCCGAAATCGCAAATAAACACTGACAAATGAAAGAAATCGATTGGAGTAATCTGTCCTTCGGCTTCGTACCGACCGACTATAATGTCCGTTGCAATTACCACAACGGCAAGTGGGGTGAGATTGAAGTCACCTCCGAACAGACAATCAACCTGAGTATGGCCGCCACCTGCCTGCATTATGGCCAGGAAGCTTTCGAGGGGCTGAAAGCCTATCGTTGCCCTGATGGCAAGGTACGCATCTTCCGCGCTACGGAGAATGCCGCTCGTCTGCAGGCTACCTGCCGCGGTCTCGTGATGCCTGAAGTGCCCACGGAGATGTTCCTGGAGATGGTGAAGAAAGTCGTTCGTATGAATGAGCGCTTCATCCCTCCTTACGAGAGTGGCGCTACGCTCTACATCCGTCCGCTCATGATTGGCACGACAGCGCAGGTAGGTGTTCATCCTGCCAGCGACTATCTGTTCATGATCTTCGTCACGCCCGTAGGTCCGTACTTCAAGGGTGGCTTCGCTACGAACCCTTATGTCATTACACGCGACTATGACCGCTCGGCACCTCTCGGTACCGGTTGCTACAAAGTTGGTGGTAACTACGCAGCCAGTCTCCGTGCCAACAAGTGGGCCCACGAACAGGGCTATTCTTGCGAGTTCTATCTCGATGCTCGCGAGAAAAAGTATATTGACGAATGTGGCGCAGCCAACTTCTTCGGCATCAAGGACAACACCTACATCACGCCTAAGTCCAACAGCATCCTCCCTTCAGTGACGAATATGAGCCTGATGCAGCTGGCTGAGGATCTGGGCCTGAAGGTCGAGCGTCGTCAGATTCCTCTTGAGGAACTGGAAACCTTTGAGGAGGCAGGCGCCTGCGGTACAGCCGCCGTCATTAGCCCTATCGAGCGTATTGATGACCCGGAGACGGGCAAAAGCTATGTCTTCGCTAAGGACGGACAACCAGGTCCCATTAGCACCAAGCTCTACCACAAGCTCGTCGATATCCAGTACGGTATTGAGCCCGATGTGCACGGCTGGACAACGGTGGTTATAGAATAGAGTGAGATTTTCTAGAGCTTCTAGATCTTCTAGATCTTCTAGAACTTCTAGATCTTCTAGAGCTTCTAGGCATCCTAGATTATGAGTAAAGGCAAATTAGCTAAATTCGCCGATATGGCGAGCTATCCTCACGTCTTCGAGTACCCTTTTTCGGTGGTCGAAGACGTGCCGTTTGAGATGCGTGGTCATTGGCGTGAACAGTTCTTCAAGAACGACAATCCCATCGTGCTGGAACTGGGCTGTGGCCGTGGCGAATATGCAGTTGGGTTGGCGCGTCGTTATCCCAATCGTAATTTCATCGGCGTCGACATCAAGGGCGCTCGCATGTGGAGCGGTGCCACGGAGGCCTTACAGGAAGGGCTGACGAACGTAGCTTTCCTACGGACGAACATTGAGATCATAGATCGCTTCTTCGCTCCCGATGAGGTGCAGGAAATCTGGCTCACCTTCTCCGACCCCCAGATGAAGAAAGCGACGAAGCGCCTCACTTCTACCTATTTCCTTCAGCGCTATCGTCATTTCCTCGTCGACGGCGGGCTCGTCCATCTCAAGACCGATTCCAACTTCCTGTTTACTTACACGAAGTATGTTACCGAGGTGAATCATCTGCCTGTAGAAGCCTGCACCGAGGACCTGTATGCCCTTTCTCATAAAGGAAAGCAGGAGGAAGGCGCTGTGAGAGCGAGCGAGAACGCAAGTCAACCCTTATGTGGAGATGCCGAAGGAGCGTCCCTCGATTTGTCGATTCGCACCTACTATGAGCAACAGTGGATTAGCCGTGGCCTCACCATCAAGTACCTGCGTTTCCGCCTGCCAGTTGAGGGCGAGCTCGTAGAGCCTGAGGTGGAGATTCCTCTCGACGACTATCGCAGTTACAACCGTGAGAAGCGCTCGTCGCTCACGACCAGCCGCTAACGAGATAACGGCGAACAAGACAAACAGATGCCTGTCCCTATGTTTGAGGAACAGGCATCTGTTTGTCTGTGGCGTTGTATGGCTGGCAGAGGCTTAACGCATAGCGTAGCTCACGTCGTTCCAAACAGCTTGCTGGGCTTGCATCACACCCGCTTCGTCGTTCGTCACGGTGATGGTGCGGCCGCTCGGCATCATCGCTTCAATCTGGCCATTCTCGCCATAGCGGAAAAGCTTGCGCGTCACGCCGTTCTGAGTGACCGACCAAGAGTCGTCTTTGTCGTTGTGGGTGAATGTGGTCTTCAGTCCTTCGGGCGAGGTGACGATATAGCCTTTCTTTGTGGTCTTGATGGCATAGTAGCGGCCATCGGTTCCCATCACTTTCGAGGGCATATTGTTGGCTGCTACGGGGTTGTCGCCGCTCCAGAACTCGATGGTGTTGAGAACCAAGGCGTCCACGAACAGGCAGATACCGCCCACGATGGGCTGCAGGATGAAGCCTACGATGGCATTGACGTATTTGTTGTCGGTCATGTTGCACTGCCACTTCTCATATTTATTGAAGAGTGCAAACGAACCGATGCACGATGTGCAGAGCAGGGAACCTGCCAGCATGAGCGTTGCTACGCTAAAACAAACTTTTTTCATAAGCCTAATTCTTGTTTAAGGGTTAATAATGTCATCGCAAAGGTAGCTATCAAACCGTGAAAACCATCTTTACGGATGCCTTTTTATAGCAGAAAACAACTTTTTTAACGTTCGATAGCAGTAATTCTGCCTTTTGATGACGTTTTTTTGCACAACTTCCACTATCTTTGCAGCTCGTAAAGGCCAAAGCCTCATTCATCATTCTTCATTCTTCACTCTTCATTCTTCACTCTTCATTCTTCACTCTTCATTCATCATTCTTCATTCTTCATGACCCTCTATCCTCAACTCATCATCGACGCCCTCCGCACTGTGCGCTATCCAGGCACGGGCAAGAATATCGTGGAGATGCAGATGGTGGAGGACGACCTCCGCATCAGCGGTATGCACGTCAGCTTCTCCCTCATCTTCGACAAACCCACAAACCCCTTCCTCAAGTCGTTGGTCAAAGCCTCTGAGGCCGCTATCCATGCCTACGTCTCTAAGGACATCACCGTAGAAATCAACACGAAGACATCCGCCCCGGCCACCGTGCCCGAAGGGTCACCTTCGGGGCCGTCCACACCCTCTTTCGCCCATCTCGGCAATATCATCGCTGTCTCCTCGGGTAAGGGTGGGGTAGGCAAGAGCACCGTGGCGGCCAATCTGGCCATCGGTCTCGCACGCCTTGGCTACCGTGTGGGCCTTCTGGACTGCGACATCTTCGGACCTTCGATGCCCAAGATGTTCCATGTCGAGGACGCACGTCCCTATAGTGAGGAGATTGACGGCAAGGCGATGATTGTGCCTATCGAGCAATACGGCGTCAAGATGCTGTCCATCGGTTTCTTCGTCGATCCCGCCACGCCCACCCTCTGGCGCGGAGGTATGGCCTCGAATGCCTTGAAGCAACTTATTGGCGAAGCCGCCTGGGGCGATCTCGACTACTTCATCCTCGACACCCCTCCCGGCACCTCCGATATCCATCTGACCCTCGCGCAGACGCTCCCCATCACGGGGGCCGTCATCGTGACTACCCCTCAGCAAGTTGCGCTTGCCGATGCACGAAAGGGCGTCAACATGTACACCAACGACAAGGTCAACGTGCCCATCCTCGGTCTCGTAGAGAACATGAGCTGGTTCACGCCTGCCGAGTTGCCTGATAATCGCTACTACATCTTCGGTCGCGATGGCGCCCGGCAGTTGGCCGACGAGGTGCAAGTGCCCTTGCTCGCACAGATTCCTCTCGTGCAGAGCGTCTGCGAGAGTGGCGATGCAGGTGTGCCGGCAGTCCTCGAGGCGGCTTCACCTTCAGGCAACGCCTTCCTCCAATTGGCCGCACGCGTCGTTACGCAGACCGACAAACGCAATGCAGAGTTGGCAAAAACGAAGATTGTGGAGACGCATTGATATAAATAATGTGAAAAACCGCTTATGCGGTTGAAAATCTTTGAACATTAAACTTTAAACATTAAACTTTTTCCTTATCTTTGCACCGCGAAAAAAGAAAACTCATATATTCATTCACAAAAACAATCCCTAACTATGAAGATTGAAAAGATTGTTGCCCGTGAGATTCTTGACTCCCGTGGCAATCCGACTGTAGAAGTCGACGTGATTCTCGAAAATGGTGTAATGGGTCGCGCTGCCGTTCCCTCTGGTGCCAGCACCGGTGAGAACGAGGCTCTCGAGCTCCGCGATGGCGACAAGAACCGCTACCTCGGCAAGGGTACCCTCAAGGCCGTGAAGAACGTCAACGAGATTATCGCTCCCGCCCTCAAGGGTGATTGTGTCCTCAACCAGCGTGCTCTCGACTACAAGATGCTCGCCCTCGATGGCACCCCCACCAAGAGCAAGCTCGGCGCTAACGCTATCCTCGGCGTCAGCCTCGCTGCTGCCAAGGCTGCTGCCAACGCCCTCGGTCTGCCCCTCTATCGCTACATCGGTGGCTGCAACACCTACACCCTCCCCGTTCCTATGATGAACATCATCAACGGCGGTGCTCACTCCGACGCTCCCATCGCTTTCCAGGAGTTCATGATCCGTCCCGTAAGCGCTCCCAACATCAAGGAGAGCATCCGCATGGGTGCTGAGGTGTTCCACAACCTCGCTAAGCTGCTGAAGGCCCGTGGCCTCTCCACCGCTGTAGGTGATGAGGGTGGTTTCGCTCCCGCACTCGACGGCATCGAGGACGCTCTGACCATCATCTGCGACGCCATCAAGGCTGCTGGCTACGAGCCGGGCAAGGACATCAAGATCGCTATGGACTGCGCAGCCAGCGAGTTCGCTGTTCAGGACGAGAACGGCAACTGGTTCTACGATTACAAGCAGCTTAAGAACGGCAAGCAGAAGGATCCCAACGGCAAGAAGCTCAGCGCTGAGGAGCAGATCGCCTTCTTGGAGCACCTCATCGACACGTATCCCATCGACAGCATCGAGGACGGCCTCGACGAGAACGACTGGGAGAACTGGGTGAAGCTGACCCAGAAGGTTGGTCACAAGTGCCAGCTCGTCGGCGACGACCTCTTCGTCACCAACACCAAGTTCCTCGAGAAGGGCATCAAGATGGGCGCTGCCAACAGCATCCTCATCAAGGTTAACCAGATCGGTTCTCTGACCGAGACCCTCGAGGCCATCGAGATGGCTCATCGTCACGGCTACACCACCGTCACCAGCCACCGTTCTGGCGAGACTGAGGACGCTACCATCGCCGACATCGCCGTCGCTACCAACAGCGGTCAGATCAAGACTGGTTCCATGAGCCGCACCGACCGTATGGCTAAGTACAACCAGCTCATCCGCATCGAGGAAGAGCTTGGCGACGTAGCTGCCTACGCTTACAAGCGTCTAAAGTAAGACATCTGAAGTAAGACCTCAGAACTTACATATCTTTAGCCCTTCACGTCTGTTCGTTCATCCTTGAGCGAACGTTCGTGAAGGGCTTTTCGTATATACGCGTAAGCCTTTACGTATATACGTGTAAGCCCTCACGTATATACGCATGAGCCTTTACATATATACGTGTAAGCCCTCACGTATATACGAGTAAGCCCTCGCGTACAGACGCGTTTTTGACAGGGTTCAGACGCGTCTGTTTTTCCGTGCTGAAAAAGGCAATTTGATGAACCTATGTTCGTGAGCCCATCAACCTATGTTCTTAGCCCCACGGACCTATGTGAAATGGCTCACGAACATAGGTCCGCTTTTTGGGTGCCTTTTATGGTCAAGTTTTCGACGAAGTTATTTTGAATCATGCAGGTCAAATGTTTTCTTCTCTTTTCCTACTCTTTTGGTCGCAACTATACACCCATTTCGTTCTATTTTAAGCCGTGTTTATCGGTTTTCCTGTAAAAAAACTTGGAACTCTCCCTTTTTTCTGTAACTTTGTCCCGATTTTACCGATTCTTAGGCTATAACTAACACTAAATTTTCAATATGAACATCAAAAAAATGATTTCTGCGTTGCTCCTACTCGCCGTGGGAACAACCGCAACTCTTTTTGCGCAAACGGCAGTGACTGTGGGAAGTCAGGTGACTGACGAAAGTAACATTGTCAGCGGAAAGGCGTATATCTTGCAAAGCCAAGCCGCAGGAGGTAATACTACGGTTCCTTATATCAATGACAACGGGACGAACTACGCCATCCCCAATGGCAACGCCTGTAATGAAAGTAGTGTCTATTATCTCATCAGCAATGGCGACGGCACGTGGAAGATTAAGAACTACTACACGAATCACTATTGGGGCGTTCCGGTGTATAACCAGGCCATCGCCTCCGTAGCAGACGAGGCATCGGCAGGTACCTGGTCGCTGAATTTCTCTGGCGGTACAGCTTACCCGTCTGCTCCTGACGCAGGAAGCACCGTTCGTGGTCTTGATCGCAGCAGCCAGAAGCTATGGGGATATACCACAGGAACTGGTGTCACTAAGCAAGTTAAGATTTATGAAGTCGCTCTTTCTAACACTCCGCTTAGCGAATTCACAGGCAAGGACTTACAGGTAAATTCCACGTCTGCCAATACAGTAGAGGTAGGGAAGTGGTATGTGATGTTCGACCGTGGTGCTAATCATGGTTATCTTTATGAGAATATTTCAAGCCATACTCTTTATAATACTAATACAGTTCCAGATGGTTATGCACCCGACAATGCCAAATACCTTGTTCGTCTCATTAGTGGCTCAGGTGATAAATATTATATCCAAGATGGTTTTGGAAACTTTTTTGGTAAGTTCACACAAAGCACGCCTGTTCCAACGACGGGTATTAAGCAAGAACTTATAACAGTCAATAAGATTTCTTCTACTGATGCCCATTATTATTTACAATCTTCTAATAATGTTATTCTTGATGCTAATGCTACTACCAATGGGGATGCCACTGTCGTAGGTTGGGGTACCAGTATTCCCACCAGCGCTGGTGGCAACAACGACTGGGCGTTCTTCCCCGTCGAGTTCGTGGAGGCTTGGAATCCTGCTATTAATGAGGTCTATACCATCAACAACACCAACACCAGTCGTGGTGCAATGATGTACAACGGCAGTTCATCCTACGTATGGTCAAGCGGTAAAAGTGGAACCTTCAGTGCCACTGATCCCAATTGCCAATGGGTACTCGTTCCCACGGGAACAACCAAGCAATACTATTTATATAATGTTGGTGCTGGCAAGTTTGCCATACCTTCGGGTACGGCCAGCATTGCTTCCTGGATATTTTCAGCGGATGCGGTGGCCGTAACATTCATCACTCAGGGCGATGGCACAAAGAAGATTAAGACTGTTACGACAGATACCTACGCTGCTGTCAGTAATGGCTATGATGGTCCTATCATCAACTACAATGATGTAGGTGGCAACTTCACCATTACGAAAGTGGATGGCGACCAAAGCACAGCAGCCATGGCTGCGGTCAATAAACTGGTCGATAACGTAACCGCTCTCACGGCAATCCCCAATGATGGCACAAGTGATTGGTATGTGATTCGCATTAAGTCTCATGCAAGTTATGCAGACAAATACATTTTCCCTGTTGACCCCGAAATCACATACAACGGGACTAACTATCCTCTCTCGTTTGACCATGGAGCAAACATACGTCCTGCCATCAATGATGCAAACTATTATACCTGCATCACAAGAGAGGGTAATATGGTCTATTGGCAGATGCCAAACGGAAAGTATCTCTATGGAGCGAACAACAAATTCCCTGTCAGCACCTTAGAGAAGAGTGCGTTCTCGATGGACTACACCAGTGGCAGCGGCATACGCATGTGGGGCGGTTCTCGCTATGCTGTGCCTTATCTGCTTGGTAACCAATATTTCATCGGCGAAACGGGATCGTCAGGCAATGCCTACTATGATGTCTATCCCATCAACCTCTCTGCCGCAGGTCTCGAAGCATGGAAGGTTCTCTGCGATAATGCGCCTGACAATGCACAGATCACTTGCTCGCGCAGCGATGTCAGCGGTCTCACCAGTGTATATAAGAACGGTTACTTCTTCCTGCCTGCTGACGTAACGCCAGCATCAAGCGACTTCACGCTCGATGGTGCCAGCGGCGTCACGATTGATGCCATGTCTAAGACCATTACCTTAGCCTACGACCCCAACTTGGCCATCGTGGCTGATGGCGTGAGCGTAGCACAAGGCTGGCAGACGGCAGGTCGTGACAGCGAAGTGATGCTGCTGAGTGTCAACGTGGCTCCGTTCAGAGCTGCTACGGGTGTGACGATGACTGTCAGCCTCAAGGATGGCTCTGAAGCCAATATCTCTTCGCTGAAGCTTTATGAGGCCAACTCCGCTTCACCTGAGATTTATTCCACTGGCACAGGTGCCCCGACGAAGACAGAAATCGCCACAGCCACCATCTCCGGCTCTGCCGCTACGTTCTCTATCGGCAACCTCTCCGTAGGAACCCACTACTATTGGATTGGTGCGACCGTGAAGAGCGACGCTACCCTCGGTGCTGTTATTGACGCTGCCGTGACGGGCATCACCTACACTTGCAACGAAAATGAAACGACACTCGACCTCATCTCCGTCGGCGATCCGTCCGACCGTGGAGCAATGGTCTTCAACACCCGCAGCTATCCCTTCCTGCCCCGTGACAATGGTAGCCGCGTCTATCGTATTCCCGCTATGGTGGTGGCTAACGATGGTAGCATCGTTACTGCTGTGGATAAACGGTACGGTAGTCATACCGATATTGGTGTTCCTGCTGGTCACATTATCGACATCGTTGTCCGTCGTTCTACCGATGGTGGCAAAACTTGGGGTGACCCAGTTATTATTGCCAAGGGACAGGGCACATCGAATACAGACTATGCAGGTTTCGGCGACCCCAGCCTCATCAAAGGATCCGATGGTAAAATCTATTGCTTTTTTGCAGCAGGCAACCTCGGTTACTTCAACGGCCTGAACAAGATTTGTATGTCAACGTCCAGTGACAATGGTGTCACATGGGACAGCAACGAAGCAACGCTTCCTCTCGACCTTGTTACCAGTGGTAAGGTCACCGACCATGCCTCTTCCTACGGCAGCAACACTTGCTATGGTCTCTACGACTATTTCGTCACCTCCGGTCGCGGTCTCTGCACTTCCGAAGGCTATCTGATGGCACTGCTGCCTGCCGAGGTTTATACGACTTCAGAGAAGTCCTCCTCAGCAAAGAATGGCAACCACGACTACATCTTCTACTCCACCGATAAGGGTGCCACCTGGCATATCAGCGAGAACGCCATCTTCGTGGGTGGCGATGAGGCTAAGATTATCCAAGCTAACGACGGTTCGCTGCTCGCTTCTGTCCGTCAAGGTGGAAATCGCGGTTTCAACACCGCCACTTACACTTTAAATAATGACGGTACACTGACCTTCACGATGGGTACGCAGTGGAACAACTCGCAGCTTAACGCCGGCGGCTATGCCAACAACCAGGATATCTTCTACTACCAGCGCGAAACTGACGAGGGCAAGACGGACATCATCTTCCATTCTATGACAACCGGTCAGCACGCCAACCTCAAGCTCTACTACAGTACCGACAAGGGCAGGAACTGGACCGAGTTCCTCAACGTGCAGACCAAGGGCACGCGCTACGTCACGATGGAGAAGTCAGCCTCAGGTAGCCTCTACCTCCTCTTTGAGGATCAGTCGCTTACCAGCGCTGGCGGCTATACCGACTACAACCACTATCCCATCAACTTCCTCGAGATTACTCGCGACCAGCTTGTCTCTCTTATTCCAGAATTGGATCATTTGGTTATATCTACTGAAGAAGTGAAGATTGCTTACGATAATGTGGCTCCATCTACTTATGGAGATTGGACAATTTTAGGTGGTGTATGGAGACAAGGTGGAACCTCATCAGATGCTTCTGGCGTCGCAGATCTTTCCTTACAGTCAACCTATACAGGCGCCTTCAATCAAGCACAGAATATCTATTCAAAGTATGTGTTAGCTCTCAAAGTTAGTGCAACAAATGCTATAGATCAGATTACACTTACAGCTCCGGATGGATATGCCATTAAGGGCTATTCTTTAAATGCTCGTAGTTATAATGGTGGTAAAGATTATACATTATCATCAGGTGAGACGTCTTTGACAACCGTGTATAGCGAATGGAGAACTTTCAGCGTTTCAAATATTTATGCCAAGTCAACCTCATTTAGTATAACGACAGGACAAGAGCAAACGAATTATCTTTGTGTATCAGATTTCATCGTTACTTTAGTTCCCTTGACAGACTATACTCGTTCAACAAACGAAGGCAATTTCGGAACCATTTGCTTGCCCTATGATGTCATCTCTTATACAGGAGCTAAGTTCTATAAGGTGGCTGGCAAGATGATGGATGGCGATGCTTTGTCTTACATTACGCTTGAGGAGGTTGCAGAACCGAAGGGCGGTGTAGGCTATCTGTTCCAAGCTGAAGGTGCGGAACTGACAGCTTATTATGTTGAGACAGGCGTCCTTGCTGAGATAGAGAATCCTACGTCCACAGGCCTTGTCGGCAGCTATGAGAGCCAGTTTATCCCGCAGGGAGGTTATATGCTCAAGAACAATAAGGTCTATTACGTTGACAAGGAGAATTATGCTAAGGTCGGTGTCAATAGAGCCTACATCGATTTAAGCAATATCGGAGAAGCTGATGAGTCTCAGGCTAAGCTCGTTCGTCTGGTAAATGGTGACTTGGCTACAGGCGTCAGTCGTGTTCAGACGGAGGTGGCAGACGAGGCTGTCTTCAATCTCGCCGGCCAGCGCGTAAGCAAGACCACGAAAGGCGTTTATATCATCAACGGTAAGAAAGTGGCCGTTAAGTAGTGGCTACTCATGATTCTTTGAACTAAAATCAGACTAAAGAAATGAAAAAGAAATATATGTGTCCCAAGGTTGAAGTCCTTGTCTATCAGTTTCAGTCGCATCTCCTCGAACCGAGTTTGGAAGGAGGAGGCAACGTCTCAGATCATTTCGATGAAGGGATAGAAGGAGATGTAAAGGTCGATCGCAGCGGCTCTGGCCGCACGGTGTGGGATGACGATTGGTCGAAGCAGTAACGGCAGAAAGCCACAAAACTTTAAATTAAGCGAATAATGAAATACCTTCGACAAATTTTCGTCTTGGCCCTTTTGGTTCTCAGCTGTTCGGCTTCCTCGGCAGTCAGCTCAGGATACTATCGCATCGTAAGCAACATTTATGCCGGGCGTTATATAACAGAGAATATCAGCGAGCACTCGTTGACGACGGCTGCACTGCTGGAAGGCAACTTCTCTCAAGTGTGGTACTTGAATGTCTCGGGAAGTAATGTCACCATAAAGAATGCTCTGTCAGACCGCTTTGTGACGACATGTGGTTCATGGTCTGTCGTCTATACTACTGACACCAATGCTAAAAGCTTTGCGCTTACTGAATCTGATGGCACTTTTACCTTCACGGATAAATGGAACGCAGGCCCGCACTGTGCTGCCACGCAGTCCTATAATGTTGTTCTATGGTACACTGATGCAGATGCTTCGGTGTGGCGGTTGGAACCAGTTGAAGTGGACGAGACTGCTCTCGAGGCCCAGAAAACGGCTTTGACAGAGGTCTCAGCAGCCCAGCTAACGAAGTTCTTCACCTCCACTGCCTGCACCGAGCTCAGGAGCAGTTACGCCTCGATGAGCGATGCCAACCTGCGCTCGGCTATGAGTGCCCTGCCCACAACCGTTCGGAATATGGCCCTCAAAGTGAAGAACAACAGTTGGACAACTTATTCCGGTTGGGATAAGACTGAAAAGACCTTCCGCGTGGCTGACTACAAGGCCTATAGCAGCGGCGACCGCTGGACAGGCATCTTAGGTTATGGCCATCACTTCGGGCGGCTGAGCAATCCAACGGGCATTTATGCTAAGGCTGGCGAGGTGCTCCAGGTTTATGTAGGAACAATTCCTTACGGGCAGACCGTGAAACTTGAGATTGCTGGCTACGGGCAGGCGTCAGGCTCGCAGTATGCGTTGCATGAGGGTATGAATGTTATTCTTGTAGCTGCGAGCGGCAACTGCTTCGTCTTCTACGAGGTGGATAATACCACAGACGGCGCAGCCCCCTACACGCCTATTGCCACCTACGCCCCTGTGACAGTACATGTTGAGGGCGGAATCGTTCAAGGCTGTTTCGACCTTACGCGCAGCTTCACCAATGCCGACTTTGCGGCTATGAAGGCCTATCTCATGACGGAGGAAACGTTTTGCCTAAAAAGCTCAACGCATGTCTTCAACCTTTATCGCGACTTGCTCATCAGTGCCTTAGGCATAGATATGAAGGTTGAAGAAATGATGAACTACTGGACTGGCACAGCCCAGCTGCAGGATGACCTGACTGCTCGTGGCGACTTTGACGAGTATTGCAATAACGTATATTCTGTAACAGGTCATGCCGGCAGCGGCAACCCCCACGCCACGACCTACGGGACGAACTACTATGAAGCAGCTTACGCCGGCCTCTTCAATGTCGACCAGCTGCAGCAGTCTTCTGGTAGCCTTTGGACGATTGCCCATGAGCAAGGGCACAACCGGCAGCGGCTGATTCAGATGATTGGCACTACGGAGATTTCAAACAATACGTTCTCTAATGCCGCTCTCGACTGGCAGGGCCGTTACACATCGCGTGTCAACAGTCTGCGTAGTTCCTTCGACCGTTGGCAGAATGGCGAGTCGTGGCCCCAGCGCGTAGCATCTGACGGAACCTGGGACTGCCTGCATCTCTACACTCAGCTGTATCAGTACTTCCATCAGGCTGGCTACGATACCGACTTCTTCCCCAACCTTTTCCGTGCGTTCCGCCAGTCGCCGATGACCCTTAGATCTGGCACGCCTGTGCCAGCCAGCGAGGACTACCTGAAGTTCTACAAGACCTGCTGTGACGTAGCCCAAGTGGACCTAACGGAGTTCTTTGAAGTCTATAGCTTCTTCATCTTGCCACCTTATCAGGAGGCACAGACAATCAACGGCGTCAACACGGGCAACTACTATCAGCAGATTGGTGACTATGTAACTTATTACGTCTATGTTACGCAGGCAATGATTGATGAGGCCAAGGCTTATGTTGCAGCAAAGAAGTATCCGAAGAGCAACATTATGTTCATTGAGGACCGCATCACCGCACCCTTGGCGACTTATGAAGGCCATGCCGAAGGTGAGGTGCGGAAGACTTACGATGGCACTAATGTAGCAGATGGCGCTTATGGCGAGACGGGTCAGTACACTACCTTCGACGAGCCCTGTTCGGACTATAGCTTCAACGTCAGCGAGCGCGGAAATGTCACCGTAAGTGGCACGGGGGCCGTAGGCTTTAAGCTTTATGATGCCAGCGGCAACCTCGTAGGAGTATATAACACCACTACGTTCACACTCCCAGCCGCAGCCTTCGACGAGGATGGTCTCAGGAGCGGCTACGTCATCAAGGCCGCAGCGGGCGATGGCACTGATGCTGCAATGGCGAGAGACGAGAGTATTGATGTGAGTGATTTCCCGAAGACTGATATGTGGTATACATTCAATGCCAAGCGCGCTCCAGGGCGATACATAGAGAGCCAGGGTGTCGGCGGAGGTCTCGTCGGAACAAGCGCTTCGACTATCAGCAGCTCAATGCAATGGAGGTTTGTTGCTCGGGAAGGTGAGACGGAGTCCTTCGATATTGTAAACCGCGATGATGGTTCCTATATCAATCCTTCAGCCTCATATAATGCCCAAATCTCTACGTCCGAGACTCAGCCATCAAGTGGTTGGAAGGTTCAGGCTGTTGATGATTATTATATCATCTTCAGTGGCTCAACTCAGTTCAACCAGACGACAAATGCCTATAGCTTCAAGCTTTACAATTGGGGCGGTGGTGGCAAAACAGATGATGATGGCTGTTTGTTTGTCATCAATGCTGTTGAGCCTATTTATACACCTACACTCTCCAATGAACCGCTCGAAGAACTCAATGGCTATTATATCAAAGTAGCTTCCGAAGCTGCTGCAAACTTGGCTACAGGCCAATGGTATGTGATGTATGACAGAGGTGTTATTAATTATGAAGGTACTGATTACTATCATGGATACCTCTATGAACAGGTGTCCTCGCATACGTTGTATAATACGCTGACCGCACCCTCGGGCAAGGCTGTGGATGCCTGTAGGCATCTTGTTCGGCTCTTGGATGCTGGTGATGGGAAGTATTATCTTCAGACTGGCTACGGCAACTACTTCGGTAAGATAGAGCAAAGCATTGCTGTTCCCGTGCTTCCGACGATGACGCAGCGCATTACTATCGCCAAGATTGCCAACACCGATGGCCACTTCTACTTGCAGGCTGAGGATGGAGGCTTAATCCTCGATGCCAATTGGGCTTACTCGGGAGTTGATAGTTCTGTCGTCGGATGGGGCACTACTGTTCCGACCACCTTGAACGGCAACAATGACTGGGCTTTCTATCCCGTCACGCTCGTAGGCCTTGGCGACGTGAATGCCGACGGCAGCGTGACGATAGCTGACGTGACGGCTCTTGTCAACATCATCCTTGGCAGTTCGATGGACACGGTAGGAGTGGCTGACGTCAATGGCGATGGCGCCGTTACGATTGCTGATGTCACGGCGCTCGTCAATATCATCCTTGGAAAATAAGAGGAGTCTTAGATATAGAATTCTTATTATGAAAGTTGGAACATACGGATTCTGCGTGCTGGCTGTCTTACTCCTTCAGTTCGTGGGTATGCAGTCAGTACGTGCCGACGACTGGATGGGACGTGTGAGCGATGACACCTACGTCAGTCGGCTCTCTATCCCCGGTGCTCATGATGCAGGCACAGGCAATGGATTTATGGAATTCATTGCGGATTTCGGCGAGAGCTTTGCCCGTACGCAGGACAAGACTATCTCTGAGCAGTGGGAGAGCGGCATTCGTGCCTTCGACCTTCGGCCTTGTGTCGACGGCACGGAGCTACGCATCAACCACGGCATCATTCAGACAAGTCTGACTCTCGAGGAGGCGTTCACGACGCTCTGCAACCTGTTGGACGAACATCCGACGGAGGCGGCAATCGTCATCATCCGCCATGAGACGGATGGCGACGGCAACAGCAGCAGTTGGAACGGGATGATGACAGCGCTCCTGGGCAGCGAACCCACGGCGAGTCATGTTGTCAACTTCAAGCCTCTGATGACGATGGGCGAGATGCGCGGCAAGCTGCTTGTGCTCAGCCGGGATGCCTACGCATCGGTGCCCGTGGGCGGGTTCATCAGCGGCTGGGGGCATAGCTCAGCCTTCAGCAGTCAGAAGAACGGGAAGATCAGGGGCCGTAGTACGCTGCAAGGTCCCTGCTATATTCAGGACTTCTATGAATGCACGGCCGAAGGCGCTAAGGAGACGAAGCGTCAGAGCATCCTCACGCTGCTGCAGTACTCGGCAGAGCAGAACAAGAACAACCGCCTTTGGGTCATCAATCATACTTCGGGTTACTCGCTGACGACGTCGTTCTTCGGCAGCACGGTGGCGACGAGCGATGGCTATCGCGACAATGCGGCTACACAGAACGCTGCCGTCATTGAATGGCTTGCAGAGCATCACGGACCGATGGGCCTCGTGATGATGGATTTTGCAGGCGTAGATACTTCTAACGATTTTGAAGTCAAAAGCCTTGCGCTCACGCAGGCGATCATCGAGAACAATTTCTTCGTTCCCTCGGGGATATGGGATCTTGACGCTAACGGGAACGGGAAGGAAAATGCTGATGTTACCGCCAACGAAGGCGATGCCGAAAGCCATCTCTATGACCTGAGTGGTCGTCGGGTCAGCGTGACGGGCAAGGGCATCTACGTCATCACGGGCAAGAAAATGGTGGTGAAATAATCGCTGATTGTCTTGCCTCAAGAGGCATGAGTCGATGCGAACGGTCCTTCAGCTTGAAGCGAACGGTCGCATCGGCCTGAAGATAAGGACGTATCGGCTGATACATATAGACGCATTGGGCGATACATATAGACGCATCGTGCGATACATATAGATGTTCGTGTTATTCGGTCGCGACCGAATAACGAATACATTCAGATGAAAACGCTCATGGATACAGGCGCAGTAGGCGATGCTTATGAGCGTATCGGGCTGAGGCTATAGTCGCTAACAGCAACGGGGCTGTGTCAACTGATGCTTGACACAGCCCCGTTCGTATGGGATAAAGGGATTCTTGGCTTATTGCAGATTGATGACAGGGATGTTGTCCTTGTCGTTGTAGTAGAGGTTCTCGCCCGCCATACCCCAGATGAAGGTGTAGTAGTAGGTGCCGGCGGCAGCATGGATGCTCCATTCGGGCGACATGATGGCCTGCTCGTTGTGGAGCCATACGACTCGGCTCTCCTGAGGCTCGCCCATGATGTGAGCGATGGTCTGATCTTCGGGCAGGTTGAAGTAGTAGTAGGCCTCGATACGGCGGCCGTGGGTGTGAGGAGGCATGGTGTTCCAAGCAGCACCGGGATTCAGCTGCGTCAGTCCGAGCTGCAGCTGGCAGGGACCTTCCTCGAGCACGTCGTTGACGATAAGCTTGTAGACGGTGCGGTTGTTGCACTCCTCGAGCGAACCTACGGGGCCCCAGACAGCAGCCTTCAGCGAGCCCTTACGGCCGTCGAGGGTGATCCACTGCGTCTTGTAGTGCTGGTGGGCTGTAGCGCTGTTGAGGTAGAACTTAGCGGGTTTCGAGGCGTCCTTCGAGCGGAAGAGGACTTCCTTATTCACGTCCTTGCCCTTGCCGATGTGACCGCGACCGATGTAGAGGGCTTCCTTCGGTGAGAGGGCATACTCCTTGCCATCAACGATGACAACGCCATCTCCCTGACCGCAGTTGACGACGCCGAGCTCGCGGTTGTAGAGGAAGTACTTGTCCGTGATGCCGGGATCTACGTCGAGGCCCAGTTCGAGGAAGTTCTCCAGCTTCAATGTCTTCGTGACAGGCATTGCGCCACCGAAGATGAAGCGGTCGTAGTGGGAATAAGTCAGGTTAATCTCGTCGGCAACCATGACCTTCTCCATGACGAAGCGATCACGCAGCGTCTTGGTGTCGTAGTGCTTCACGTCCTCGGGATGGCAGGCTGTCTGGAAATGAACTTTCTGCTGTGCGGGGGAAGCCAATGCGGTTGCCAGCAGGGCTAAAGAAAGAAATAACTTTTTCATTGTGAATTATTTTTTTGATGTTACTTTATATTAGCGTTCTTCTTTTCGTCCTCAACGATTCGTTTCCGGTTGATGAACATCATGACGACCGTGAAGCCAGCGAGGAGGCCCATACCGATGTAGTCAAGGCTCTTGCAGCCGCGGAAGATGACCCAGCCGATGAGCGACGAGCAGAAGTCGAGGGCACCGGCGAGGAAGCCCTCAGGCACCTTGGCTGCGGCGTCCTGCGTGGCAGCATAGACGGAGTTGGCAGCGGAGGTGAAGTCGGCACTCATATCGGTGACGAAGTACAGACCGAAGATGAGGGCCACGAGACCGATGATGAAGGTCTTGACGACGTTGTTCTTCGTGATGGGCAGTACCATGGGGAAGAGGTAGAACATGCCAGCCAGCGACGCCAGCGGCAGGAACTGATTGCCGGGCAGCACGACGGCCAGGAACAGCACGGTGGGGATGAGCAGCAGCGAGACCACGAGCGTCGTGGGATGACCGATGACGAGGGCAGGGCTCATGCCGATGTGCACCTTCTTGCCGTTGAAGTTCTTCTCTACGACCTCCTTGGTCTTCTGGCTGATGGGCATCAGGCCGTCGATGAACAGCTTCGTGACGCGGGGGATGAGCTCCATCACGGCACCCATGATGACTCCAAGCGAGAGAATCGTCTTGGCGGCATCGCTGTTCCATTCCTTCACGCTGAGGGCTCCGATGAGTGCACCCACGATGACACCGAGGATGAGCGGTTCGCCCAGCACGCCGAACTTCTTCTTCAGTCCCTCGGCATCGATGTCGAGCTTAGAGAAACCGGGGATGCGGTCGAGCAACCAGTTGATTGCGATGGCAAAAGGCACGAAGCTCTGGCAGAAAGGCTGAGGAATCGAGATGCCGTCCAGGTCGTAGTGTTTCTGGAACTTCTCGGCCGTCAGGTCGGCCATAACGAGCGTGAACATATAGCACACGATGGCTGCGAAGTAGCCCCAGGCCAGGCTTTGGTCCTTGACAAAATAGACCACGGCGCCGATGAAGGCGAAGTGCCAATAGTTCCACAGGTCGATGTTGACGGTGCGCGTGGTCTTCGTCAGCACCATCAGAAAGTTAACGCCTAAGCAGATGGGAATAATCAGGGCGCCGACGGCCGTATTGTAGGCTACGGCGGCAGCGGCAGGCCAGCCCATATCGAAGATATTGAGTTGCAGGTGGTAGATGTCGGAGATGCTCGTCAGCGGGTCCTTGAAGTTGTTGGTCAGCAGAGCCGTGACGATGCCGAGGCCCACGAAACCGACGCCCACATACAAGCCGCTGAGCAACGATTTGCCGAACTTAAGTCCAATGCACAGACCGATGATGGTGAACAGGATGGGCATCATAACCGATGCGCCGAGGTTGATGATGTAGGAGAATACTGCTTCCATAATAGAGGACCCACCCCTCACCCTCCCTTGCAGGGAGGGAGTAGTTACCTTGATGGGTGAAGGATTATAAGTGATACATTTAATAGAATTCCCAAAAGCAATAAACAAGAAAGATAATGATTCTTGATAGGTGACCACTCCCTCCCTACAAGGGAGGGTGAGGGGTGGGTCTTTTATTTTTCAAAGTTAATGCTCCCGCCTCCGATGTTCTTGCCGTCGGCGAAGATCTGGACGCGGTACTGTCCGGCCACGAGCATCTCGGTGACGTTCCAGTAGACGGTGACAGGCGTCTCCTCGCCGTTGTACTCGATGTCCTTACGCATAGCATATTCGAGGTTGCGGTTCTCGTAGGCGAACGTACCGCCACCATCGACAGCCTCGCCAGTCGGCTTGACGATGCGGACGTAGATGGTTCGTGCGCCAGCGGCAGCCGTCACGTTGCGCGCTATGTTGAACGACACCTGAATCGTCTTGACGTCGGCAATCTTCTTGGCCGCTTTCTGCCGCTTGTTCAGGGCGCTGATGTGTACGGCCGTAGCGTCCAACTGACTGGCAATCTCCACTTTGTCGGTGAGCGAAGCTTTCTCTGAGGAGAGATTCGTAATCTGCTGTTGCTGCACGACTTGCTGTTGGCGCAGGTTCTCGTTCTCGTTGGAAAGCTGCGTGTTCAGGCGGTTCAGCGAGTCGATCTCAGCAACAAACGACTTCAGCACCTGACGCATTGTCGCCAGTTCCTTCTTCAGGCGGGCAATCTCAGCGGCATCGTTGCTCTTCGTTCGGCGCAGTTCCTCGAGCAGTTCCTGAGTGCGTTGCTGTTCTTGTTCGAGTTGTGCCATCAGCGAGTCGTTGTTGATCTGCGTCTTCATCTCGTTGTACTGACGGGCGAAGCTCTCATATTCATTCTCCATCTCGCGCTTGTCCATCTCGGCGAGCTCCAGCATCTGCTTGTTCTCTTCGTTGGACTTGTTGAGTGAATAGATGAGGTAGGCCATAGCTGCCAGCACCGCCGCTATGACGATGCCGACGAGTGTGTAAAGTGTCTTTTTGTTCATTGTCTGTTGAATTTTGATGCAAAGATACAACGTTTTTTTGAGAATACATCAAGAAAGCACGCAAAATACTTCGTAACGATATTTTTGTTGTGCATGAGAATCTCGTTATGCTGCAATTTGATGAAAAAGGAGCAAAAAGTTGTGCTGTTCAAGAAAAAGTGGTTATCTTTGCGGGCAGAAACGATAAAAGATTAAGCTATGCTGAGACGTATATTCCTTTGCTTTGCCTTTGTGCTTTCAGTGATGACGCAGTCGGCTGTGGCTGCAGTAAAGGTCAATCGCCTAAACCCTACGGCTGTTGAAATCCGCTCTGACAACGGACAGATCCTGACGCTGGACTTTTATGGTCCTACTATCGTACGACTGTTTATGGATCCTAAGGGCGGCGGCATGCACGACCCCGTGGCAACGCCTCCTGCCAAGATCTTGGTGGACCAGCCCCGCCGAGCCGTAGGCGAACTGACGGTGGAGGAAGATGCTTCGTCCTACCATATTCAGACCCCGCAACTGCTCATCAGCGTAGACCGAGAGACAGGTCGCATGGACTTCATCGATCGCCGCACCGGCAAGAAGGTGACTGGGCAGACGGGAGCAGCCCTGACCGTTGACGACAAGAGCACGACGCTGCAGCTGTCTGCTCAGCCCGACGAGCGCTTCTACGGCGGTGGCGTTCAGAATGGCCGCTATGCCCATCGTGGCACGGTCATTGCCATCGAGAACACCAACAACTGGACCGATGGCGGGGTGTCTTCGCCCACGCCTTTCTACTGGAGCACAGCGGGCTACGGCATTCTCTGGCACACGTTCCGTCCTGGCAAATATGACTTTGCCGCTACGGACCCGCAAGTGGTCACGCTTAGGCATGAAGAGGCCTATCTCGACCTCTTCATGATGGTGGATGATGGCTGCGTGCCTCTCTTGAATGACTTCTATCAGCTGACGGGTCATCCCGTACTGCTGCCTAAATTCGGTTTCTATGAAGGTCACTTGAATGCCTACAACCGCGACTATTGGACGTTGGTCGCCGAGGGAGAAGGCGAGAAGGGTATCCTCTTCGAAGACGGCAAATATTATAAGGAATCGCAGAAGCCCGTCGAAGGTGGCATCCGCGAGACCTTGAACGGCGAACAAGAAGGTAGTTACCCCTTCTCAGCGCGTGCCGTCATCGACCGTTACGAAAAGGCCGACATGCCTCTGGGCTGGATCTTGCCCAACGACGGTTACGCCACGGGTTATGGCCAGACGGGAACGCTCGAGGGGAACGTGGAAAACCTGCGGTTGTTTGGCGACTATGCCCGACAGAAGGGCGTTGAGATAGGCCTGTGGACGCAGAGCGACCTTCACCCCAAGGAGGGCGTGGAAGCGCTTTTGCAACGCGACATCGTTCGCGAGGTTCGCGATGCAGGTGTGCGTGTGCTGAAGACAGACGTCGCCTGGGTAGGTGCAGGCTATTCGTTCGGCCTTAACGGCGTTGCTGATGTGGGCGAGATTATGCCTCAGTACGGCAATGATGCCCGCCCGTTCATTATCTCGGTCGACGGATGGGCTGGTACGCAGCGCTATGCAGGCATCTGGACGGGCGACCAGACGGGTGGCGATTGGGAGTATATCCGCTTCCATCTGCCCACGTATCTCGGCGCTGGCCTGAGCGGACAGCCCAATATAGGCTCGGACATGGACGGCATTTTCGGTGGGCGCAACCTGCCCGTTAACGTGCGCGATTATCAGTGGAAGACCTTCACGCCGATGCAGCTGAATATGGACGGTTGGGGCACCAACCCCAAGTACCCGCAAGCATTAGGTGAGCCGGCCGCCAGCATCAACCGCTGGTACTTGAAACTGAAGTCGATGTTCATGCCCTATGCTTATACCATCGCTCACGAGGCCACTGACGGGCTGCCGATGATTCGCCCTGTGGGAAGTCCCCTCGAAGAGGCTGCCCATGCCAAATACGAGTTCCTCTATGGGCCCTCTGTCCTCGTGGCGCCTATCTATCAGAATACGCGTGCCGACGAACTCGGCAACGATGTTCGCGACAATATCTACCTGCCCGAAGGCCAATGGGTGGACTTCTTCTCGGGTCAGTGCTATGCGGGTGGTCGCATCATCAACGGCTTCCCGGCCCCGTTGTGGAAACTGCCCGTGTTTGTCCGTCGCGGAGCCATTATACCCTATATCCACGCTCACAACAATCCCAGTCAGGTCGACCCTCACACGCGCGCGTTCCTCTTTTATCCCTATGGCCATTCGGAGTTCACGGCCTACGACGACGATGGTCGCACCCAGGGCTATCTGCGTGGCGAGAGCACGTTGACGCACGTCACGTCGGATTTTAATAAGAAAGGACGCCTCACTCTCACCATCGAGCCGACACAGGGCTCGTTCAAGGGCTTTGAGCCGATGAAGAGCACCGAGTTCATCATCAACGTGAACGCACGCCCTAAGAAGGTCGTGCTGAAGGTGAATGACAAGAAAGTCCGTCTGGACGAAGCGCAGACACTCAAGGACTTCATGGAGAACACTAACGTTTTCTATTACGATGCCGAGCCGCAGCTGAACCTCTGGTCAACACCTAACTCTGAGATGTCAGGTTTGGAGGTCATTCATTCGCCGCGCCTGTATGTCTGCGTTGCCGATGCCGACATCACGAGCACGCTCATTCAACTGACCGTAGAGGGCTATTCGTTTGACGACAGCGATCCGCTGCTCCGTCACTCGGGTACGCTCGGACAGCCTGAACTGCTGACCGACGATTTCGAGGATGGCGTGATCTCGCCGTCGGCCTATACGCTCCCCCTGAAGTGGACGGCCGTGGAGAATGCCGATTACTACGAAATCGAGCACTTGGGACAACTCTTCTCTACGATTCGTGATACGGAGTTTACCCTTGGAGACCTGAAGCCTGAGACGAACTATGAGGTGCGCGTGCGTGCCGTGAACAAGCAGGGCAAAGGCGAGTGGACGCGCGAGAAGTTCCGCACTTCGCCCGACCCGCTGCGCTTCGCCATCCACGGCATTACGGCTGAATCTACTCTTGAAGCTCAGCCCGGACAGAACATCAGCCATCTCTTCGACTTTGACGAAGGAACGACCTGGCATACGGCTTGGGATAAGCCTAAAGCCACGCCTTTCGATGTCATCCTCGACCTTCACGTCGTGGCGCAGATTGACAGCATTCGGTATGTCCCGCGTCCCGATCACGGCAACGGAACCATTTCGAGTGCCAAGATTAGCTACAGCCTGGATCGACAGACATGGACAGACTTTGATCTTGCAGCCCATCAGACGAGCAAGCCTGCTCGCTATCTGCGTCTGCATGTCGAGGAGTCTCGTGGCGGCTTCGGCAGTGGACAGCAGTTGTACGTCTTCCGCAATCCTGAGGCCGAGATGTACATCCCGGGTGACATCAACCACGACAATCGTATTGACGAGAACGACCTTACCAGTTATATGAACTACATGGGCCTGCGCCGTGGCGATGGCGACTACGAGGGTTATATCTCGCGTGGCGACCTGAATCAGAACGGCCTGATTGATGCTTACGACGCCAGTGCCGTGGGCCTTGAGCTGGAGCCGGGTGTTAGCAGTCGTCGTGTGCCTGAGGTGGCAGGTCGGGTCGTTGTTCAGGCTGACAAGACGCAGGTGAATGCAGGCGAGATCGTCACCCTCACTGTCACGGGCAAGGGCCTACAGAGCGTCAATGCCCTCAGTTTCGCCTTGCCGTATGACGTGAATGACTTTGAGTACGTAGGGATCGACGCACCAGGCATGCTTGAGATGCGCAATCTCACGAACGACCGCCTCCACTCCAATGGGCAGAAAGCGCTCTATCCCACGTTCGTCAACTGCGGCGAGCGTCCTTACGTCGAGGGCGATTGCGTGCTTATGAAGATCCGATTCCGTGCAAGGCAAAAGGCACGTGTCAGCCTGAAGGCACAGGATGGAATGATTGTTGATAAATACTTGAATGTAATCAATTGGTGATGGCTAAGGATATTGTGATGTATGTCTGCGATAACTGCGGACAAGAGAGTTCGAAGTGGCTGGGCAAGTGCCCGTCGTGTGGCCAATGGAACACTTTCAAGGAGTTCCGTGTGGCAGCAAAGACTCCCTCGCCCGCAGGAAAAGCATCTCTGCAGTCAGGAGGGCAGGGGAGGGCGTCACGCCCCATACCACTCTCCGAAATCCGTGCTGACAAAGAGCCGCGCATGGACATGCATGACGACGAGCTCAATCGCGTCCTTGGCGGCGGGCTCGTGCCGGGTTCGTTGGTGCTTCTGGGTGGTGAGCCGGGCATCGGTAAGTCGACGCTCGTCTTGCAGACCATCCTTCGGCTGAAGGACAAGAAAGTGCTCTATGTCAGCGGCGAGGAGAGCGCGCGTCAGCTGAAACTGAGGGCCGACCGTCTCGCAGAAGGCTCAGAGGGCGTGTCTGACTTGTTGGTCGTCTGCGACACCTCGCTCGAGAATATCTTTCATCACATTGAAGAGGAGCAGCCTGACCTTGTCGTGATTGATTCTATTCAGACGATTGCCTCCGAGGCGATAGAGTCCTCTCCCGGTAGCCTGTCGCAGATACGTGAGTGCGCAGCGGCACTATTGAAGCACGCCAAGAGCGGTGGTCCCAGCATCATCCTCATCGGACATATCAACAAGGAAGGTACGCTGGCAGGCCCCAAGGTGCTGGAGCATATCGTGGACACCGTCTTGCAGTTCGAGGGCGACCAGCACTACCTTTATCGCATCCTCCGTTCACAGAAGAACCGCTTTGGGTCGACCTCCGAACTGGGTATCTACGAGATGCGTCAGAATGGTCTCCGTCCTGTAGCCAATCCCAGCGAGCTGCTGCTTACCGACAATCAGGACGGCCTCTCGGGCATAGCTATCGCGGCTGCCATCGAGGGCGTTCGGCCTTTCCTCATTGAGACGCAGGCATTGGTCAGCACTGCGGCCTATGGCACCGCTCAGCGCTCTGCTAATGGGTTCGACTACCGCCGCCTGAATATGCTCCTGGCTGTGCTCGAGAAGCGCGTAGGTTTCAAGCTCGCCCAAAAGGATGTCTTCCTGAATATAGCTGGAGGTCTGCGTGTGACAGACCCCGCCATCGACCTCGGTGTGATTGCAGCTATCCTCTCGTCCAACGTTGATACGGCCGTTGAGGGCGACACGGCCCTCACCGGTGAGGTTGGTCTCTCTGGCGAGATACGCCCCGTCAGTCGCATCGAACAGCGCATCGCCGAGGCGCAGAAGTTGGGCTTCCGTCGAATCCTCATTCCGGCGGCCAACCTCAAGGCTATCAATCCTCACGACTATACGATTGAGGTCACTCCCTGCCGGCGTGTCGAGGATGCTTTCCGTGCGCTATTCGGATAAGGCATAATAAGATAAAAGATTAGACATTATAGGATAAAGAAAGAAGCGGCCGCCCTCTTGTGCGACCGCTACTCAGTTCCTATATTCTTGTCTCTTGCTATTTGACCATCACCTTCTTGCCGCCGATGATGTAGAGGCCCTTACGAGTAGGCTGCACTACGCGTCGTCCGCTGAGGTCGTAGATATTTCTGTTGACGTTTTCGCTAACGTTAATATCTTCGATTCCCGTGCCTTCGGGAGTGAAGTCGGTGACGCGGTTCATGAGCGTGTTGAGGCCGCGTACATCGTTGGCCGTGAGGGCGCGGTTGTAGATGAGTAGGTCGTCGAAACAAGCGTCGGCTGAACCATTGCCCGTGCCAACACCCAGTTGGAAGTAGCCTGCCGTTGTGATGAAGTCCATCACCTTCTTGAAGTCGAACAGCGCCATGGACTTGGCGGCGTTCGTTCCCGTTCCTGCTGTCGACGTGAAGCTGAGGAGCGTCTTCTTGCTACTGCCGATGTACAGGGTGGCACCATCCTCAGCCGAGACCGTCAACGTGACGAATTCCCAGGTGTCGGCCGAGAGGATAGACTTGGCACTCGTTGAGGCTGCATTCATCGTGAAATTGTCGTCGGCCGCGTTGAAGTCGACTTCGCCGCAGCCTGCCAGACCAATGTAGTCGGTGTTGGTCGTGAGGTTGCCCTGCTTCTCGGTGAAGGACCAGAGCGTTCCTGTGAGGTCTGCGATGTCAGCACGTTTCACCCAAGTGGCCACCGTGAAGCCTGTGAGGTCCGTCTGACCTTGTAGCGGGTTGGGCATGCGGGCATAGCTGTTCTTGCGAGCCTCTCCGGCATAGACGTGAATCACCTGTCCGAAGCGTGACAAGTCTTCCTCCAGGGCGGGCGCCGTAGCTGTTGAGATACGCGTATAGGTTACGGATTGTTCGCTATTGTAGGCGTTGTAGGTGGGACGTTCGTCGAAGTTGTAGTACGCCATGATACCGCTGAGTGGGTCGCCGATGACGTCGGATGCGCGCTGTGCCGTCACGTCGAAGTCCTGTTCGTAGACGTAGTTGCCACAGCTGATGCGGCAGGTGAGCGTCACGGGGGTGTTCTCTTCGCGCGGGTTGTACTTGCCTGTATTGCTGATTACGTCAGGCTCCGACGATTCCCATTCGATGGTGGCGCCATAGTAGCCCGTGCCGCTGAGCGGAGTGTTCTTACTGATGCTGGCACCCGTTCTCACGGGCATAGTATAATTCTTAAACGTGTAGGCGATGGCCGACTGCGGTTCCATCTTCCATCCCCATATGCTGACGCCGCTCTTGGCCGTAGCGGTGAAGCAGACGGCTTTGAGCGTCGTGCCATCGACCTGTTGCTGGATGATGACACCGTTGTAGGTCACGCTGCCCGCCGTGATCTTGACGTAGCCCGTGCCTTCGGTTAGCGACCACGAGCCCGTGAGGTCGCCCGTCACCTTGCCTGCCTCGGTCAGCGTCAGATGGATAGGCTTCACCTCCTCCATGTTCTCGTGGTCCATGCGGTACTTGTGGATGAGCACGTCGTAGGTGCCAGCTATCTCTGCCTTGGTGTAGAGACAGCACTTGGCGATGCTGTCGTCGTTCTCGGTTTCGCCGTCGAATTGGAAGGGTGCAGCGCAGAGCCATCCGTCGCGGTTCAGGAAGAGCTGGTGCACGCGGACTTGATGGCCTGCCGTTCCGTCGTTGAATTTCGTGTGATAGACGACGAAGTTGCGCCCTCGATCGTCTGCCGTAGCGCTGTTATGCCCCTGCGCACACTCACCGATGGTCATAAAGCCCCAGTCGTTGTAGGCGCCCATCAGTTTCATGCCGCCGTTCGTCTGGGCTCTCGTGCCGTAGTTCAGCCAGTAGCGGTCGTGGTAGCAGGCGTCGAGGTTGTTGGCGTCGACATATTGTCCGTCGGGTGTTCGGCTGCGGAATGTACGCATCTCGTAGCCGCCGTCGGGTGCAAAGCCGCCGTAGCTCATGAAGAGGTAGTAGTAGTCGCCAATCTTCTGGACGTACGAACCTTCGCCGCTCGAGTAGTAACCTCCGGCAATGCGCTTGCCGAAGTAGGGGTCGGTGAGGGCGCGTCCGTTATTGTCGTTCTTCAAAGCGTAGGTATAGGTGTAGTCGCGTAGTCCGGTTTCTTTGTCCATCTTCAGTATGAAGATGCCTCCGCTCCACGATCCGTAGGTCATCCAGAGCTCGCCTTCGTCGTCAAAGAACACGCATGGGTCGATGTCGTTTGTCCAGTAGGTGCCCCAATCATTGCCGCGATTGTAGCGAGCGGGAAGGGTCGACTGCTTACCGATGACAAGTTCCAGGTCGGTCTTCTTCCACGAAATCTCGGGTGTTGTCGTATTGCGGAATCCAGAGAAGTGGACGGGCCCCTGGTAGACGTAAGGTCCTGTGATGCGGTCGGCCGTTAACAAAACGATTACCGAGTGCCAGGCGTCGCCGTTGACACTCATGTACATCATCCATTTCTTCGAGTTGGGATTGTACAGAAGGTCGGGCGCCCACATATTCCCGCTGATGTTGTAGCCAGCATCGTCGGCGCGAGCCCACGCTTCGGCATCATATGTCCCGAAGTCCACCTCCTTGACCTCGCCGTTGACAAGGGCTTTCACCTTCGTCACCTGGTTCTTCTTGAATGCATTGGCATAGTTGGTCACAACGACACTGCCGCTGGCATTCACCGTGCCGAAGAGGCTACCGTTGTCGAGGCCCTGCAGGTTGACCATGTTGTCGGTCGTGCGGCCCCATCCGCGGTGTGAGCCGATGATGTAGAACGTCGATCCCGAGGCATGGACGACCGATGGGTCATGGATGCTTACCCACGAGCGGTTCTTTGTCTTATAGAGGTTGTTGAGTTCTGTCGATGTCAGGCGTATCGGCTCTTGGGCGGACACGTTCAGCGCCGTCAGCGCCACAGCCAGAAGGAGCGTTGGGAGTAAAAGTCTGTGCATAGTTAGTTGCTTATTTTCGTAATTTGAGGCCAAAGGTAGGCTTTTTTGATGACTTTCCTTAACACTTATGCCCCTTTTAACGTGATTTAATATAAATAAGGTATAAGATTTTGGTTGCTTCGACAGAAAAGCCTTCCTTTGCAGCAGAAAATGGCAGAAATGCTTTTTTAATCTAATAAATCATCAACTATGAAAAAGATTCTCATTATCCTCACCGCAGGACTCCTGCTCAGCTCCTGCGCCAGCAAGAAGAAGTTCGTAGCGCTGCAGCAAGACTATACGACCCTCCAGAATGAATACCAGGAGGCTAAAGTGAAGTTGGCGGAAAATGGGGCTACCATCAAAAGCCTTGAAGAGCGCCTGGCCGAGGCCAAGAAAGCCAACGAGCAGATGAAGGTGGCCTACACCACGCTGCAGGGTTCGCTCGACAAGAGCCTTCAGCAGAATGCCGAGGGCAACGTGAACATCTCCAAACTCGTCGACGAGATCAACGCCTCCAACAAGTTTATCAAACAACTCGTTGAGGCTAAGGACAAGAGCGACAGCCTCAACATCACTCTTACCAACAACCTCACGCGTTCACTCTCGAAGGAAGAACTCAAGGAGGTCGACGTGCAGGTGCTCAAGGGAGTCGTCTACATCTCGCTGGCCGACAACATGCTTTACAAGAGCGGAAGTTATCAGATCAACGAGCGCGCCGCCGAGACGCTCTCCAAGATAGCTAAGATCATCAACGACTACAAGGACTACGAGGTTCTCATCGAGGGCAATACCGACAACGTACCCATCAGCCGTGAGAACATTCGTAACAACTGGGACCTTGCCGCCCTGCGTGCCTCCAGTGTCGTGCAGGAGCTGCAGAACAACTATGGCGTCGACCCGAGGCGTCTGACCGCAGGCAGCCGTGGTGAGTACAATCCCATCGCCAGCAACGATACCGCTGTAGGCCGTCAGCGTAACCGTCGCACGCAGATCATCATCACCCCGAAACTCGACGAGTTCCTTGAGCTCATCGACCAAGCACCGGCAGACGAGTGATCCGCGACATCCAACTGCGAGTGCTGCCTCAGCAGGCAGCATCCGACCAAGGTATACGTTCGAGCGTGGCTGAAGAGGCTGCGCTCGAACCTCGTCGTATCCAGGGCCTACGTGTGCTCAAGCGCAGTATCGATGCCCGCCAGCGGCAGATTTTCGTCAATCTGACCGTCCGCGTGTGGATAGACGAACCCGTGTCCGAGGAGGCTTTCACGACCATCGATTATCCGAATGTCGAAGGACGACCTCAGGTTATCGTCGTGGGCGCTGGCCCCGGAGGATTGTTTGCTGCTTTGCGCCTCATCGAACTCGGGCTGCGGCCTGTCGTCATCGAGCGCGGTAAGGATGTTCACGCCCGCAAGCGAGACATCGCACGCATCGCTCGCGAACATCTTGTCGACCCCGAGAGCAACTACTCTTTCGGCGAGGGTGGGGCTGGGGCTTACTCCGATGGCAAGCTCTACACACGTTCCAAAAAACGTGGTTCGGTCGAGAAGATTCTGAATGTCTTCTGCCAGCATGGCGCGCAGACCACCATCCTCTCTGACGCCCATCCCCATATCGGCACCGACCGTCTGCCGCGTGTCATTGAGAATATGCGCAGCACCATTCTACGTTGCGGTGGCGAGGCCTATTTTCAGACTCGTATGACCGATCTCATCATCGAGGGCGATCGTGTCGTTGGCATTGTGGCGAACGAAAACGTAATCGAAAATGATAACGAAAACTCTGTGCAAGCTGTTCGCGTTCCCGTTGGCGTTCGGGTGAAGGAGTTCCGTGGTCCTGTCATCCTTGCAACTGGTCATTCTGCCCGCGATGTCTATCGCATGCTCGCCGCCCACAATATTGACATTGAAGCCAAAGGCATAGCCGTAGGCGTCCGACTGGAGCATCCCTCCCAGCTCATCGACCAGATACAGTACCACAACCGCCAGGGGCGAGGTCGCTACCTGCCTGCAGCCGAGTATAGTTTTGTGCAGCAATGCCAGGGTCGCGGCGTCTACTCTTTCTGCATGTGTCCGGGCGGCTTCGTTGTACCTGCCGCTACAGGCCCGGAGCAGGTCGTCGTCAATGGTATGAGCCCCAGTCATCGCAATGGACGGTGGTCTAACTCAGGTATGGTCGTTGAGATCCGTCCCGAGGACGTGGGTGCCCTCACTGCCACCTTCCCCGACGACGATACAGCCGCTCCCGAGAGCGAGGTCCTCGCGATGCTACGTTTCCAGGAACGTCTCGAGCGGCTCTGCTGGCAGCAGGGAGGACGTCGACAGACGGCTCCTGCCCAGCGTATGGCTGACTTCGTCAACGCTCGCCTCAGCTACGACCTGCCCGAAAGCAGCTACGCACCAGGCCTCATCTCTTCGCCCCTTCATTTCTGGATGCCGCCGTTCATCACGATGCGCCTGCAGGAAGGCTTCCGCGCCTTCGGTCGAAAGAGCCATGGCTTCCTTACCAACGAGGCTACTGTCATCGGCGTCGAGACACGCACCTCGTCGCCCGTCCGCATTCTCCGTGATGGCGA
Source organism: Bacteroidaceae bacterium (assembly GCA_017429525.1). Taxonomy (GTDB): domain Bacteria; phylum Bacteroidota; class Bacteroidia; order Bacteroidales; family Bacteroidaceae; genus Physcousia. The sequence continues at coordinate 41,438 of JAFROT010000036.1, read as the reverse complement.
CACTCTTCATCACGTCCGTTTACGCGGCCTCTATCCCTGTGGCGAAGGAGCAGGCTATGCAGGCGGAATTGTCAGCGCAGCCATCGATGGCGAACGTTGTGCCGAAGCCTGCGCAGGAGAATTCTCTGCAATTTGAATTATAAAGACTCAGGAAGCGCCCTGCGGAACATACTCCGTAGGGCGCTTCCTTATTGAAAATGTGTAACCTTACTGCTTGACTTTGCGCAGTCGGGGCAGGGTGCGGAGGTCGGATGCCGTGGCCTCGATGAGGCTGATGGCATAGCCACCGCCAGCGACGGAGGTGAGCGTCAGGGCTGTCTTGGCATCGACGATGCCGCGCTGGATGACGTAGGCCTGCGGGTTGGTCTTGTAGTCGGCCGTACGGGCGTCGGAATAGACGGTGGCGACATACTTCTTACCGGGGGCGAGGAAGTTGAGTTTCAGGGCTGAAGTGTGAGGCTGCTGGCCTGCAACGGAGCCTACGAACCAGTTGTTTGTCCCCTTGGCGCGACGGGCAGCGGTGATGTACTCCATCGGCTCGGCCTCGAGGTAGAGGCTCTCGTCCCAGTCAAGGGCTACGTCTTTGATGAATTGGAAGGCATCCATATGCTTCTCGTAGTTTTCGGGGAAGTCTGCAGCCATCTGCAGCGGGCTGTACATCGTCACGTAGAGGGCGAGCTGTCCGCAGAGGGTGGAGTTGACGTGGGAGCCGTTGGCGCAGTCCATCTCGAAGATACCGGGCGTGTAGTCCATCGGTCCGCCCTGCAGACGGGTGAAGGGGAGGATGGCGGTGTGGCCGGGCTTGGTGCCGCCAAAGGCCTGGTACTCTGTTCCGCGTGCACTCTCGTTGCCGACGAGGTTGGGGTAGGTGCGGCAGAGGCCCGTCGGGCGAACGGCCTCGTGAGCGTTGACCATGATGTGGTAGTCGGCTGCACGACGGATAGCGTGGAGGTAGTGATTGATCTCGATCTGACTGTAGTGGTACTCACCGCGAGGGATGATGTCGCCGACGTAGCCGCTCTTGACGGCATCGTAGCCATAGTCGCGCATCAGCTGATAGGCGCGGTCCATGTGCTTCTCGTAGTTCATGATGGACGAGGATGTCTCGTGGTGCATCATCAGCTTGACGCCCTTGGAGTGGGCGTACTCGTTGAGCGCTTTAATGTCGAAGTCGGGGTAGGGGGTGACGAAATCGAAGACGTACTCCTTGGAGTTGCCGCTCCAGTCCTCCCAGCCCGTGTTCCATCCTTCTACCAGCACCTCGCTGAAGCCGTGCTTGGCGGCGAAGTCAATGTAGCGGCGCACGTTGGCATTGTTGGCCGAGTGGCGGCCCGAGGGCTGTGCCTTGCTGTAGTCGGTCTGCCCGAGCTTGACGGTAGGGAACTGATTGGTGTAGGCCCAGTCGCCCTTGCCGGAGATCATTTCCCACCAGACGCCGATATACTTGGTCGGGTGTATCCAGCTGGTGTCGTCGAGGCAGCAAGGATCGTTCAGGTTGAGGATAAGGTCGGAAGCGAGCACGCGGCGGGCATCGTCGGTGACGATGATAGTTCGCCATGGACTCTGGCAGGGCGTCTGCAGGCGGCCTTTGTTGCCCTGAGCATCGGGTGTGAGCCAGGAGGTGAAGGTCAGCGACGCTTCGTCGAGGTTGAGGTGCATGGCGGGGTAGTCGACGAGGGCAGCCTCGTGGAGGTTGATGTAGAGACCTTTGTCGGTCTTGAGCTGGAGAGAGGTCTGCACACCAGTCTCTGAGAACTGTGTCTGCGAGAGGTTGCCGGTGACAGCCCCGCGGAAGAGGCCGCGTATCTCGCTCAGGCGCGAGCGAGTGTACTCGTACTCCTGCGTGTCGTAGTCGCCGGCTATCCACCAGGCGGTGTGGTCGGCGGTCATAGCAAACTCGGTGCGTTCTTCCTTCACGACGAAGTAGTTGAGCTTGCCTTCCTGGGGAAATTCATAGCGGAACCCCACGCCGTCGTCGTAGACGCGGAAGCAGATGTTCATCATGCGCTCGGTCGAGGCTTGGGTGAGGCGCACGAGGAGTTGATTGTAATGGTTGCGGATGGTGGCACTTTCACCCCAGACGGGACGCCAGGTCTCGTCGAACGTTGACGTCTGCTCGTCGCGCAGGCTGAAGCCGTCAAGCAGGTTTTCGCCATTCGTCAGTTCATAGCCCAGACGGCTCGGACGGATGACCTCCTGGCCGCGGAAGGTGACGGCGTAGGTGGGTACCGTGCCGTTGAGGCTGAAGGTCACCTTGATGTCGCCATTAGGCGATGTGACTTCGCTGGCGCTTGCCGGGAGTGACAGCGTGAGGAGGATGAGGGAATAGAATAGTTTTTTCATATGCAACTTCTATTGGTGTTCATGTTATTCTTACTTTTCGACGACGATCATAGTCCAGTACTTGAGCGAAGGCAGTGTGAATGTGATGTACTGCCCCTCTTGTGTGAAGGCCAACTCCTGTGGCGCGCCGGCGAGCGCATCGGGGGTGGCTACCCACAGGCGCTTCACGCCCGAGGCTTTCAGGCGGAGTGGGATGCTGGTCTGCAGGCGCGGTTCGGGTTGTTCGCTGTCCATATCGCGCCAGCTGAGGCTCTTGGCTTGTAGGAAGTTGAAGAGGTGGATGATCTGTCGTTTGTCGGTGTTGGTGGTGTAGGTGGTCACGCCTTTGAGCTTCGGGGGCCAGGCGTTGAGGGTGAGTCCCGTCTTGGTGGTCGAGAGCTCTGCTGAGGCCTCGGTGATGCCTGTGCCACGTAGCAGTTGCTCGTAGGCCACGAGAAAGTCGTAGTAGCGCACGATGGACTGGCGCAGAACGTCGCTCATCTGGAGGTCGGTGTTAGGGAAGTACTCGTGGCAGAGCATGTGGTCGCCCAACTCGAGGTGGGAGGCTCCGATGGCGAACATGACGGCGTCGGTCATCAGCACGCCCGGTGTGTTGAACTGCGAGCCCTTGCGGTTGTAGTTCATGTAGGCGGCATAGACTTGGTTCAGTCGCTGGCCGCTGTAGGTGCGGTTGGCCTTGAGGATGGAAAGCAGGTCGCTGAATTGTGCCTCGCCGTCCCAGAGCTCGGAGTACATGAAGTCGACGTTGCCCGTTGAGACGATGTTCTGCGAGCCGAAGTTGGCCACTGCATTCATGACGAGGCTCTTGTCGGGGTGGGCGGCCTTCATGGCGTTGATGAATGAGGTGAACCCTTCAGTGAGTTTCACGCTCTGTCCGCTGAAGTTGTAGCGCTGTCCACGGTCGCCGAGTTGGTCGATGTGGAAGCCGTCGAAGTCCAGTGAGGCGTATACGTCGTCGTTGCGTTCAGCCAGGTAGCGCTGCCAGGCGGTGTTGGCGGGGTCCATCAGATAGATGTCGCTCTTCCAACCTGCGGGCATATTGAGGATGTCGCGTGTACGGCCATCGTTCTGGCTGTAAAGCCCCCACTGGTCGCTCACGCCGTCGTCGGGGCCGTCCTTGTAGGCGCCGTAGCAGAGGTTGTAGAACATGCACTTCATGCCTCGACCATGGAGCTGGTCGATGTAGTCGCGCACGACGTCGGTCACAATGGTGCGGTTGGCGATATCGGTGTAGCTCTCGAGCAGGTTGCCACGTGTGCCGCCGAGGGGCCAGTGGTGCTTCATCTGCCAGTCGTAGAACTGTATGCCGTTGATGTGGCAGCGGTTGAGAAAGGCCACTTCTGAGGCAATCACATCGTTGGTCTTCGATCGGTCGTAGGTGCCGACGAAGCCGTAGCGGGGATAGCGACCCCAGTCGCTGGAGACGTCGATGCCGATGGTAGCATAGACGGTCTCGGCATGCTGGCCCGTGCTGACGTAGATGTCGGCCAGATAGCCGGTGTAGTCAGTCGAGGGGGCGGTCCACGTCCAGTTGTTGCCAGTCAGTGTTTGTTCGCTGACGACGTCGAAACCGTTGCGGTAGCGCACCTTGGCACCTGCTGGTATGTCGCCCTCGACGCTCATCCGCACGGTCTCGCCTGGACGATAGAGGGCTTTGTCGGTGGTGAGTTCCAGCGAGAGGTCGGCGCGCACGGTGGTCACTTCGGTCTGGGGCTTTGCGGGCTCATTGCCGCCGCCACCGCCGCTGGGGGTGGGGGAGTCATCTCCCCCACAGCCCACGAACAGTAGCGCTGTAGCTATTGTCAATATATTCATTTTCATACGTTCTGCTTTCCGTTCTTGTTCCCGTTTCCGTTATTGCTTGGCAATCGTGATGGTCTCCTCGAGTTGGTTGAGGGTAATCTCGTAGGTGCCGTCGGAGGCAATTTGCCACTTCTGGTCGATGTCGCCAATGGCCGTGTCGAGGTACTGAGCCTTGCAGGCATCGCTACTCTTGTCGATGAAGAGCATGCGCTCCTGCGAGCCTGTGGGTGCTACGTTGCTGCCGGCAGCACACATGAACCAGGCTCCGCCCCAGTCGCTCTGCTTGTCGCAGGTGAACTTGAGCTCGCCCGCGGTGAGGCGACCTGTCCACGTGAAGACGTAGGGACTGTCCGTGGTCGTCATCTCCAAGGCATTACCGAGGTCCCAGCCTGCGGAGCAAGCGCTACCGATGAGGTAGATCATGGGATAGGGCTTGAACTCGCTCATGAGCATGCGCTCGCGACCATTGCGGGTGTCGACGCAGATCTTGTAGGCACGGTCGCACTCGCTAGCGTTCAGGAACCACTTATTATCGGGATCGTAGCCGCTGATGAACTCCATTGAGGTGTCGGTGTAGGGGGCGTTGGGCTGCGTAGCCTTCAGCATGTTCTCCCATCCTTGCGACGTACCGAACTTGAACTCGCCCTGGTCGTCGGTAGTGAAGTGACGGCCGTAGCGGAAGAGGTAAGGATCGAGCGCGTCGCGCGTCATCTCAACGAAGCCCCAGCCTGTGCAGCTGCCCACGAAGAAGAGCTGGTCCCAGCGCGGTGTCTCGCCGGTCGTCTGTACAAGGGTGAGTTCGCCGGTGAGCAGGTTGGCCGTCACCTTATAGGCATGGGCTTCGTCGATGTGCCATTGCTCATCGGGCTCGTCGAACGAGTTGCGGATGATCATCTTGCCGTCGGTGCCCTTGTTGTACGAGGGTACGAACTGCCCGAGCGTGGTGATGAACTTCAGCGAGCCTTCTTTCAGGTTGCCTTCCCAGGTGAAGACGCCATTGTCGGTGCGGTGCATCTCGGTAGCGTTGTCGGCGCTCCATCCGTTGGGCGTGGCGTCGCCGATGAGGTAGAGGGTGCGGGTGACGGGCGTGTAGGGCGTCACCGTGAAAGTGGTCTCGGAGGTCTGCTGCTCCTCCATACCGGCCACGGTAGCCGTTACGCGAGCTGCGAGCTGCACCGCCTCGCCAGCAGGGCAGTCCCACTCGAGGAGCAGGTCGTTGAGTTGCTCCACGCTTGCCGTCCAGCTGTAGACCTGCGTGGCATTGTCCACGGGCACGCTGGCGGTGACGTAGTCGGTGCCGGCCAGCCCGATTTCCAACGTGTAGCTGATGCGGTTGCCGGTGCCGTAGTTGTTGCCTGTCGTCCAATTGAGGGCGACGGCTTCGCTGCCGTGATTGGTCTCGGCCAGCACGTCGTAGCTCTGATTGAGGGTCAGGGCCAGCTCAGAGCGCCCTTTGTCGAACTCAGCGTAGTCGTTGTCCGAGCATGAGAGGGCAGTCATGCCCATGAGGGCTCCTGCCATAATATAGAATAACTGGTGTCTCATAGATGTATATTTATAACGTTTAACGTTCGGGATTTATTGCGTCTCACACTTTAGTAGCCTGGGTTCTGCGTCATCAGGCTGTTGGCGTCGATCTCGGTCTGCGGGATGGGCAGTAGCAGGCGGTCCTTCGTGACGTGGCTCTTGCCGATACTGCGCAGGAAACGCAGGGCGTACTCGCCGCCTTCGAGGCGGATGAGGTCAAACCAGCGGTGCCCCTCGAAGGCCAGCTCCATGCGGCGCTCGTGGATGATCTTCTCGCGCATCTCGGACTGTGAGAGCGAACCGCTCACGGCGGGCAGACCCGCGCGCTGGCGTACGATGTTCAGTGGACGGGCAGCCTGGGCGGTCTGGCCCATCTCATTCAGCGCTTCGGCCTTCGTCAGCAGCACTTGAGCGTAGCGGTAGACGACGAAGTTGGCGGGGTTGGTGTTGTACTCGGGCGAAATGCTCTTCGAGACGAGGAACTTGCGGACGTTGTAGCCTGTGTAGGAGTAGCTGCTCTTGTAGGGCTTGCCTTCGTAGTCGGGACAGCCTTCATAGAACACAGTCAGGTCCTTGCGCTTGTCGCCTTCCTCATACTGGCTCATGAACTCCTCGGTGGGTTGGTTCCAGCCGTAGCTGCCAGCCACGAAATCGCTGTTGCGAGGGCCCATGAAGGTGGAGAGCCAGCTGCACTGCGGGTTGTTGCCCCAGAAGTCGTACTCGGTGTTGCCTGAGAACTGTACCTCAAAGATGCTCTCGGGGCCGTTGTTGACGCGGGCATCGAAGTTGTTCTCGTAGGTCGAGGCGTTGAGGTCGTAACCCAGGTCGGTCACTTGGTCGCAGAGATCGTTGACCTTCTGGTAGTAGTCGGGGTGGTTGGGGGCCAGCGTGAGGTAGATGTCGGCCAGCATCGTCAGGGCGGCATCCTTCGTGGCACGGCCTACGTTCTCGTCGTCCAGCTCGCTCTTGGCAGGCAGGCGGTCGATGGCTCGCTGGCAGTCGGCGATAATCAGTTCGTAGGTGTCCTCGAGCGAAGCGCGGGCGATGGCCGACGACTCACTGGGGTTGAAGGGTTTCAGGCGCAGGGGCAGACCACCGTAGAGGCGTGCCAGTACATAATAATAATGAGCACGCAGGAAGTAGGCTTCGCCGAGGCTGCGCTCGGAGAGGGAGCCTACGAGCAGGTCCTTGCCTTCGAGGGCATCGATGAGGATGTTGCATTGTCCGATGCCCACCCAAGGCGAGCGCCACATGTAGAGGGCCATGCCATTGTCGCTCTGCGCGACGAAATTGGCTGCCTGCACGGTCTCCAGACCGTCGGTGCCGCCGCCAGCGCCGACCTCGCTATTGCCGGCAAGGATGTCGAGCGTCCATATGCGCATGTTGTACATATTCGACGACTGCAGCGTCCGATAGCAGGCATTGGCCATGGCTACGGCCACGTCGTCCGTCACGTTTGTATTGGGGTCCACGGTGTTCTTGGGCGTCTTGTCGAGAAAATCGTCACAAGAAGTGGTCAGAACGAGTGCAGCCACCAGCTGCAACACGAGGATATATAGATTCTTTTTCATGACTTGACGAGGGGTTTAGAAGTTGAAGTTGATGCCGAGGTTGAAAGTTCTCGAGATGGGATAGTTGGCGTTGTCGATGCCGTTGATGCCTACCTCGGGGTCGAAACCGGAATAGTTGGTGATCGTAGCCACGTTCTCGCACGAGAGGGCGATGCGGGCGTGCTCAATGGTCAGCTTGCGTAGCCACTGCTCAGGCAGGTTGTAGGCCAGCGAGAGGGTCTTCAGGCGCAGGTAGTTACCGTTCTCTACGAAGCGGTCGCTGACGCGGTTGTTCTGATTAGGATCGGCGTAGACGGCGCGCGGCATTGTTGTGCTGCTGCCTTCGCCTGTCCAGCGGCTCAGGACGTCGGTCGTCTGGTTGTAGGCTGCCGACATGCCCGTCAGGTCAATCTTGTTGGCATTGAAGATCTTGTTGCCTGCCACGCCTTGCAAGTAGATGCCCAGCTCGAAGCCTTTCCATGTCAGCGTGTTGTTCATCGAGAAGAGGTGCGTCGGGTTGGGGTTGCCGATGACGGTGCGGTCGTCGTCGTTGATGACGCCGTCATTGTTCAGGTCGCGGAAGCGGATGTCGCCCGGTTCCGCACCAGCCTGGATGGCGTGGGTGTTCACCTCGTCCCAGTTCTGGAAAATGCCGTCGGTGACGTAGCCGTAGAACACGTTGATCGGGAAGTTGCGATCGAGCATCGTCACGTAGGAGTTGTTGATCTGGTTGGCGTAGTAGGGAACGTTGCTGTTGAGCGAGCGGATCTTATTCTTGTTGAAGGTGTACACGAGGTTGGTCTCCCAGCCCAGTTCGCCGCCTTTCAGGTTCACGGTGTTGACGGACACCTCGAAACCTTTGTTGCGGACCTTACCGGCGTTGGTGTACGTGGTGCTGGTGTCTTCGAAGCCCGAGGTGATGGGGATAGCAGCCTTGACGAGCATGTCGCGTGTGTTCTTGACGTAGGCGTCGAAGCTCACGGCCACGCGTCCGTTCCACAGCTGGGCGTCGAAACCGACGTTTGTCTGCTGCACCTCTTCCCAGTGGATGTTGGGGTTGGCCAGGGTCACGCTAACGAGGGCCGACTGCTCGGTGCCGTCGTAGCCGAGGGGATAGACGCTGGTGTTGTACGAGGGCAGATAGCCGTAGTTGCTCACGCTGGCCTGACTACCCGTCACGCCGTAACCTACGCGTACCTTCAGGTCAGTCAGCACGTCGTTCTCGGGGAACCATTCTTCCTCGGTCACGCGCCAAGCGAGGGCGGCCGAGGGGAAGGTACCCCAGCGTTGGTTCTGGCCGAAGCGGCTGCTGCCGTCGCGGCGCAGCGTGGCTGTCAGCAGGTAGCGGTTGGCGAAGTCGTAGTTGACGCGCGCCATATAGGAGAAGAGCGACCACTCGGTCTCGTTGCCGCCGATGGCGTACATCTTTTCGCCGTTGTCCATCTCGTGGACGTTGTCGAAGGCGAAAATGTTCTTCTGCGCATTCAGGTAGTCGTTCTTGTTCCACTGGGCTGACGTACCGGCCATGAGGCTCAAGTGGTGCTTCTGGCCGAAGGTGTGGTCGACGAGGAAGTAGTTGTCCCACAAGTAGGTGAACGATTTGTTGTCGCTCTTGTAACGCGAACTCTCCTCGACGGGGATGGGCTTCCATGCGTATTTGGGCGTGAACGAGTCGTTGTACCAGAACTTGGCGTCGGCACCCAGCGTGCTGCGGAACTTCAGCCATTTCGTCAGCGAGAGTTCGGCCGTCAGGTTGGCCAGCAGGTTATAGCCGTTGGTCTTGGATTTGTTGAGCTTCGTCGTGCCGATGGGGTTGCGGATGCTGCCGTACCAGAGCGAGTTGCCCTCGGGGCCGCTCCAGTCGCCGTTCTCGTCCATGACGGGGTAGGTGGGCAGTGCGCGGTAGGTGTCGCCCATGCTGTAGGCACCCTGTGCCTTACGGTCGGCGCTGAAGGTGATGTTGTTGCTGAACTTTAGCCACTTCAGCACCTGAGCGTCGGAGTTCACTTGGAAGGTCACGCGGTGGTAGTTGACGCTGCTGACAGTACCGTCCTGCTTCAGGAAACCGCCCGAGACGTAGTAGTGGGCTTTGTCCGTGCCGCCGGCATAGCTCAGCGTGTAGTTCTGCATGACGCCCGTCTGCATCAGTTCGTCCACCCAGTCGGTGCCGACGCCCAGAGCGGCGGGGTCGCTCCATGCTGGATTCTGCGACCGACCGGCAGCCGCCATCATGTCATTGTTCAGGGCTGCATACTGCGAGGCGTTGAGCAGCGAGGGTAGTTTCGTAGCACGCTGGATAGCCCAGTTGGCGGCTACCGACAGCGTCCCCTTGCCTTCCTTGCCTTTCTTGGTCGTGATCATCACGACGCCATTCGCGCCGCGCGAACCATAGATAGCTGTAGCCGAGGCGTCCTTCAAGACGTCCACGCGGTCTACGTCCATCATGTTGATAGCGTTGATGCCGAGGTCCGTGGGGACACCGTCGATGACCACCAACGGGTCGCAGTTGTTGATGCTCCCGAGGCCGCGAATCTTGATGTTCACGTTGTCGCCGGGCTTGCCTGCGTCGACCACCTGCAGACCAGAGATCTTGCCTTGCAGAGCCTGACCGATATTGGCGACGGGCGTGCCTTCGATGCTCTTTGAACTGAGTGAACCTACGGCGCCCGTGAGGTCCGACTTACGCATTGTGCCGTAACCCACGACGACCAGCTCGTTCATCGTCTCGGTGCCTTCGCCCATGACGACGTTAATCTGCGTGCGTCCGTTTACGGCACTCTCTACGGCCTCGAAACCGATGCAGGTGAAGACCAGCGTAGACTGAGGACTCACCGTCAGCGAGTAGCGACCGTCGATGTCGGTCACCGTGCCGCCCTGGCCGCCTTTCTCCTTGACTGTAGCGCCGATGACGCTTTCGCCTTTCTCGTCGGTTACCGTGCCTTGCACCGTCACCGTCTGTGCCGCCAAAGTCATGCTGAGCATCAACAGGATGCCGAATGCCGACAAGCGACTGAAAAACTGCAACTTGGAATGTTTCATAACACTTTCGTTTAGTAGTTAGTAAATAAGTTTTTTGAGTTTTTGTTGAATTTTCTGTCGCAAAGGTAAGCGCAGATGTCATTCCTTAGATGCATAAGTACACACTAAGTACATTTTCGACTTCTTTTAACTACTATATATACCTTTGATAATCCATAAATTATATATTATATTCAAAAAAGTAGGAAGTACATGCATGTTTTTCCGAATTAATTCTTACCTTTGCCACGTGTTTTACGAATAACACGTCGAAAACACATCGAAAATACACTTAGAATACACTTTTAGTTTACCTAAAGTTCATCATTGCTCCCCATTTATCCTCTCCCGCATAGCGCCCTTTAGGGCATCCATCAAAAATCCATCAAAAATCCATCAAAAATCCATCATCCTTCCATCCTATAATCATAATTTGTTGCAATAAACATCGATTCCATCGTGTTTTTCTTCTTTTCTTCTCACATTTAATTTTTCACTCTTATGCTCTTCTGCCGCTACTATCAGCTGTTCTTTTTCGTTTTCGTCCTCGCCTCGTTTCCGTCGCGAGCCCTCGCTTCCACCTCTACTCTATCGGATGCTGAGACGCGAGTGCTCGACGATTCCGCCTCCGAGGATGTCGGAGTTCTCCTCGACAGTCTCGACCGCATCATCGCTCGCCGAGATGACTTCTGGCAGCAGAAACTAGCTTATATACAAGCCCGTCGCACGCAAGCCGCAGAAGCCAATAATCTGCGCACGCGCCTCGACTGCTACCACGATATCAGCCAGGCCTACTACGTCACCGAGTTCGATTCTGCTATGCACTACGCTGACCTAGCTCTGCAGATGGCCTACCAGCTCGCCGACTCAGTCGCTATCCATCAACACCTCATCAATAAGGCTGAGCTCCTTGCCTTCCGTGGTATGTACCCCGAGGCCGAAGCCCTTCTCAGTCATATTGACGAGGCCTCGCTTCCAGACGAACTGCATTTTGCCTATCTCATCACCGCTTTCCGTGTCAATCAGTATCGGGCTGACTATTTGGCCGACGACAACTATGCACCGCCCTACCGCGAACGTGGCTTCGACTGCCTCCGTCGAGCCGTGCCTTTGCTTTCGGCTGACGACGATCGCTATGACTATTATATCGGGGAGTACGAAGTCTTCATTCATCACGACGAGCAGCAGGCCATGCATCACTATCATCGTGCCGTCGAGCGCTTGCCCAAGACTTCGCGCCTCTATGCTATGGCCTGCTATGCCCTCGCCAGCAACTATCGGTCCAACGGCCCCTCCGACCTCTGTACGGCCTTCCTCACCCGAGCCGCTATCAGCGATCTCCTCAACAGTTCCAAGGAGGGCATGGCGCTGCAGGACCTGGCTGAGGTGCTCTTCGCCAGCAATCCGCCGCAACTCGAGCGTGCTCAGCGCTACGTCAATATAGCCCTGACCGACGCCCAGCAGTCCAACAACCGTCTCCGCACCCTCGACATCGCACGCAAGTCGCCTGCCATCATCCTCACCTATCAGGGCCTCCTCTCCCAGCAGAACCGCAGCTTGCGTCTCGCGCTATGGGGCCTGTCGTTGCTCGCCGTACTGATGGTGGCGCTCATCGTGTTCATCGTGCGCCAGAACTCCCTCCTCGGTCAGCGCCGTCATGCCCTTGCCGAGACCAACAGCCAGCTCTCCGACCTTAACGCACAACTGGGTGACCTCAACGCCCAGTTGGCCGACACCAACGGTCGCCTCGTACAGGTCAACAAGCGCCGTGAGAGCCTCGCCAAAGTCTACATCGACCTCTGCGCCACATACATTCATCGCCTCGAGCGCTTCCAACTCCTTGTGCAGCGTAAGATCAAGGCCAAGCAGACCACTGAACTGCTCAGCGCCATCTCCTCGCAACGTCTCTCGGCTGAGGAGAACGCCGCTTTCATGCACCGCTTCGACAAGACCTTCCTCGAGCTTTATCCCACTTTCGTCGACGAGTTCAACGCCCTCCTCCTCGATGGCGAGCAGATCACCCTTCCCCATTCCAGCACCCTCACCACTGAGCTCCGTATCTTCGCCCTCATCCGCCTCGGCGTGAAGGAGAGTTCGGAGATAGCTGCCCTCCTCCAGTTCGCCCCGCGTACCGTCTACAACTACCGCTCCGCCTTTAAGACCCGTGTCCGTGACCGCGAACATTTCGAGCAACAAGTAGCCGCTCTCTGCCGCGAAAGCTGAACTCAACCATTTTTCATCTAATTGAATTCGTTATTCGGTCGCGACCGAATAACCAACACATACGGTCGCATCGCCCAACATATATGGTCGCATCGCCCTTCACATACGGTCGCATCGCCCCTCACGAGCGGTCGCATAGCCCCTCACGAACGGTCGCGCAGTACGTTGCGTCTAGAGGTGCGTCGTCCATCGTTTATAGGTCTTCAAATTGAAGCCTGTTCATGGTTATTGAGCACAAAAACGACCATTTTGTTCATGAGCAGCATGTCGTACAGTGCCAATCCTTTTCAAAAAATAAATACGTTTTATGCGAAATTGCCTACATTTTTACATTGTTTTGTAGTTAACTATATGAAAAACAAACGGAAACGAACGCTGAAAACAATGTAATTTGAATGTATTTACCATGTAAAAATGTAATTTTGAACCAAATTAACGTCTGAAAATAGCGAAATGAGCGTATTTTTAACTGCTTTTTCTGCATTTTCATCACCCTTTTAATGCCACAATGCAACAAATCGTGACCATTTAATGATGGCGCACCGCATCCCGTTCTTCCTGTTCAGCCTAGGACTGACCATCGTCAGTAGATGGATTCTCATGATCCCGTCTAAAGTTCTTCTTTCGCCTGCATTCATAGTTCTTCAATCTCCTGCGTTCTCCTACCATCTGTTGACAATCAACTTCATTCCTTTCATAATTATTTTACGAGCGTTCATGATTTTTAACGTTTTTATTCATCCTCCATATCTGAATAATTTGTACTTTTGCACGCTTTTAGTGTATAATGTACACGCACGCGCCCCCTGCGCGCAACCATTTACCTCTTTTTCTCTTACCTTAACACAGCGTCTGACAACAGCTACCCGCATCGTCTAACAACAGCTAACAATATAACTAACAACATAATTAACTAACAAAACAAATGAAGAAACTAAAACTCTTCTTGGCCGCGTGCGCGGCTATGGTCGGGCTGGGCGCGAATGCTCAAAGCTGGACATCACCAGGATCTGACCCTGTCAATGGTGGTCAGTACTACATCCTGAATGTAGGGGCTGGACAATTTGTAACGGCCGCAAATGATTGGGGAACCCAATTGAGTGCAACAGGTACAGATACCGGCCTACTTATTAAGACACAAGCAGTTTCAAATGTTACTGTTGGTGGTGCGTCTCTATCTGGTTGGGAACTCCTTAACACAAATAACTCCAATAAACTTCTCTTCCGTGTTGATGAGCGTTGGGGCTATACTGATAAAGGAACTCAGGATAAAGGTTATGTATGGAATATAACTAAAGTTAATGGTGTGTATCGTTTACAAACAGCTGTTGGAGACCCTGCTTTTCCTGCAGCTGCTACTCAGTATGCGGGCGTCAATGCTAGCTTGAATGGTGCCAGAGTTTATTTTGGTTATAATTCCAGTTCGTCTGATATTGATTGGATGTTCCTCACGGAAGAACAGAAATCAGCAGCAAACGTTGTGGCAAAGGCTCGTCTGTATCGTGCTTTGATGAAAGCTTATGCAGCAGGGGTAAACACGGATGAAGCATCTGCCGTATATGAAAACAGTGCGTCGACTGCTGAGGAACTGGCCGCTGCAGTAACGAATTTGAATAATGCCTGCCTTCAGGCTCACTTAGACAATGCTTCTGATTCCGACCCTCGTGATATCACAGAATTTGTGCTTAGCAATTCCGATTTCACTCAGGGGAATATAACGGGTTGGGAAACTAACTACGTTTCAGGACAGCAGGCTAACAATATCGGTTATCAGGATAATAACACTTATCAGTCGGCCAATGGCTATGTGAATAGATTCATCGAGGCTTGGCGTAGTGGTAATGCTAAGATTGGTGATGGCTATCTCCGTCAGACGGTTTCTAACATGCCTGAAGGTAAGTATGTCCTTGAATGTGATGCTATTGCTACCAATCAGGGTAATACAAGTGCCACAACGACAGGCGCTCTTCTGTATATCAATGCCGATGGAGTTGATTTCACGACTTCTCTCTCAACAGCTGGTAGTGCTGTTCAGCACTTCTCTACGGAGTTCTTGTTCACAGGTGAAGGTGATGTCATCTTTGGCTTGAAGACACAAAACACTACAGCCAATTGGATTGCAGCTGATAACTTCAAAGTCACTTATTATGGCATTGACCTTTCTGCTTATGAAACTCAGCTTGCTGCAGCTGTTGCCGCCTTTGAAGCTTTAGAAGGGAAGGTTCCTTCTGAAACTTACAACACAAAGAAGACAGAAGTTTTGGAAGTTAATAATAAGGAGTGGGATAGTTCCAAGGAATACAGCACCGCTATTGCAGCCATTCAGACCGCAACAAGTGAGCTGAATGCTTTGGCGCCTGGATATGCAGAATATCAGGCTGTTCGTGCTGCTGTTTTGAATACTTACAATTCGACTGACGTAACAAGCGCTGATGCTTCAGCAAACTCCGCTGCAACGGTTGAAGAACTGAACGCGGCTATTGCTGCTGTCCGTACAGCTCTGAAGACTGCTATTACGGCTAACAATCTTGAGAATGTAGATTTAACTGCAGCGCTCCTCATTAACCCCAGCTTCGAGACTGGTGATCTTACGGGTTGGGAAAATACTGGAATGAGTGTTCAAGGCAATAACTCTTTCGGAAAAGTAGGCACCTACTATGCTGAATGCTGGGTTCCTGATGGTACTAAGTCAATAGCCCAAACTCTTTCAGGTATGCCTGCAGGTGTGTATAAGGTTACAGCTACTATTAAGGCTCGCGGTGTGACTTCCGCAGAACTTTCTGCCGGTGGTGTAAGCAAGGCCATGACGATATCCGATGACCAAATTCGTTACACCGTAGAATTTGCTTGCGATGCCGATGCTGACATTACCATTAAATATGAGGGCGTGGGCACAAAGGCTGATAATAGCTGGCTCTGCGCTGACGATTTCACTCTGACTTATGTAGGCGCACTTCCTGATGTGACAGCTGTAGAAGGAAAGATGAACGCCGATGTCGCTGCTACTCAAACTGCTGCCATTGCTGCGTATAATGCCGAAAAGACAGTTGCCAAATATAATGCAGCTCAGTCCGCTATAGCCGCCGCTCAAGCTTCTATTACAGCTTACGCTGTTGCCGCCACAGCTATCGCAGACGCTAATGCTCTGAAGGAGGCTCACAACTTTGCAACTGCAGAGGCTACAACTACTTTTGCTGATGCCATTGCTGCCGTTCAGGCAAAGTATGATGAGGGTATGCTCACAGATGCTGAGGCAACTGCTGGCGCAAATCTTGGCACAGTCGCCACAGGTTGGCGTGCTGGAGCTAATACTGCCGCTTCCAATTTCCTTGAAAATGGTTTTAGCCTGAATGACTTTGGAACAAGTCTTTATATCAATACTTGGTCTAATGAAGGCGCTACTGATGGTTCTAACTTCAAGATCCCCTTCTACGAATATTGGACAGAAGACGCAAAGACTCTTGCAGAGAACAAATGGAGCGGAACACTTGATGTTGAGAATGGTCTTTATTCTGTTTCAGCTTGGGTACGTGTTCGCGCTAAGAACGAAGTTGCTGCAGCTGACGCTACAGGCATCACGATGGACATCAATGGTGGTGGTGAGGGTGACTACGCAGCTGTGGATGTCACAGCAGGCGAGCAAATCGGTACCAGCCAGTTCCAGATTGCTACTTACACCGCTCAGGGTCTTGTCAAGGATGGTAAGCTTACTCTGAACTTCAACGTCGGTGCCGACAACAATATCAGCTGGCTCAGTTTCAAGAATGTGAAGTATACCAAGGTTCGCGACCTGACTGCTGAAGAGGCTGCTGTTGTTCCCACGGGCGTAACTCTTGACAAGACCGAGGCTACCCTTACTGTGGCTGAACCTACTGTAACGCTGACTCCGACCTTCGAGCCCGAGAATGCTACAAATACTGTTACGTGGACAAGTAGTGACGAGAACGTGGCGACTGTTGCTGATGGTGTTGTAACCGCTGTTGCTCCTGGTACGGCTACTATCACTGTTACCAGCACACTTGACGAGAACGTGAAGGCTTCTTGCGAAGTTACTGTTAGCTTCCCCGAATCCACGGTGCCAGAGACTTATTTCGTGAATGATGGTGCTTCTCGCACGGTTTACACACTCGGTGAGAACCTCATCAAGAATGGTACGTTTAGCTATCCCAACGCAGTCGCAACGTGGAAGACTATTGGTTATACAACAGATGCAGTGGTTAGCAACTTCACAATAACCGCCGAAGGTGGTGCTGTTGACAATGGTGCTTATCTTACCACGAATGCTGGCGGTGCTGGTGCAGTTACGACCATTCGCAAGTCAGTCGCGGTCGAAGTAGGTAAAAAATACTACTTCTCAGTCTATACGAACGGAAAGGCTCCTTCTTCGGCAAACCTTCAGTACAATGCTCTGTTTAAGATGTCTGATGCTACAACTGAGACTGGTACAATCAAGCAGTTTGAGTGGCCTCAGGGTGCAGGACAGACTGCTACAGAATGGTCCAAGACCGAATGTGTCTTTACGGCTGAGACTCCATACGTGGGTGTCCGCATGGGCTGGAATGCTTCTTCCAGCTTCGATGAGTTCGTACTTGCAGAAATCACAGATGAGTCTATTATTGGCAACGTCCAGTATGCTCTCGATGCTATCCCCACTGCAAACATTGGTACCGGTGCCTTCCAATACAGCCAGGATGCCGTTGATGCCGCTAACGCACTCGTTCAGGGCACAGCAACTGTTGAGGATGTGACGAATGCTTACAATGCTTTGACAACTGTTAATCCTCCTGCAGATGGTCAACTATTCAATGTGGTTCTGACCTACGATGGTTGGACTTATGACAATAAAGCTATGACCTATTTGGCTAATGCCCGCACTGACCATGGTAATTACAATATCCAGTACAAGGAAGCTGCTAACACGAACCTCGCACAAGCATTCACCTTCACCAAGGTAGAAGGCAACAAGTACAAGATGTCGCAGATAGACGCCGCTGGCGTTGCTCGTTACATTTCTACAGGTGTTCCTTATGGTGGCAATACCTCTCAGATCCGCACCACGACCAATGCCGATGACGCTCTTGCTGTCGAA
Organism: Bacteroidaceae bacterium; assembly: GCA_017429525.1. Classification (GTDB taxonomy): domain Bacteria; phylum Bacteroidota; class Bacteroidia; order Bacteroidales; family Bacteroidaceae; genus Physcousia. The sequence continues at coordinate 23,885 of JAFROT010000036.1, read as the reverse complement.
GTCGTACCGACTGCTACAGATGGTAAATGGAATCTGCGCAACACTGCAGCTAACCAGTACATTGGATCTCAGGATGCTGGTGTTTACACTGTGAACTCTCACATCGACTTCAAGCTTGTTGAGACCTCGAAGCCTTCTATCACCATCAACACTAATGCTGCTGGTTGGGGCACAACAATGCTTCCCTTCGCTGTTGCTGAGATTCCTGAAGGTGTGAAGGTTTATACTTGCACTGGTGCAGAAGGCGCTACGCTTACTCTTAATGAGGTTACAGCTCTCGAGGCTAACAAGCCTTACATCATCGAAGGTGCATGGAACGAAACGCTGACTGGTGATGCTCAGGGTACAGCTCTCAGCTACACCGAAGGTCTGCTGACTGGTGTCTATGCTCAAACTCCTGCTCTTGTTGGCTCCTATGTTCTTCAGAAGAACGATGGTAAGGTAGGTTTCTACGTGGTCGCTGAAGGAAAACAGCCAACAGTTGGTGCCAACCGTGCCTATGTCACCAGTCCTGCTGAATCAGAGGGCGTTAAGGCCTTCTATCTTGGTGAGAATGATCTCCCGACAGCTATCCAGAATGTCTTTGACGGTCTCGTCGACGGTGATGCCTATGATCTTGCTGGCCGTAAGGTTCAGAAGCTGCAGAAGGGCGGAGTCTACATCATCAATGGCAAGAAAGTCGTTGTCAAGTAATAACGTATTTAAAGATTAATTTCTAAATTGCAATAACAATGAAAAAGACATATATTCAGCCCTTGCTCTACATGCAGGCCGTTCAGCCAACGGCGCTCATCGCACTTTCTCTTTTTGATGATGAGGCTGATCCAGATGGTGAGGTCCTAGTCAAAGGAGATGCAGGAAAAGATGCTTGGTCTTCTCCCAAGAATGTCTGGGACGACGACTGGAGCAAGTAAGCCTTCGCTTATTGATTCAATCTTGTATTAACGCTAGTCGTTAATCTTTTTATTATCACTAACGCCCTGCGGAAATACTCCGCAGGGCGTTGTTGTAGATAAGGGCTGAGCGTTGAGATGAGTTCAAACGAAAGCACCTACGCTTGGATATACAGGCGTAGGTGCTTTTGTTGTATGATGTCGCGAAGACCGTTAAGCGAAGCGGGCGGCTTGCTCGGCGGTGAAGGCAGCATCGTCGAAATAGTCGAGGCGCATGGCGCGGCGTACTTCCGCCATGGTCTGTGCTCCTGCCTCGCGGGCGGTCTCGGTGCCGCGGCGCAGGATGTCGATGACGGCAGGGATGTCCTTTGCGAACTCGGCACGGCGCTGACGGATGGGCTCGAGGGTCTCCTGCAGAACGGCGGCGAGGAACTTCTTCACCTTCATATCGCCGAGACCGCCGCGACGGTAGTGGTCCTTGAGGGCGTCGAGGTTCTCGTAGTCGGGCAGGTAGCGGCCGAAGTGCTCGGGGCGGCAGAAAGCATCGAGGTAGGTGAAGACCGTGTTGCCTTCGACCTTACCGGGGTCGCTGACGCGCAGATGGTCGGGATCGGTGAACATGGACTTGACTTTCTTCTCGACCTCGTCGGCAGAGTCCTTGAGGTAGATGCAGTTGCCGAGGCTCTTGGACATCTTGGCCTTACCGTCGGTGCCGGGCAGGCGCAGGCAGGCTGCGTTCTCGGGCAGGAGAATATTGGGTTCGACGAGCGTCTCGCCGTAGATGTTGTTGAAGCGGCGGACGATCTCGCGGCACTGCTCGAGCATAGGCTCCTGATCCTCGCCCACGGGCACGGTAGTGGCCTTGAAGAGGGTGATGTCGGCAGCCTGGGAGATGGGATAGGTGAAGAAGCCTACGGGGATGCTCTCGCCCGAGAAACCACGCATCTGAATCTCGGTCTTCACCGTCGGGTTGCGCTGGAGGCGGCTGACGCTGACGAGGTCCATGAAGTAGAAGGTGAGCTCGCAGAGTTCGGGAATTTGGCTCTGGATGAAGAGGGTGCTCTTCTGCGGGTCGAGGCCTACGGCGAGGTAGTCGAGTGCCACTTCGATGACGTTCTGACGGACCTTGTCGGGGTTGTCGATATTATCGGTGAGGGCCTGAGCATCGGCCTCGAAGATGAAGATCTTGTCGTAGAGACCGGAGTTCTGCAGTTCGACGCGGCGACGGAGCGAGCCAACGTAGTGGCCGATGTGGAGGGGGCCTGTGGGGCGGTCGCCGGTGAGGATGATTTTCTGTTGCATGAAGGTATTTTTTTATGATGATGATTCGTGGAAAGGGGAGGGATGGTTATTTCGGGATTTCGATATGCCGATATTTCGTTATGCCGGTATTCTTTTCTTGTGACGCCGCAGGGCGTTCAGAAGAGCTTGTCTATCTGTTCCTGTGGGATGATGGCGAGGGTGGGGTGGCCATCGGGCGTGTAGTTGGGGTTGCTCGTTGCCATGAGCTGCGCGGTGAGGTCCTGCATCTCGAGGGGCGAGAGCACTTGCCCGGTAGGGATGGCGGCCGCTCGTGCGAGGGTGAGGGCCAGCTGGCTGAGAAGCTGTTCGGCGGGCAGGTTGCCGTTAGTGGCTGCGGTGTCCAGAACCTCGGTGAAGAGTGCTTGCGGGTCTATGCCCTCGAAGCCTGCGGGATAGCCGACGATGGAGATGTTGCCTCCGCCGAGGTCGCCGACGTCGAAACCGAGACGGCTAAGGTCCTCATGGATGGCTGCAAAGGTGACGGACTGTGCGGCTGAGAGTTGCATCACCTCGGGGAAGAGGTAACGCTGGGAGGGGAGGGCGGACTTGGCGAGCTGCGAGATATAGCGGTCGTAGAGGACGCGCAGATGGGCCCGATGCTGGTCGATGAGCAGTAGGCCGCTCTCAACCGTGGTGAGGACGTATTGTCCGCGATACTGGAAGAAAGCGGTCGAGGGGATGGTGTCTGCCGTCAGACCGGCTACAGACAAGGGCGTTTCGTGCGCTGCCTCGTGAGGTGAAGCGCTGTTGGCGGGAGTCGATGCCGACGGGAAGAGTTGTGCGCTGTCGTTCGGCTCGCTGGTGGTGCGGGGGATGGGAAGGTTTCCCAGTATATCGCCGTCGAAAGGCGTGGATGACGGGGTGCTGTCAAAAGGGTTGAAGGCGGGGTTGAGTCGCACGGTAGGCGCCTTGGGCTGAGTGTTGACGTTCGGATTGTAGACAGGGATGTCGGCGGGACGGCCCTCGGTGTCGAACTCGATGGTGGGGATGGCGTTGAAGCGTCCTATGGACTCACGTATGGCTGCGAGAAGGATCTGCCAAATGGCTTGCTCGTTCTCGAACTTGATCTCGGTCTTGGTGGGATGGATGTTGACATCGATCTCGGCGGGTGGCACGTCGAAATAGATGAAGTAGGGAACCTGCTCGTCGGCAGGGATGAGGCGTGTGAAAGCTTCCTGTACGGCACGGTGGAAGTAGGGGTGCCGCATATAGCGGTTGTTGACAAAGAAATACTGTTGTGCTCCTCGCTTGCGGGATGCCTCGGGCTTGCCCACGAAGCCATGGATGCGGACCATCGGCGTCTGCACCTCTACGGGCAGGAGACGCTCGGCGATGCGTCCTCCGAAGACGGCCGCGATGCGAGCTTTGAGGGTCGAAGGCGTGAGGTTGAGAAGGGTGGTGTCGTTGTGAGTGAGCGTGAAAGCAATATCGGGGTGTACGAGCACGATTCGTTCAAACTCGGTGGAGATGTTGGAGAGTTCCGTCTGGTTGGACTTGAGGAACTTGCGCCGTGCGGGTACGTTGAAGAAGAGGTTCTTGATGACGAAATTGGACCCTACGGCAGCCGCGACGGGCTCTTGACTGATGACCCGCGAGGCTTCGATGGAGAGGTGTGTGCCGAGGTCGGCTTCGGCAGTGCGTGTGGTGAGTTCTACCTGAGCGACTGCGGCGATGGAGGGGAGTGCCTCGCCACGAAATCCCATGGTGGTGAGGGTGAAGAGGTCGGCGGCCTGGCGTATCTTGCTGGTGGCGTGACGCTCAAAGGCCAAACGGGCATCGGTCTCGCTCATCCCGCAGCCATCGTCGACGACCTGAAGGCTGGTGCGACCGGCATCGACGGCAATGACGTCGATGCGATGAGCGCCGGCATCAACGGCGTTCTCCACCAGCTCCTTCACCACAGAGGCGGGGCGCTGGATGACTTCGCCAGCAGCAATCTGGTTGGCGACGGAGTCGGGGAGAAGTTGGATGATGTCCATGGGAGTTTATTACGTAGCTGAGGGGGATTTCGGGATGATGAAATTTCGTTATTTCGAGATTCCGTTATTTTGATAATCCGGGGATTGGTATTCAAGAGGCAGGGGCTATCTGCGCTCAGAAGCGGAAACTGCCCGTCATGAGGTAATGCCAGAGGATGATGAGAACGACGATGATCGCGATGGCGATGCCGGGATGAAGGCGTCGGCGGTCGGGGTCGGCTCGCTTGAGGTTCTTGGCAAACTTGCCGCGGTAGGACTCAATATCGGGCTTGTACTCAGGTGTCTCGCCACGCTCGATTTGTTCTTCGCGCTTGGCTTCTGCAACGAGCTTGTCAAGTTTTTCCTTGCGCTCGGAGGTGTAGATGTGGACGCCACGGAAGCGTCGTGGGTCGCGTGTGGAGAAGAGTGCCATTGTGGAGGAGTGAAAAGTGAAAGAGAGAAAAGTGAAAAATTAAAGTTTCCCGTGATGGGATATTATGGACTAATGACGAATGACGAATGATGAATGACGAGTGACGAAAGAGATCATTCGGGTGCTTTCAATTTCTTTTTCGAAGAGGATCCTTGGTTCTTGGGGGTGTTGTTGAGCGAGGCCTTGGGTTTAGTGTGTTGAACTGAGGCCTTGAGCTCAAAGCCCGCTTTCTTGGGGCGCCATTCGAAGATGTCGTTTTTGTCGACGGGACGGACATAGTCGAACCACCCGAAGTTGTCGAGGTAGCGTTCCTTGCGCGTAGCGAGAGCGAGGGGATGGAGCTTGCCCTCGGCCTCGGGCATCCAAATCTTATCGAGCTTCTCATCGCCCATGAAGAGCTTGAGCTCTGACGACTCTGACTGCAGAAGACCAATCATGAGGCTATCGGAATCAAGTGGGTAGTAGCGCACGATGACGTTGCCTTCAACCCACGTCTGGCGCATGCGTCCTTTATCGAAATAGCTACGCATGATGTTGCCTGTCACTTGGTTGTAAGACATCGAGTCGAGCCGCTCGACGGAGAGTGCCTGGCGAATGACGTGGGTAGAGTCGATGGTGCTGTCGTTCATCCAAGCCTTGATCTCCTCGCCGAGGAGTTGTTGCCCCTGTTGCCAGAGGATAGGGTCGCGGTACATGGTGAGGCAGGAGTCGCGCGTGATGAAGACCATGGAGTCGCAGACCGCTTGCACGTCGACGCGATAGGCACGGACGTGGTTGTAGGCTCGCAGCTCGCGCCACATGGAATCGGTGTCGATGTCGTAGGTGTAGAGCTTGAAGGTGTCGGCATGGACGTAGAAGGTGTCACGCTGAGAATAGTCGATGCAGACGGCGCTGTCGGCCGCTTCGGCATAGCCGATGGAGTCGGCATAGAGGACGTAGTTGCCCGTGAACATGTTGCGACTGTCTTTGTCAACGTAGATGACGTTGCCGAACGCCTTGGAGATGGCACCTTCGCCCGTGTAGTCGAGGCTGTCGCCAGTGATGGTGCAGCCTTTGTTGCTGACGATGGAACGCTCGAGGAGATAGGCGCGGTTAGCCCGGGTGTCGTAGGTGCCGCTCTCGGAGTAGATGTGGTTGTCGCCGTTGTCAATGTTGGACGGACCCACGATGCGCGCTATGGCCGAGCCTGTGTTGTAATGGAGCGTATCGGAGATGAGGGTGAAACGCGGGTTCTGCAGGTCGACGTTGTAGTTGAAGATAGCCTCTCGCGTGGCGGGGCTGTACTGGCCCCATTCGCTGGTGAGCGTGTTGTCCTTGTCGACGAGCTTGCCTCCCTGGAAGAAGTAGCCGAGGTCGTAGAGGCGGTCGTAGTCGAGTGAGTCGGTATAGAGCTTGCTCTTGTAGTGCGTGAGGACGACATTGTGGCGGGCTTGAGCCATCTGGTCGTTGCCGTCGTAGTAAAGCACCTTGGACGTGAGCGTGAGCGTATCGGCCTGGTTCATCTTGACATGTCCGAAAGCATCGAACGAGTTGTTGGCCTCGTAGTAGCACGCACTGTCGCACGTCAGGATGACGCCGTCGTGACGGAAGCGTACATGCCCGCGTAGGATCTGTGCATCGCGGTTCTTTTGCTGGTCGTAGAAGAGTTCGTCGGCATGAAGGAGGTGTATGCGTGAGTCGCTCTGCCGACGTGGACCGCTACGCCGACGGGCGGGAGGTGCGGCGATGACATTCAGCGAGACAATGAACAAGAGCGCATAGATGACACAAGAAAGGGGAGACCCATAGGGCTTGGAAGGCTTATGGGTCTGACGGAATGGCTTGTAGTGATGGATGATTCTCTTGCTCATCTGACTGCGTTGTTGATGACGTGAAGAAGGACTTTATTCCTTAATCCAGCCTGGATATTGGAACTCGCAATCGCTCCATGCGGGGTTGATGCGCACGTAGGTGGTACGCTGTTTCTCGCGAATCCATTTCTCGATGAATTCCTCGCTTCGCTTGTTGCGCACGATCTGACTGAGAATCTGGAAATCCTCGGTGATGGTGGCTGCGTGCGCCTTGATGCGACTCTTGAGCTTGATGACACAGCATTGCTGCTTGCCAGCCTTGTCGAGCATCGTGAACGGCTTGGAGATTTCGCCTACGTCGAGGCCTTCGACGACGCGAGCAATCTCTGTCGGCAATTCTGCCATCTTGAAGCGGGACGTACGCGTACGTTCGCCTGTGGTTTCGTCGTAGATGACGTTGAACATGAGGCCTTTGTTATTGCGCGAGTCCTTGTCGTCGGAAAGCGCCGAAGCGGCGTCCTCGAAGGAGAATTTACCTTCCTTGATGTCCATGGTGATGGAGTCGAGGCGAAGGAGAACGGCATCAATATCCTTTTGGTCGACATGAGGCCGTTTGAGGATATGGCGCAACTTGAGTTTGTCACCGCGTTTGTCGACGAGCTGGATAATGTGGTAGCCGTACTGCGACTCCACAATCTTCGACACTTTGTTGGGGTCGGTGAGGCTCCAGGCGACGTTGGCAAAAGCTGGGTCGAGGTCAACCTTACTCATGTAGTCCATCTCGCCGCCCTGACGGTAGGTGCCGTCGTCCTCGCTGAACATACGGGCGAGGGCAGAGAAGGTCCACTTGCCAGAGTTGACGCGCTCGGTGTAGTCGCGCAGATCAGCTTTGATGCGGTCGATCTCCTCCTGCTGGATGCGCGGGTGCTCGGCCAGCAACTCCACTTCAACCTGAGTGGGAATGAGGGGCAGCGAGTCTTCGGGCACATCTTTGAAGAAATGGCGAACCTCGGCGGGCGTCACCTTAATATCCTTCGTTAGGTGGTCGCGCACCTGTGCCATTAATCGGTTGTCTTTGATGAGGTCGTAGGTCTCCTCACGGATCTGAGTGAGTGTCATATTGCGGTACTCCTCGAGTTTCTCCTTCGAGCCCGCTTTTTGGATCCAATCGTTGATCTGTGCATCGACATTTCGGTTGATATCCTCAGCGGAAGCTTCGATGCTGTCAATCTCGGCTTGATGGATAAAAAGTTTCTGAATGGCGAGGTTCTCGGGGATGACGCAGTAGGGGTTGCCGGGGACATGGCCCATCTGAGCACGCACTTTCTCGACATCGCTGCGGAGTATGGCTTCATCGCCGACGACCCAAATGACTTCATCAACGATATTGTTGGAAGTCTGGGCAAAGGCTGACGTGCGAGCTGTAGCCAGCATCAGCACGAGGGTGAACAAATGTTTGGCGTTCATTTAGTGCTTGTTAACCGTTTTAAGAGCTTCTTTGTAGATTTCAACTTTGTAGCGGCGGCGCAGTTCGTCGACGAACTCCTGTTCCTTGACGGCCTGATAGTCGGTGACCACTTGAGGACCAACGTCGGTCCAGCGTTGCGGCCCTTTCTTGAGCACTCGTCCTACGACAGCTGTTGCGGGGTATTTGGCATTGACGCGCGTCTTACCTTTCTTTATGCCGAAGGCCAGCGAATCGACCATGGCATTCTCGCCCTGCTCGAAGACACGGCGCTCGAAGCGCACCTGGACGCTGTCCTTGTTGAATTGCGACTTGATGATGCCAGCCCATGAATCTTCATCGCGGCCCTTGAAGGCTTTCTTGACATCGGCGATGAGGGCAGGGTTAAGGGCTTGGATGAGGGCACCTGCATAATGAGGCTTCTGGAAGGCATAGGCTTTTTTGTTCTTCTTGAAATAGCGTTCAAGGGCAGTGGTGTCCTTGGCTGCTGGCTCCCAGACGGTGCGTTGGCAGACCTCATAGAGGAGTAGGCCATCGTGGTACTCCTGGATGAGGTATTTCAGTTCATCGTCCTGAGCTGCAAATAGTTCAGCTTGCTCGTCCATGACCTGCTCGACGCTCTTCTGGCTACCCGCTGCAAGGCTGTCCACGATGGTTGTGGCGAGCTTGTCCTTCATGCCTCTGGCCTCGAGGAACTGACGGATGCGGGGAGCGAGCGTATCGTAAGGCTCTAAGGGCTTTTGATCCATAAGCTTGAGGATATGCCAACCGACAGTGGAGAGCATAGGCTCGGCCACCTCACCAACCTGCATCGAATAAATCTTATCCTCGAGCTCCTTGAGCAACTGATGAGGACCAATCCATCCGATGACGCCTCCACGGACACCTGTAGCATGATCCTCTGAAGCCTCGGCGGCGAGCTGTGCGAAATCCTTGCCCCCTTGCAGCACGGCATAGATGCTGTCGATGCGAGCTTTGGCCGCTGCTTGCTGGTCGAGCGTTGACTGTTGCATCACGCGTACGAAGATATGGGCGGGCTCTACAAGTTGCTTGCCTTCGAGTTGACCGAGCATCTGGTCGTAGTACTTCTGTACTTCAGCCTCCTCGGCCTCGGAGGGGACGAGAAGCGGACGAATCTGCTGGTCGCGATAGGTGCGGAACTCCTGCTGGTAGCTGGAGAGCGTGTCGAGGTGTGCATCAAGGGCAGCTTCGACCTTCAACTTATAGTTGATGAACAGCTCGGCATATTCGTCGACGGTCTTCTTGTCAATAACGCCATCGGTGTTGTTCTTGTTGTAGTTGTACTCAAACTCCGAACGGGGGACGTCCTTGCCGTTGATGCGCATGACGATAGGGTCGGAGGACTGCGCAGTAGCAGTCTGAGCTAAGAAGTAGAAGATAAAAGATAAGAGATAGGTGACGTGCTTCATCGCATTATTTCACTTTAAACCTTTAACTTACGCTTACTGCGGGCGGCTGTAGTTGGGCGCCTCGCTGGTGATGGTGATGTCGTGGGGATGGCTTTCGAGCACACCTGCATTGGTGATGCGCACGAATTTGGCATGATGGAGATCTTTGATGGTCGCAGCACCGCAATAGCCCATGCCAGACCGCAGGCCGCCGATGAGCTGATAGATGACTTCCTGGACGGTGCCTTTGTAAGGAACGCGGCCTGCAATGCCCTCGGGAACGAGTTTCTTCACATCCTTCTCGCCAGCCTGGAAGTAGCGGTCCTTGGAACCGTTCTCCATAGCTTCGAGCGAACCCATTCCACGATAGCTCTTGAACTTACGTCCGTTGAAGATGATGGTGTCGCCAGGGCTTTCCTCGGTGCCGGCAACGAGCGAGCCAATCATCACGCAATAACCTCCAGCAGCAATGGCCTTGACAACGTCGCCAGAATAGCGGAGGCCACCGTCGGCAATGAGGGGGACGCCTGTACCTTCGAGAGCGCTGGCAACGTCATAGACTGCAGAGAGCTGAGGTACGCCTACGCCTGCAACGACACGAGTTGTGCAGATACTGCCAGGGCCGATGCCGACCTTGATGCCATCGGCACCAGCTTCCACCAACATTCGTGCAGCCTCGCCCGTGGCTACATTGCCTACAACGATATCGACGTCGGGGAAGGCGGCTTTAGCTTCCTTCAGCTTTTCGATGACGCCCTTAGAGTGGCCGTGGGCGGTGTCGATGACGATGGCGTCGGCCCCTGCTTCAACGAGCGCCGTGATGCGTTCGAGGGTGTCGGACGTTACGCCTACACCAGCGGCTACGCGGAGACGGCCTTTCTCGTCTTTGCAAGCCATAGGTTTGTCCTTGGCTTTCGTGATATCCTTATAAGTAATGAGGCCGATGAGGTGGTTCTCATCATCAACGACGGGGAGCTTCTCAATCTTGTTCTCTTGAAGAATCTGAGCTGCGTCAAAGAGGTTGGTCTGTTGATGAGTGGTCACAAGGTGCTCGCTGGTCATGACCTCAGCGATGGGCCGATCAACGCGGCGTTCGAAGCGCAGGTCGCGGTTCGTGACGATGCCTACGAGGAAGTTGTCCTTGTCGACAACGGGGATGCCACCAATGTGGTACTCAGCCATCAGGGAGAGTGCATCGGCGACGGTGCCGGTGCTCTGGATGGTGACAGGGTCGTAGATCATGCCGTTCTCGGCGCGCTTGACGATAGCCACTTGGCGTGCCTGCTCCTCGATAGACATATTCTTGTGGATGACGCCGATGCCGCCCTCACGCGCAATGGCAATAGCCATCGTAGCCTCGGTGACGGTGTCCATGGCGGCTGTCACGAAAGGTACTTTCAACTCGATGTGGCGGGAGAAGCGTGTCGTGAGATCCACCGCGCGGGGTAGGACTTCGGAATAAGCGGGAACGAGGAGGACGTCATCGAAAGTGAGTCCGTCCATGACGATGCGGTCTGCAATAAAGTTGGCCATAGTTGTACTGCTTTTAATTATTGCGCGCAAAAATACAATAAATCTGCGAAATGACCAAAACGAAGGACTCTTTTAACTACAGATTAACGCGGATTAACGCGAAAGAACCCTTGAAAAGGCCTTGAAGTGTAAAAAATGCGACTTGTCAAAGGGGCATGCGAACATATGAAAAACCTTCAGCCGCGAAGATATGAATCCTCACGGCTGCAGGTATGGACGTTCACGGCTGCAGGTATGGACGTTCACGGCTGCAGGTATGGACGTTCACGGCTGAAGGTATGGACGTTCACGGCTGCAGGTATGGACGTTCACGGCTGAAGGTCCGGACGTTCCTCCATTAGGGATGGGATATGGCAAAGGAATGTATCAGTTGCCAAGCTCGGAGATAAATTGGATGCGGACGAGGCGTATCTGATCCTCGGTGTAATCTTCGTCGAGCTCATCGAGGGCATCATCAATATCGTCAGTCTCGCTCTCGCGGAAATACTCGAAGATGTCTTCGAACTGATCTGCATCCATAATAGAGTCGAGGTAGTAGCGGATATCGAGTTTCGTTCCACTGTCGACGATAGAGTCGAGCTCGTCGAGGAATTCGTCGAAGTCCAGTCCCATCGATTTGGCGAGCACTTCCAAGTCTACCTTTCGGTCGATGCTCTGGATGATTCTGACTTTGTTCTTGCTCTTGTTGGCAACCGTTCGAACGCGCAAGTCTTCGGGCCGCTCGATGCCGTTCTCCTCGCAGTGCTGCTGGATGAGGTCGCAGAACGCCTTGCCATAACGCCTTGCTTTGCCTTCGCCTACGCCGGGGATGTTCTTCAGTTCGTCGATGGTGATGGGGTAGACGGTAGCCATTGCTTCGAGTGAAGCATCTTGGAAGATGACGTACGGTGGAATCCCTTTCTCGCGCGCCACGCTCTTGCGCAGGCTCTTGAGCATGCTCAGCAACTCGAGGTCGGTGGCGCTGGTGCCGCCGTCGCTCTCGGTGAAGTCAGTATCGAAATCATTGTCCTCCGAGATGAAGAAACTGGTAGGATGGCTGATGAACTTGCGGCCTTCAGGCGTGAGCTTGATGAGACCGTAGTTCTCGACCTCCTTGTAGATGTAGCCTGAGAGGAGAGCCTGACGAATGACGGCGTTCCAGTAGCGCGGCTCACGGTCGTCGCCGCAACCGAAGCAGTCGAGGTCGTCATGCTTGTGGGCGCGAACCTCTTCGGTGGGATTGCCTGTGAGGACGTCGATGACGTGGGGCGCCTTGAAATTTTCTTTGATGTCGCGAACGACGCTGAGTGCCATGAGCAACTGGTCGCGTGCTTCGATGCGCTGTTTGGGATGTAGGCAGTTGTCGCAGTTGTGGCAATTGTCCTGGGTGTACTCTTCGCCGAAATAGTGGAGGAGTACGCGTCGACGGCAGACCGAGGTCTCGGCGTAGGCTGCAGTCTCTTGCAGCAGCTGACGGCCGATGTCCTGCTCAGCGACAGGCTTGCCTTCCATGAATTTCTCCAACTTCTGGAGGTCCTTGTAAGTGTAGAACGTGATGCACTTGCCTTCACCTCCATCGCGCCCGGCACGCCCTGTCTCTTGGTAGTATCCTTCAAGGCTCTTAGGGATGTCGTAGTGGATGACGAAACGCACGTCGGGCTTATCGATGCCCATGCCGAAGGCGATTGTGGCGACGATGATATCAATTTCTTCCATGATAAAATCGTCCTGCGTCTGTGTGCGCGTGGGGGTGTCCATTCCGGCATGATAAGCGCGGGCGTTGATGTCGTTGGCGCGCAACACCTCGGCCAGTTCCTCTACTTTCCGGCGTGAGAGGCAATAGATGATGCCGCTTTTACCTGGATTCTGCTTGATGAATTTGACGATATCCTTGTCGATGTCCTTCGTCTTAGGACGTACTTCGTAGTAGAGGTTCGGTCGATTGAATGAACTGCGGAATTCGTCGGCGTTCGGCATACCGAGGCTCTTCTTGATGTCATCGCGTACTTTGTCGGTCGCCGTGGCGGTGAGCGCTATTACGGGCGCTACGCCTATCTCGTTGATAATAGGACGTATGCGCCTGTATTCGGGGCGGAAATCATGCCCCCATTCCGAGATGCAATGTGCCTCGTCGACGGCATAGAATGAAATCTTCACTTGCCTAAGGAAGTCGACGTTTTCCTCCTTTGTGAGGCTCTCTGGCGCTACGTAAAGCAACTTTGTATGTCCGGCAAGGACATCGCTTTTCACCTGATCGAGTGCAGAGCGGTTCAACGATGAATTCATGAAATGGGCAATGCCGTCGTCAGCGCTGACTTGTCGGATGGCATCCACCTGATTTTTCATCAGGGCGATGAGTGGCGAGATCACGATGGCCGTTCCTTCCATAATTAGGGCGGGCAGTTGATAGCAAAGCGATTTGCCACCGCCTGTTGGCATGAGCACGAATGTGTCATGACCATTGAGCAGGTTCTGTATGATAGCTTCTTGGTCTCCTTTGAAGGTGTCGAAACCGAAGTACTGTTTTAATTGTTCCGTAAGGTCCTTTTTCCTTTTCATGGGCTTCCTCGTCAATTGTTCGTTACAAAGATATAAACAAAAGTGCTTATCTTGCAAGTTTTTTGACGCTTTTTTGTATAAAAAAAGGTCCAAAAACCTTTTTGGGCGGTTTTTGGACCTTAGTTTTGGACTTTAGAGGGAAAAAACGTCATTCCGAAACTTTATTTACGCAGCGCTGATTCGTGCTTTGTTAAGTTCGTTCTCAACGAACTCTTTTGTGACATTGAACGAGCGTTCCCCTGAGGTGGGCATTTCAAATTGCGGACGAATCATGATGCTTTCCACGATGCTACGCAAGCCGCGGGCACCGAGTTTGTATTCGATGGCCTTGTCGACCATATATTCGAGTGCGTCATCGTCGAAGGTGAGCTTGATGCCGTCCATTTCGAAAAGTTTCTGTTGCTGACGGATGATAGAGTTCTTGGGCTCTGTAAGGATGGCGCGCAGGGCTGTACGGTCGAGAGGGTTGAGGTAGGTGAGCACGGGCAGACGGCCGATGATCTCGGGGATGAGTCCGAAACTCTTCAAGTCCTGCGGCAAGACATATTTCATCAGGTCCTTCTGGTCGATGCGAGCCACGTTCTGTACGCTGTTGTAGCCCACGACATGCGTGTTGAGTCGTTGGGCAATCTTACGCTCAATGCCATCGAAGGCCCCACCGCAGATGAACAGGATGTTACGCGTATCGACGTGAATGTAGTCCTGTTCGGGATGCTTGCGACCACCCTTGGGCGGTACATTGACCATAGTGCCCTCGAGCATCTTCAGCAATCCCTGTTGCACGCCTTCGCCGCTCACATCACGGGTGATGCTGGGGTTGTCCGACTTACGGGCAATCTTGTCAATCTCGTCGACGAAGACTATGCCTCGCTGAGCTTGCTCCAGGTCGTAGTCGGCAACTTGCAGCAGTCGCGAGAGTATGCTCTCCACGTCCTCGCCAACGTAGCCCGCCTCGGTGAAGACCGTAGCATCTACGATGGTAAAAGGCACGTTGAGTAACTTGGCAATCGTCCGGGCGAGCAACGTCTTGCCAGTTCCCGTTGATCCGACCATGATGATATTGCTCTTTTCAATCTCTACGCCATCAGGCTCCGTTTTCTGACCGAGGCGTTTATAATGGTTGTAGACCGCCACGCTCAGATAGCGCTTGGCGTCGTCCTGCCCGATGACGTACTGGTCCAGATAAGCCTTGATTTCAGTGGGCTTAGGCATATGGCTCCAGTCAAAAGACTTCTGCCGTCTACCCTTTCCCTTGGTGGCTTTATCCTGCTCGCCAAAGTAATCTTTGACGACCTGATAAGCCTGTTCGGCACAGTCGTTGCAGATGCAGCCGTTGAGACCATTGATGAGCAACTTCACCTCGTCTTGGGGGCGCCCGCAAAAGGAGCAGTGAGGCATTTCGCTTTTTTTGGCCATAATGACGAATAAAGGGTTAAGATTTAAGTTTCACAAGCTCTGGCTGTTAGGAGATCCTAACTCCTAAACAACCAGAGCTGAGCAGTTCACATTATATTTAGGTACGCACGCGCGATTAGGCCTTGCGCTTGAGCACTTGGTCAATCATTCCGTACGCACAAGCTTCCTCGGCAGTCATCCAGTAGTTGCGGTCGCTGTCGGCCCATACTTTGTCATAAGGCGTGTGGCTGTGGTCGGCGATGATTTGATAGAGCTCTTTCTTCAGCTTTTGGATTTCGCGAGCCTCAATTTCGATATCGCTGGCTTGTCCCTGTACGCCTCCGAGCGGCTGATGGATCATCACGCGGCTGTGGGGGAGTGCTGAACGCTTGCCTTCTTTACCGGCTACGAGCAGGACGGCAGCCATTGAGGCGGCCATACCTGTGCAGATGGTAGCGACGTCCGACGAGACAAACTGCATCGTATCGTAGATGCCGAGGCCGGCACTGACACTGCCGCCAGGCGAATTCAGGTAGATGCTGATGTCCTTTCCAGAATCGACGCTGTCGAGGTAGAGGAGCTGAGCCTGAAGCGTATTGGCCGTGTAGTCGTCGATGGGCGTCCCGAGAAAGATGATGCGGTCCATCATCAGGCGTGAGAACACATCCATCTGCGTCACGTTGAGCTGACGCTCTTCCAGGATGTAGGGATTAAGGTACTGGTTCTGCAGACTGACGTAGTCATCGAGAACCTGACCGTTGATGCCCAGATGTCCTGTTGCGAACTTGCGGAAATCAGAGTGTTGCATAGGTGTGCGGGTTATGCTTCAAAAAGTTTTTGGAAATCGCTGAAGCTGATGTTCTTCTCGTCGAGCTTGACGACTTCGCGCAGAGCTGTTCCAAGCTTGCGTTCTACGGTGCGAGCGACGAGGTTGTCGAGCTGTTCGCGCTTCTTCAGCTGCTCGTTGGCGTAGTTGGTGATGACATCGTCGGGGATGTTGGTCATGCCATACTGGGCGAACTGAGCGCGTGTCTGCTCCTTGGCGGTCTCGAGGACGTCGTCCTGTTCGACCTTGATGCCCGTCTGGTCGGCCAGTTGTTCCTTGATCAGATGCCATTCGAGTTCCTTGACACTGCCAGCATAGTTCTGCTCGACATAATCGTCGCCCTTGTCGGGGTTGTTGGCACGCATGATGCGCTTGAGCAACTCGTCGGGCCACTCTAATTCGCCGATGCGCTCCTCGAGGTATTTGCGGACATCGATGAGGAAACGGTACTGGCTGTCGCCTTCGAACTGAGCTTTCAACTGCTCGCTGACACGTGCGCGGAACTCCTCTTCGCTCTTGACGACGCCTTCGCCGAAGACCGTGTCGAAGAACTCCTGTGTGAGTTCGGCAGGTACGTAGCGGGTGATCTCGTTGATCTGATAGCTGAAGTTGGTGTGTACGTTGGCAGCCTCTTCCTTGGTGATGCCGAGGAGAGTGGAAAGTTCGATGGCGCTGCCCTCGTAGGCGTCAGAAGGATTGAAGGTAATGACAGTGTTCACGCCGATGCCTTCGAACTTCTTCTTCTGGTCGTCAGCCTTGAAGTAGTTAGGCAGGATGACAGCGTCCTCCTTCTGGATGCCGCCTTCGCGGATGTTGCCATTCTCGTCGAGCTCAGCGATATGGCCTTTCGTCATGTCGCCGTCCTGGTAAGTCTCCACTTTCTCATAGTGTCCGCCGCGTTGCGTGTAAGCCTTTACTTGGCCGTCCACCATCTCATCTGTGACGTCGATATGATAGAAGGGGACCTTGTCCTTGTCGGTCAGTTTGGCGTCAAACTGGGGCGCGAGGGCGATATCGAAGATGAAGTCGAGTTGTTCGGCCTCGAAGTCGATTGGCTGCTGCTTCTCGCTGGCGAGAGGTTCACCCAGCATGTCCACCTTCTCCTCGCGGAGATAGCCATAAAGTTTTTCGGAAAGGACTTTCTGCACTTCTTCGGCTGTGATTTCGTTGCCGAAACGTTTTTTCATCAGGCTCATGGGCACTTGACCGGGGCGGAAGCCAGGGAGCGATGCCTTCTTGCGGTAGTCCTTGAGCGCTTTCTCTACGCGCTCCTGATAGTCGGCTTTCTCGAGGCTGAGGGTCAGCTCGGCAGCCACGTTAGATGTCTTGTTGAATTGAATATTCATAATTGGATATTGATATGATGTATTAGTTTCTTATTCGTTCTTGGCAGCATCGGTAGCAGACGATGCGTCGTTGTTTGTAGTGGCCGATGGAGCACTGGTGTCTTCAACAGCAAGAATCGTGCCAGATAACGGATCGGAGGTTAGGGCGGGGGATATTTCTTCCTTTTGAATAGCGCCTTTGGCTTCTTGGAGAGCATTCTCTGCCTCTATTTCTGCATTTTCTGCCGTTTTGTCATTCTTTTCGTCCTCCAGGGCACGTTCGCGCTCCATCGACTCGAAGTCTTTGGGTCGGAGGACGAAGCTGTTGGTTAGATAGCGAGCACGCACGATGGGATTCTCGGCCAGTTCTTCGGGGCGACCTTTGAAAAGGATGTGACCTTCGAAGAGCATATAGGCTCGGTCCGTGATGCAGAGCGTCTCCTCGACGTTATGGTCGGTGATGAGCACGCCGATGTTCATGCGTTTCAGCTTCCATACGATCAGCTGGATATCCTCGACGGCAATCGGGTCGACGCCGGCAAAGGGCTCGTCCAGCATGACGAACTTGGGGTCGATGGCCAGGCAACGGGCAATCTCCGTGCGGCGTCGCTCGCCTCCGCTCAGTCGGTCGCCCAGGTTCTTGCGGACGTGTTGGAGACGGAACTCGCGGATGAGTGTCTCCAGTTTCTCGCGCTTATATTCCTCCGTGCAGTCGGTACGTAACTCAAGCACGCTCTTGATGTTGTCTTCGACCGTCATCTTACGGAACACGCTGGCTTCTTGTGCCAAATAGCCGATACCTTTCTTGGCACGCTTGTACACGGGCAGGTCGGTCACCTCCTCGTTGCCAATGAATACGCGCCCCTCGTTGGGAATCACGAGTCCTGTGGTCATGTAGAAGGAGGTCGTCTTGCCGGCTCCATTGGGGCCTAAGAGTCCGACGATCTCGCCTTGGTCGACGTGAAAGTTGACATCGTCGGCCACGGTGCGCTTGCCGTAGATCTTCTTCAGGTGCTCGGCACAGAGGCGCAGGGGTTCTGTCTGATGCGGTGCCAGATAGGCAGGCGAGTGCGGGTCAATGCTCGCCTGTGAGGCTGTTGAGATGGTCTTTTGTTCTGTCATAGGTCCGTAAAGAGTGCGCAAAATTACATAATAATTGTTGAATTCTGCCCATTTCTTCAAAAAAACTGTGTCCTTAGCCCTCTCTTTTAGGCTTTTTTGACTAATTTTGCCGCGAAATTATGAAATCTATCCTCCAACCCTTTGTCACTTTTGGCCGTTATCTGCAACTTATGGCCAAGGTGTTTTCCCGACCTGAACGGTTGCGGATGTACTGGAAACAGTATATCAAAGAGATGCAACAGCTCGGCGTCGATAGTATCGGCATTGTGCTGATGATCTCTTTCTTCATCGGGGCCGTCATTTGTATTCAGATGAAGGTCAACATCCAGAGCCCGTGGATGCCTCGCTTCACGACGGGGTATACGACGCGCGAGATTCTTTTGCTGGAGTTCTCTTCGTCTATCATGTGTCTGATTCTTGCTGGTAAGGTAGGCTCCAATATCGCTTCAGAGATTGGTACGATGCGCGTGACCCAGCAGATTGATGCGCTCGACATCATGGGTGTCAACTCGGCCTCTTTCTTGATCCTGCCTAAGATAATGGCGCTGCTGACAATGATTCCCGTGCTGGTCACCTTCTCGATGGTTGCGGGTTTCGGCGGTGCGTATGCCATTAGTTTTGCGGGCATCCTCACGCCCGACGACCTAACCTATGGGTTGCAACACTCGTTCAATCAGTGGTTCGTCTGGATGAGTATCATCAAGAGTTTCTTCTTTGCCTTCATTATCTCTTCGGTATCAGCGTTCTATGGCTATACGGTCGAGGGCGGTAGCGTCGAGGTGGGCAAGGCTTCGACGGACAGCGTCGTCCACTGTTCTATGCTTATCCTTTTCGCAGACATTTTCCTCACTCAGATTCTCTCATGATTGAAATCCGATCGCTCTATAAATCCTTTGCCGACAAGGACGTCCTTAAGAACATCAATACGATATTCTTGGAGGGCCAGACCAACTTGATTATCGGTCAGTCGGGCTCGGGCAAGACGGTGCTGATGAAGTGTATCGTCGGACTGTTGGAACCCACTCGCGGGCAGATTCTCTATGATGGCCGTAACTTTGTGACCATGAGTAAGGACGAACGCACGCATCTACGTCGGGAGATGGGCATGATTTTCCAGTCGGCGGCCCTGTTCGATTCGATGTCGGTGCTCGAAAATGTCATGTTCCCGCTCGACATGTTCTCGTCGATGACCTTGCGAGAGCGCAAGCAGCGTGCCCGTCAGTGCTTGGATCGCGTCAATTTGCTTGAAGCGCAGCATAAGTATCCGGGAGAGATATCGGGCGGTATGCAGAAACGTGTCGCCATAGCCCGTGCCATCGCACTGAATCCCAAATATTTGTTCTGCGACGAGCCCAATAGCGGCCTCGACCCCAAGACCAGCCTCGTCATCGATGCCCTCATCCATGATATCACCGTCGAGTTCAATATGACGACGATCATGAACACCCACGACATGAATTCCGTCATGGGCATTGGTGATAGTATCATTTTCATCAAAGAAGGTCATCAGGAGTGGGTGGGCGACAAGTCGCAAGTGGCCACTTCCGAGAATAAGGCTCTTACCGATTTCATCTTTGCTTCAGACCTCCTTCAGAAAGCTCGTAAAGCGTTTGTCTGACCGCCTTCTGGACGACCCGCGGACTGCTTTTCTCCGTTTTCACCTTGTTTTTCTTGCGTATGTGCGCGTGAATAGCTACCTTTGCGCCCGAAAAAGCAAAAATCGATGATAAGTGTAGAGCATCTTTCAGTTGAATTTAGCGCTAAGCCTCTCTTCACGGACGTCAGCTTCGTCGTCAACGACCGCGACCGCATAGCTCTCACGGGCAAGAACGGAGCCGGCAAGTCGACGCTCCTCAAGGTGATGGCTGGGCAGCAGCGCCCATCGGGCGGCACCGTATCCTCGCCGCGCGACACTTCAGTGGGTTATCTGCCTCAGGTTATGGAGCTTTCGGGCGAGCGCACCGTCATGGACGAGACCCTTCAGGCTTTCAACCATATCCACGATCTGCAAGCTTCAATCGAACAGATGCAGCAGGAAATGGCCGATCGTACTGACTACGAGAGCGAGGCCTATATGGCGCTCGTCGACCGCTACACCCGTGCCGAGGAGCACTTCCAGATGATGGGAGGCCTCAATTTCCGTGCTGAGGTAGAGCGCACGCTCGCGGGGCTCGGTTTCGAGCGCACCGACTTCGATCGTCCTACGCGTGAACTTTCGGGTGGATGGCGCATGCGCATCGAGCTGGCCAAGCTCCTCTTGCGGCAGCCCGACGTGCTTCTGCTCGACGAGCCCACCAACCATCTCGACATCGAGAGCATCCAGTGGCTCGAGCAGTACCTTCAGCAGCGGGCGGGCGCCGTTATTCTTGTGTCGCACGACCGCGCTTTCATCAATAACGTAACCACCCGAACGCTTGAGATCTCCTGTGGACGCATCTGGGACTATAAGGTCAAGTACGACGAATACGTGCGTCTGCGTGCCGAGCGGCGTGAGCAGCAGCTGCGGGCTTTCGAGAATCAGCAGAAGGAAATTGCCGACCTCAAGGACTTCATTGAGCGTTTCCGCTATAAGCCCACCAAGGCCGTGCAGGTGCAGGAGCGCATCAAGCAGCTCAGTCGTATCGTCCCCATTGAGGTTGACGAAATCGACAACAGCTCTCTCCACTTGAAATTTCCTCCTTGCCAGCGTTCGGGCGACTTCCCTTTGATTGTCGAGGATTTGCGCAAGGCCTATGACCACGAGGTCATTGCTCACGTCAACTTGACCATCCGTCGTGGCGAGAAGGTCGCCTTCGTAGGTCGTAACGGCGAGGGAAAGTCCACGCTCGTCAAGTGCATCCTCGGTGAGATTCCCTACGAGGGTAGCCTAAAGGTGGGTCATAACGCCCAAATCGGTTACTTCGCCCAGAATCAGGCACAGCTCCTCGATCCCGAACTCACGGTCTTCGACACCATCGACCGTGTGGCACGCGGCGACATCCGCACCCGTATTCGCGATATTCTCGGTGCCTTCATGTTTGGGGGCGAAGCTTCCGACAAGAAGGTGAAAGTGCTTTCAGGCGGTGAGCGCAGTCGCTTAGCGATGATCAAGTTGCTGCTTGAGCCTGTCAATTTCCTCATCCTCGACGAGCCGACCAACCACTTGGATATGCGTTCCAAGGACGTTCTGAAGGAGGCCATCGCAGCCTTCGACGGCACGGTCATCGTGGTCAGTCACGATCGTCAGTTCCTTGACGGACTCGTTGAGAAAGTCTACAGCTTCGGCGGCGGGCGTGTGCGCGAACACCTCGGGGGCATCTACGATTGGATCGAGAGCGAGCACAAAGCCGACATAGCCGCATCGGGCGTCGCTCCGCAGCGCACTGCAGCCGATGCGCCGACTGGTCACGCAGCAAGCACCGTTGCGCGAGTCGATGCCCGCACGGCTTCGTCTGCCGAGAAGCCTGCAGCCTCTGCTTCGCGCCTCTCCTACGAAGAGCAGAAGGCCGCAGCCCGCGAGCGTCGCAAACTCGAGCGCGCCGTGGCCGACGCTGAGGCCGAGATGACAGAACTCGAGGCCGCCCTCCACATGCTCGAGGCCAAAATGTCGACACCCGAAGGGGCTGCCGACGCCAGCCTCTACGAGCGCCACACCCGCTTACGCCAGCAGATCGAGGACGTAGAAGCTCGTTGGCTCGAAGCCTCGGAGGCTCTCTCCTCTTAGCGCCCGTCCCTTAAGTTGCCCTCCACGGCAACCATCCCGATAACCAACCAACCCCACAATAATTATGAAAATCAAAACCATCTTTCCCGTCATGGCACTTGCATTCCTCGCCTCTTGCGGAGGCCAGCAGGCCGCCCTCACCACAGGCATTGACCTGAACAACCTCGACACCACCGCTCTTCCCGGTACCGACTTCTACGAGTACGCTTGCGGCGGATGGATGAAAGCCCATCCGTTGACGGCGGAGTACTCGCGCTTCGGCAGCTTCGATCAGCTGGCTGAGAACAACAATACGCAACTGCGCGAGCTCATCGAGGGCGTGGCTGCCCAGAAGAACGAGGCTGGCAGCATCGCCGATAAGATTGCCCAGATGTACAACAGCGTCATGGACAGCGTCTCGCTCAACAAACAGGGCATCGAGCCTATCCGCAAGGACCTCCAGCGCATTGACGCCACCTTCGACAAGGACGAGCTCTTCCGCCTGGCCTCCTCGCTGCAACTCTCGGGCGTCGGCGGCCTCTTCGGATTCTACATCAACGCCGACATCAAGGACAGTAAGAACAATCTGCTGCAGATTATGCAGGACGGCCTTGTCATGGGGCAGCGCGAGTACTATCTCGACACAGATTCAGCCACCACGACCATTCGCGAGGCCTACAAGCAGTATATGTCCGACCTCTTCCGCCGCTGCAAGGTCGCTACCGACGACGATGTCGCTGCTCGCGTGGACGCCGTGCTGGCCATGGAGACGCGTCTGGCCAAGGTCTCGCGTAGCAATACAGAGTTGCGCGACGACGAGAAGAACTACAACAAGATGACCTTCGAGGAACTGCTGCGTGACTATCCTGGCATCGACTGGAAGTACTATTTCAATGTTCACGGTGCCAAGGACGTACGTGAGGTCAGCGTAGGTCAGCCTGAAGTCATCCATGAGGTCGAGCATCTTTGGGCCGAGACCCCGCTCGATGTCCTCAAGGACTACACGCGTTGGCGCCTCATCGATCGTGCCGCAGGTTGTCTCGACGACGAGATGCGCGCTGCCAACTTCAATTTCTATGGCCGCGTCATGAGTGGCCGTCAGGAGGATCGTCCCCGCTGGAAGCGTGCCGTTGCCGCCACCGAGGGCGCTCTCGGTGAGGCCGTCGGTCAGCTCTACGTTGAGAAGTATTTCCCCGCCGCTGCCAAGGAGCGCATGGTCCAGCTGGTCAAGAACCTGCAGATGGCCCTCGGCGAGCGCATCGACGCTCAGGACTGGATGAGCGATAGCACCAAGGCTGTGGCTCACGACAAGCTCAATGCCTTCATCGTCAAGGTCGGTTACCCCGATCAGTGGAAGGACTATAGCACGCTCGAGATTGGCAAGAACTACTGGGAGAACGTCAAGAACACATCCATCTGGCGCATGCACGACGAAATTGAGCGCAAACTCAACAAGCCTGTCGACAACACCGAGTGGTACATGACGCCGCAGACCGTCAACGCCTACTACAATCCGACCACCAACGAGATCTGCTTCCCCGCAGGTATCCTCCAGCCTCCCTTCTTCGATATGAATGCCGATGATGCCTTCAACTACGGAGCCATCGGCGTAGTTATTGGCCATGAGATGACTCATGGCTTCGACGACCAGGGCGCCAAGTTCGACAAGGACGGCAACCTGCGTCAGTGGTGGACAGCCGAGGACACCAAGAACTTCGAGGAGCGCACGCACGTCATGCGTGATTTCTTCAATAACATCGAAGTCCTCCCGGGTCTCTGCGGCAACGGGCAGCTCACCCTCGGCGAGAATATGGCCGACCATGGCGGGCTGCAGGTCGCTTTCCAAGCCTTCAAGAATGCAACAAAGGACGCTCCGCTTGCCGACAGCGACGGCTTCACGCCCGAGCAGCGCTTCTTCCTCGCCTACGCTGGCGTATGGGCAGGTAATATCCGCGACGAGGAGATTCGCAAGCGCACCAAGTCCGACCCCCATTCCCTTGGTCGCTGGCGTGTCAACGGCGCACTGCCTCACATCGACGCTTGGTACGAGGCCTTCGGCATCACCGAGAACGACCCGATGTTCGTGCCCAAGGCAGAGCGCGTCACGATTTGGTAATCATGAAAGAGTGAAAAGTGAAAGAGTGAAAAGTGAAAAATACAAGTTACCTTTCAAGTTCTGATAGTAATTATTATTAACTTATTATTTTTCAATTT
>JAFROT010000035.1 GCA_017429525.1 Bacteroidaceae bacterium | reverse complement strand
ATATATAATACAATAAAATTCTTTATCCATGTCCAAGCGTGACAAACATAACTGTCACGCTTGTCACGCTTGTCACACACAAGGGGCGAGAGGCAAAGGGCTGAATGCGAAGGCAATAGGCAGCGCATGAAAAAAAAGTACCTCTCCGCGCACCCCAGTATTTTCAAAAACGCTTGCACAGGTCGCGAGAATGATGTACCTTTGCAGCGGCGAACGGGATGGGATGCGCTTCGCGCAGAAATCTAACAAATCTATAACAGAATCGAGCAAGATGACTTTTGACGCTGAAAGTAAATACGCAGAAATGCGGAGTAAATTTTTTCAGGAAATCTATGAGATACGTGAGATACGTGGAGAATTTTTGATTCCGAAAATGACGAAAATGACGAAAGTAACGAAAATTCTTAGGCGTTGCGATGAACGGGATAGGTCAAGATAACAATCTGATTTTTTCGTCCTTTTTCGGCTTTTCGTCTTTTTTCGGGAACCAGAATTAAATACGTGCAGATACGTGAGAGATAAAACGAGGGGACGCGGAGGCCGATGCGAATAATCGTAGTCGCGAATACGAATGGACGCGGGGGCCAGAGCGAAGGGGCGTAAACGCCGACTGAACCGAGGGGGCTGCAGACAAGAAAAGGGCTGATTTTGCACCAATTTTGGAGAAAATGTTGGCTCGTATTGAATTAATGTGTAACTTTACACCGCAAAACAAAAATATACTGTTATGAAACACCGAATACTTACCACTTTGATTGCGCTCGCCACGATGGTCATGACGACTTGGGCTGAGGGTGTGAAAATCGGCAGCCAAGCGCTGACGCCGACCTCCACGACCACCTATACCTCAAGCAGCTTGACGGCTATCAAGAGCGGCTCGGTGACGTACAACCCCACGAACAATACGCTGACGCTCAACAATGCTTCGATTAGCGTCCCCTCGGCCAGGGTTGAAGGTGCTATCGTGTTCTCAAGCAGCGGCAACCTCGTGCTGACAGGCACCAACACGATCACGGCGACGGAAAATGGTATTCAGGCAGGGGGCGACCTGACCATCAGCGGCTCCGGCAGCCTTGCCTGCACGGCCGGCAGCTGCGGCATCTACGTGACCAACAATGCGACGCTTAGCATCAGCGGATGCACGGTGGCGGCCGACGGCATGTGGGGCATCGCCGGCAACGGAGACGAGGGCAACGAAAGGCTGCTCATCGGCAACGCCAACGTCAGCGCCACAGGGTCTGACGGCTCCATCTGCGATTTCAACTACATGAGCACGAGTGCTTACTGGGAGAAGGCTATTGAGCTGAGTGGCTCGTCGATAGCTGCGCCCGACGGCGCCAAGCTCAATGCGTCGAGGAACATGGCTGTCGTCGATGCGGCGGGCAGCGTCATCAAGGGACAGACGGTGGTGATTCGCCGCGACTACACCGACGCTTCCACGGGCCTCGTGTACGGGTTCAAGGAGATGGGCGGCGCGGTGAAGGCCTTTGTGAAAGGGCACACCGACGGGCTGCTGGCCGACCTTGAAATTCCTTCGCAAATCACGGCCGACGGCCAGGGGTTCGAGGTCAGGGCTATCGGCGGCAATGCCCTCAGCAACTGCAGCGCGCTGAGAAGCGTGGTGATTCCGACTACGGTGACGGAGATTGGCGGCGGCGCCTTCTACAACTGCGCGATTCTGACGAGAGTGTGCGTGCTGAATCCTACGCCTGTGGCCATCGACGCGACCACGTTCGGCCTGAGCAATCAGCCGGCCAGCGCCACCTACACGATGACGCTCCAGGTGCCGCTGGGCTGCGGCACGCGGTACGCTGCGGCCAACTACTGGAAACAGTTCTCAGCCATCACCGCCCTTGCGACAATAGACGGCTGCATGTATATGGAGGACATAAACTGCAACGCCAGCGTAAAGCGTTACCAAAGCTCGGCAACCACCTTCAACATCCCTGCCAGCCTCACGGTAAACGGCACAACATTAGCCGTCACCCAGATTGCCCGTGAGTCATTCTCGTCCTACACTTGTCCCAATCTGCAGAGCATCTCGATTCCTGCGAGCGTGACCGACATTGAAAGTGGCGCCTTCTATGGCTGTCAAGCACTGAGGTCGATCACGGTGGCGAGCGGCAATCCGGTGTACGACTCGCGCGAAGGCTGCAACGCCATCATCGAGACGGCCACCAACACGCTGCAGTATGGCTACCCGTCGACGACGATCCCCCAGACCGTGACCAGCATCGCCGCATCGGCTTTTGCAGGATATGGCAATAGCTTGACCTCCATCACCATCCCTTCGTCGGTGACCCGAATCGGCTATTCTGCCTTCTATAAGACCAAGCTGAACACCATCTATGTGAAAGCCAAGGTGCCGCCCACGCTGGACGGGTCGGTGTTCGACGAAGACGTGTATAGCAATGCCACGCTGAAAGTCCCCACGCCCGAGGCCTATCAGGAGGCTGAGGGTTGGCAAGACTTCGCGCACATCGAGATGGGGGCAACGGTGACGAGCGGCGACTTCGTGTTCACGCTGGACGATGACACCCGCGAGGCCGAACTGACGCAATACAAGGGGACGGCTGCCAACGTGGTGATACCCAGCACAATCACTGACGGGGGCATCAGCTACTCCGTCACCAGCATCGGCAAGCTGGCGTTCATGGACAACTATCAATCTAACACCACGATGCAGCAGGTCACGATTCCCTCGACAGTCACGACCATCGGCGAGCAGGCCTTTGCCTCCTGCTCGGCCCTCACGACCGTCACCATCCCTGCGTCGGTCACGTCGATTGGCTTTACTCCCTTCTTCTCCTGCCGGTCGCTGACCAGCCTCACGGTGGCGAGCGGCAACACCAAGTATGACTCGCGCGAGGGCTGCAACGCCATCATCGAGACGGCCACCAACACGCTCGTCGCAGGCAGCGCCACTTCGACAATCCCCTCCACCGTAACCGCCATCGGCGACTATGCCTTCTACATGATGCCCATCGCCAGCATCGTCATTCCAGGCAGCGTGAAGACCATCGGAAAGGCAGCGTTCATCTATTGTTCTTATCTGACGAGCGTGACCCTGTCCGAGGGCTTGGAAACAATCGGCCAGAATGCTTTCGATGGCTGCGAAGCGCTGGAGAGCATCAACATACCGTCCACAACGACGAGCATAAGCACCGCCTTCTCCGGCACGGGACTGACGAGCGTGGTCATCCCCATCAGCGTCTCCTCGCTGGACGATTACGCCTTCGACCGCTGCAGCGACCTGACGAGCATCACGCTGTCGGGCTCGATGACGAGCATCGGCACAGGAGCGTTCCGCTATTGCGAGAAACTGCGCACCATCGATGTGCTGACGCCTACGCCGCCCACGATGGGCACGGATGTGTTCGGCGACGCTTCCACCGACGAGTTCGGCATCTATGAGGGAGCAGTGGTGCGCGTGCCCGAGGGCAGCATCCCGACCTATCAGGCAGCCCCCGTGTGGGAGTACTTCAGCCATTTCGACATCCTGCCGCTGCCCAAATGTGCTACGCCCACCATCGCCTTCGCCAACGGCAAGCTGACATTAGGATGCGCAACGGAGGGCGTGGAGTTCGTGAGCAGCGTCAGCGCAGCCGGAAGCGGGCAGTTCCAAGGGAACACCATAGCGCTGTCGTCAATGGCGAACACCTACACCATCAGCGTCTACGCCATGAAGGATGGCTACCTGAATTCGGACATCGCCACGACCGAAATCGAATTCACGCCCTCAGCCGCCTCGGCCGACGTCAACGGCGACGGCAAGGTGACCATCGCCGACGTGACCGCGCTGGTGAATGTTATTTTGGGGAAATAAAAGGCCTCTCCCCCGACCCCTCCCCGTTAGGGAGGGGGGAACCCTTCCCCCAAGAAAGGCCTCTCCCTCGACCCCTCCCCTTTAGGGGGGGGGGGAAGGCAGGCGGACAACAAGGACAAAGGGGTGACCGAAATGGTCGCCCCTTTATTCTGCCATGATGTCTTTCATGTTGAGAAGAACCACGTCAGTCGTGGCACAGATCTCTGCTGCCAAATCATTCAGATGATGAAAGCGAGCATAATCGCTGGGAACTGATGGCGAGGAGGAAGAGGGAAGCGAGGGGGTGAGCGAGGAAGAGGGGCTTGAGGGCGAGGAGGCGAGCGAGGAAGAGGGCGAGGAGTGCGATGGCGAGGCGGTTGTGGGGCGCGATGAAGTGCTGGCTATGGTGCCCGTCGCATTGGCGGCGGTTCGCATGATCTCTTCGTCAAGGCCCCAGGGGGCAAGGATGAGCAGGGCTCCGCGGGCACAGGCCTCGAAGCGGCGGCGCTCGGGCTTCCAGTAGCGCGTGATGGGTTCCTTCTGGAGGTTGATGACGGGCAGCCCCTCGTCGATGGCGGCATCGATGACCAAGCGCTCAGGCGTGGAGATAGCGGGCGAGACGAGCACCACGCCCTCACGAGCCTCCGCCAACTGACGGGCACGTGACTGTTTGTAGCTGTCCAGCAGTTCGGTGTTTATGCCGGTTTTCTTGTCCTTGCGGTGGTAAAAGACCTGCTCCTTCTCGGCGCGCTTGAGCAGGAAGAGCGCCC
Source organism: Bacteroidaceae bacterium (assembly GCA_017429525.1). GTDB lineage: Bacteria > Bacteroidota > Bacteroidia > Bacteroidales > Bacteroidaceae > Physcousia. The sequence goes on along the minus strand of JAFROT010000035.1, from coordinate 104,752 downwards.
CGAAGGCCGCGTAGTCGTGAGTGCCCACGCGCAGGTGGAGGCGCCGCTCCAACAGATGGGGCAGCTGGCGCCGCATCAGCGCGCGCAGCGGGTTGTCGGCCATGTAGCGCTTGATGGTGTCGAGCATGCCGGGCCGCTTGATGATGCGGTCGTGGTAGCCGGGCTCGAAGAGGGAGGGGCGCTTAACCGTGCTCGAAAGCACGGGCACCACGGCTTGCAGGCCAGAGGAGGGCGGCGAGGAGGAGGGCGGCAGCGAAGAAGAGGGCGGCGGTGTTTGGCCCTGCGAGGAGGAGGGCGGCGTTTGGCCTTGCGCCGTTGTGCCTTGCGGCGAGGAGGAGGGCGAGGAAGAGGGCGGTGGTGCCGTTGTGCCTTGCGCCGTTGTGCCCGCACCATTCGGTGCGGTTAGCGCGGTTTGTGCGGCCCGCGTGCCCTGTGCGGCCTTTGCGGCATCGAGCTGGGCCCACCAGGCGCGGCTGCAGCCGCCCTTGAAGCGGCGAAGGATGTCGCCCAGCTTCTTGCCGTCGGGCAAAGGGGCTGAGACATACAGAAGGAGGTGGAGATGGTCGGGCATGAGGGCGGCCTTCCACACCTTTATCTGGGGATAATAGCGGTGGATCTTGGGCAACTCCTCGGCGATGATGGCGCGTCCGAGGGGGCTCTGGACAAGATGGGGGAAGTCGGCGCTATCACGGGCTGCACGGATGTTGCCCTGCAGTTGCCCGAAAAGGGGATGACGCCCTTCGATGCAGAGCGTAACCATATACAACCCCACCCCACCATAATCCTGCCAATCAGCGCGGCGGTGTTGGTGGTGTTGAGTATCATGGAGAGGTATCCCCCGACTCTGTAAGTCTTCTTTCGACGTTGGCATGGTGATTCGTTGATGGCGATTATGTCTGCCGTGATATCGCTTGTGTCAGCCGCCGATGGCGCTGAGGACGGCACGAACCTCGGCGGGGGAGGTCTCACGGAGGCCGCTGGGGAGGGCGGCTGAGCAGGAGCCGTGGAGCTCAGTGGTGGGTGTGGCGGCGAGGATGCGGGCAGCGTTGTGGCGGTTGACGCCTCCGCCAGGGAGGATGATGATGCGGTCGGCAGCCTGCTGGGCGAGGCGCTGCAGCTGGGGGATGCCTGCCTCGGCTGTGAGAGCACCGCCTGAGGTGAGGACGCGCGTCACGCCGAGGTCGATGAGCTGCTGGAGGGCTACGGCCTGATCGCGGACGGCGTCGAAGGCTCGGTGGAAGGTGAAGGGGAGTCCTGCCGAGGCGGCGATCAGGCGACGGGTGGCCGCAAGGTCGACCTCGGCGGCAGGGGTGAGGGCACCGGCGACGATGGCTGTGGCACCTGCAGCGACGGCCTCGCGGATGTCAGACAGCATGACCTGCAGCTCGTCGTCGGTGTAGACGAAATCGCCCTCGCGCGGACGAATGAGCACATGGATGCGGAGCTGGGGAAAGCGATGGCGCAGCAGGCGGAGGGTGCCGAGCGAGGGCGTGAGTCCATCCAGCGAGAGGGCTGAGCAGAGTTCGATGCGCCCTGCCCCACCCTCGACAGCGCGCAGGGCACTCGCGAGGGTACCGCAGCACACTTCAAGCGTTGGTTTCATCGGATAATGGTTTTCCACTGGGTTTCAACGTACTATCTCTACGACAAAATCATCCTTACTGCGCTCGGCAGGGAGCTGGATGGAGAGGCTCTTGGCGCGGCGATCGAGCTTGTAGGCAAGTGCCGACCCCGTGGCGAGGGCCTTGACGGAACGCAGCTTGCCGAGCGTCCAGGGCAGTTGGATGGCAGAGGCTTCGGCATCGAAGACGTGGAGGTAGAGGTGGTTGGTCTTGGTGGTGGCGACGCCCCAGGGCTGGTCGGGCATGTCGGCGGCATGTGTGCCGTAGATGCTCTCGCCGTTAACGCGCATCCACTGGCCGATGCCCTTGAGGCGGTCGAGGGCCGTGGCGGGCAGTTCGCCGTTGGGTTGTGGGCCGATGTTGAGGAGGAGGTTGGAGCCCTTGGCGGCAGCGCGTGCGATGAGCTGGATGAGCTCGGCGGTCGACTTGTAGTTCTGATCGGCCACCTTGTAGCCCCACATGCCGTTCATGGTCTGGCACATCTCGAGCGGCAGATGGCTGATTTCCTGCCCTGAGAGGCCGGCTGTGTTCTCGCCAGGCAGGTCGCGCTCGAACATCTGGAAATCCTCGCCCTCGATGGGTGTGATGTGATGGTTGTTGCCGATGAGGCAGTTGGGCTGCAGCTGGTGGATGTAGCGGTAGAACTCAGGCATGCGCCAGTCGAAGGGTATGCTGTCGCCATCGTGGTCCCAGTAGCCGTCGAACCAGAGTGCGCCGATGGGTGCGTAGTTGGTCAGCAGCTCGCGCACCTGCGCCTGCATGAAGCGGAAATAGGAGTCGTAGTTGGGCCGCAGCTCACGCCCTGTCTTGAGGCCCGTGCGGCCTACGGGATAGTCGGGGCGCATCCAGTCGAGGATGGAATAGTAGAGGTGAAGCCGGAGGCCCTCCTTTGCGCAGGCGGCGGAGAGTTCCTTGAGGACGTCGCGACCGAAGGGCGTGGCATCGACGATGTTGTAGGTGCTCTGCCGCGTATGGAACATCGAGAAGCCGTCGTGGTGGCGACTGGTGAAGGTGACGTACTTGGCACCGGAGTCCTTGAAGGCTCGTGCCCATGCCTCGGCGTCGAAGCGCACGGGGTAGAAGCATGAGGCGGCCTTGGCGTATTCCTCGTGGGTCAGTCCGCCGCTGTTGAGGTACCATTCGCCCTGGGCGAACTCGCTGTAGATGCCCCAATGGATGAAGATGCCGAAGCGGAAGCCCTCGAACTCGGCGCGGGCGGCCATGTTGTCGGCTGTGGGAACGTAGGTCTGCGCCTCGACCGAGACCAGAGCGGCCAGGCACAGGGAAAGGGTGATGAAGATGCGTTTCATGCGACAAAAATACATAAACTTTCCGAATTGAGGCGACGATTGGCCGCTAAATGTTCCATTTAGCCGTGAAAAATAGGTAAAAGGAGGCTTGCGAACGAAAAAAACAGGGAGCAGGAGAGGCAGAACTCTAAACTTTTTCCTATCTTTGCGGCCAACAAGGCAAGCCCTCCCCTCAGCGGGCAGGCAAGCCCTCCCCTCGGTGGGCAGGCAAACCGACATGATTTTCGAACTGACTTTCTCACACCACATAAAAAAAGGACTTACACTACAGAGATATGGCAAGAGCTAAATGGATAGGCGGTTTCCTGGGCCTGCTGTCAGGCGGGCCGATAGGTGCGCTGGCGGGCTTCGTGCTCGGAGCGCTCTTCGACACGATGGCTGGCGACAACGGTCTTGAAGCGACAGGCTACGACACGGGCGGCACCTACACAGGTGGCACCTACACAGGCGACGGCTACGACCGTCAGCGCTACCGCACGGGCGGCGACCAGAGCTACCGCACGGACGAGGGTACGCGCAACGGGTTCCTGTTCTCGATGTTGACGCTGGCGAGCTACGTCATCCGCGCCGACGGCAAGATCATGCACAGCGAGATGGAGGCCATGCGCACGTTCCTGCGCCAGAACTTCGGCGAGGCAGCCGTCACGCAAGGCAACCAGATCATGCTGCGCCTGTTCGAGCGCCAGAAGCAGATGGAGCAGCAGCAGCCGGGCTCGTACCGCCAGACCATCATCGAGGCTTGCCAGCAACTGCGGATGGTGCTCACGGAGTCGCAGCGCCTGCAGCTGTTGTCGCTGCTGGCCATGCTGGCCAAGGCCGACAGCCATGTGGCCACCGAGGAGATTGCAGCGCTGCGCGAGATAACGGGCTACCTGGGCCTCTCGGAGGCTGAGCTCAACTCGATGCTGAACCTGGGCACGACGACGCTGAAGGATGCCTACGCAGTGCTGGAGATTGACGAGAGCGCCACGGACGACGAGGTGCGCGCGGCCTACAAGCGTATGGTGGTCAAGCATCACCCCGACCGCGTGGCTACGCTGGGCGAGGACGTGCGCGCTGCCGCCGAGAAGAAGCTGAAGGAGATCAACGAGGCGAAGGAACTCATCTTCAAGGCGAGAGGGCTGTAAAAAGTGAAAAGTGAAAGAGTGAAAAGTGAATAATAAGAAAGTGAAAAGTGAAAAATAAAGATGGCTGATAACTTTGACGATGAAAGAAATGCGGAGTAAATTCGGAGTAAATTTCAGCCAGAAAATAAAATCATATACCCCAAGACAAGCGAAACAGACGACAAATAACTAACTATAAATTAAATTGCTTATGAAGAAAAGTTTACTCATCACCCTCTGCCTGCTGGCGACGCTCAGCGTGAGCGCTCAAGAAGAACAGCTCTATGGCATCTACCAGGGCACAGGCACGCTCTCGGGCATCGGCACCGCCAAGGCTGAGACCTACGACATGGCCATGCACATCACAGACCCGACGCTGGCTGGCCTGGAGATCAGGGGCATCAACGTGCCCGTGCAAGCGGGTGCCGCCAACATTACTGACTACAAGGCGTGGCTCTCGACATCCCTCACCCTCGAGAGCAACAAGAACAAGCCCGACATCGCCAGCGTGGACTTCACGCCCGACGGCAAATGGGCTGAGGTGACGTTCGAGAAACCCTACCTGCTCACCGAGGAGGGCGTCTACGTGGGCTACTCGCTCACCGTCACCAGCATCGACGTCAACAACAGCAACGACCCTGGTAAGACGCCCGTCATGTGCCTGACCTCCACGGCCACCGACGGCCTCTACATCCATTCCTCACGCACGGAGCGCAAATGGAAGACGCTCGACCAGAGCAACTACTTCACGGCTGGACGCGCCTACGCCTTCGTCGTCCGACTGGGCGGCGACCGCATCAAGAAGTACGCCGCTGCCTTCTCCACACCCGACGAGCTGTCGCTCTACGCCCTGACGGGTCAGCAGAAGACGCTCAACCTGGTGCTCAGCAACCACGGCACAAGCGCCATCACACGCATCACCTGCGACATCGACATCGACGGCGAGGTCACACAGCAGGTCAAGGCCACCAACCTCAAAGGCACCTACTACGGCCAGCACGCCACCGTCAAGCTGACCCTACCGGCACAGCAGACGACGGGGTCGAAGCCCGTCAAGATCCACATCACCAAGATCAACGATGCCGACAACGAGGACCTGGACCCCGCCATCAGCTTCAACATCGCCATCCTCGACAAGACGCCGAAGCACAAGCCCCTCATGGAGGAATACACGGGCGGCTGGTGCGGCTGGTGCCCACGCGGCATGGCTGCCATGGAGGCGATGACGGCCAAGCATGGCGACGACTTCATCGGCATCGCCTACCACAACGGCGACCCGATGCAGATCACCATCAACACGCCCAACACGCCGTCGGGCTACCCCCACGGCTTCATCGACCGCATCGTGACCGGGCATGACAACCAAGGCGCCGACGAAGGCTACGACCCCTTCTTCGGCAGCAACAGCGGCAGCAGCCTGGGCATCGAGAAGGACTGGAAGGCGCGCCAGAGCGTCTTCACGCCCGTAGCCCTGGAGCTCGACGCCGAATGGGCCGACGCCGACAGCACGGCCATCCTGGTGCACTCGAAGAGCACCTTCGTCAACGCCCTCTCGAACAACCCGTTCCGGCTGTCGTATGTCCTCGTGGCCGACGACCTGCACAGCGACTCGCGCGATTGGGCACAAAGCAACTACTATGCCGGCCGCAGCGAGAGCGACCCCTACCTGAAACCTCTCACCGCATTGGCTGGCACCATCCGCGACCTCCACTTCAACGACGTGGCCGTACAGCTCTCCTGCCAAGGCGCATCGGCTATCGAGGAGAGCCTGCCCGAGAAGGTCGTCGATGGCCAGGCCTACGAGCACACCTACACGTTCGACATCTCGAAGAACACCCTCATCCAGGACAAGTCGAAACTGCGCGTCGTCGCCGTGCTGATCAACACCCTCACGGGCGAGGTCTCGAATGCCGAGAAGGCCCAAGTGCCCGGCAGCCAGACCGACGGCATCGGCAGCCTGACGACCGACGCTAAGGTCAAGGCCTCGACCTTCGTTGACCTGGCCGGACGCCGCGTCAGCACTGCCCGACGTGGCATCGTCATCGAGCGCCAAACCCTCACCGACGGCACGGCACGCACACGCAAGGTGGTCCTCCCCTAACCCACTCTACACGCTAAACTCTTAACTCTCAACTCTTAACTCTTAACTCTCAACTCTCAACTCTTAACTCTTAACTCTCAACTCTCAATATGAACCGTTTCCTTCTCCTCATAGTCCTCGCCACATCAGCCGTCGCCACCTACGCACAAGAGCGCGACGCTCACGGCATCATCAACGAACAGCCCGCAGGCGATCTGCGCGCCTACACCCGTAGCGGAGGCGCCACCTATGCCCCCTACTACTTCATCGGCGACGCCACGCAAGACGGCATCGCCACGCAGGTCGTCTTCTCGGAGGACGGCACCAAGGCCTACTTCATGAACATCATCTCACACGCCTCGACGGCTACGTGGGTCGAGGGCGACGTCGACGGCCACACCATCACCGTTCCCCTCGGACAGATGGTCTACTGGTTCGACAACGGCAACTACGGGATGCAGCTCGCCCGCGTAAAGGTCAAAGGCTCCGTCCGCGACTACAGCGCCGAGCTCAAGGGCAACGTCACCTTCACCATCGACGGCGACGACATCCACCTCGAAGGCACCAGCGGTGACCCTGCCAACAACGTCTTCGACGGGATAGGATTCGTCTACACAGACTATATCGACGACGACGGTCGGCGACAGCCGGCGGGCGAGTGGGCCTACTACCTCGACTACGCCACCGTGCTTCACTACCAGGACGTGAGACCCGTCACTCCGCCCGAAGGACTGCAGACCGAGGTCTACTCCATGGAGCACGAGAGCTCCGGACACCTCGTCGACGTGGCCATCAGCGGCCGCGAGGTCTACATCAAGGGCGTCTCTGAGAACCGCCTGCCCGACGCCTGGATGCACGGCACCATCAACGGGCGCAAGCTCATCTTCCCCCTCCAATACGCGGGCTTCTACTCGTCCTACCTCCTCTACTTCTGCGGTGCCGACGCCGAATGGGCCCCCGACGAGACCGGCAACTGGACCTGGAACTACACCTGGACCAACGGCAGCGTCGCCTACGACTACGACGCCGCCAGCCGCACCTTTGCTACCGAACAGACCATCTTCGCCAGCAACTCCGACACGGGCATAGGACTCGGAGAGACCTACCACGCACCCCGGTTCCGTCCCTTCACCGAAGTGGCAGCAACGCCTGCCGACCCCTCTGTCGTCCACTTCCAGTCGATGGGCCCCTTCGGCATCCTCATGCTCAACGTGCCCCTGCTCGACACCGAGGGACGCTTCATCGATCCCGCCAAGGTCAGCTACCAACTCTTCTTCGACGACGAGACCGAGCCCTTCGTCTTCCGTACCGATGAGTACAAACAGCTCCCCGAGGACATCGACGAAGTGCCCTACCTCTTCACCGACGACAATCGCGAGGCCTACAGCCGCTCCTACATCTACGAGAAAGCCTATGGCGTCTACCTCTTTCAGGAAGGCCTTGAGCGCATTGGCGTGCAGTCCATCTACCGCGGCGGAGGCGAGGAGCATCGCTCAGCCATCTCCTACTACTACCTCACCCCCGACCACATCAGCGACGCCAAGGCCAATGCCGCCACCACCGAGCGCCACTACGACCTGATGGGACGGCCCGTAGGCAAAGACCACCGCGGCATCACCATCACCCGTACCGCCGACGGCCGCGTAGTGAAAAACCTACGACGATAGGGATATTCCCAGCAACGTTTAGGGATGTCCGCTTGCAGGGCATCCCTTTTCGCTATACCTTTGCACCATCGAAACACTAAAATCGCTACGACTATGAAGACTTTACTCAACAGACTCTGGATGCTCATCATCCTGCTGGCAGCCACCTTCGCCTTCACCAGCTGCATGGACGAGGACGACGAAATCGGCGCTACCATCAGCGGCCACTGGTTCGGCGACATGGATATGTACTATGACGGCGAACGCGCCATCGGCTCGGAGATCGAATTCTACTCCAACTACGGCTACGACCGCGGCACGGGCGTCGAGATCGACTACTACCGCTACCACGCCGTCACCACCTACTTCACCTGGCGGGTGCAGAACCGCGCCGTCTACCTGACCTACGACGATCCCAACCTCGACTGCGCCATCGTAGACTACCGCCTGAGCTACGACTACTTCTCGGGCTACATCGCCGACTACTACACGCTGGAGAACCTCACCGCCTTCCGCCTGCGCAACTACGACCGCTACTGGGATAGCTATGGCTACGGTGGCTACGGCGACTACTATGGCTACGACTACTACGTCAAGCGCACTCGCGCCGCAGGCGATGCCGACAGCACGGCGACCGCTGCCTCTACCCCCTCCTACCACGGCATCCGTGGCGTCAACATGAAGGAGAAGAAGTAATCACCTCACATTGGCCATTATGGATTTACCATTCGCTCGCGAATGAATCCTAAACGCCCATGGACATTACATGAGAAAGCAAATGGTCAATCCGTAAATGGTAAATCCGTAAATGCCAAATGCCAAATGGTAAATCCGTAAATGCCAAATGGTAAGTGGTAAATGAACAAACGAAAGATGTTTTCCATTAGCATTTCAGAAGAGATCAGAGAGCGGTGCCCCGAGTTCGTGGGTGCCGCTGTCTTTGCGTCCGTCGTCAACAGCGAGTTCGATGCCGCCCTGTGGCAAGAGATTGACCGCTTCCTGGCCGACTACCGCAGTCGCTACACCCCCGACAGCATCAAGCTGATGCCCTCCATCGAGGCCACACGCACCGCCTACCGCCGCTGTGGCAAGGACCCCAGCCGCTACCGCCCTTCGGGCGAGGCGCTCGTACGCCGCACGCTCAAGGGCCACGACCTCTACCGCGTCAGCACGCTCGTGGACCTCATCAACCTCGCTTCTATCGCCTACGGCTACTCCATCGGAGGCTTCGATGCCGACAAGATAGCGGCCCCAGAGGAAGTTCACGCTGAAGCTCCCGTTAGCGTTCACGCTGCGGTTGACGTTCCCCTCACCCTGGGCATCGGACGCGAAGGCGAACCTTATGAAGGCATCGGCCGAGGGCCGCTCAACATCGCAGGACTGCCCGTCTACCGCGATGCCATCGGCGGCATTGGCACACCCACCAGCGACCACGAACGCACCAAACTCTCGCTCGAGACGCGCCACTTGCTGGCCATCGTCAATGGCTACGACGGCAACTGCGACAACGTGCTCGCCTGCGCACAGTTCATCCAAGACCTGCTACGCCGCTACGCGCAGAGCGACGGCGGCACCATCATCCGCTTCTGAAGGCCAAGACAAGAGGCGAGTAAAGACACAACGACGGGGTAACGAATCATTACCTCATCATCTCCAACCATTAGGGAGTAAACAGCAGAAAGGGAGTCGCGAAATGCGGCTCCCTTTCCTGTATGATGACGTAGCAACCGGGATGGTTGCCGGGATGAGCGTGATTACTTCACAAGCACCTTCTGCACCTTGCCGTCAGCACGACGTACGATGTTGATGCCACGCTGCAGGGTCGAAGCCTGGCGACCGTCGAGGGTGTAGATGGCAGCAGGAGCAGCCTGGGTGCCAGCTGCGATGCTCTCGACAGCATCGGGAGCTGTAGTGCCGAGGTAGTAGAGGCGGAAGTTGTCGAAGGGGCACCAGATGTTGGTCATCGTCTCGACGAGCTTCAGACCTATACGCACGGGACCATCGCTCTCCTGATAGGCGAAGTCTATCGTGTTGTGGTAGCGACCAGCAGCGATGAAGGTTGCCATCTGCGACTGGTTGTTGGGAGCCACGAAGTTGGTGGTCACGTCGCCCAAAGTGAAGCTGTAGTCGTTCTTGGCGAGCGTGGAGATGAGCTCGGCGTTCTCCTCGTTGTTCACGACGGCACCTGCGTTGAGGTCGCTCCACTGCACCACCTTCTTCTCCTTGCTGAAGCTCTTGGCGCTGACGTAGAGGTATTCCTGATTGAAGGGAATGCTGTCGGGCGTGGAGATAGCGGCAATCTCGTCGTCGGTGTTGCCTGCACGGCAGAAGGCATCGACCTCGAGGCGCCAGTAGCCATCCTTCAGCTTGGGCAGTTCCTGATAGATGTCGAAGGTGCTGCAGCCCCAGAACTCCATGATGCCCTCGCGACCCTTACCACCGTTGTTCTCAAACTCTGCCGTCCATCCGGCAGGCGTCGTGGTGCTGTCGCCAGTAGCATCGTCGAAGGTGTTGTTGACGATGAGTTCGCTGATCTCGAAGGGTTCCGCAACGGAAGCGCCCTCGATGCCAGCCTTGGAGAGAATGTAGTTGTTCCAGCTGTCCTTGAGCCCATTGATCCACTGCTCAATCTGCTCGTTGCTCTCGAAAATCTCAGAACTGTAGGCGCTGCCGATGGTGTTCATCAGGTCGGGGAAAGTCGTGTCGGTGTAGTCGCCCTCGAGCGTCTGACGCTTCTCGTCGTAGACGGGATAGAGCGCTGCAATCTCGTCGACGAGCTGCTCGGAACGCTTCGAAGCCTCGACGGCAGCATTCAGCTTTTGGGCAGCCTCAACCTGCGTTGCGGCATCCTGGCCGATAGCAGCCTCGCCAGCTGCGATGGCCTCGCTGATGAGCGTCTCAGTGGCCTGTACGCCGAAGGCTTTGAGCGTGCCGGCGTTGTCGATGAGTGCCTGCAGTTCGTCGTCGATGGTGGTGATGCCATTGTAGAACACCTTGACATCGGCCCAGACGACCCAGCAGTTGTCCTGCAGATCCTCAGTGCCTTTGATGCCGATGGTGAGGACATCACCTTCGTTGATGACAGAGGCAGCCACCTCAGTGACGGCCTTCTGTGCGAGAGCCTCGTCGCTGGTGAAGACGATGTGAGCACCCTGCTGGCTATTGGGCACGAAAGGTGCGGAGTTGTAGACGAGGTTGCCGTCGGCATCGGTGGTGCCGTCGGAGGTGAGGGCAGCGTCGTTGTCGAACCACTTCTCGTCGCGTGCCAGCTCGGCCACGTTGGTCAGACCCTTCTGGCTATTGTTGGCATAGAGGAAGGCAAGAGGCTGGGCAGCAGCGTCGTAGCTCTGGTAGTTGTCGAGGTTGTTGGCCGTGCGATAGAAAGCCTTCACCTGGATGGTGTACTTTCCCTTGGGCAGGTCGGGCAGCTCGCGGTAGATGTTGAAGGGGTGAACGTTCCACACCTCAGCCGTGCTGTAGGCAGTCTTGAAGTTGCCCGTCTTGGTCTCATTGACCCAGTCGCCCAGGCCGTCGGTGTGAGCCACCTGCGAGGTCGTGTAGTCGAAAGCCATGTCGCTGTAGAGCTCGGTGATATCGAGGGGCTCTGCAAGTGCTTCGCCCGTGGCGGCAGACTCGTCGAGCTGAACCTTCACCTCCTGACGACGAGCCTCGAGGGCTGCGGAGACTGCCTGATTGTAGGCTTCAATCTTCGCGTTAATCTCGTCGGTGTTCCAGCTGGCATCGTTGAAGGCGGCAGCAAACTCCTCCTCGAAATCGGTAATCTGCGTGTAGAGTCCCTGAATGGCGGGCGACTCAGAGTCGGCATAGCGCGTGAGGTCGTTGGCGATGGTGTTGTTGATGAAGTTGTCGAGCTTGGTGTAGGCTGCAGCTTCGGCTGAGATGCGTGCCGTCATATTGTTGATGGCATTGATGGCAGCGGTGTTGGCCTCCTTGTCGTCGCTACGATCGTTGATCAGCTTCTGCGCGTTGTCGAGAACCGTCATGGCTTCAGCCAGAAGGGCTTCGCTGACCTTGTAGTCGGTGGTGTAGGGCTCGTATTGGTCGAAGGCCTTACGGAGCATGGTGAGCGTCTCGTCCTCTGTAGACTTACCGAGGTAGAAGAGGCGGAACTTGTCCACAGCGACCCAAGCGACACTGCCCGTGGGCGAGAACTTGAAGCCGAAGGTGAGGTCGCCGCCGACATGCAGGAACTGGAAGTCGACGTGCTGCAGGTACTGGGTGAGCGGAGCCGTCTGCTCGATGCCGTTGGTGATAGCATAGAGCTGACCACCGGTGCCGACACCGACAAGTCCGAGACTGTAGACACCAGCAGGCAGGTCCTTAATGACCTGATGAGCATCCTGGTCGGCATCGATGCCGCCACTCTTCCAGAACTCCAGCCAACCGCCGGTGTCGAGACCTACTTCATCGGTCTCAGTGCCATCGTCGTACTGGATGTTGTGGTTGCGGTTGTTCTGCGTCTTGGCATAGGAGCCTGTGAGCACCCAACCATCCGTGCTCTTGTTGTTGAAGTCGGGGTTGGTGATGAAGAGGCTCGTGACGTCGACGGGGTTCAACTCGCTGGCCTGGTCGTCGAGACCATTGATGATGACCTCCTTGATGCCGTCGATGGCAGCCTGCACGTCGGCAGCTGTGGCGTTGGCGTTGTTGAGGACAGCGATGGCGTCGGTAGGCGTCACGCCGAAGTCCTCAGCCGTGTTGATGAGGTCGAGGAGGTTGTACTTCAGACCGTTGACAGCATTCCACTCGTCGTAGGCACGCTTGGTGACGATGATCCAGTCGATGTGGGCCTCTTCCTCGTCGGCTTTCATGTCGGCAAAGCAACCGATGTGGCTGTCGAGGGTGTTGCCGTTCTGGTCTAAGTCGGTACGCAGAGGCGACTGACCGAAGAACAGCGAGGCGTCGAACGCTTCTGGGTCGCTGACGGCTGTCGAGAAGCTCTGGATGCGATAGTAGTCGCCCACCTTGGAGAAGGCCCAATAGGACTTGGTGACGTCCTGATTGTTCAGGTCGACAAAGCAGTCAGAGCCATTGTCGTTGAACAACATCTGCTTGCTCTTCGAACCCTCGAAGAAGTAGATCTGCCAGTAGGTGGCGCCTGCCTCGGTCGTCGTGGAGGTCAGACGGACGGGCAAACCCAGAGATTTCACGACGGCATGCGTCCCCCAAGCAGTGCCTGCGTGAAGGAACTGAGCAGCACCGACGTTGTAGAGATAGACGGTGTCGCGATCGCTGCTGGAGAGGTCAGAGCCCTTGGGAGCAGGAGCGGTCCACGTCATCTGCGCCATGGACACCACTGAAAGGGCAACCATGGACAAGAACGTAAGTAAACGTTGCTTCATTGTTGGATTGTTTTGTTAGTGATTGATGTGAATAATAGCCTGAAAAAGTGCGCAAAGATAGTCCTTATTTATAAATGCGCGCGCGATAGCAGACACGTTAACTTTCGTTTTAATGATTTTTAACGGCTTCGACTAGCTCCGATGCGCCCGCTTTGTAGTACCTTTGCAGCCGAAATTCAAAACTGAAGTACAGACAATGACCATAGCAGTAGACTTCGACGGCACAATCGTCCGTCACCGTTATCCCGCCATTGGCGAGGAGATTCCCTTTGCCGTTCAGACGCTGAAGATGCTGGCCGAAGAGCGTCACCAACTCATCCTGTGGACAGTACGTGAAGGCGAACTTCTGGATGCTGCCATCGAATGGTGCCGCGAGCGTGGACTGGAGTTCTACGCCATCAACCGCGACTTCCCCGAGGAGGACGTCACGCGCAACGAGAGCTTCACGCGCAAGCTGAAAGTGGACATGTGGATTGACGACCGCAACGTAGGCGGTCTGCCCGACTGGGGCACGATCTACCGCATCATTCACGAGGGCAAGACCTACGAGCAGATCCTCAGCGAGGAAATGGACCCGCTGGGGCAGCAGCAGAAGCGGAAGCGTCGCTGGTGGGAGGTGTTCTGAGGGGCTGATAGTCGTCGCCCAGGTTGTTGAGGTAATCGACGACAGCCTCGGGCGTCAATGTCTCAACAGGTCGAGCGGGCTGGAAACGCGGTTTGTCGCGACGCCCACGCATGACCTCGCTGACGAGCGGATGGCGTTCGTCGGCCGTAAATTCATAGAGGATCGTATTCGTCAGCGAGAGCGGGATAGCCGTGACTGCCGCCAGTTCGGGGGCGGTGAGGGCATCGCCGCGCTCAAAGGCATCGCAGAGCGCCTGCATCAACTGCAGCGCCACTCGGTCGTGGGCTTTGCGGCTGAGGCGAGGCGCCACCTTCTCGAAGGCGAAATCGGCTTCCATCTGATGGGCGTAGGAGAGTTGCGCGCCGAACAGACAGATGGTCCACGAGAGCTGCATCCACAGCATGAACAGCGGGATGGCGGCGAAGGAACCATAGATAGCGCTGTAGCTGGAGATCCACACCTGAGAATGGATGTAGAACCACTGCAAGCCCTGGAAGGCAACGCCTGCGAGGACGGCGGGTACAACGGTGGAGCGCCAATGGACATCGGTGTTGGGCATCAGCTTGTAGAGCGCCATGAAAGCCAGAATGGTCAGTGCATAGGGCGAGAGCTGCACCAAAGCCTCTATGCCATCGCTGACAAAGGTGAACGAAGGCAGGAACCGGCCTATACCGACCAGGAAGAGCTGCAGACCCGACGTGACGACGATGACGATGGGCAGCAGGAAGAAGACGCTGACGTAGTCGACGATGCGGCGATAGGTGTTGCGCGAAGTCTTCACGCACCAGATGGTGTTGAAGGCATTCTCGATGTTGGAGGTCAGGGAGATAAGGGTGTAGAACAAGAGGAGGATGCCAATCCCGATGAAGATGCCGCCACGAGTGCGCTCGAGGTAGGAGTTGACAAAGTCCATGATGGTGGTTATCATCTCGGGGGTGAAGCGCACGCTCGACGTCAGTTTCTGCTCGATCAACTGCCCGAAGCCGAATCCCCGCGCAATGGCAAAGACGATAGCCAGGATGGGCACGGCACCGAGGATGCTGGAGTAAGTGAGGGCCGAGGCGTGGGCCGAGAGGTTGCGGTCGACGAAGAGCTCCACCGCCATCACCAAGCGGCGCAACGCATGCAGCGCCCACCTGCGCAGACGCGGCAGCTGGCTGACATCGATGGTCCACAGGAGACCTTCGCGAAAGAAGGATAGCAGGCTCATGTCAAAATCTATCGTAGCAGCGCAGGTGCATGCTCTGCCCGTTGAACGTAGTGAAAAAAAAGAAAAGCAGTGGGCCTGTAAGCCGGGTTCTGTGCCCGCCGAAGCGGGTGCTTGCCATTTATCTACGACGGCGCTCTCGCGACGCCTCTATCGTTCTACCCTCCAGCTCGGACGGGCAGCCCTCTCTCGCCCTTGCGCCCTCCGGGGAGGACGTAGTCGACGCATCGCTGGTTTACATGAACTTTCCTCCTCCGGTGTGCACAGCACGCATGTCGCCATGCGCCTGGTGAGCTCTTACCTCGCCTTCTCACCCTTACCACCTTGCGGTGGCGGTCGTTCTCTTCTGCACGTGCTAGCCCTCGCGGACTTCTACCCGTTAGGTAGCGGAGTGCCCTATGCGGCCCGGACTTTCCTCTTGCCTGCCACCCGAAGGGCGCAGACCAGCGGCAAGCCGTCCCACTGCTTTTCTCATGTTTTTGCGGCTGCAAAGGTAGGAATAAACTTTCAGCTTTAGGGGGTAATGTTTAATGTTTTTGCATTGTGTTTAGAGTTTTTTGCAAAAATGGCAGTCGCTGGCGACAAAAATGGACGCATACGAAAAGAAATGCAAAAATGTCAGTCGGCGAGTTTAACCGAGGTTAAGCAAAGCGCTAAGCATGTTAAAAGATAGGAAAAAATAGCGACAAAACGTCAGCGAGATAAACTTTTGCACTACTTTTGTGTCGGATTTCACGAGGGACGCCTCAATTGACTTCTATCGTAAATGGTAATTATTAAATCTAAATGAATATGACACAGAAGCAAAAGACTTGGCTCGGCGCCACAGCTCTGGTACTGAGCAGCAGCCTGATGACAGGCGCAATCATGAGCGACAAGATTTCCGTAGCACAGACCGCCCAAGCCGCACCGACAGCTTTCGCTACTCCGCAGCAGGCAGCACCCGCAGGCCTCGTGGACCTGACGACAGCAGCTGAGCGGTCGGTCAACTCGGTTGTTTATATCAAGGTGACCAAGAACGCCGTTCGCCAGCGCGTGACGGTGCGCGACCCGTTCGAGGACTTCTTCGGCGACTTCTTCGGCTTCGGAGGCCGCGGGCAGGGACAAGGACGCCAGCAGGAGGTTGAGACCCAGCCCAAGCGCCAGGGTGCAGGCTCGGGCGTCATCATCTCGGCCGACGGCTACATCGTCACGAACAATCACGTCGTGGCTGGTGCCGACGAGATCCTTGTGAAACTGAATGACAATACTGAATATAAAGGTCGTATCATCGGCCTCGACGAGACCACCGACCTGGCGCTCGTGAAGGTGGAAGGCAAGAACCTGCCAGCCATCACCATCGGCAACTCGGATGCGCTGAAGATTGGCGAGTGGGTGCTGGCCGTGGGCAACCCGTTCAACCTCACCTCTACCGTCACCGCCGGCATCGTATCGGCTAAGGCCCGTTCGCTGGGTGCCAACGGCGTGGAGAGCTTCATCCAGACGGATGCGGCCATCAACGCAGGCAACTCGGGCGGCGCACTGGTCAACGAGCGCGGTGAACTCGTAGGCATCAACGCCATGCTCTACAGCCAGACGGGCAGCTATGCCGGCTACGGATTCGCCATCCCGACATCCATCATGAACAAGGTCGTGGCCGACCTGAAGGAGTTCGGTGTCGTACAGCGCGCGCTGCTCGGCGTGACCGGCATGGACGTGACCAACTACATCGACTCCGAGAAGGAGAAGGGCAACGACGTTGACCTCGGCACAAACAAGGGTATCTACATCCAGAGCGTCGAAGAGAAGACGACTGCCGAGGAGCTCGGTCTGCAGAAGGGCGACGTCGTCACCTCGATTGACGGCAAGGAGGTCAGCAAGATGGCCGAGCTGCAGGAAGCCCTCAGCCAGCGTCGTCCGGGCGAGAAGGTCAAGGTGACCTACATCCGCAACAAGAAGAGCCACACCGAGACCGCTACGCTGCGCAACGCACAGGGCGGCACCGAGGTGCTCGAGGAAGTGGACATCGACCTCTTCGGCGCACAGCTCAAGCCGCTGACCGACGAGACGAAGCAGCAGCTGGCCCTCCGCTACGGTCTTGAAGTGACAGCCATCAAGAAAGGCAAGCTCATGGACGCCGGCATCACCAAGGGCATGATCCTGCTGCAGGTGAACGACAAGGAGATGCGCTCCGTCGAGGACTTCGAGGAGGCCGTCAAGGCAGCCAACCAGACGAGCGACCGCACCCTCTGGATTCGCGCCATCACGCAGAGCGGACGCCGCGTAGCCACCGCCATCGACCTCTCGGACGACAAGAAGAAATAACACAAACTTAAGCCCGCTTGCAAAAAGTAGGCCAAAACAAGCGAAATAGGCGAAAGAGCGCAAAGAAACGAAAATCTTTGCCTCTTTCGTCATTTTATGCACAAAAAGGTTGTATTTTTCTTGCGCGCGTACTATATTTAATATAATTTTGCGCGCTTAAAATGTTTTCCAAAGAGAAATGAGACAACTTAAGATTACCAAAAGTATCACCAACCGCGAAAGTGCGTCGTTGGACAAGTACCTTCAGGAGATTGGACGTGAAGACCTGATTACTGTCGAGGAAGAGGTAGAACTCGCGCAGCGTATCCGTAAGGGTGACCGCGCAGCGCTCGAGAAGCTGACACGCGCCAACCTGCGCTTCGTCGTCAGTGTGGCCAAGCAGTATCAGAACCAAGGTCTCTCGCTTCCCGACTTGATCAACGAAGGTAACCTCGGCCTCATCAAGGCTGCCGAGAAATTCGACGAGACACGCGGTTTCAAGTTTATTTCCTATGCCGTATGGTGGATTCGCCAGAGCATCCTGCAAGCCTTGGCCGAGCAGAGCCGTATCGTGCGACTGCCCCTGAATCAGGTGGGCTCGCTCAACAAGATCTCCAAGGCCCTCTCCAAGTTCGAGCAGGAGAATGAGCGTCGCCCCAGCCCCGACGAGCTGGCCGAGGAACTGGACATCCCCGTCGACAAGATCTCCGACACGCTGAAGGTGAGCGGACGCCACATCTCGGTGGACGCACCGTTCGTGGAGGGCGAGGACAACACACTGCTCGACGTGCTGCCCAACGACGACAGCCCTATGGCCGACAAGAGCCTCGTCAACGAGAGCCTCAGCCGCGAGATTGACCGTGCCCTCTCCACCCTGAGCGAGCGCGAGAAGCAGATCGTGGAGATGTTCTTCGGCATCAACCACCAGGAGATGACGCTCGAGGAGATTGGCGATAAGTTCAACCTCACGCGTGAGCGCGTCCGTCAGATCAAGGAGAAGGCCATCCGCCGCCTGCGCAACAACTCGAAGAGCAAACTGCTGAAGTCCTATCTCGGATAGGATGCCCAAGGCAGCTACCGACCCACCCACAAACCGGAATATACAGGAATGTCAAGAATAAGAGTAATCTACAAGTCATGCGGCTTGCTCGTCGCCCTGCTGTGCATCGTCCTGTCGGCCTCAGCAGCCAAGAAGCCCGAGATGACGCGCATCTACATGTTCGGCTTTGCCGCTTCCTTTGTCGATTCTGTTGCCTATCAGACCGACATTCAGCAGATTGACAGCGCATGGCTCGAGCCCGCACACAAGTTCCTCGTCGACCGCTCGCTCTACTCCCTCCAACTGCAGTATTACCTCGAGAGCGAGGAGGGGCGCAAGAACACCATCTGCACCGTCTTCTTCGACAAGAATCCCCGCAAGCTGCTGAAGCGCTGGAGCAAAGTCCAGCGACGCTACGAGAAGGCCGACGGCCTCAAGCTGATGCCTCTGCCCGCCGAACGCTTCAAGTTCAGAGCCGAAGAGTGGAAGGAGATCACCATCCAGGAGACTCCCGCCACGAACGACGCCGCTCCGGCCAAAGCCACAAAGGAGAAGGAGAAGGAGAAAAAGAAGGGGAAGGAGAAGTCATGACCAGCAGCTCTTACTGCATTGCCTTGCACTCGCTGCAAGTCGTTTGCGCAGACGAATTGGACAGCGCCCAGCTGTTGCCTTCGTTTGCGCCTTTTGTATGCTCCGAGGCCGACAGCCCGCTGCTGACGATGGAAGTCTCGGCAGGCACGCCCGCTGACTTCTCGTCGTGGAACGAGATTGGGCAGTTCGACTGCGGCGGCGCCAACCACGGTGTCTACCTCAACGCCGACGGCCATCATGGCTTCGAGATCAGCCTGCCCGGGACGGAGCACCGCCTCGCCTGCAGCATGATAGCCGACAGCGATTTCAGCCATTGCCGGGCCACCCTCGCCGAGGGCACGCTGCGCCAGCAGCAGTTCGGCCTCAACAACGCGCTGATGATGGCCTACGCCTTCGCTGCTGCCACGATGGACACCCTTCTCATCCACGCCTCCGTGATTCGCAAGGATGGCTACGGCTACCTCTTCACGGCGCCCAGCGGCACGGGCAAGAGCACGCACACTCACCTGTGGTACAAGAACATACCTGGCTGCGACCTGATGAACGATGACAACCCCGTCATCCGCATCGTCGACGGGCAGGCACGCATCTACGGCTCGCCCTGGAGCGGCAAGACGCCCTGCTATCGCAACATCTGGGCTCCCATAGGAGCCATCACACGCCTGGAGCAGCGACCTGCCAACGAGATACGTCAGATGAGCGCCTTGGAAGCCTTCACTACCCTACTCCCTGCCGTCAGCTCGATGAAATGGGACCGCCGCGTCTATATGGGCATCTGCCAGACCATCTCGCGCATGATCAAGTCGACACCCGTCTACTGGCTGGGGTGCCTGCCCGATGCCGAGGCTGCCCTACTCAGTTACCAAACCATTTCCGTAAAATGACCAACCCTCTGAAATCAGCCACGACCCGCGTAGGTCGCATCCTGGCAGCCCCCGTGCGTATGGCCAAGGAGCATCGGTATGCCGATGCCGAAGCCGGGCGACAGCAGCACAAGGACCTCCCCAACGACCGCCTGCTGCCCCTGGTCAGGCGCTTCATCAACGAAGGCCACACCGTCACACTGGCCGTCAAAGGCTACAGCATGCGCCCCTTCCTCGAGCACATACGCGACCAAGTGACCCTCGATGCCTTCGACGAGCTACACGTAGGCGATGCCGTGCTGGCCGAGATTGTGCCGGGCCATTTCGTGCTCCACCGCATCATCGACATGACCGGCGACGGGTGGCTCACGCTGATGGGCGACGGCAACATACAGGGCACCGAGCACTGCCACATCAACGACGTCTGCGGCATCGTGACGGAGTACATACGCCCCAACAACCACGTGACGCCGGCCAGCAACCGATGGCTGCGCTGGCGCATACGCCAGTGGAGACGCCTGCTGCCCGTGCGCCGCTATCTGCTCTACATCTACCGGCTCACCATTTAGGAATTAACAATCAAACAAGGTCTGATAATGAGTTTCAGATCATCTGAGGCAAAGGAGAGACCTACCAAGTACTAAAATACTAATTTGTAGAACACACCATAAACAGCAACGATGAGAATCAACGAAGGATTTGAACTAATGGACGTCTGTGGCGAGATGGTCGTCGTGGCGCTCGGACAGAAGAACATCAATTTCTCCAAGATCATCAGCCTCAACGAGAGCGCTGCCTATCTCTGGCAGAAGGTCGTAGGCCAGGACTTCGACGCCCACCGACTGGCTCAGCTCCTGACCGAGGAGTACGACGTCGACATGGACACGGCCCTCACCGATGCCCAGCGCACCATGGCCGACTGGAAGAACGCCGGGCTGGCAGAATAAAAGGCCAATGGAAGCTGAGTTGAAGCCCTCTGTTGACTCCAAAACCCCGTAGGGGTGTCGGAATTTAGGCAGGGGTGAAGCGAAGCGAAACCCCTGCTCCACGACATGAGGACAAACGAGTGCCGTAGGTACGACGGAACAATCAAAATACTTCCGCCGTACCTACGGCACTCTATATACCATATCCCTTAAAGCAGGGGTTCCCGCTCACTACGTTCGCTCCACCCCTGCCTAAATTCCTTCGCCCCTCTGGGGCTTTCTTCCCCGTTCAACGGTTCAACGGCTATATTATTACCTTAATTTTCTTATTATTTTGAGGCCGTAGGCCGACCATACTTAACTCCTGAAACTTGAGTTAAATCATTTTACTCCCCGCCTAAAAATGGCTCACTCCTTCGGGAACAGGTCGATGTGCTTCATCTGGCGCATGATCCACGTCTGGCGTTTCAGCATGTAAGCAGACGGTTCTTTGCTGCTGAAGCGCAACGGGTTGGGCAGCGTGGCCGCAATGAGCGCGCAGTTGGAGCGCGTCAGTTCGCTGGCAGGATGCCCGAAGTGCAGCTGCGCCACCGCCTCTGCCCCATAGATGCCGTCGCCCATCTCGATGGAGTTCAGGTAAACCTCCATGATGCGGTGCTTGCTCCAGACAATCTCGATGAGGGCCGTGAAGTAAGCCTCCAATCCCTTGCGCACCCACGAAGCTTTCGGCCAGAGGAACACGTTCTTGGCCGTCTGCTGGCTGATGGTGCTGCCGCCGCGCTGACGTTTGCCCGCCTGTCGCTCTTTCAAGGCCTGGTCGATGGCGTCGAAGTCGAAGCCATGATGCTCCAGAAAACGTTGATCCTCAGAGGCCATGACAGCCACTGGCATGTACTTCGACATCGAGTCCAGCGGCACCCAGTGATGGTGCAGCCGCAAGGTCTCGCCACGCCCCACTTGCTGGGCGCAGCGAATCACCATCAGCGGCGTCACGTAGACCGGCAGCCACCGATAGGCCACAACGGCCAGAATCGTAGAGGCGAAGAAGAAGATCACCAGCCTCTGCAACCACTTTTGTATCGTCTTTAGCAATTTCATCATTCACTTCACTACTCTGATTACCCGCACGCCCAACTGCGTGGGATGCTTCTGCATGTACTCGGCGAGCGTCATCGGCTCCAGCACCACCTTCTTGTGGATCTGGCTGGCGTTGAGCAGGTGCAACTGTCCGTCGCGCCCCCACACGGCCAGCCCCAGATGCGAGACGTCGAGCCCCGGTTTCTTGGTGACGATGGCCAGGATGTCGCCGTCCTCGATGGCAGCGAGGTCCTTGCGCGAGCGTGAGAGCAGGCGCCGAGGCACGTAGCGAACCACCCGCCCGTTGATGCGTCGTTCGTTGGCACGTATCTGCTTCAGCGCCGCCGCATCGCCCTTGAGCATCGGGTAGCGGTCGGGGTGCGCACTCATGTAGGTGCACGCCAGAGTCTGCTGGTCCACAAACGGGAAGTAAGCCCCGCGAGCATCGCCCTTCGCGCCCACGACCTCCTTCACAAGGCCCTGTTGCTCATTACTTTGTATCCACTCGCTGAAGTAATGGTTGCGCGAGGCATAGCCGTCCAGGCGGCCGTCGCGATAGCGGATGCGCTGCAGGTTGCGGCAGAAGTCAGCGAAGCGCGTGCTCCCCTGCTGCGTCGTCAGCACGAGCGCCACCACGTTCTCCACCAGCGTCGTGCAGTCCAGCTCGCGCAGGTTCACGGCCAGCTCCTCGCGAGGGTTCACCTCGAGCGTGCGGCCCACGTAGGGCAGCCCCTTCAACTGCTGCGCATAGAACAGCATCAGGTTCTCGCCCGCAGGCTGCCGCTTGCCCTTCATGAGCAGGCCGACCACCTTCACGCTGTCGGCGGGTTGATAGGTGATGGCCGCTGCGCAGAGCGGCATCAGGAGCATGACGAGGCATGCAAAAACGGTTGTAAACAGGTGTCGCATCGTTAACTTCTCCTTATTTTTCGACAAAAGTACAACAAAAATGCGAAACAACGAAAAAAATGCACTATTTTTGCGCCATGAAACGTCACTTGATCCTTTTCAGCCTCCTGCTCGGCTGTCTCGCCGGCACTTGCGCTCAGCTGACACGCAGCCTCTCCGAGCACATCCGCACCGTGCAAGTCATCGTCGCCGGCGACCCGCTCCTGCCCCCCGTGGCACAGCTGGGCAAGCGCGTGGAGATAGGCTTCGACGCCCTCACCCACGAGTACACGCGCTATATTTATAAGGTAGAGTTCTGCAATGCCGACTGGACCGTCTGCGACGACATCTTCGAGAGCGACTACCTCAGCGGCTTCAACAACCAGCCCATCGAGGACTACGAGACCAGTTTCAACACCACCGTACTCTACACCCACTACCGCCTGCGCTTCCCCAACGAGGACACGCGCCTGCTCCTGCCCGGCAACTACCGCGTCAGCGTCTATGCCGACGAGCGCGACGCCAGCGACGAGCCCGTCCTCGAGGCCTGCTTCTCGCTCTACGCCCCCGAGATGAGCATACAGGCCGAAGTGAGCAACAACACCGACATCGACTTCAACCAGCGCCATCAGCAGGTCACCTACGCCCTCAACTACGGACAGCGACGCGTCATCGACCCGCAGCGCGAGCTCCACACCCTCGTCATGCAGAACCGACGGCGCGACAACGCCGTCACCGACCTGCCCCCTAACATCACCAAGGGCAACGGAGCCGAATGGACGCATCGCCGCGAGCTCATCTTCCCCGCCGGCGCCGAGTTCCACAACTTCGAGATCCTCGACGTCAGGCTCAACGGCATGAACGTTGACCGCATGGCGTGGGTCGACGAGCAGTACCACGCCACCCTCTTCGCCGTCACGCCCCAGCACAACTACACCTACGACCCCGATGCCGACGGCGCCTACATCATTCGCCACTCCGGCGACGAGGACAACGCCACGATGAGCGAGTACCTCTTCGTCCACTTCCTCCTCGAGACACCACGCCTCGACGGCGGCGACGTCTACGTGACAGGCCTCTGGGACAACGGATTCCCCGACCCGCAATGCCTCATGCACTACGACGAGCAGCTCCACGCCTACGAGTGCGGCATACTCCTCAAGCAAGGCTACTACAACTACCAGTTCCTCCAGCCCGACGCCCACGGCGTAGGCCACACCGCCCGCACCGAAGGCGACTTCTATCAGACCGAGAACGAGTACCAGATCCTCGTCTACCACCGCCCGCAAGGCGCACGCTACGATGCCCTCGTAGGCTATGCCCGAGTGCAATCCAACGCCAACCGCTAACCCTCAACCTTCACCTCCACGCCCATCACGAGCGCCAACCCAACTCACCCCACCCACCTAAGCCTCACTCCCACCCCGTATGGACTTCATCAGACACTTCTTTCAGCAGATGGGCGACATGCTCAGCATACCCTGGTCGTTCGTCATCCTTGAACTCATCGGTACCCTCGCCGGCGCCGTCTCGGGAGCACGCCTCTCAGCCGCCAAGCAGTTCGACCTCTTCGGAGCCTTCATCGTAGGCACCGTCACGGCCGTAGGCGGCGGTACCACCCGCGACCTCCTCATCGGCAAGACACCCTTCTGGCTCGAAGACCCCATCTACCTCCTCACCTGTCTGTTCGGCCTCATCTGGGTCATCGCCTTCCGCCGCTGGCTGGTGCGCCAGAACAACACATGGTTCCTCTTCGACTGCATCGGCTTCTCGCTCTTCAACGTAATCGGTATCGAGAAAGCCCTCGGCCTCGGCTTCCCCACCTGGGCCGCCATCTGCCTCGGCTGCATCACCGGCGCCGGCGGCGGCATCCTCCGCGACATCCTCATCAACGAGGTGCCCCTCATCTTCCGCAAGGAGATCTATGCCACCTGCTGCCTCGCCGGAGGCGTCGTCTACATCCTCTGCCTCCACTACCTCGGCTGGCGTCCCGAGGGCAGCGCCGTCCTCTCCTGCACCGTAGCCATCGGCATCCGCCTCCTCGCCGTCAAGTACGGCTGGGGCCTGCCCACCCTCAAAGCCGAGGAGTAAGCTCACCATCCCCCACCCTTTTTTCTCGACCCTTCAACCCGCCGCAGCTGACTATTCAACTGCGGCGAGTTGACTATTCAACTGAGTGAAGTCGAGTATTCAACTGCGACGAGTCGACTATTCAACTTCACTCAGCCGACTATTCAAAGCATGGTCACCCCCTCTGCAAAAGGAGGTCAGCCAAATCTGTATTTGGAGGGAAGGGCTCCATCTGATCGGAAATCGAATAGTGCAGCCCCTTGGTCTTGCTCATGATGGTCTGCCACTTCTCGAGGCATCCGCTGTCGGGAAACAGCGTGAAACGGCGACCGCGCAAGCATTCCAGTTTCTCTGCGTTCAGTCCGCCACTGCTACAGGTGGCCAGCCACAGATGTGGCGTCTGGCGAGCAGCCATGATGAGAGCGGTCTTCTCGCTTTCGACCAGACAGACATGTGCATCGGGGTACTTGGGCAGCAAGTGCTGGCCGAAAAAACATTGTTGCAGGACGTAGCCCTCGGGCAGCTGGCCACGCATCCGCCCGCTTTGCAAGTCATCGTGAACCCAACCGTTGTGGCCATAGCGATGGCCGTGGTTGTCGTAAGCCATGACGTGCCCCGTGCGTACTCGCTGCTGTTCGTCGATTTGCCAGAAGATGATGTCTCCTTGATCGGCGCTGCCGATGTGATAGTCCTCGTAGACTCGCCTCACCGTCTCGGAATCGAAGTCAAGCGTTCGGGCACAATCGCCTGCAAACCATAGCCAGAAGGTGCTCTGCGTCGAATGGCACGCGTCGACTAACTCCATCGGCAATGGAGTCAGCGGTGGTGGAGGCGGTGGCGTCAATGGCCGTGGATGAAAGTTCGGAGATTCCTTCTTCATCCAGGGATGGTCATGAAAGTATTCCGACGGACGATAGTGGTAGCCACACGACTGCTCATGGTCGCAACGGCCTACGGTGTCGTGGAGGTAGCGATAGTCATCGTGCGTATCTACATAACGCACGAAGCACTTGCGGCGACCACATTGCGGGCAGGTGGTCTTCTGCTGACGGCGCCCCGTCACGCGGGGGCTGTCCAATTGATAGCGAAAATCTGTTTTCATGATTCTTATGTTTTTTGTTCGTTCTTTGTGAATTCCCGTTCGTTCGTTCTTCCTTCATATATAGGGAAGGAAGAACAAACGCACAGGAACATGTTCTCAGCCCGTCAGAATGGCAGGGTCACGTCGGGGCTTGCGGTGATCATTTTGTTGTTCTCACACAGTTTGCCGTCCTTCACCATTTGAGTGATGAACTTCGAGACTGCCGAACGCGAGAGGTTCAGCTCTGTTTCCAGCTTCTTGGTCAACTCATTACGCGGGAGGCTTCCGTCCTTCTCAGCAATGAAGTGCAAGGTCGCGTTCAGGCGTTGCTCCTGCTGCAACTCCTTGGCCTCCTGCCTGGCGGCTGCCTTACGTTCACGCTCTGCCTGTAGTTCGGCATGGCGCTGCTGGTCGGCGTCGATGAGATGCCCTTCGCTGTTGAAGCGGATGTTCCACGTCGGCATGTTGCCATGGCGCGCATCGGGACAGCTGACGCTGATGACGCCCGACTTCGTCTTCTGGCACTGCAGCACGGACCCAGCCTTCTGCGAGAGCACGGTGCCGAGGTGACCACGCATGTTCTGGTCGTCGGCAGCCTTGTTCTCGTGCAGCACGTTGACGATGGCACAGCCGTGCTCTTCGCAGATTTGCAGGAGCTCGTGGATGAGCTCGCGCGACATGACCTCGTCGTTGAACGAAGCCACGTAGTCTACCAAGCCGTCGATGAAGACCACCTGCGGCTTGATTTCCTCGATGAGCAGTCGGGTGTCGCTGAGCAGCGAATCATAGCTCTTGCGACGAAGGGAGAAGAGATGTAGGTGCTGGTCGATGTACTCGTCCGTGCACTGCGTCATCTCCTTGAGTTCGTCGATGATAAGCTTCACGTCAGACGCTTTCTGCTCGGTGTCGATGAACAACACCGTTGGCTCCATCAGTTCTGACTTGACGCGGAACTGCTGACCGCTGAGCAAGGCTGCGGCACAGACCTTCAACACAGCGCTCTTGCCCGTTTTCTGCTTGCCTTTCAGGCCGTGGACGTCGCCCAGGGCGAAGAATCCGACGCCGTCAACCGACAGCGCATACTGCTCAGCCTCTACTACCGTTGAGGTCGTGATGCGCAGAGACGTCAGCTCTGCCAACTGTTGGGCCCGCACCTGCTCCTCCGAGGTCGGCTGGGCTACTGCCTGATCGACGATTGCGTCGGCCAGGACTTGGGGGGATAATGCTTCCATGATTGTTTGTTTATATGGAAGATTGTGTCTCGCACTTCAAGCCCCATAGACGATTTCAGAGCTTGACAGGTCCCGTGCTTAGGATGAATCCTTAGACATTGTACACATAACCTATAGAATATGTGTGGAGGATTACCGACCCGTCACAAATACAAAATGCGCCCGGAGAGGGTCTTCTCCGAGCGCAAAATTACTACCAACCACCTATTCCTACAAAAGCATAATTGGAAATCTGCTGCAATAAAAAGCACTTTGTCAATGTTTTTATAGTGGTTCATCAATATTGATTTCAATTTTCAAACAGAAAAAGGAGCCAACATCGCTGTTGACTCCTTCTGTGATGTATATAAGTGTCTTGTTATGCTTTGTTCAACAATTGAGTCCAATTGTTCAATCGCTTAGAATAAAGTCCATGCTTCACCAGAATGGAATATAGGTCGTTTCTAGCCGAAAGCGGACTGAGCTTGTTCTGATTCATATACTGCTTTGCGATAGACGGCTTCTCTTTATCAGGCACCAACCTTATCTGGTGCAGGAAATGCCGCGCAACGTCTGTGTCGCCAAAGAAACAGGCGGCCAAGTCCTTGACGGTTTCATCGTCCTGCGGATTCTGCAACTCTTGGAGCTTGGCTTTCAACTCCTCGTTCTCTCTCCGCAATCGTTCCAGCTCACTCTCTTCACCCGCTAATTCCATCTCAAGTTCCTTGAGCCGCATCCTGCCGGTGTCGAGGATCATGGCATCCTCTGCCTCGTGACCTTCAATCCATGCCACACGTACGCAGCCTCGCTTTTCCAGCCTGTCGCAAGTGGCATAGAACTCCCAGTCTTCCATCCCTTCGGGTATTAATTCTTCTGGATCATCAGCCAGATGCCGCAGAACACGTAGTTCCGCATTCTTGTAAATATCCATTCTTTCTGCTTTTAGATATTATTAATAGATAATTGCTTTTGAGCGAGCGTAGTTGGCACTGTTCTTCCATACTATTCGAACGCCCTAAAAGACCACTTAACATTTTGTTCTTTTCGCATTTTCTCTTTTTATGCTGCTGCTCTCACCTGCATAGCGCCGTAGCCATCAGGTTGAGTTGTTGACATTGCTGGACGGTGATGGCGCGGCGGTCATTGTGGTGCTCCCAGGGAGCGAGGAGGAGGAGGCGACCGGCTGCGCAGGCATCGAACTGCTCGCCGCGAGGCTTGGTGAGGGGCGTGAAGCCATTCTCCACGAGGACGATGAGGGGCAATCGGGCGTCGAAGGCTGCGCGCATGACGGCTTTCTCGCCGGGCGAGATGGAGGGCGAGACGAGGACTGCCCCCTCACGGGCTGCCGCCAGATAACGGGCTATCTCTTCCCGCACTTGAGCCGAAGTACAGCGGCGTGACACGCGGACTTGAAGGCGGCAGGGGCTGTCAAGCAGCTCGAGGTTGCCAATGGCCGCAAAGGTATAGCCGCCTCTCTCCATGTTGAACCGTGGGCGGAGGAACTCGGGACGGGCGCGCTTCAAGAGCAAGCGGCGCGGGTTGTCGGCGAGGTAGTGCTTCCACCTTTGCAGTTCGTCATAGCTCTTCAGGAGCAGGTCGTTGTAGCCGAGGGCGAAGAGGCGGGGCTTGGAGGCAGAAAGAAGCTGCGGCAGAGCCGCACCCTGCACTGAAAGAAGGCAAGACGGCGAAGCAGGAACGGAGGAGGACGGCGAGGCAGGAAGGGGCGAGGATGGCGAGGCAGGAACAGAAGAGGACGGAGAGGCAGGAAGGGGCGAGGATGGCGAGGCAGGAAGGGGCGAGGATGGCGAGGCAGGAACGGAGGAGGACGGCGAGGCAGGAAGGGGCGAGGATGGCGAGGCAAGAACGGAGGAGGATGGCGAGGCAGGAAGGGGCGAGGACGGCGAGGTGATCACTGATGAAGAGACGCCTGCGGCGGCCTGCTCCATGATTGCGTTTGGAGTAGGCTGCGGCTTTGCCGCAGCTCCGTTGGCAGCTCCGTTGGCAACCCCGTTGGCAGCCCCGTTGTTAGCCGCTCCAAGCATCGCGCTCCACTTGCGCTCGCAACCTTTCTTGAAGCCGCCCAGCACATGGCCGAGGTGGACGGGAAGAGACTCATGGACAAAGAGAATGCCGTGGAGGTGATCAGGCATCATCTGGAGCGATAGCACCTCGATCTGAGGGTAGTAGCGGGGAATGCCCTGCCACTCGGCCTGCACCATAGCCCCAATCGGTGACAGCTCGACACGGGGAGCTTCTGGGCTTGCAGCCATTGAGAAAGGGCCGCCAACCACCTCCCCGAACAGCGGCCGACGGCCTTCCACCTCCAGGGTAATCATGTACATACGTCGTCCATGATAGTCGTTGTGGTCGTCGCGTCGCTTCATGGATGGCTTCTTATCGCCGGCATGAAGTCTCTTCGCTTCTATCTGTTCCTTGCGTTTCATGAGGCACAATTAGCTTGTCATGGCCACAAAATTACTGATCTTTACTGAGAAGGCGAAACTTTTCGGCAATAAAATATATTTCCATTCATTATTTCGTAAGTTGAGAATAGTGCTAAAGTCCTTCACTCATCACTTAAAAGCAGGCTAATGAAACGCCTGATTTTCTTTAAAATAAATTGCGTAAATGCTTGGTAGATTCAGGATTATTTCGTAACTTTGCACTGTCAAAAAGGAGAAGAACAAAGGGCTGATGCAGCGCGCAATACGGAGGCCCGGAGTAGCGGAACCTGAACGACAACAACCCACACTTTTCATTAACCATTAAATCGTTTACACCATGCGAGAATCAATCAAGTACAGCGTCAACGAACGCCCCAACCCCATGAACGCCGAGGAGGAGAAGAAGGCCTACGCCAACATCCAGCACCAGAAGACGATCACCCTGCCCGAGCTGGCCGACCACATCGTGGACCACGGCTCGCCATTCTCCAGCGGCTCCATCCAGGGCATCCTCGTCGACATGACCAAGTGCGTGGCCGAGGCGCTGATGGAGGGCAACAACGTGCACCTGGGCGACCTGGGCGTGCTCAAGACCACCATCACCAGCGAGGGCGCCTCTGCCGGCAAGGACAAGGACGGCAACCCCAAGACGGCGTCGGAGATGTTCACGGCCTCCAACATCAAGGGCCTGAACGTGAACTTCACGCAGTCGAAGAAGCTCATGGACAAGCTGGCCGAGGCTACCTTCGAGGTGACCATCACCCGCGAGGCGCAGCAGGCTGCCCTCCGCGCCCAGAAGCGCGGCGAGACGCAGGCCGACTGGACCAAGACCAGCGAAGGCTCCGAGAGCGGCGAAGGCTCCGGGAGCGGCGAAGGCGGCGAGGGCGGCAACGGCTAAGAGGGCGGCAACGGCTAAGAGGGGCCTTCAACGGCCCGGCTGGTCCGAGGCCACCAAGGCGAGAACTGACCTTCCGTCCGTAAGGGCGAACAAAAGAGAAGAAGAGGGTACGCACACTTGCGCACCCTCTTCTTGTTTGAGTTAATTCTCTTGAGTCGGCCCTGCAAAGGGGCAGAACGGAGACCCGATTACTGGAGCGTACCAGCCTCAGCAGCCTTGATCATCTCATCGCTGGCATAGAGGTAAACCTCGACGCGGCGGTTCTGAGCCTTACCGGCAGCCGTGCTGTTGTCGGCAACGGGGTTGTCCTCGCCAAGGCCGGCAACTTCCTTGATCTGGCCTGCGCCGACGCCCTGCTTCAGCAGATAGCTGCTGACAGCCTGTGCGCGATCCTGCGAGAGTTTCTGGTTCTTCTGCTTGCTCTGGTCGGCGGTGCTGTTCTTCCAGCCCGCATTGTCGGTGTAGCCGATGATACCTACGCTCATATCAGAGTTGGGAATCAGCACGTTGGAGGCGAAGTTGTTGAGCGAGCTCTGAGCGACGGCGTTGAGAGCCGACTTACCCGTCTGGAAGAGGATACCGCTGTCGAAGGTCACCTTAACGGCCTGATAGCCATTGCCGTCGACGACGCTCTCAACCTGAGCATTAGCGATACGCTCGGCCTCAGCTTTTGCCTTGTCCATCTTACGACCGATGAGCACACCGGCTGTCGTACCAGCGACAGCACCGGCAGCACCGGCGATGCCAGCCCACTTGCCCTTGTTGCCGCTCTTGGCCAGGATAGCGCCGAGAGCTGAACCGAGGGCTGCGCCGCTCGTACCACCAATCATACCGCCCTTGGCAGTGTTGGTCATGTTGCAAGAATTGAATAGCAATGCGGCGCAGAGGCCGAGTGCATAGAACTTTAATCCTTTCATGTTGTACTGTGTTTTAGTGAATAAAAGTGTTGTTTAAAGTAGCTTTCTGAGTGCAAAAGTACATAAATTCTCGATACAACGAATCAAAACCACAAGATTTATTCGATTCTTTGACGATATTTCACTAACTTTGCACCGCAAAAGACAAAAAAGCTCAAAATACATTATGGCAAAAGAATTAAAGAATCTAACGAAGCGAAGCGAGAACTACTCGCAATGGTACAATGAACTCGTAGTGAAGGCTGACCTGGCCGAGCAAAGCGATGTGCGCGGCTGCATGGTCATCAAGCCCTATGGCTATGCCATCTGGGAGAAGATGCAGCACAAGCTGGACGCCATGTTCAAGGAGACGGGCGTGCAGAATGCCTACTTCCCCCTGCTCATCCCGAAGAGTTTCCTCTCGCGCGAGGCCGAGCACGTCGAAGGTTTCGCCAAGGAGTGTGCCGTCGTCACCCACTACCGCCTGAAGACCAACGAGACGCACGACGGTGTCGTCGTTGACCCCGAGGCGAAGCTGGAGGAGGAACTCATCATCCGTCCTACCTCCGAGACCATCATCTGGAACACCTACAAGAACTGGATTCACTCCTACCGCGACCTGCCCCTGCTCATCAACCAGTGGGCCAACGTGATGCGCTGGGAGATGCGCACGCGCCTGTTCCTGCGTACGGCTGAATTCCTCTGGCAGGAGGGCCACACGGCCCACGCCACACGCGAAGAAGCAGAGGAACGCGCACGCATGATGCTCGGTGTCTATGCCGACTTCGCCGAGAAGGTGATGGCCGTGCCCGTCATGCAGGGCGTCAAGAGCGAGACCGAGCGCTTCGCCGGTGCGCTCGACACCTACACCATCGAGGCTATGATGCAGGACGGCAAGGCGCTGCAGAGCGGCACCAGCCACTTCCTCGGCCAGAACTTCGGACGGGCGTTCGACGTACAGTTCCTCAACAAGGACAACCAGCCCGAGTATGCCTGGGCTACGTCGTGGGGCGTCTCGACCCGTCTGATGGGCGCGCTCATCATGACGCACTCCGACGACAACGGCCTCGTGCTGCCGCCCGCACTCGCGCCGATCCAGGTGGTCATCGTGCCCATCTACAAGACTGAGGACGAGCTCAACCGCCTGCGCGAACGTCTCGGTGCCATCGCCGACGAGCTCAAGGGCATGGGCATCAGCGTCAAGCTGGACGACAACGACCAGAAGCGTCCGGGCTTCAAGTTCGCCGACTACGAGCTGAAGGGCGTTCCCGTGCGCCTCGTCATGGGCCCGCGCGACATGGAGAACGGCACCATCGAGCTCATGCGCCGCGACACGCTCGAGAAGGAAGAACTCAGCGTAGACGGCATCGCCCAGCACGTGAGGAATGTGCTCGACGACATGCAGACCGCCATCTTCGAGAAGGCCCGCAAGTTCCGCGACGAGCACATCTACGAGTGCGACAACTACGACGAGTTCAAGGAGCGCATCAAGGACGGCGGCTTCTTCCTCTGCCACTGGGACGGCACCGCCGAGACCGAGGCGCGCATCAAGGAAGAGACGCAGGCCACCATCCGTTGCGTGCCCTTCGCCTTCGAACAGACACCCGGCACCGACATGGTCAGCGGCAAACCCGCCAAGTACCGCGTCATCATCGCCCGTGCCTACTAACGAAAGCACCCGCCTCAACACACACTTGTCAACATGCCTGCTGCAAGAAACACTCAGCCCGAAACAGCCTCCCCCTCCGTCCGCGAGAGGGAGCTAAGGGTTGAGTCGCGCCAGCGTGAGGGGAGCCTGCTGTGGCTGCCCACGCTCTTTGCAGCCGAGGCCATTCCCAGCGCCATGATCACGTTCGTGGCGCTGTTGATGTTTCTGCAGCTGAAGATTGGCTGGGCCTACAGCACGCTGCTCTGCGCGCTGCTCTCGCTGCCATGGGTGCTGAAGTCCTTCGTGCGACAGAAGGTGCGCAACACGGGGCGCTTTGCCTACGTGCTGCGCGGCATCGAGGGCGCCATCTTCGTGATGCTCGTGGTGCTGGCCTTCTGCTTCAACGGCACGGCAGAGAGCCGCTACCTGGTGTTCGCGGCGCTCTTCGTGCTCTGCCTCTTCTGCGCGTGGCACGAACTGGCAGCCCGCATGTACTACGAGCGCATGCTCCGTCCGCGGCAGCAGCGCCTCTACAACAGCCCCAAGATGTTCTCGTCGCAGACCAGCACCATCTTCACTTACGGCGTGATGATTGTTGTCGTGGGCTCGCTCGAGGTGTTCTACCACAACCGCCGCCATGCCATCGCCCTCTCGTGGAGCAGCGCCATCTACCTGCTGGCTGGGTTCTACCTGCTGATTGTGCTTTACAACTTCTTCGTCCTGCGTTCGCCGCGCATTGGCGACCGCCGCCAGAACGACTCGCTCGGCAATGCCGTCAGGGCTGAAGTCCACGTCATCGACCGCATCGCCCACAAGCCCCATTGGCTCACCGTCATCCTCTGCCTCTTCTTCTTCCTGCTGCCTCAGTCGCTGATGTTCTACACGCGCGTACTTTATTTGATAGCGCCGTCGGCAGCTGGTGGCTTGGGCTGCTCGCTGCAGTGGATAGGCTGGGCGCAGGGCACGGTAGGCGTGATGGCCTTCTCGCTCGGCTTAGGACTCGGCTACAGGCTCAACTGGCGTCACCGCCTGATGTGGCCGCAAGCCGTGGCCATGCCCCTCTCGCCCGTCGTCTATTACCTGATGACCCTCTATCCGCCTACGGGCCTGCCACCCCTCTGCGTCGCCACGTTCACGGCTCAGCTGCTCTTCGGTTTCGGCCTGAGCGCATGCATGGTCTTCATCCGCTACATCTCGGGCGAGCGCTATCGCAGCACCATCAACTACCTCTACATCCCGCTCATCTCGCTGGTCATGTTGCCCGCCGTAGCCTCCTCAGGCTGGCTCGTCGAGCGCATCGGCTTCCACCTCTTCTTCCTCATCGACATGCTTTTGGCCATCCCCGCCTGGCTGGCCGCTTACTTAGGTTTCCGATTCGCGTCGGCCTACCCCACTAAAACTCCCGCTGCATGAAGAACAAGCCCTATGCCTGGGTGCCTTCGCTCTATCTGGCCGAAGCGCTACCCTACGTGGCCGTGATGGTCATCGCCACAACGATGTACAAGCGTCTCGGCCTCTCCAACACCGACCTCGCCCTCTACACCTCCTGGCTCTATCTGCCATGGGTCATCAAGCCCCTCTGGAGTCCCTTCATCGCAGCCATCAAGACGGAGCGGTGGTGGATACTCGTGATGCAACTGCTCATCGGCGCAGGCTTCGCGGGCATCGCCTTCACGCTCCCTACCTCCTACTGGCTGAAGGGCTCGTTGGCTTTCTTCTGGCTGCTGGCCTTTGCCAGCGCCACCCACGACATCGCTGCCGACGGTCTCTACATCCTCGGGCTCTCCACCCACGACCAGAGCCTCTACGTAGGCATCCGCAGCACCTTCTACCGCATCGGCAACATCTTCGGGCAAGGTCTCTTGGTCATGCTCGCAGGTTGGCTGGAGCACAGCCAATCCGTCCCGATGGCATGGAGCATCACCTTCCTCGTGCTGGCAGGCCTGTTCGTTGCCTTGTGGTTGTGGCATAGCATAGCTTTGCCTAGACCAGCCAGACCCACCCCCCAAAGACCCACCCCCCTGCCCCTCCCTTTTAGGGAGGGGAGTGATTACCTGACAAGTGGTGAAACGGAGAGTGCCCGTCAGTCAGATTCAGCAGCCTCACCCATTGACGCCGCCGACATCCAGCATAGCATGTCAGCCAGTCAAACGGATTCATCACCCATTGACGCCGCCGACACCCGCCGTAGTAGCATGTCAGCCAGTCAAACTCATTCTGCTCCCTCCCTACAAGGGAGGGCGGGGGGAGGGTCCTCGGGGGGAGGGTCCTCTGCCTTCTGGCTCGCCCTCCGCACCTTCTTTACCAAGCCACATATCCTGACGGCGCTCCTCTTCATGCTCCTCTTCCGTTTCCCCGAGGGGCAGCTGGTCAAGATAGCCAACCCGTTCCTGCTCGATAGCGCCGACGCTGGCGGACTCGCTCTCAGCACCGAGGCCGTGGGCTTCGTCTACGGCACCATAGGCATCATCGGGCTCACGCTGGGCGGCCTGCTCGGCGGCTGGTGCGTCTCGCGCCATGGGCTCAAGCGCTGGCTCTGGCCGATGGTGCTGGCCATCTCACTCCCCGACCTCGTCTACGTCTATCTCGCTTATGCCGCCCCGTCGTTTGCCGCTGCCGGCGACCACGCTCCCCTGGTGACGGTCAACCTCTGCGTATTCGTCGAGCAGTTCGGCTACGGCTTCGGCTTCACCGCCTATATGCTCTACCTCGTCTATTTCTCGCAAGGCGAGCGCTCGACGGCCGTCTTCAGCATCTGCACCGCCATGCAGGCCCTCGGCATGATGATTCCGGGCATGATAGCCGGTTGGATGGCCGACCACCTTGGCTACCAACGCTTCTTCTGGTGGGTGATGGCATGCTGCCTCGTCACCTTCGCCGTCTCAGCCCTCATCAAGATCGACCCCGACTACGGTAAGAAGCAAGCATCATGAACGCCTCATTCCTGAACTCACTACAGCGCGCGGCGCTTATCCTCGCAGCAGCCTTACTGGCGACGTCAGCCCATGCCCGCGGCCTGTCCAGGCGTAAGGCTGAGGAGCAGGCTAAGCAGTTGATAGCAGAATGGTGCATGCAGACGCGTCAGCTAACGGCCGACGAATGGCAGCAGAGCCTCGTCAAGTCCGACACGCTGACCATGCCCATCTGGTCTGCCGTCTATGGCGAGCGCCCTGCCGACGGACGCAGCCTATGGATCTCGCTGCATGGCGGCGGCAGCGCGCCCGCTTCCGTCAACGACCAGCAATGGGAGAACCAGAAGCGCCTCTACCGTCCTGCCGAAGGCGTCTACATAGCACCCCGTGCGCCTTACAACGACTGGGACATGTGGTTCAAGCCGCTCCTGGACGGTCTCTACGAACGACTGATTGCCATGTGCGTAGCCCACCTCGACGTCAACCCCGACAAAGTCTATCTGCTGGGCTACTCGGCAGGCGGCGACGGCTTATGGCGCATGGCGCCCCGTATGGCCGACCACTGGGCTGCCGCCTCGATGATGGCAGGCCACCCCGGCGACGTCTCCCTGCTGAACCTCCGCAACACGCCTTTCATGATCTGGTGCGGCGCCGACGATGCTGCCTACGACCGCAACCGCCGGGACGCTGAGCGCGGACTCCAACTCGACTCCCTGCAGCGCACCGACCCCGAGGGCTACCGCCACGAGACGCACATCATGCAGGGCATGGGCCACTGGATGCTCCGGGCCGACACCCTCGCCCTGCCCTGGATGGCGCAGTACCAGCGCAACCCCTACCCGCGCACCATCGTCTGGCAGCAAGAGGAAGTGCTGCGCCAGCATTTCTACTGGCTGACAGCGCCTGCCGACGAGCTCCGTCGCTACCAGCGTGTGCGCCTCACCTGTCAGGACAACGTCATCGACATCAGCGAATGTAGCTACTCGCAGCTCACCTTCTGGCTCTCCGACCGACTCGTCGACCTCGACCGCCGCGTCACCGTGCGCTATCAGGGTCGCACGCTCTTCCACGGCCGGCTACCGCGAGCGGCAGAGACGATGCGCGAGTGCATCGCCTTCCATGCCGACCCAGCCTACGCCTGCCCGGCACGGCTCACCGTCAGCCTCCACCGCTGAACACTCCCTGCTGTCACGACAGTCTTTCCTCACCGCTACACCTTATTCTATTTCCACGCGTACACATGCGCGCGAGAACTTATTATCAACTTGCAACTATCGGTGAAAAGCCCTCTATTTGTTAATAATCTTTAAACGGACGCACTTTTAACATCTAATCTGAGTGCCGTTCGCGGAATAAGTGTAATTTTGCCACCACTTAGGGCCGATTATACCCTTTAAGCACCCAAAAAGAAACGTTTACCAAACCATTTTTAATCATTCAACTAATTAATTATTAACTGCTTTATGAAACACAAGTTACTCTTCGCGCTTGCAGGCGCAATGATGATGAGTATGAGTGCTTTCGCTTGGGACGCGCCCACAAAGCCCAGTCTCCCCACGATGCCCCAGTATAATGGCACATGGGTAGAGCCCGAGACCGAAGGTACCTACTACATCTACAACGTTGGCACAGGCCAGTTCTTGGGTTGCGGTATGGATTGGGGTACACGCGCTGTCACCACGACGGCTGCTATTCTCACCACCAGCGATCCCACCTGGAACGTCGGTACCAACAAGAACACCATCCTTCCCTTCCTGCTCCACCAGACTGACCCCGTGGCTGATTACCTCGAGGACGAGACCCTGGCCGGCACATGGCAGATCATGAACGTGAACACTAACAAGTCGGCCAACGACCAGTACCTCTGCCACGAAGGCAATGCCGCTTGGGTTGATGGTAACTCCGGTCGTCGCGATACCGACAAGAACGGCTTCTGGACCCTCAACAAGGTGGGCGACGCTTACGAGATGCTGCCCCTCGACGGTCAGGAAGGCAACTCCATCGTCTATGGTGTACACCTCCCCAACCTCGCTTCTGCTCAGACGTTCTACACCTGGACCGACCTGCAGAACAACGCTGATGCTTCTGCGCTGTGGAAGTTCGTCTCCGCTGACGATGCTGAGTCCATCCGCGCCTACATCGAGGAGGTTGCTGCCAGCGACTACGTTGCATCCTTCGATGCCTACAAGGCTGCCATGGAAGTCTACAACGCCAAGAACGCGCTCTACAACACCCTGCTCGAGGCTGACAAGTACGGTGCCGATGCCACTGAGGCTGGTGCTGTCTACAACAACGCCGAGGCTACCGTTGCTGAGATCAACGCTGCCAACGATGCCCTCAAGGAGGCTATCAAGCCCCTGGCTGTAGCTTATGGTATTGCTCACTCCAGCGAGGAAGAGCCCTTCGACGTCACCAGCTACGTGATGACGAACCCCGACTTCTCCGCCAGCTGCGACAATGGTAAGACTCCTCCGGGATGGGAAATCACCATCACAGGTCAGAACATCGGTCAACAGAACCGTACCGATACCAACTCTGAGACGGGTCTCGCCATCACCAACTTCCTCGAGTGTTGGATTCCTCAGCCCGATCACCTTGGCAATGGCTATGCAGGTCAGTGGATTACAGGTCTGCCTGCAGGCCGCTATCGTCTCGAGATGGACGCTACTGCTTGCCAGCAGAGCAATCAGATTCCTGTTGATCAGCTCACGGGTGTATATATCTTCACCAGCACAGGTTCCTACAATATCTACAATCCTAAGAACCCCGTTCAGACAGGTGAATACATGCCTCAACACTACACCTTCGAGTTCGACTTCAACGCTGACAAGCTCCTCGTTGGTCTGCTCGTCGAGAACACCAACTGTAACTGGATTTCCGCCGACAACTTCAAGCTCTTTGCTATCGGCGCTATGCAGGAAGACCCCAACAAGGAGGGTCTGGAAAAAGCTATCGCTAAGGCAGAAGAGAAACAAGACCTCATCGTTGGCAACAACATTGAGGACACGGGTATCCTGAACGCCAACCAGGAGGTCATCGATGCCTTCAACGCTACGCTTAACGAAGCCAAGGTTGCCCTCATCAATGGCAGTGGCGACGACATGAAGGCAGCTGTCGAGAATCTCGGCAAGGCTACTGCAGACCTCGAGGCCTCTGAGACGCTCTACAAGAAGTTCCAGGATGTCTACAACAAGGCTATGCTCACCGCTCAGGACCTGAACAACGCTGGTCAGTGGCAGGAGCTGCAGGACAACATCACCGACTGGGCTGAAGTTGAACTCACCGAGGCCTTCAACGCTGGTACGCTCACCGAGGCTGACCTCGAAAGCATTCAGGGCAAGGTTGACGAGCTCATCGCTGAGTTCCTCAACGATCCCGAGAAGATCAAGTCCGGTGACAACCTCACCGTTCTCATCAAGAACGCTGACTTCTCTCAGGGTAGCGGTCGTGACCTCACCGGTACGTCTGTTCCTGGTTGGGAAATCACCAACGGTCAGCTGACTGAACTCTCCGCTACGTACCACAACATCGAAAGATATCACGGCGCTGTTGATATCCACCAGACCATCAAGAACCTGCCCGCTGGTTCCTACCAGATTGGCGTTCAGGGCTTCGTCCGCATCGATGGCGGCGAGAACGACATGGTGCTCTACGCTGGTGTCTCCGAGAAGAAGTTCATGGAGATCACCGAAGAGTATAGCGAGTACGCTCTCCTGGGCGATGGCACAGATGACGAAGGCCATAAGATCAGCGGCGGCGGTTGGCCTTATGACACCCCCCGTTCCGACGGTCTTGGCTATCAGCCCAACTCCATGGAAGGTGCAAAGGCTTACTTCGAGGCCACCAACCCGATGACCGATCAGCCCTTCTACCTCAACACCGTCAACATCTACCACACGGGCGGCGACCTCACCATCGGCGTGAAGTGCAACGCTACCAACCTCTGGATCCTCTGGGATAACTTCACCCTCACCTACCTCGGTAAGGAGAGCATCATTCCTATCATCGAGGAGATTCAGGAGCGCGGTGCTGCTCTCGAAGACATGCTCAGCAATAGCATTACGACTCCCTCTACTCTCGCTAAGGCAAGCGACGTCCTTGCTCGCGTGGAGAAGAGCGACGACATCACCAACACCGACGAGGCTCTCGCTCTGCTCGAAGACCTCAAGAACATCATCGACGAGGTGAAGGAATGTCAGACTGTTGCCAACGAGGTGATGAGCACTCACCAGAACTATCAGGACAAGGCTGACGCAGCTGGAATCACCGACGAGGATTACCTCAACCTGCTCGCCGAGGTCGACGACAAGATTAGCTCTGACTCCTTCGAGAGCGTCGAAGAGATGAAGGAGTACATCAAGAAGATGACTGAAGGCTTCATCCCCGCTATCGTTGCTACGGCTGAGCCCGGTGACGACATCACTGCCGTGCTGAACAACCCCGACTTCGAGCTTGGCAATGCCAACTACTGGACCATCACGGGTACCGAAGTTGCCGAGGATGGCAGCACCATCACCGTGGGTCAGAACCAAGGCTATCAGAGCGCTTCCTACGCTAACGAGGAGACTGGTCTCTCCATCGAGCACTTCATCGAGGCTTGGCGTCCCAGCACGCACCTCAACAACGGTACGATTGCTCAGACCATCGCTACTGCCCTTCCCGAAGGCTACTATCAGCTGAGCGTTGACGGCTACGCTGTCAACCAGAGTAGTGCTGGCGGTCTCAGCGAGGAACTCAAGGGTGTCTACCTCTGGGCAAGCATCGGCGACGCTTCGCGCAAGGAGTCCATCGTCGTTCAGGCTGAGAACGCTACCCCGACCACCTTCACACTCGACTTCTACTCCAATGGCAAGGACCTCACCACCGTAGGTGTCCTCGTCGAAGATGCTAACTGCAACTGGGTGGCTGTCGACAACTTCAAGCTGACGTACCTCGGCACCGAGGCTCCCGATGCAGTCGAAGGCATTGCTGCTGAGACCAACGCTGCTGCCAAGACCATCTACACCATCGATGGCCGCCAGGCAAGCACGCTCCGTCGTGGCATCAACATCGTACGTCGTGCCGACGGCACCGTACAGAAGGTGTTGGTCAAGTAAGCTGACTTACTTGTACATACAACATAATGAGCGCTGCGGAACCTCCGCAGCGCTTTTTCTTTCAGATTTTTTGGGGCTTTCAAAAGAAACTACTACCTTTGCGCCACTAAACTGACTAAAACACTACAGACAATGAAGAAATTCGCCTCGCTGACCGTAGCCATCGCTGCGGTCGTCTGCCTCACCTCATGCGTGAGTTCCAAGAAAATCGTCTACTTCCAAGGCTCTGAGGATATGTTCCAGCAGGCCCAGCAAATCCTGCAGAAGTACGAGATGCACCTGAAGCCTGCCGACCAGATCCTGATCAAGGTGACCTGCGACAACCCCGAACTGCTGGAGGTGTTCAATCAGGACATCACCCTCGGCGCCGGCGTGCGCAACGGAGCCAACATGAGCTACGGCACCACGGGCTCGATGGGCTCGGTCTACGGCTACACCATCGACAACAATGGCGACGTGAAGCTGCCCGTCATCGGCATGGTGCACGTGGGCGGTCTGACCTGCGACCAGGCAGCCGTGGCCATCGAAAACACCATCTCCGGCAAGAACATCATCAAGAACCCCGACGTGACGGTCCGTCTGCTCAACGCCCGCGTGGCTGTCATGGGTGCGGTCAAGCAACCGCATGTCGTAGCCCTCAACTCCGAGCGCAACACGGTCCTCGATGTACTCTCGCAGTGCGGCGATGTCAGCGACCAGGCCCTCCGTCGCAAAGTGACGCTCTATCGTGAGGAGAACGGACAGCGCATGCGCTACGAGCTCGACCTTACCGACACCAACATCTTCCAGAGCCCCGCCTTCTACGTCCAGCAGAACGACCTCATCTACGTAGAACCCAACAAGAGCCAGAACGTGAAGAGCTCGGCCTTCACCACCTTCCTCAGCGCCGGTGCCAGCATCGTAGCCGTCATCTCCAGCGTCGTAGCAGTCGTCATCGC
Source organism: Bacteroidaceae bacterium (assembly GCA_017429525.1). GTDB lineage: Bacteria > Bacteroidota > Bacteroidia > Bacteroidales > Bacteroidaceae > Physcousia. Next base: position 62,932 of record JAFROT010000035.1, on the reverse strand, counting down.
CGTCACCAAGTAAGGCGCGCCAGCACGTATGGACGTACAAGCTTACACGTCCGCTCGCTCAGGGCCACACGTATAGACGCGTAGGCTTACACATATAGACGCTCAGGGCCACACGTATAGACGTACAGGGCCACACGCATAGAGATTCCGGAGCAAATCCTTCGTTAATGCCATAAAGAAATCAGTCGTGAGTGAGATTCCAATTGAATGGAAATCTGCTCACGACTGACTGTTTGTATGCCTTTCGACGGAGAGGTGTTGGACGTCTCAGTACGAAGTTGAAGATTTATCGGGATAAAAGCGGAAACTTATCAGGATGAAATCGCGGATTTATCGGGATAGAAACGCTGATTTATCAGGATAAAGTTGAGGACTTCTCTGGATGACGCTGAAAGCGCATCCGTGTGAGGCGTTCAGAACTTATAGCCGAGGGTGAAGGTCACGTTGTGACGATCGAGGTTGACGCTCGTGGGATGGAGGTAATCGCCGGTGGTGACGAACTGCGTCTCGGGCTGCAGAGCGGTCTGATAGTGGTCGTCGAAAGCGTAGAAGTCGCCCTTCTGGTGACGATACTTGTAGGCAACGTCGGCGTAGAAGTTCTTGTAGCGATAGCCCATACCTAAGGTGAAGATGTTGGTAGCCTTCAGGTTCATGTAGTCGGTGCCAAGGACGTAGTTCATGTAGTAAGAGTCGATGGTCTGATCGTAGCGGGCGTTGTCCTTCATGGGCTTGCTGTAGAAGTTGTAGCCAGCGCGCACGGCGAAGTCTGCCACGGGCTTGTACTCCAGACCGGCACGGACGTTGTGTACGCCGTTCATGACGCTCTTGGTCAGCGCGTTCATACCCTTGTCGCTGTCCATGCCTACGCTCTGGTCGTCCCAGCTGTTGCTCTCATGGCGGGGATAGCCCATGGTGGCCTTGTTGTTGAGCGAGTACTCGTACTCGACATCCCATGCCAGGAAGTCCTCGACGGTCGAGCCGATGCTGGCGCGCAGCTTCCACGGCGAGTGCAGGTTGAACTCGAGGTAGCTGGCATCGGGGCTGTTGTAGCCCTGGTACTTGCCCTGCTGCTGGATGTAAGTGTAGTCGTAGGAAGCAGGATCAGCGTCGGCGTTCCAACCATTGTTCTCCCATTTGCTCCAGAACGTGAACCAGTTGTCCTCCTGGCGAAGCGTGTACCATGTCGGGGTCTCCACAGCGATACCGATGCGGAAGGGGCTGTCCTCGATGGGACGGAAGATGGTACCGAGCTTGACGTTGAAGCCAGCGCCACTGACGTTGTGCGTGCCCTCGACGGTGTAGTCCTGCACGTTGTAGTCAGCCAAGGGCTGCCCTCCGAAGTAGCCGTCGCGCATCTCGAGGTAAGAGAAGTCGCTGTAGTAATGCAACAGGTCGACGCCTAAAGTGAGGCCCCAGAAGAAGCGGTTCTGCACGCCACCCGAGAGGTTGAGGTCGAGGCCGTAGAGGTTGCCACTGCTGTTGCGGTAGAAGGAGTTCTGATTGGCCTTGTACTGCAGCTGTTCGCCATTGCCGGCGAAGATGTCATAGAGACCTGCGCTGTAGGCTTGGTTCACGAGCGAGCCGACGTTGTCGCTGTAGTCATCGTAGAAGTCGGCCATCAAGCCTGCCAACTGCGCAGCCTGCGAGAGGCCGCCGAGCTGACCGTTCTCAGCAATCATCGAGCGGCGAAAGTCGATCTTCTTCTGCAAGTTCAGGGCGAAGTTGACGTGGTTGCCGCCTTCGCGACCACCGAAGGAGGCGACGAAGCCTATCTGATCGAAGGTGTAGTGGGCACGGCTCTCGCCATCGACGGCCGGAGCATCTTGCACGACAGCACCCATACCGATGCTGATGTCGTTGCGACGGAACAGGCCGATACCTGCAGGGTTGTTGGAGATCACGGAGATGTCTGCGCCAAGGGCGCCCATAGCGCCGCCCATACCTACGTAGCGAGCCGTTCCATGGATGTCAGACGTGTTGGTCAGACGGTCGTTGGTGTAGGTGTCCTGTGCCTGAGCGGCTGTGAAGGCAAGCGCCATCATCGAGAATATAAAGATTCTTTTCATTGTCTATAGTGATTTTAGAGAGTTAACATGGAATGAGAACAAGCATAATCATCCTGGAGGATAACGTTCAGGCGCTCTGACTTAGCGACCACGGCCTCCGCCGCCACCGCGACTGCCACCGGTGAAGCCGCCACCACCGCCACCGCCGGAGAAGCCTCCACTGCGGCTGCCGCCCGAGAAGCCACCCGACGAGCTGCCACCGAAGCTGCTGCTACGCGATGACGACGAGCTGGTGCTGGGCGTGTAGGAAGGAGTGGACGAGCGCGAGTTGCTGAACGAACCGACGCGCGAGTTGCTGCTTCTCGTGGTGGTGGTCGTCGTCGAGCGCATAGTGTTCGTGTTGCCGCTGCGCCCATAGGAGGAACGGCTGCGGTTCGTATAGCCGCTGTTGTTACCACCGCTGCGCGTTGTGGTACTGGTGTTGTTGCGGTTGTAGCCAGCGGAACGCCCCGTCATACCCGGACGACGCATGGCGTGGGAGCCAGCATACCAATCGGACTTGTGGCGATAGTTGGGACCATAGTTACTACCCCAGAAATAGCGATAGGGATAGCCCCAGCCATAGTAACCGCCATACCAGTAGGGATCGTAGCCCCAATAGCCACGCCAGCCATAGCCCCAGCCTGCATAGCCCCAGTAGGGACGGTGCCAGCCATAGTAGCCGCCATACCAATAGGGATCGTAGCCCCAATACCAGTCGTCCCAATAGAAGGGATCGTAGTAGCTGTAGTACCAAGGCGAAGCATAGCCACCGGCATAGCCAAAGCGGTTAAGCCGACGCGTGTAAGCGTAGTCCTCGCCGTCCTGATAGCCTTCGTTATAGCCCTGGGCATAGACATCATTGGCCAAGCTGCGCGTGGTCACGGCCATGGTGTCGTCCATAATATATAAGGTGTCATTACCGGGAATCTGATAGGTGAACGTGCCATCAGCCTTCTCCACGACGACGCCCTTGCTGGCACGACCGCGACGGTTGTACTCGTCGACATCGCGTGAGGAACCTTTCACGTCGACAGCGGCATCTGCATCGTCGGCATAGACAATCTCCACGGGCAGGTAGCGATCGTCGGCCTTCGACTGCTTGGACGTCACCGTCGCCTTGTCTGACTTCTTGTGGACGAAGTACAGGTCATCCTGAGCCACCATCGAGAGGGGCAGGAAGAGCAGCGCCAAAGCTGCCATCAAGTTCTTAGTGTTCATCATAATTCTATTCTACGTTTAAGGGTTTAACATTTTCGTGGTGCAAAAGTAGTGCAAACCGGCCAACCGCCAAAGGGGAAAATCCTAAACCGAAGGAGAAAATCCCTAAAACTACTTCGCGCGCGTACATTATTTATTGTTTTCGTGTACAAAAGTACAGTTTCCAGCCCGTTTGCACAAACAAAGCACGTTAAAAATAAGGAAAATCGCTCAAAAAGGGTGTAAAGAGGAAAAAATTAACTAAATTTGCGCCCGATTACGCGCAAGGATGCATCGGCAAAGGCGAAGATGCCGTTGTCTGCCGTGCACGCAAGTGCCGCCGCGTCCTCAACAAACGAAACATCAACCTACAAAACAAAAGCAATAAGAAATGAAAGCATTCGTTTTCCCCGGTCAGGGAGCCCAGTTCTCAGGAATGGGCAAAGACCTCTATGAAAGCAACGCCGAAGCAAAGGCTCTTTTCGATAAGGCTAACGAGATTCTCGGTTTCGAGATCACCAAAATCATGTTCGAAGGCACGGCCGATGAACTGAAGCAGACGAAGGTGACACAGCCTGCCGTCTTCCTCCACTCGGTTATTACTGCTATCTGCCTGGGCGACAAGTTCCAGCCCGATATGGTGGGCGGCCACTCGCTCGGCGAGTTCAGCGCCCTCGTGGCTGCCGGAGCCCTCTCCTTCGAGGATGGTCTGAAGCTGGTGAGCGCCCGTGCACAAGCCATGCAGAAGGCTTGCGAGGCCCAGCCCTCGACGATGGCTGCCATCATCGGTCTCGACGACGAGACCGTCGAGCGCGTCTGCGCTGAAGTGGCTGCCGAAGGTGGCGTCTGCGTGCCTGCCAACTACAACAACCCCGGCCAGCTGGTCATCAGCGGTACCGTGGAGGCCATCGGCAAGGCTTGCGAACAGCTGAAGGCAGCAGGTGCCAAGCGTGCCCTGCCCCTGCCCGTCGGCGGCGCATTCCACAGCCCCCTCATGCAACCCGCCAAGGACGAGCTGCAGGCTGCCATCGAGGCCACGGAGTTCCACACGCCCAAATGCCCGGTCTACCAGAATGTCGACGGCAAGGCCCACACTGAGCCCGCCGAGATCAAGGCCAACCTCATCGCACAGCTCACGGCCAGCGTGCGCTGGACACAGGAAGTGCAGGCCATGCTGGCTGCCGGCGCTACGGAGTTCACCGAGTGCGGCCCGGGCAAGGCGCTGCAAGGCATGATTGCCAAGATCGCCAAGGGCGTCGAAGGACTCGTCGTCCGTGGAGCTGCGGAGTTGTAATCCACACGCATCGTGCCCGCAGTGATTGCCATGGCACAAGACTTCATTCGAACATGAAACGTCCTCTATTCAAGAACATCATTACGACAGCTTGCATCGGACTCCTGGCGGGTCTGACGCAAGCGTGTTCGTCTTACAACGAAACTGTCGACATGCAGAAACCTGTCATCTACCAAGTCTTCACTCGTCTGTTTGGCAGCGATGCCAACGTCAACCAACACGACGGCGACCGCGCCACCAACGGCTGCGGCACCATGGCCGCCTTCACGCCCAAAGCGCTTAAAGAAATAAAAGCCCTCGGCGCCACGCATATCTGGTACACCGGCATCATCGAACACGCCACACAGACCGACTACTCGGCCTACGGCATCGCCCCCGACCACCACGCCATCGTCAAGGGCAAGGCGGGCTCAGCCTACGCCATCAAGGACTACTACGACGTCGACCCCGACCTGGCCACCGACGTAACCAAGCGCATGGAGGAGTTCGAGGCGCTGGTCGAGCGCAGTCACGAAGCAGGACTCAAGGTGATTCTGGATTTCGTGCCCAACCACGTCGCACGTCAGTACCACAGCGACGTCTGCCCCGAAGGCGTTGAGGACCTCGGTGCGGCCGACGACACGACCCAGCACTTCTCAACACGCAACAACTTCTACTATTTCCCCGGCGAAGCCTTCGCTGCCGACTTCGACCTGCAGGCCGACGAGAAGGCGCCCTACACCGAGCGGCCTGCTCGCGCCACCGGCAACGACGTCTTCTCCAGCTACGCTCACCACGACGACTGGTATGAGACCGTCAAGCTGAACTACGGCGTCGACTACATGGCAGGACGCACCAACCATTTCGACCCGATTCCCTCGACTTGGGAGAAGATGCTGAACATCCTTCAGTACTGGGCCGGCAAGGGTATCGATGGTTTCCGCTGCGACATGGCCGAGATGGTGCCAGCCGAGTTCTGGGGATGGGCCATCCCACAGGTGAAGACTGCTCACCCCGACCTCATCTTCATCGCCGAGATCTATGGTCCCGACGCTTATCGCCGCTACATCCACGAAGGTGGCTTCGACTATCTCTACGACAAAGTCGGCCTCTACGACACCCTCCGCGCCGTGACCTGCGGACAGGCCAACGCCGAGGCCATCACCCGCTGTTGGCAAGCCGTCGATGACATCCGTCCGCACATGCTCTCGTTCCTCGAGAACCACGACGAACAACGCATCGCATCGGATTTCTTTGCGGGCAACGGCGAGCGCGGACGCGCCCCGATGCTCGTAGCCGCCACTTTCAGCACAGGTCCCGTCATGGTCTACTTCGGTCAGGAACTGGCCGAGCGAGGCATGGACGACGAAGGCTTCAGCGGGCGCGACGGACGTACGACCATCTTCGACTACTGGACCGTTGACGCCGTCAACCGCTGGCGTAATAAAGGTAAGTTCGGCAAGAAGAACCTGACGCAGCAAGAGATTGAACTCCAGTCGTTTTACAAGCAGCTACTCAACCTCTGCTCCAACGAACGCGCCATCCGCGAAGGCGACTTCTACGACCTGATGTACGTAAACCCTCAGAGCGCCACATTCAATCCTCAACGCCACTATGCGTACCTGCGCCGGGCTGACAATGAAGTGCTGCTCTGCGTGGCCAACTTCGACGACAAGGACGCCGAACTCGACATCAACATCCCCGAACACGTATTTGAACTTTATAGCCTCAAACCCAAGGCAAAAGCAAAGGCCACTAACCTCCTGAGTGGAAAGACATCCACCATAGCCTTCACACACGAAACACCGACACGCGTTAACGTTCCCGCCAACAACGGCGTGATCCTAAAGCTGAAATAAAACATGACATTCCCCATCATCTACGTCGCCATCATCCTGGTGTTCATGCTCGTCGCACTGATGCGTGAATGCCTGCGCCCTGGCCTCATCCTCTTCACGGCGGTAGTGCTGTTGCTCATAGCCGGCATCATCAACCCCGAGGAGGCCCTGAAAGGTTTCTCCAACAAGGGCATGATCACAGTGGCATTGCTCTACCTGGTCAGCGAGGGAGTTCGCAAGAGTGGCATCCTCGAGCGCATCGTCTTCCGCATGCTGCCCAAGAAGAACGCCACGATTACCTCGGCTGGACTACGCTTCTACCCTATTGTGACCTTCATCTCAGCGTTTTTCAACAACACGCCTGTCGTCGTCATCTTCGCTCCGATGATCAAGAACTGGGCACGTAAGATGAAACTGCCACCCACGAAATTCCTGATTCCCCTCTCCTACGCCACCGTCATCGGCGGTATCTGCACGCTCATCGGTACGACCACCAACCTCGTACTCCACGGCATGCTCTTGCAGGAGTACAAAGACGAGACCGTCGCCGTCGAGGAGGGTGCAGCCGAGGGCATACTCATGCGCTTCGGCATTGATGGCATGTCGATGTTTGAGCTGACAAAGGTCGGTATCTTTATCGCCCTTGCCGGCCTCATCTACTTGATTTTCTTCTCTAAGTACCTGCTCCCCAACGAGCGCCACTCTGATGAAGAAGCCGAAGAACAAGATCTTGCGCCCGGCATGACACGCCATGAGGTTCTCCTCGGCAACCGCTTCCCCGGCCTCGGCAAGACGCTGCATGAGTTCGACTTCTACCGTCACTATGGTGCCCACGTCCGTGCCATCAGCCGTGGCGGCAGCATTGTCGAAGGTGACTTCATGAATATGCGCCTGACCCACGAGGACACGCTCATCATCGATGCCGACGACTCGTTCATGAAAGCTTGGGGCGACAGCCGCGTCTTCTGGATGATCAACCGCGTAGGCGAATACGAACCGCCCATGGGACAGAAGAAGCGCTGGTTTGCGCTGGTGCTGCTCATCCTCATGATCATCGGTGCTACCGTAGGCGAACTCGAACCAGTCAAGGAGATGCTCGCACAATCCGACTTCGTGCAGGCACACATGCCTGGGCTGAAGCTCGACATGTTCTTCTTCGTCTGCATCACCGTCATCATCATGGCATGGACACGTATGTTCTCGCCACGCAAGTACACGAAATTCTTCTCGTGGGACGTCCTCATCACCATCGCCTGCGCCTTTGCCATCTCTACGGCGATGACCAAGAGCGGTTTTGCCGACTTCATCGCTGGTTACATCATCTCGCTGACCGACATCGTCAAGGGGGCGGACTATGGCATCTACATCATCCTGGCGGCCTTGTTCCTCATCACCAATATCTTCACCGAGCTCATCACCAACAACGCAGCCGCCGCACTGGCCTTCCCGCTGGCACTTGCAGTCTCCGAGAAGCTGGGTGCTAATCCCATGCCTTTCGTCGTCTGTGTGTGCTTCGCAGCCAGTTCGGCTTTCTCCACGCCTATCGGCTACCAGACGAACCTCATCGTGCAGGGTGTCGGCGGCTACAAGTTCAAGGACTTCGTCAAGGTGGGTCTGCCCATGAACATCATCGTCTTCACGTTGAGCGTTCTGCTTATTCCATTATTCTATCATATGATTTAAAATGATAACCGAGAACATATATCCCATTTCCATGATGACGCGTCAGGACAAGGAATCGCTACTCCACCAGCGCGGCATGATGATCTGGTTCACCGGCCTCAGCGGTTCGGGCAAGTCGACCATCGCCCTCGGCGTGGAGCGCGAGTTGCACCGCCTCGGCATCCTCTGCCGTATCCTCGACGGCGACAACATCCGCACAGGCATCAACGCAGGCTTAGGCTTTAGCGCCGATGACCGTCGCGAGAACATCCGCCGTATCGCCGAGGTGGGCAAGCTCTTCGTCGATACAGGAATTGTCACCCTTGCCGCCTTCGTCTCGCCGACCAACGAATACCGCCAGATGGCGCGCGACATCATTGGTGCCGACGATTTCAAGGAGGTCTACGTCAGTACCCCCCTCGAGGAGTGTGAACGCCGCGACGTCAAAGGTCTTTATGCCCGCGCCCGCCGTGGCGAGGTCAAGGACTTCACGGGCATCAGCGCTCCGTTCGAAGTTCCCGAACACCCGGCCCTGACGATAGACACCAGTACGCAACCGCTCGAAACGAGTGTAGCACAAGTGATTGAACTGATCCAAAGTTTACAAAAACAATAGCTCTATGAATACATACCACCTCTCTCACCTCCAAGAACTTGAAGCCGAGAGCATCCACATCATCCGCGAAGTAGCGGCGGAGTTCGAGAATCCCGTCATGCTCTACAGCATCGGTAAGGACAGCTCCGTCATGGTACGTCTTGCCGAGAAAGCCTTTGCTCCTGGCAAGGTACCCTTCCCACTCATGCACATCGACTCGAAATGGAAGTTCAAGGAGATGATTCAGTTCCGTGACGAATATGCCAAGAAATACGGCTGGAACCTCATCGTAGAATCAAATATGGAAGCGTTCAACGCCGGAGTTGGGCCCTTCACCCATGGTTCTAAGGTCCACACGGACCTCATGAAGACCAAAGCGCTGCTCGATGCACTGAACAAATACAAGTTCGATGCGGCCTTCGGTGGAGCCCGCCGCGACGAGGAGAAGAGCCGCGCCAAGGAACGTATCTTCTCGTTCCGCGACCAGTTCCAGCAATGGGACCCCAAGAACCAGCGCCCCGAGCTCTGGGATATCTACAACGCCCGCATACATAAAGGCGAGTCGATTCGCGTATTCCCGCTCTCCAACTGGACAGAGCTCGACATCTGGCAGTACATTCGCCTCGAGAACATCCCCATCGTTCCCCTCTACTACGCCAAAGAGCGCCCCTGCGTGGAAATCGACGGCAACCTCATCATGGCTGACGACGACCGCCTGCCCGAGAAATACCGCCCGATGATCAAGCCGCGTATGGTACGCTTCCGCACCCTTGGTTGCTGGCCGCTGACTGGCGCCGTAGAGAGCACAGCTACGACCATCGAGGAAATCGTGGAGGAGATGATGACGACCACCAAGAGCGAGCGCACCACTCGTGTCATCGACTTCGACCAAGAGGCTTCGATGGAACAAAAGAAACGCGAAGGTTATTTCTAAACGTCCCGTATGTTGCGACTCCGTCGCAACAACTTAAAATAGTTCTCTCATTATGACGGACCAACAACTACCTATCCCCAACGAGGCCAACGAGCCAACGAACCCTTCTGCTGCAACATCCCTGCCCGATGCTGTAACAAGCGAAGGTCTCGCACTCGATGCAGCTGAAGAAGCAGCCCTGAAGATTGACGAACGCCAACTGACGCGCCAAGCCCTTTGGGAGCGAAAACTTCTGGACTTCAGCCTGCGCAATAACCTGCTGAACACGCGTCTGGGCAAGCGAGCTCTTCAGTTCGTGTCCTTTGATGTGGCTCATGTCGAAGATAACCTTCAGACGGGCGACAACTATACCGTTCAGCCTTGGCCCGAAGAGCGAAAGAAGCTGGAGGCCGAAGACGGCTTGTTCCATTCTGCTACGCAGGCAGCGCCATTGAAGGAACAGTTTGAGGCTAACATCAAAGCCCATAAGCTCATGACCTATTTGTCGGCCACTGAGCTCAAGCCTATCCTTACCAACCTCTACCGTGGCGCCCGCACAGCGTTGGAAGAGAATGGTGCCAACGCACTGTTCATCGCCATCGGCCTGCTCAAATGGTACGTCACCGAGAAGAGCGACCAGCCCCGCTACGCGCCCATTCTGCTGTTGCCCGTCAATATCGTCCGCAACGGAGGCGGCTATATCGTACGTCTGCGCGACGAGGAGACCATACTCAACATCACCCTCAACGAGTTCTTGCGTCAACAGTTCAAGCTCCTCATCCCGACCTTCGACCCGCTGCCCAAGGACGAAAGTGGTGTCGACGTCCCTGCCATCTTTGCTGCTATGCGCAAGGCCATTGAGCAGCATCAGCGATGGGAGATTCTGGACGAGAGCGTCCTCGGATTATTCTCCTTCAATAAATTCGTCATGTGGAATGACATCCACACGAATGCCGAGAAGCTGCAAGAAAGCCCAATCGTCAAGAGCCTCATTGAGCGACGACTGACGATACCTGAGACCGACCCGACCGTCGATGTTCATCAATTTGACCTCACCGCATTACCGGCCGAAGTCGCAACGCCCATCAGCGTCGACTCTTCCCAACTTGAAGCAGTCATCGAGAGTGGCGAAGGCAAGAGTTTCATTCTCTACGGCCCTCCGGGAACGGGTAAGTCGCAGACTATCACCAACATGATTGCCAATGCGCTCTATCAAGGGCGACGCGTGCTGTTCGTTGCGGAGAAGATGGCGGCCTTGAGTGTCGTTCAGAAACGTCTTGCCAAGATTGGGCTCGACCCGTTCTGTCTTGAGTTACACTCCAACAAAGTCACCAAGACGCACTTCCTCGAACAACTGCAGCAAGCGCTCGACGTCACCCACGGCCACGTGAGCGAAGATTTCGAGAAACGCTCCAAGGAACTCTATGACCTGCGCCAGCAACTCAATGGCTATATGCAGGCCGTACATCAGGTCGGCGACTGCGGTCTCTCGGTCTATGATTGCATCGACCGCTACTTGAATCTTGGCGAAACAGCGAAGGCTGACATCTCGTTCGATTTTTCCAAGAGTAAGAAAGAGAGCGACCTTGCAGCACTCACGGACACGCTTACCAAACTCGACGCAGTGTTCCAAGTGACGGGGCATCCTACCTTGCATCCTCTGAATGGTCTTGCACCCAAGGACGACCGACGCGAGAGTCTGGCACAACTAGAGACTTTATTGCGGCAACTTCAAGCTTCTGGCGAACAGCCATCAGCACTGCTTGCTGAATGGCAGGCGATACAGGGGAAATGGTTCTTGCCCAAACTCTTATCCACAAACAAGTTCGTCAAGCGACTGCAGAAGATTGATGGCTCGGTATCTAAGGCTGGTGTTTCCAGTTTCCTGGATAGCCTTCAGCAAGTATCACCATCGTTGTCAAGCGAAACCATCTCAACGTGGCTCGCACACAAGGACGAGTGGCGCGAATGGTTCCAGTGGTCCAGCCAGCGGGCTGAACTTGTTCGCCAGAACTGGCAACCCGCAGTCGACCTCATCGAAGCTGGCCAAAGCGGAGCAGACAGCGCAAAAGCCCTCGCACGCGAATTATATAAGGAATGGGCACTGACGATGATCGACGGCAACGACAGCCTTCGTCAGTTCAGCGGCCTCGTCTTCGATGACGTCATCGCGCGCTATCGCCAACTCACTGAGCACTTTCAGGAACTCACCAAGAAAGAACTTTACTGCCGTTTGGCTGCCCGCATCCCCAGCATCAGCATCGAAGCGGCTACAGGCTCTGAGGTAAACATCCTCAAGCGAAATATAGCCAATGGCGGTCGCGGCACCTCCATCCGTCACATCATCGACCAGATTCCCAATCTGCTGCCCAAGCTATGCCCATGCATGCTCATGAGCCCCATCAGCGTGGCACAGTTCATCGACCTCCGGTGGCCTAAGTTCGACCTTGTCATTTTCGACGAGGCCTCGCAGATGCCTACCTCTGAAGCCGTTGGTGCTATCGGGCGCGGCAAGGCGCTCATCGTTGTGGGCGACAACAAGCAAATGCCGCCGACAAGTTTCTTTGATGCACAACAAGTTGACGACGAGGATGCCGAAATCGACGACCTTGACAGCATCCTCGACGATTGTCAGGCACTGTCCATCCCCGACCACTATCTGGCTTTCCACTACCGTTCAAAGCACGAATCGCTCATCGCATTCTCCAACCAAGAGTACTACGATGGACGACTCTTCACCTTCCCCTCCGCTGACGACCGCCTGCAAAAGGTGTCGCTCGTAAAGGTTGAAGGAACTTACGACAAAGGCGGTAAGCGCAGTAACCGTGCTGAAGCCGATGCCGTAGTAGCTGAGATCCTGCGCCGTCTCGCTGACAAAGAACTCTCGAAATACAGCATTGGCGTGGTCTCCTTCTCCGTCGCTCAGCAAAACCTCATCGAAGATGTTCTCATGGAAGCCCTCAGTGGCAAGCCCGAACTGGAAGCGAAGGCACTCCAGGCAGAGGAACCCATCTTCGTGAAGAACCTTGAGAATGTCCAGGGCGATGAGCGCGACGTCATCCTCTTCAGCGTAGGCTACGGTCCAGACAAGGACGGCAACGTAAGCATGAACTTCGGTCCCCTCAACAACCGCGGCGGCGAACGGCGACTGAATGTAGCCGTCTCTCGTGCTCGCTATGAGATGATTGTCTTCTCAACACTACGTGCTGAGCAGATTGACCTACGCCGCTCCAAAGCCCTTGGTGTGGAAGGCCTGCAGAAGTTCCTCAAGTATGCCGAGACAGGACAACTCCTGAAGAAAGAGACGACTGCCAAAGCAACCACTATTGCGGCCGATGCATTGGCCGACGATATCGCTGCCGCACTCTCCGCACTCGGCTATGAGACTTCAACGGCCGTTGGACGTTCCCTGTTCAAGGTTGACGTGGCTGTCGTTGATCCAGCTGACCGCGAACGTTATCTCCTCGGCATCCTCATCGACAACCATGCTCGCAACGCCACCAAGATTGCACGCGACCGTGAGCTCACACAACCATCCGTCTTGCAGGGACTCGGGTGGAAAGTGATCCGCGTATGGAGCATCGATTGGATGCAGAACCGTCAACGTGTTCTCGATGCTATCGTCAGTGCCATCGAGACGAAAGGCTCGGCACAAAAGAATGATGCACCGCTCAACCTCACCAATCCGAAGATCGTAGCTGAAACGGTCAAGGCGCCCAAGCCTGTTGCCGTGAAGAACAGCACTGGAGAAAAGCGTGACATCGACGAGATTCCCGACAGTAAGATCGACGAGGTCGTCCTGCAGGTGGTCAAGGAACAGATTGCCATCCCCCTCGATGGTATCAAGCTGGCAGCCAACCGCATGCTGGGCTATACACGGCGTACTACCAAAATTGACAATGCCATCACTCGCAGCGTGGCACGTCTGCTCAAGAGCGGTCAAATCACGCGCGAAGGCGAAACGCTCAAAGCGCTATAGCCTCCATAACATCTATCGTATACATTGCTTCTATAGTTCCTATATAACCTATAGCTTCAAAGAATCAAAACTCACACATTCAAATGGATAATAAACTCGATATCAAAGCCTACCTCGATGCCGACGAGCAAAAAGACCTTCTCCGCTTGCTCACGGCTGGCTCTGTCGACGATGGCAAGTCAACGCTCATCGGCCGACTTCTCTTCGACTCCAAGAAACTCTACGACGACCAGCTCACAGCCCTGGAGCGCGACTCCAAGCGCGTTGGCAATGCAGGTGATCACATCGACTATGCCTTGCTGCTCGATGGTCTGAAAGCCGAGCGCGAAGAAGGCATCACCATCGACGTGGCTTACCGCTATTTCTCGACCAACCGTCGCAAGTTCATCATCGCTGATACTCCGGGACACGAACAGTACACCCGCAACATGATTACGGGCGGTTCGACGGCCAACCTGGCCATCATCCTTATCGATGCACGCAAAGGTGTCATCACTCAGACTCGGCGTCACACCTTCCTCGTCTCATTGCTGGGCATCAAGCATATCGTGCTGGCTGTGAACAAAATGGACCTTGTGGACTTCGACCAGAAAGTATTCAACAGCATTGTTGCCGATTACAAGATGCTGACCGACCATCTTGGCATCGAAGACGTCACCTGCTTCCCGCTGTCGGCCCGCGATGGCGACAATGTAGTCGAGAAGAGCGAGAAGACTCCGTGGTACGATGGTACGCCCCTCCTTGAGTTCTTGGAGACTGTACCCATCCACGCCGACCGCAACTACGTCGACCTACGCTATCCTGTACAGTACGTCCTGCGCCCCGACCTCAACTTCCGCGGCTTCTGCGGCAAAGTGGCGAGTGGCATCGTCCGCAAGGGCGACGAAGTCATCGCGCTGCCTTCCATGAAGCGCAGCCATGTCAAGAGCATCGTCACCTACGATGGCGAACTGCAGGAAGCCTTTCCGCCACAGAGCGTCACCATCACCCTCGAGGACGAGATTGACATCAGCCGCGGCGAGATGATTGTGCATCCCGACAATCTCCCTCACATCGGACGCCACTTCACCACCATGCTCGTTTGGATGGACGAAGAAACCATGGACACGGGCAAACAATTCTTCCTCAAGCACAACACCAACACGACGCGAGCTACCATCGCTGCCATCCGTCACCGCGTGGACGTGAACACCCTTGAGAAGAAAGAAGGCAAGCCCTTCCAACTCAATGAAATCGGACAAGTCGATATCCTCACGGCCAAGACACTCTTCTTCGATGCCTACGCCAAGAATCGCCAGACGGGCGCCTTCATCCTTATCGACCCCATCACCAACAACACCTCCGCCGTTGGCATGATCCTCGAACCGCTTGACGAGAGCGCTCTCGAGAACGACCTCGTGCCGACACTCGACCTGAAGAAACTCGGCATCGGCCAAGAACACTACGCTGCCATCGATACCGCTGTCAAGGAACTTGCCCGCCAAGGACTGGAAGTGAGAGTGGTTAAGTAATTTACCTATTCCTATTCAACTATGGGACTATTGAAATTCGAAGACCTTCCCGTCAACCCGCTCGTGGGAGCCGACTGGAAGACGTTCAAGGAAATGACTGCCGAAGAGCCTATCGACAAAGGTTTCCGCACGAAATACTATCTGACAAAGAGCATCTGTCGACTGCTGTCTGTACTGACACCCATTCAAGAGCGCCGCTATAAGAAGTTGCTTGCCGACAAACCTCTGGAGCACGATCCCCTGTTCATCCTGGGTCACTGGCGGTCCGGGACAACCTTCGTCCACAATATCTTCGCACAGGATGAGCACTTCGGGCATACGACAACCTATCAGACCGTATTCCCCCATCTGATGATGTTCGGACAACCGTTCTTCAAGTTCATGATGAACATCTTCATTCCCAACCACCGCCCCACCGATGGCATGGAACTGACGCCCGATACACCTCAGGAAGAAGAGTTTGCGCTCAATAACACGATGCCTTACTCCTACTACAACTTCTGGTATTTCCCCAAGCGGATGCTCGACTACTGCGACCGCTACCTCACCTTCGAGAAGATCACGCCTGAAGAAGAAGCAGCCTACAAGGAAGCATTCATGCGCTGTGTCAAAATCTCGCTCTGGAACACAGGCGGAACACAGTATCTCTCCAAGAACCCACCGCATACAGGGCACGTCAAGGCGCTTGTCGACCTCTTCCCCAACGCCAAGTTCATCTATCTGATGCGCAACCCTTACACGGTCTTCGAGTCCACTCGTTCGTTCTTCACGCAGACCATTGCGCCCCTGAAGCTGCAGGACGTCAGTGACGACCAGATTGAGATGAACGCCATCGAAGTCTATCCGCGTCTCTACAAGGCTTATCAGGAGCAGAAGAAATTCATCCCCGAGGGCAACCTCTACGAAGTAAGATTCGAGGACTTCGAGCGTGATGCCTACGCCACGACCAAAGACATCTACGCTAAACTCCAGCTGCCGGGCTGGGAGGAGTCGGAACCTGCCATCCGTGCCTACATCGAGAGCAAGCGCGGCTACAAGAAGAACAAGTACGAGTACAAGCCTCGCACCATCCAGCTTGTCAACGAGCACTGGGGACAAGCCATCGACGACTGGGGCTACGAAAGAAGAGAATAAATACAGGACCAAAAGAGAAAAAGGGAATCCCCCAGACATTAAAGCCGCAGTGCTCGGTGATTTCGTCGCCGAGTCCACACATTCTCTACATACAATGAAAAGCTTACGTGAATTATACCGCATAGGCACCGGCCCCTCAAGCAGCCATACCATGGGCCCGCAAGCTGCCGCCCGCCAGTATCTCGCCCGTCATCCAGAGGCAAAGGCCTTTGATGTTACCCTCTATGGTTCCTTGGCCGCCACTGGCAAGGGACACATGACGGATGTGGCCATCCTACGCGTCTTGGAAGAGCAAGCTCCCGTCGACCTTCATTGGGCCCCGAGCGTCTTTCTCCCTTATCATCCCAACGGCATGAAGTTTGCCGTCAAGCAGGAGGATGGAACCCTCACTGACGAATGGACCGTCTATAGCATAGGCGGTGGCGCCCTCTCTGAAGGCAAGGACGAGCCATCCGAAGCAGAAGAGTCGCTCTATCCCCTCAACACCATGACCGAGATTATGGAATGGTGCCAACGTACAGGTCACACCTTCTGGGAGTACGTTGAGCAATGCGAGGGTGCAGAGCTATGGGACTACCTCCGTGAGGTATGGCAAGTGATGCAAGAGTCGGTAGAACGAGGCATCAACCATGAAGGCATACTCCCCGGCCCCTTAGGCCTTCAACGCAAGGCTCCTGTCTATTTCACAAAGGCAAAAGGCTATAAAGCCAACCTGCAGAGCGATGGCCTCGTCTATGCCTATGCGCTTGCCGTAAGTGAGGAGAATGCCTCTGGTGGCACCATCGTCACGGCTCCCACCTGTGGGTCTTGTGGCGTGTTGCCAGGCGTGCTCTATCACCTGAGTCGTGGTCATCTCTTCGCAGAGGAGCGTATCCTTCATGCCCTTGCTACAGCTGGTCTCATCGGCAATCTCGTCAAGCACAATGCCAGCATCTCGGGGGCCGACGTAGGTTGTCAGGGCGAGGTGGGCGTTGCCAGCGCTATGGCTTCGGGCGCAGCCTGCCAGCTCTTTGGTGGTTCGGTAGCTCAGATTGAATATGCTGCCGAGATGGGCCTCGAGCATCACCTTGGCATGACGTGCGACCCCGTGTGCGGACTCGTACAGATTCCTTGTATCGAGCGTAATGCTTTCGCTGCCGCTCGTGCCCTCGATGCCAACTTCTACGCTTCGTTGTCCGATGGTCAGCATCGCGTCTCGTTCGACCGCGTCGTCAAGGTGATGAAGCAGACCGGCCACGACCTCCCGTCCCTTTACAAAGAGACGTCAGAAGGCGGACTCGCCAAGATAAACCACTAAGGCTTAGCAGATTCATCATGGGACGCACCATCAACGGGCGTCCCTTTTTCATTCACTCCACGATACTCACGCCATCTACCTTCTCCAAACGTTGACGAAGGCGGGGCATAAGCGATGCACGTATGGCGAGGGTCATCTGACAGTCGTTGTCGAAGGCCTGAGCGACGATTGTCGGTTCCTCTTCCTTCACAATACGCATGACAGAATTCATGAGCGGATACTCAAACGAAACGATTATCTGCTCGTCGACAGTCTTCTCGATGATGGTAGCTGCAGCTATAGCTTCGGCAGCAGCAGCTTTATACGCTTGTATGAGCCCACTCGTCCCGAGCTTTACGCCACCGAAATAGCGAACTACGATGATGAGGATGTCTGTCAGTTCGTTTGAGTTGATTTGCCCGAGAATAGGCTTGCCCGCCGTGCCACTGGGTTCGCCGTTGTCGTTGGCACGAAAAACAAGTCGCTCGTGTCCAAGCATATAGGCATAGCAGGCGTGGCGCGCATCATAGTATTTCTTCTGATATTCCTCCAGCAGCTCTTTCACCTCCTCTACTGTGGAAACCGGAAAAGCGAAGGCAAGAAACTTGCTTCGCTTCTCCGTAATCTGTCCCTCCGAAGGGGAAGCTATGGTGAGGTAGGAATCAGACCCACCCCCCTGCCCCTCCTTTTTAGGGAGGGGAGTAGTATCTTTTGTGGACTGGTTCTGATTCAATTCTCACAAATTTATGACAGCAACACTTGAAGGTATCCACCCTCCCCCTACAAGGGGGAGTGAGGAGGGGGTCTAGAGTTTGTGAATAACTAACCCGCTTCTCAGCTTAGGCTCGAACCAGGTAGCCTTCGGTGGCATGATCTTACCGCTGTCGGCGATGTCCATGATCTGCTGCATCGAAACGGGATAGAGGGCCAAAGCGGCACGCATCTCGCCGCTGTCGACACGACGCTTCAGTTCGCCCAACCCACGCAGACCTCCTACGAAGTCAATACGCTTGCTGCTGCGCAAATCGCCCAACTGCAGGATGTCCTCAAGGATGAGGCGGCTGGAGATGTCCACGTCGAGCACACCGATGGGATCGCTCTCGTCGTAAGTGCCTTCCTTGGCCACCAACGAGAACCAGTGACCGTCGAGATAAAGTGAGAACTCATGCAGGCGTGCGGGTTTGTAGATCTCCGTGCCCTTATCCTCGACCGTGAAGTTCTTGCGGATAGCATCCAGGAACTGCTCGGAGGTCAGTCCATTCAGGTCCTTGAGGACGCGATTGTAGTCGAGGATGGTCAGCTGCGAAGCCTGGAAAGCTACGGCCATGAAGTAGTTGTACTCCTCGTCACCACGATGGTTGGGGTTCTGACGAGCTTTCTCTGCACCCACAAGGGCGGCTGCGGCAGAACGATGATGTCCATCGGCGATATAGAGGGCAGGCATCTTGCGGAACTCCTCAGTAATCGTTTGGATGTCTGCGGCATCGCTGACCACCCAGAACTGATGGCGGAAGCCATCGATAGGAGCAATGAAATCATACACGGGCTCTGTAGCGGCATAGCGCATGAGCAGCTCGTTGAGCACAGCATTGTCGGGATAGGCAAAGAAGACAGGCTCTATGTTGGCATTGTTCACGCGGACGTGCTTCATGCGGTCCTCTTCCTTGTCACGACGCGTCAGCTCGTGCTTCTTGATCGTGCCGTTCATATAATCATCTACGTAGGCACCGATGACGAGGCCGTACTGTGTCTTGCCATTCATCGTCTGAGCGTAGATGTAGTAGTGCTCATCCTTGTCCTGCACGAGCCATCCCTTGTCCTGGAACTTCTGGAACTGGCGGGCAGCCTCCTCATAGACACGTGGGTCATACTCGCTCGTGCCTACGGGGAAGTTAATCTCCGGTTTAATAATATGGTATAGGCTTTTCTCGTTGTCGCCAGCTTCTGCGCGGGCCTCCTCGCTCTCGAGGACGTCATACGGACGGCTCTCCACCTGCTCTACGAGCTCCTTTGGTGGACGCAAGCCCTTGAAAGGTTTAATCTTTGCCATAACCAGACCCACCCCCAACCCCTCCCGTCAGGGAGGGGAGCGGCTAGCGCATAGAGGTCTATAGGGTCATTCTTTTAAACAATAAATAATAATACTTTGTCACACGACCCGCAGGCCCTCCCCTCCCTGACGGGAGGGGTCGGGGGTGGGTCTTTAGTTTACCTTGAACTTCGTGATGCCCTCTTCGAGGAAACCTACAATCTGGTGGGCAGCAGCGATGCCGGCATTGACATTGGCCTCGGCGGTCTGTGCGCCCATCTTCTTGGGAGTGGTGAAGTAGCGGCCTTCGAACTTGGCGAAGTCAGCGTCGGCATCGGGCTTGATGTCGGTGACATACTTCAGGTCCTCACGCTCTGCCATGAGGGCGAGCAGTTCGGGCTCGTTGATCACCTCCTTGCGGGCAGTGTTGACGAGGATGCCTCCCTTCGGCAGCTTGCTGACGAGAGCCTTGTTGATGCTCTGCTTCGTCTCTGCCGTTGCGGGGATGTGCAGGCTGACGATGTCGCTCTGCTCGAAAAGCTCGTCCTGCGACTTAACAGCCTTCACGCCGGCAGCCTCTATCACCTCTGCGGGGCAGTAGGCATCATAGGCCAGCACCTGCATGTCGAAGCCCTTGGCGATACGAGCTACGTTACGACCTACGTTGCCGAAAGCCAGGATGCCCAGGCGCTTGCCTTTCAGTTCGGTACCGCTGGTGCCGTTGAAGAAGTTGCGCTTGGCATAGACCAGCAGGCCGAACACCAGTTCTGCCACGCTGTTGGCATTCTGGCCAGGCGTATTCATAGCGACCACCTGGTGAGCCGTAGCGGCTTCGAGGTCGATGTTGTCGTAGCCGGCACCGGCACGCACGACAATCTTCAACTGCTTAGCAGCATCCAGCACCTCGGCGTCCACCTTATCCGAACGGATGATGAGGGCATCAGCGTCCTTGACTGCGTCGAGCAGCTGTGCCTTCTCTGTATATTTCTCAAGCAGGGCGGTCTCATAGCCTGCGGCATCGAAGACCTCCTTAATGCCTTTCACGGCCACGCCGCTGAAAGGCTTCTCGGTTGCGATTAATACTTTTTTCATAATAAAAAAGACCCACCCCCCGACCCCTCCCGTCAGGGAGGGGAGCGGCTGGCGCGTCGAGGTTATAGGGTCAATATCATTATAGGATGAATAGATATTTATGATGGATTTCAACCCGCAGGCCCCTCCCCTCCCTGACGGGAGGGGTCGGGGGGTGGGTCTTTTAATGCTTTGCTTCGAACTCCTTCATGCAGGCGACCAGCGCGTTGACGCCTTCGATGTCCATCGCATTGTAGCAGCTGGCGCGGAAGCCGCCTACATCGCGGTGACCCTTCACGCCGACCATGCCACGCTCGGTGGCAAAGGCCATGAACTCGTCTTGCAGATCCTGGTATTCGGGCTTCAGCACGAAGGTGATGTTCATGCGCGAGCGGCTGTCCTCCTCAGCGGTGCCTACGAAGAGCTTGTTGCGGTCGATCTCGCCGTAGACGATCTCGGCACGCTGGATGGCCATCTTCTCCATGGCTGCTACGCCGCCCTGCTTCTTGATCCACTTCAGGTTCTGCAGCGCGCAGTAGATGGGCACCGTAGGAGGCGTGTTGAACATACTGCCCTTGCTGATGTGCGTCTGGTAGTTGAGCATCGTGGGGATGGGACGGCTCACCTTGCCCACCAGGTCGTTCTTGATGATGACGAAGGTGACACCTGCCATCGAGAGGTTCTTCTGGGCACCACCGTAGATCAAGCCGTACTTGCTCACATCGATGGGACGGCTGAAGATGTCGGAACTCATATCAGCCACCATGGGAACAGGGCTGTCGAGGTCCTTCAGGATCTCCGTGCCATAGATGGTGTTGTTCGTCGTGATATGGAAATAGTCGGCATCCGTGGGGATGGTGAATTCCTTGGGGATATAGGTGAAGTTCCGGTCCTTGCTCGAAGCCACCTCTACGACCTCGCCAAACAGCTTGGCCTCCTTCTCGGCCTTGGTAGCCCAGACGCCCGTGTTCAGGTAGGCAGCCTTATGCTCAAGCAGGTTGAAGGGCACCATGCAGAACTGCAGGCTGGCACCGCCGCCGAGGAACAGCACGCTGTAGCCCTCGGGAATATCGAGCAACTCCTTGAACAAGGCTACAGCCTCGTCGACAACAGGTTGGAAGTTCTTGGCACGATGGCTCATTTCCATCAGGGAGAGGCCGCTGCCCTCGAAGTCGAGGCACGCAGCAGCCGTGGCCTCCATCACTTCGCGGGGGAGCTTCGAGGGGCCGGCATTGAAATTGTACTTCTTCATAGAATAATGATTAAGGGGTTATACGTTAAGATTCATGCCGCGAAAGTACAGCTTTTCTTGCACACCACCAAACTTTCTGCGCAAAAAAGTTCTCGTTTTCGCTATAGTTAACGTTTTTATTTGTACCTTTGCGGCGTGATTCAAATTGGCTGATTAGCGGCTACAGGCTTTTAGCCCGCTCCGCAAGCACGCACGACGACATCTATCTAAATATATATGCGTATGAAAAGAACTTTACTCACCCTCCTTGTGGCCATCGCCACAATCGCCGCACAGGCACAAGTAGCCTTCGAATGGGGCAAGGCCGAATGGAACATTGAGGACGGCCGCGTCTACGAGAGCATTGAAGAGTTCAAGGCCAACCCCGTCACCCTCACCTACCCCAACCCCGCAGGCTACACGCTGACCTTCTTCAACATCCTGGCCATCAACTACGATGTCTACATCGACGACGCTACAGAACCGATTGAGGCGGGATCGTCACGCCAACAGGGCACCGACATCGCCCTGAGCTACGACTTCCCCGAAGGCCACGACTTCCGCATCGTTGTCAAGGAAGCCCTGCTCGCTCAGGCGAACCTCGCCACCTACACCACCGACACCCTCTCGACCAACAACGACCAGTACACCATCCGCTTCCGCATCAATGGCCCCGAGGTCGTGCAGACCTACAACGCCGAGGCTGTCATGTCGCTGGCCATCACTGACCAGGAATGGCTGCTCACCTACTCACTCCTCGACCCGGCCGCCATCTGCCGTGACCTCGGCATCAACGACATCAGCGAGGCACAGCTGCTCGGCCTCAACGTAAACGGCTCCTACAACGGCTCGTTCCTCGACCCGCAGTACGGCCCCTCGTACTTCGACGGCTGGCGCGACGCCGATGGCGAGTACACCACCTACTGGGGCGGCTACAACAAGATTGCCGGCCACAACGCCTACCCCGCCGTCTATTGCATCAAGCTCAACGAGACCTGCGACTCGCTCAAGTACTACTTCTATGACTTCTGGAAGGAATACGACCCCGAAGATCCGGGCGAGGTTCCCGGCTCAGGCACCGAGACATCCGGCGTGAAGCGCAACGGCCCGCAGCGTGCACCCGAGACCCACTACAACAGCATCATCTGGGATTGGGAGAACGAGGATGGCACCATCACGCAGTACACCCGCAACTACCGCGTCGACGAGGGTCAGAGCTACAGCGCCAGCTTCATCATCAAGGCCGACAAGAAGGCTGTCCGCATCAACGCCACCATGCACTTTGTCAGCATCGAGGAGTATGAGCAGTACCTGGCCCACATAGAAGCTGCCAAGGCAGGCACGACCGACGTCCGGCCCGTAGCCTACTACGACCTCTCAGGCCGTCGCCTCAGCGCTCCCCGCCGCGGCTTCAACATCGTCAAGCTCAGCAACGGCAAGGCCATCAAGGTCAACAAGTAAGCGACGAACTTACCATCCATACAGCAAAGGCACCCATTGTTTTGGGTGCCTTTGCTGTTAAGTGTTAATATGACTTGCACAAAAGAAGAAATATGAACACACGAACCTGAAGACAAACAATAACGGTTTCATGGGTGATAGAGCCCCATCGCGATGGCGGTGGGGCTCATTCGTTTGCGTACTTAAAAGGATTGTTTATCTCATATCCAATTCGAAGAGATTGATTTAAGAAGGATTCTTGATGTTGGCGATGTCATCCGTTACCAGCATACTGTTGCTCCCGAGGACGTGGTCGTTGTAGTAGCCAGGAACCAACTCACCGGTAGCTTTTAGTTGAGCAACCAGTTCTGGCTTAAGCCTCCAGCCTGAACCATCAGTATTACCTGTATTCTCGAACCAATCAGAATAGTCGGAGTTACGGTAAAGATTGACCGTTCCCGGCTGGCGCGTTCTGACGTTGAGTAGAAGCCAGCAGTTGGCCTCTGGTTTCAGTCCGCCTTCAAGCGTGAATTCATGCGACCGTCCGCAACCGCCGCGGTTCATATCGCTCGTCCAGTCGTTTGGACCAGCACCATCGAAGATCAGGCAGGATACGTCTCGGCAAGTCGCGATCCAATGTGTGGGCTGTGCACAAGCAGCAACGGCTTCCTGAGGCTCAAATTGCTCTGCCGAGATGACAGGCTTTGAATAAGTTTTCTTTTTCATTTCTTTCTGAGGAATAAATGTTAAACGATTATGGTTTTCTATATTCATTTACTGATGGTGTTCTCATGGATGGACGGAGGCTTGTAGAGAGCCCCCGGCCAAGGGGGAAGGCGAAGCAGATTGTCGCCTAAAAGTCGAATGATGTATTCGATTTCACCTTTCTGATTACGCTGCAAAGATATACTATTTTATTGTTTGTTGTGTAAAAAGCAGGGGATGTTTTAGATTTGTTAACAGAAAGAAAGAGGATTGAGATGGGAATTTATATAAATTAACGAATACAACAAAGCCTGCTAAGCTTTTGCTCAGCAGGCTAAAGATATATGAGTAAATTAAAATTTCTCCTTAAGAAGGATTGTGGGGAGTATACGATGACGAATCAAGGTGCGTTGTAACGTGAGTATTAGTATCCCCATCGGTCCATACTCTGACTGGCGTAGCGTTTCGGCCTGTTGTATAATAGGAAACATAGCCGTGAGGGAAAATGTCATCAACAGAAGTACCTGCAGGAACGGTTACTTGATGTCTTTGCCTACAAGGTGAGAAATTGCCCCATCTACTCTCTCTTGATGCCCATGTTAAGTCATAGTTATTATCTGTTCTATTCCAAACACCTTGTTCACGGCCGAAAAAATTAGTTTCGGTTTTAGCTTGGAGGCCTGCAGTGCCATTAGTCTCTAACCAGACATAACTTCCGACTTCGCAATCACACATAAAATAATATGTGACCTCAGTAGCACCATCACCACAGGGAGCGCAATACTCTTGCGGCTCAAAACGTTGAGCCGAAATCGTTGGTTTTGAATAAGTTTTCTTTTCCATTTCTTTATGGGTTTTCTATATTAATAATCAGTGAATGATCTCTAAGAAAAATACTCGAACTTCCCAGTCAGAGTATGTTTTGTCTTTACCACAGATGTGGCTTGGACTTCAGAAAGTGTGAAATAACTATAATCGTATTCTACAGAATGTGGGGATAACGCTTTACCCCTCATAAATCGTTGCAAAATTACGAACTTTCGCACAAATTCGCAATAAAAGAGAAAATGAATCATGATGTAATTTATGTTTATTAACAAATACCATATAAAGTTACGTAACCTTTAATAGATTTTAACCGAACACTAAGAGAAAGTTAGTTAGTCGCCATAGGAAGAGACTTTACCAGAAGTAGGATAAAGAGCGAGAGGACAAACGAGCAAAGCCGCATCTTACCACAGATTTCAGAGAACAGCACATAAAATATTATGAATCAACAATATTTATACCCGTTATCTCAACATTCAACACTTTAAGCATCATTATTGCCCAACTCACAACAACAGTTATTTGAAAAATAAAAACAGCTACGGAAGGTAAACGCAATAATATTGGTAATGATATAGTTACCTAAGCTGTTAAATAAAATCTTGACAAGTCAAGCGTCTCTTCGAATCGAACGGAGGCCGTAGGCCGCCCCCACTTAACATGCGAAACTTGAATTAATAAAAAAAGTTGCAAAAAAACTACACTTTAGCACTCTTTACGCGCTAAAGCGTTATTTAGCAACGCATTAGTATGCTCAAAAACGGTGTAGTTTGGGTGTAATTGAGGGTGCTAAAGTGTAGTTTTAAGCAGACTTTCAATATCAAAACTCAGGAAATCTTCCAAAGAAACACCGCCCGTACCTACGATAAAAGCCCGTTTGGGATGGAATGCTTCTACGAAAGAAGGCAAGCCAGAGTTCATTCCGCGACGACCGCTTTTCACCTCTATAGCTGTTAACTCGCCATCGTTATCTATAATGAAGTCAACCTCTTTGTCACTCTCGTCTTTACTTCTTGACGGCTCACGCCAATAATACACCTTGTAGTCCAGTTCCTCTGCCATACTCAGGATGTGCGCTCCTATAGCACTCTCTACCCATCGCCCCCAAAGCTTTGTGTCCGTCCGGTCGGCAAGGTACGAATGGCCTTTATAGGCCGTCAGCAGCGCATTATTATAAACCTGGTATTTAGGTGCAGAGCCACGCTTACGTGCATCGTCACGAGCATATTTCTGCAGACCTGTCAACAAGTCACACTCGTCAAGGATATCCAGATAGGCTGCAAGCGTGGTCACATTCCCGGCATCCTGCAACTGCCCCATGAGCTTGGTAAGCGACAGAATTTCGGCAGAGTAGCCACATCCCAACTCAAAAAGTTGCTTCATCAACGCTGGTTTGTAGATGTTTGAAGTCATAATAACATCCTTCTCAATGGCAGGAGCCACCAAAGAGTCCTTGATATACTTACGCCATCGCTTTTCGTTATCAATCATGCCTGCAGGTCCAGGATAGCCACCGAAGTAAATATACTGGTCAAGCGTAACGCCGAAGGCATCTCTCATCTCCTGCAGACTCCAGTGTCCAAGTCGAATCAATTCAAAGCGTCCAGCCAACGATTCTGTCATTCCTCGTTTCAGCAGAAGGCGACTACTACCAAGCAGCACCACCTTCAGGTTCACACGTCGACGGCAGTCTTCATCCCATTCACGTTTCACCACTTCGCTCCAATTGTCAATCTTCTGCACCTCGTCAATCACCAACAGACGCTCCTGCTCTTTACGTATTTGCATCGTAGCACGGGCAGACTCCCAAACACGGTGAATCCAGTCACTATCCTTAGGATCTACAGCGTCAGCCACTTCTAAGGTATATGGAATGGAGATGTCGTCCAGAACCTGACCGACAAGCGTAGTTTTACCAGCCTGTCTTGGTCCTGCCAATATCTGCATAAAACGCCTTGGTTCAAGGATGCGCTCCCGAAGTATGTAATATTGCTTTCGTATATAAGTCATGTACAAAAGGGTTGTAGATTTCACTCAATTCTTGTTGCAATTTTACTCAATTCTCGCCGCAAAATTACTCAATTCTCGCCGCAAAATTACTCAATTCTCCCGAATTGACCAAATAAAAGAATCATAAAATCAACAAATTATACATTTTCTTTATCTTTACGCTCTTTCGTCTGTTAAAGACACACGCGTAGACGTAAGGCCTTACACGTATAGACGTCCAGACGCACAAGTATAGACGTGCAGCCTTACACGTATAGACGTGAGGCCTCACACATATAGACGTGCAGCCTTACTTGTACAGTCGAGAAGCCTCACACGTATAGACGTATCGCCCAAATCATCTATATGTATTCGTTATTCGGTCGCGACCGAATAACGAACTCGTCTATATAAAACGATGCCCTCGAATAGTGGCGACAAACCTATCGACCAGAAGCATCGACGTCAAGAAACGGAGGGAAATAAAAAAGCTCCCAGACAAGCTGGGAGCAATAACCATATATCTATCTTGTGTAGATAAACGGAATGAGGGTGATTAGGAGTGATTGGAGGAAACACTTTCATCATAAATCCATCGCGTGACGACACCATCACCCTTGTGATGATAGGTTCCACCTAACGTACTTGTCCACTCACAATTAGTCAGGGCATCACCAGGATCGTGAGGCTGTTCAATACCCGGAATCAAGACATTTTCCAGCTTGATATCTGTCTTATTACCACCTTCATGGCCTTCATAAGTAGCCACACCATTTACAACGCTTACCTTGATTGTGGAGTTAGCACAAGCCTCACCATGCTGGGCACCATTAAGCTCGTAACATCCACGTCCATCAGGCCCACCAGTCCTGTCTGGATAAGCTAGGCCATAACTACATTTGAGCATTGCCTCATAAGTGAAGCAAGAGGCTACATACTCCTGCGGCTCAAAGCGTTCAGCCATGAGCACAGGTTTAGAATAAGTTTTCTTTTCCATTAATTGATTTATGAGGGTTTTAATGATCGTATCCTGTTGATATAGGATTGACGTGAGTTGTCGCGTTTTCTCGTTGTTCTTACTTTCGGGTGCAAAAATACAGAATCTTTTTGGAATATGGGCTCAAGAATAATAAGAAATTTTAGATTATTAACATCTTTTAAACGGCGAGAGGTTTATGAGGCAAATAGGTAGGAAGGGACATAAAGACCTTTTTCGTTTTGTGATTGCGAAGGAAGTGCTGTTGCCAAACTTGACGACATTTCATAGTAAAAATACCGCTTTTCATCAGCTTTTTCACGCAAAACTACACTTTAGCACCCTCAACTACACCCAAACTACACCGTTTTCAGACACGCTAATTCGTTGCTAAATAACTTCTTAACGGGAAAAGAGTGCTAAAGTGTAGTTTTTTTGCACAACTTTTTTATTATTTATGAAATACTCAACTTTTCCGACGCGGAAAGTAAATACGGAGTAAATGCGGAGTAAATTATTTCAGTAAATTCAACATTCGGAAGCTCCGCTTGCCTGGGGAGTATTGAAGAGTCAAGAAGCGGCCAAAAGTCGAGCGAAGAAATTAAGAGCGCTCGAAAGTTGAAGGCGTGATACGAAAAATGCCCGCCGCAGAATTGATACTGCGGCAGGCTGATTATTCGCGGTTGTCGTACTTCACAGCAGGACTCCGGCGAGTCTGACCGCTCCCCCTACTCCACCTTCATGACGAAGCCTCCGCCTGAGGCGAGGTTAAGCTGGAGGGGACGACGGCGGTCGAGGTTGAACGTGCGGACGACATAGTCCTCGGCCAGGCGCTCGGCATTGGGGCCATCGGTGTAGAGGGTGACGGCGTGCTCTGCCTGAGGGTCAAGGGCAAGGGCATCGAAGAGATCGGGCAACTGGAGCTGACGTGCCTGCCAGTTGGTCTGTCCGCCAATCCACCAGGTGTTGCCCGAGCGACGCGCTACGACGATATACTCGCCGAGGCGTGCTGCGAGGACACGCGTCTCATCGACCACGTTGGGGATAGAAGCGAGGAAGCGGGTGTAGTCGGGCTCAGCCTCGTAGCGCGTAGCGGCATCGGCGAGCATGGTGAGCGGCGAGTCATGGACAACGTAGGTGGCCAGCTGATGGCAGCGCGTGCCCATCGACATGGGATGTGAGTAGATGTCCTTGAAGTCCTTCAGCTGTGCGTTGCGCATGGCACCGGGCGTGAAGTCGACAGGTCCGACCATGCCTCGGATGAAGGGGAAGGTGACGTCGTACTGCGGCATGTCCTTCTTGTCGGAGTTCCACTTGACCTCCTCCATGCCAAAGACACTCTCGAAGTTGACGACATTGGGATAGGTGCGATTGAGGCCGGTGGGCTTGTAGAATCCATGATAGTCGAGGATGAGGTGATGGCGTGCGGCAGCCTCAGCGATGCGATAGGCCATCTCGACAGCCGTCTGGTCGTCGCGGTCGAGGAAGTCGACCTTGAAACCCTTCACGCCCATGGCGGCATACTTGCTGCAAGCCTCCTCGAGGTGCTCGTCGAGGACGTTGAAGACGGTCCAGAGGATGACATCGACGCCTTTTGCACGTCCGTAGTTGACCAGTTCCTGCACGTCGATGCCCGGAATGGCGTTCATGATGTCGCCTTTGGATGAGTCGTACCAGCCCTCGTCGAGGATGACATACTGCAGACCGAAGCGCTGGGCGAAGTCGATATAATATTTATAGGTGTCCTGATTGATGCCCGCCTCGAAGGGCACGCCTCGCAGTTCCCAGTCGTTCCACCAGTCCCACGCGCTCTTGCCCGTGCGAATCCACGAGGTGTCGCCGATACGATTAGGCGCGGCGAGGGCGTAGACAAGATTGTTGACAGGCATCTGACGGTCGTCGGTCGTGACGGCGAAGACGCGCCAGGGGAAGGTGCGGCGTCCGCTGGTCTTGGCGATGAAGTCCTCGGTCTCAGCGACATGCGACATGCCACGATAGCGATAGTAGTCCATGCGACGAGGATAGTGGCCGAACTTGCCTTGGAGGCGATTGCCTGCGGGCTGCAAGAACATACCGGGGTAGGCTTCGAGGTCGGCCTCGGTAAGGGTGACCTTAGCGCCTTTCAGGTCGAGGGTGATAGGCATGAAGGCCCACTGGGCAGGCAGCTGCGAGAGGGTGTCGACGGTATAGATGTTCTGGAAAGCCATAGCCTCCGGCTTCTGCGCATTGGTGGTATAGGCGAGGTAGGTCGTGGGATCGCCCTCGGGGGTGATGCCGAAGGCCTCGTCGCGAATCGTGAGCGGCCGCTTGGCGGTCTGGACGAAGCGATAGGCAAAGCCCTCGTCGTAGAGCCGGTATTCGATGTTGAAACAGTCGTTGAGGCGATAGGTCTGGACATTATAGGCGACGTCTATCGCGCGCTGACGGTAAGCGAAGGCGTCGATATGCTCGTGACGTGTCTCGCTGCTGAGCAGACGCAGGCGATCGGTGCCCGTCTTGGCGTCGGTTGAGAGCGCCCCTCCGGCGTAGAAAAGCTGTCGGCCGTCGAGCAGCAGGCGCACGCCAGGCTGGCTGCCATTGAGCGAGACCTCTGCCGTGAGGCGTCCGTTGGGCGAGGTGAAATGCTCGGAGGCCGTGACGGTCATCTCGTAGGGGAAGGTGTCGTTGATGGTACGCGGCGCATTGTTCGGCTGCTGCGCGCCCTGGCGTCCACGGCGGGGTCCACCCTGCGCGCCCTCTTCATGACGCTTCGTCGGCGCACCCATGACGATGAAATAAAGTTCGCGCACGTCGCGGTCGCGCGGAGCGGTGAATGAAGCGCGGCCCTTAACCGCTTTCTGCGCAGGCGTGTAGACGCACGTGCCATCAGCCATCTGCGCCACGAAGCCATAGCGCCAGCCATCGGTGGGGAGCGTCTGACGGCCGACGAAATCGACATTGATGCGCTCGCCACGAACAGGCGTTGGCATGCGACGGGCGTCGAAACCGCCAGCCTCGGGAGCACCGGCCTCGTCAAGCTGCGGCCAGTTGCCAGCGAAAGGACGCGTATTGGCATAGGCGTGACGGAAGTCGAGGAAGACGGTGTGGCGGTGAGCCTCGAAGAGCTCATCGTTAAACTGCTCGGTGTTCAAACTCGTCAGGCGCATGTAAGCATCGGCAGGGTCTTCGGGGTTCTCGGCCGTCTCATAGATGCGCGCCATGATGTCGAGGCCGCGCTGCTGACTCCACCATTCGAGCACGTAGGGCGTATGGTAGACGTTCTCCCACGAGAAGAGCGCCTTATGCGGCTGGCGCTGATAGGCTTGCCAGTGGAAGAGCTCGTCCTTAATCCAATCGGGGTTGACGTGCCAGAGCATCCATTGCGACGTCATCTCGAAGAAACCGCCTCCGAACCAACGGGGTACGTCCTCGTGTTGGCTGTCCTGCGTGTCGATGAACTGCGACTGGGCATCCGAGGGCTGGCGGTCAGCGTCGGGGAGTATGCCGGCACGCGCACGGCGGTCGCAATGGACTTGCATCTGGAAGCTATGCCCGAGCTCGTGGGCTACGCAGTTGAGGCGGCGGTCCTGGATGCGATTCGGCGCCACCCAGAAAGCACCAATCACCTCGTCGTAGTCGCCCCCGTAGGCAGTGCCGTCGAGCGAATAGTTGAGCATGACCATCATGCGGTAGCGGTCGGCATTGGAACCCTCGTGGACGAACTTCAGCGAGTCGCGGTAGAAAGCGTAGAACGACTCCAGCCGCTCAGCCAGATTGTCGAGATCGACGCGCATCGGATGGCCTTCGAGCTGCGGGGGATTGCTGAGGTCGGCGCCAAAACCGCGCTGCCAGAAGATTGCGAAGTTCGGGGTCAGACGCATACGCGAATAGCTCCATTGAGCGGTATCGCTCTCGAAGTTATTCGTCCGCAGTTCCGACGGGATAAAGATCTGTTTGCCAGGGATGTCGATGGCATGAGTTGCAGCAAAGGCGATTGCTGCCAAGCAGAGTGTGAGGAGTCGTTTCATACGTGTGTCAGTTAGTCTGTTTACCTTTTCCGCATGCAAAGGTAAACATAAGTTACGAAAGCGCCAAAAAAACGCGACAATTTCCAGAACATCCTTTGCAAGTGCTGTGATAAGAGGGCGCCTGAAGAGGTACATATTCGCTATTTCAAGAGGGGCTGGACGGCAGGAGTCATACGCGCGTACATTATTTAATTGATAAAAAGTGGCCAAAACCTTGTGATTCGTAAAAAAAACGTGTATCTTTGCGCACAGAAAACAACGACAAACGACAAAAGTTCATGAAACATACCCCATTGACGATTGTCCGCGGTGCGCTGACGGCCATGCTGCTGTTGGCGCAGGGTGCTGCGATGGCGCAGAACGACAAGACCACGGACACGAAGACAACCCAACCCACGTCGGTGCCGATGCAGAGCGTGACGCCGCAACGGCCGCAAGGCCAGATGCCCGCCGGCGAACTGCTCATCCAGGGCGTCGTCAAGGACAACCACGGCGAGACACTTCCTGGCGCCAGCGTGCGCGTCCGCGAGACGAAGGCAGGAGCCGTGGCCGACGCCGACGGCAACTTCGTCATCGGCGTGCCGCGCGGACAGGCGGTGACGCTGGACTTCTCCTATGCCGGCATGAAACCGACGTCGAAGAAATACGACGGCAAGCGCAACTACACGAAGGAAATCATCGTGCTGCAAGAGAGCGGCGACATGGAAGAGGTGGTCGTCACGGGTCTGTTCGACTATAAATCGTCGACCTTCACCGGCTCGGCCGTCAGCTACTCGCAGGAGGACCTGAAGCTCGTAGGCAACTCCAACGTACTGAAGATCATCCAGTCGCTCGACCCGTCGTTCGTCGTCGACATGAACAACATCAACGGCTCCAACCCCAACTATATGGCGGACATCACCATCCGCGGTAAGGCTTCGTTCGGCGGACTGCAGGGCGAATACAGCGGCAACCCCAACGCGCCGCTCTTCATCCTCGACGGTTTCGAGGCCACTCAGCAGCAGATCTTCGACCTCGACATGAACCGCATCAAGAGCGTCACCATCCTCAAGGACGGCGCAGCCAAGGCCATCTACGGCTCCAAGGCCAGCAACGGCGTCATCGTCGTAGAGACCATCTTGCCCGAGGCAGGCCGCCTGCGCATCACCTACACCGGCGATGTCAACATGGAACTGCCCGACCTGACGACCTACGACCTCTGCAACGCCGAGGAAAAACTGCGCGTAGAGCAGAACGCAGGGCGCTACACTTCAGCCTCGCCCTACTATCAGGCACTGCTCGACGAGCAATACAATGCCATCGCGGCCAACATCGCTCGCGGCGTCGACACCTACTGGCTGTCGCAACCCTTGCGGTCGGGCGTGGGCAACAAGCATACGGCTTACGTCGAAGGAGGCACCGAGGAGATGCGCTATGCCGCCAACCTGATGTACAACAATGTGGCCGGCGTGATGAAGGAGTCGGGGCGCAAGACGCTGCAAGGCAACATCAACCTGAGCTACCGCTACAAGCAATGGATGTTCCGCAACTCGCTCTCGGTCACCGGAAACAACGCCGACGACAGCCCCTACGGGAGCTTCTCCGATTACGTCACCGTGAATCCTTATTTCACCTCGACGGATGCCTTCGGCAACGTGCAGAAGGTGTTGGGCACCTACACTTCGCCTGGCGCCAACGGCAGCACCACGACCTACTACAACCCGCTCTACAACGCCACGCTTGGCACCAAGAACTTCTCGAAGTACACTGAGGTGGTCGAGAACTTCTACCTCGAATACCGCCCCATCGACGACCTGCGCCTCACGGCTCGCCTGGGCTATACCCACCAGAACAACAAACGCGAAGATTTCTATCCGGGCGACCACACACGCTTCAACGACTGGACAGGCGACCGCTACTTCCAGCGCGGCAGCTACGCCATCACCAACGGCGAGACCAACAGCCTCAGCGTGGACCTCACGGGCAACTACTCCCACACGTGGGACAAGCACCTGTTGCTGGCCAACGCCGCCTACTCGATGCAGACGGCCAGCAGCAACAGCGAGGGCATGACGGCTTGGGGATTCCTCAACAACCACGTCGACTACATCACCTTCGCCAAGCAGTATGCCGAGGGCGGCAAGCCCTCTGGCGCCGAGAGCCGCACACGTTCGCTCGGCATCACAGGCGCCGCCAACTACAGCTACGACGAGCGCTACCTCTTCGACGTGAGCCTGCGCTTCAACGGCTCGTCGGTTTTCGGTTCGGACAACCGCTGGGGTACGTTCTGGAGTGCAGGTGTGGGTTGGAACCTCCACAAGGAACACTTCATGCGCGACGCCACGTGGCTGAACCTCTGCAAGTTCCGCGTCACCTACGGTCTCACCGGCAACCAGAACTTCTCGCCCTATCAGGCCAAGGCCACCTATAAGTTCTACGACAATATCATCTACGACAATATCTCGGGCGCCTACCTCATGGGAATGCCTAATCCGAACCTGAAATGGCAACAGACGGGCGACTTCACCGTGGGACTCGACCTCGGGCTGTGGAAACGCTTGAACCTGCGCTTCGACTACTACGACAGCCGCACGCGCGACGCCCTCATCGCCATGTCTATCCCCACGTCGACGGGCTTCACCTCCTACATGGAGAACCTCGGCAACGTGCAGAACCGAGGCATTGAGGCCACCGCCAACTGGCGCTTCTACCAAAGCGGACAGTCGTACATGAGCCTCACAGGTAGCATCGCTCACAACGTCAACAAGGTGACGAAAATCAGCGACGCCCTCTCGACCTTCAACCGCGAACAGGACGCCGAGAACACCACCTCGCCCATCATCCGCTACGAGGAAGGGCAGTCGATGAGCGTCATCTGGGCGGTGAAGTCGTTAGGCATTGATCCTGCCACAGGCCGCGAAATGTTCGTCAAGAAGGATGGCACGACGACCTACGACTACACCACCGACGACTACATCATCGGCGGCGACTCCAACCCGAAGGTGCACGGCACTTTAGGCTTCAACGGCGAGGTCAAGGGTATCGGTCTGAGCCTGCTGCTGAGCTATCAGATGGGCGGCGACTTCTACAACCAGACGCTCGTGGACCGCGTCGAGAACGTCAACATCGCCGGCAACGTAGACCGCCGCGTGTTCTCCGACACGTGGAGCCAGCCGGGCGACGTGGCGCTCTACAAGCACATCTCGGCCACGCCCACCACGACGTATGCCTCCACGCGCTTCATCCAGCGCAACAACATGCTCGACCTGACCACGCTCTCGGCTTACTACGACTTCAAATACTGCAGCTGGCTGCAGCACATTAAACTCGAACGCCTGCGCGTGACAGCCTACATGAACGACGTCTTCCACCTCTCTACCATCCGTGCCGAGCGCGGTCTCAACTACCCCTACGCCCGCACCTTCTCGCTGGCGGTGACGGCGACGTTCTGATTAATTCACAATTTAGAATTCATAATTCACAGTTCACAATTCATAATTCACAATTCATAATTCACAATTCATAATTCACAATTCACAATTATAAGAGATAATGGTCACTACGCTATATAATAAGGTTCGCGTATGTTGCCGTAATACGGCATCTGCAGCCTACTACGTTCTCATTACCCTCGCCCTGCCTTTGTCTGCCACCAGTTGCAACGACTGGCTCGACGTGCAACCTCGGTCGCAGGTAGAGGACACCGAGCTCTTCGAGAGCGAAAGCGGTTTCAAGGAGGCGCTGGCAGGCGTCTACTCGTCGATGGTCAATAGCGGAACCTACGCCAAGGAGGCGACCTACGGCTTCATCGGCGTGCTCGGCCACGAATGGGACTTCTACTATGCCAGCCAGTACGACGACGCTGCCGCCTTCGACTACGACGCCGCCTTCCCAACCAACTATATCCGTGCCATCTGGGCCAACAACTACAGCGGCATTGCCAACGCCAACAACCTGCTGGCTCACATCGACGATAACCCAAGCCTGTTCTCGGCCGACAACCACGATGTCATCAAGGGTGAGGCTTTGGCGCTGCGTGCGTTCCTGCATTTCGACCTCCTGCGCTGCTTCGGCGTCAGTTTTGCCGTGAACCCCGACCAGCCTGCAATCCCCTACTCTACCGCGCTGAGCTACCGCGTATTCCCACAACTGACCGTCCGCGAGGTAGCGAATGCAGTGCTCTCCGACCTCCAGTCGGCCGAGGTACTGCTGCAGAAAGCAGACCCGATTGTCACGGGACGTGAGATCACAGAGAGCGTGGACAACGGTTACCTACTCAACCGCCAGCTGCACCTCAACTACTACGCCGTGAAGGCTCTCGAAGCACGCCTTCACATGTGGAAGGGCGACTATGCACATGCTCTCGAAGCGGCTGAGGTCGTGCTCAACTCCGATCAGTTCCCATGGGCTACCGTGGCCAACCTTCAGGCTGGCTACGATCGCACGATGGCCACAGAACACCTGTTCGCCCTCAACAACCTGACGATGCAGGCCGACGTGTCCGACCGCTACTTCGACGATGGTTCGCAGTATAGCTTTGCCGTGACGCGCGACCGCCTGCTCGACTACTACGACAATGCCACCCAGGACTACCGCTACACGTTCCTCTTCAAATCGGGATCGGCCACGCATGCCAACAACCGCTACTCGATGAAATACGATGCACCTGCCGGAACGGAAACCTACTTCAACTACAAGATGCCCCTCATCCGCATCGCAGAGATGGTGCTCATCAAGGCCGAGGTGCTTTACCGACAAGGCAATACTGACGGGGCACGCGCTGCCCTCAACCAGCTGCGCATCGCCCGCAACCTGCCCCCGATGACCGAACTGCCCAACGACTTCGACCTGGAGCTCATCCGCGAGTACCGACGCGAGTTCCTGGGCGAAGGGCAGCTTTTCTTCCTCTACAAGCGTCTGAACCGCCAGACCATCCTCTACTCCGACGTCGATGCCGTAGCCGAGAAGGTCTACACCTTCCCGCTCCCCATCACCGAGACCGAGGCCGCACAGAGGGAGGCGAACAAGTGAGGAATGAGGAATGAAGAATCTGTAGCCCTACCCTCCCCTCGGGTGAGTCAGAAGGGTGCCTAAAAAAAACGAAGACATTATGAAACTACTAGATAAGCAAGGAAACAATGTAAAGAAGAAGGCCAATGTGAAAAGTAAATCATATTTTTCACTCTTCACGCTTTCACTCTTCACTATCGTCAGTCTGTCAAGCTGCTCGAAGGAGGAAGTCTCGACCTACGACACCAGCCATACCAGCCTCAACATCTGGGTGGGCAACGCTGCCGGTGCCGTCTTCGAGACAACGACCTACAACTACTCCTACGCCTACGAAGAGGGTGCCGTCACCTTCTACGCGCAGATAAGTGGCATGCCGGCCGACCACGACCGCACGTTCCACCTCCAGCCCTTCGGCGGCGACTCCGCCCTCATGGTCAACACCATCCGCACCGAGAACTACGTCATCCCTGCCGGGCAGATTGGAGGCACCTATCAGGTCTACTTCAACAGCCAGAAACTCTCGTCGGCCGACCTCTTCACCACTCGCGACGGACGCATCAACTTCCGCGTGGTGCCCGACGAAGCCTTTGAACTCGGCACCGAGAACCACCAGCAGTTCACCGTCGTGCTGAAGAACTACCTGGCCAAGCCCGACAACTGGGACGCCGCCAACTTCCCGCGCATACCCCTCTCGCGCTACTTCGGCACCTACAGCCGCGTGAAATACCAATTCATGATCGAGCACCTCGGCCTCGTCGACTTTGAGATCAACTACAACACGCAGACTGCCTACGACGAGGAGACAAACATCGTCTCTGCCGTCTATGCCGTACACCTCCAACAGCTCATGCAGCGTGCCCTCAACGAGTACAACGCCTCGCACGACGAGCCGCTCACCGATGAATTTGGCAATCCTGTCACGTTTTGAATGACAAATGATAAATGACGAATGACAAATGACAAATAACAAATGAACATTACTTCTACTACAGCCCTATACACAAAACCCCGTCGCGTTTGTTGCCGTATCACGGCAACCCTCGCCACCCTCGCCGCCCTCACCCTCGCCCTCACCACAGCGAGCTGCTACGACGACCAAGGCAACTACGACTATCACGAGCTCGACGCCGTGGCCATCGACACCACCAACGCCGGCATACAATCGGAGTACGCTATCATGCGCTTCGACACCCTCGTGCTGGAGCCGCGCGTGACGTTCCGGGGCGAAGAGGTGAAAGCTGACGAGGCGCCGCTCGACTACACCTGGACCATCTTCAGCGCCACATCGGGCTCGGGGGCAAGCGCCGTCATCGACACCATCGGTTCCGAGCGCAAGCTCAACGCC
Source organism: Bacteroidaceae bacterium (assembly GCA_017429525.1). Taxonomy (GTDB): domain Bacteria; phylum Bacteroidota; class Bacteroidia; order Bacteroidales; family Bacteroidaceae; genus Physcousia. The sequence goes on along the minus strand of JAFROT010000035.1, from coordinate 24,896 downwards.
GTCATCAGCCGAACGGGCGGCAACTACTTCGTACAGCTCACCGTGCAGAACCGCAACGACGGCATACGCCAGTTCTGGCGCGTGCCCGTGGCCGTGAGCGAGGTGTTCGACGGCGGATGGATGGTGTTCTACGAGCGTGCCGACCAGCCGGGCTACTCCGACCTCGCCCTCATCTACAATCCCTGGACCAAACTCAACGTCAACTACAACCGCTACTACACCAACCTCTACGAGACCACTAACGGCGAACCGCTGCAGGGACATCCCATCCGCAGCCTCGACATCGCCGTGTCGCTCGCCTCGGGCAACAACTACGTCGGCCTCTGCACCGACTACACCCTCGTGGGCGTCAGCGAGAACGGCATCATGAAGGCTCTGGAGTTCAACGAATTCTTCCACGAACCGCCAGCCTCGATGCAGCCCACATGGTACGGCCAGCACGGCTCGGGCGTCATGAGCGGCCAGAGCTCTGAAGTGCTGCTCAATGCCAATCAGATTTACACCAACACCTACTCGTTCAGCGCCACCGAGGGCCGCGCCACCAAGTTCGGCGTTCCCAAGTTTGCCGACGGCATCGGCGAGCTGGCACCCTGGAATGCAGAGATTCCCAACACGCTCAACTACGGCATCATCGTCTACGACAACACCTACCACCGTTTCCGCTACGCAGCCTACAACAGCGCACAGCTCGAGGAGTTTGCAGAGCAAGATGCCAATCTCGCCGCCTTCGACATCAACAATACGGGTATGGACTTCGTGATGGCCGACTGGGGCAAGGGCACCAGCCAAGGCGTGGGCCTGCGACCCTTCGACTATTTAATTATGGAACGCGCGGGCGCGCGATACTTGGCCGTCGCCAACTTCTCCTCGTCTTATCCCCAGGACACGAATATCGGCATCGGACTCTACCCGATGAACGACCTCTGCCCTGGCATCGATGATGTCACCACAATGTCAGCCAGCCACGTCGGCAGCTTCATCTACTATGGTGCAGGCAACAAGGTCTACACCTTCGCCTACGACAGCCAGCAGCCTGCCACTGTAGCATGGACAGCCCCTCATGAGGACGAAGAAGTGACCTGTGTGCGCATCATGAAATACTACCACGGCACCATCTACGGCTACGGTATGGTTCCGATGTCCGACCGCCTCGTACACATCGCCACATGGAACGAAGCCAAAGGTGAAGGGCGCGTCTACGAGTACCTCATCAACCCCGCCAGCGGCATTCTTGCCACTGACAAGCACTACGAATATCCCATCCCCGGTCGCGTGAAGGACATGGCATGGAAATTCTCGATGCAATAGAGCCTGATTAAACCATAAAACGCAAAGGCCATCTAACCAGAAGACCCAAATGAATAGAAAACTAAAATATTTATAAACAATGAAACGACTGACTTCTACCCTACTTACACTTGCCATCGCCATCACGGCTATGGCGCAAGGCGTTGTCTTCGAACCCGAAGGTACTACCCTCGAGCAAGCTTCTGCTAAGGCTAAGGCCGAGAACAAACTCATCTTCCTGGACTGCTACACACAGTGGTGCGGCCCTTGCAAGAAGATGACCAAGGAAGTGTTCCCGCAAGAGAAAGTGGGCGCCTACATGAATCCCAAGTTTGTCAGCATCAAGATCGACATGGAAGGCACCTATGGCGCTCCGCTGGCCAAGAAACTGCAGATTCAGGCCTACCCCACCTTCGTCATCTTCAATGCCGACGCCCAAGAGATTTCACGCTTCTTAGGCTATCATGCCGCTGACGACTTCATCAAGGTCGTAGAAGAGAAGAGCGCGGACAATGCCTCTTCTGCTCTCGAACAACGCTGGAAGAATGGCGACCGCGACCCGCAGTTCCTCATGGAATACCTGCAGACGCTCACCGCTTCCTACAAGGGCGACGAAGCCAACGCCGTAGCCGAAGCCATCCTCGAGGGCAAAGAAGAGACCTTCGCTGCCGACAGCACCCTCCGCATGATCTTCTTCCGCAACATCAACAACCCCTTCGCCAAGTCGTTCGTCTACACCGCCCAACACCCCGAAGCCCTCTCGGCTGCCGTAGGCGAGATGCCCGTGCAGATGAAGATCCAGAACGTGCTCTCGGGTTTCCAGCGCCAAGTCATCAATGAGGCCGACGGAACAGCGACCCTTGACGAGGATGCTTTCGGCCGCTTCCAGGCTCTGTTGGCCGTGCTCGGCGTGAAGAATGCCGACCACTACCGCCTCTCGACGCTCATCACGCTCTCCGAGAAGCAGAAGAACTATGATGCCTACCTCAACTACATCCGCGAATATCTCTCCAATCCCAACCTTGATGCTGATGATATGCAGCTGGCCAACTGGACGAAGCCTTTCGCCGATCCCAATGCCGAGACAAAATACAAGGAGCAGATGAAGATCATCCTGCGTCAGCGTATCGATGAGATCAAAGCCGGCAAACGCAAGGCACAGCGTAAAGTGGGCAATATGATGCTCTCCCGCCCCACCGATGAGTTGCTCGAGATGATCATCAATGCCCTCGACGGCAAGATGCCCGGTGAGCACTAAATCAACTCCAAGACAAGCAACCCCAAACAAAAAAGCCTCCCAAATGGGAGGCTTTTTGTTTCAGTCAAGAAGTGTGAGTTCCTGCTTACTTTACCTTTGCGACGATAGCCTTGAAAGCTTCGGCATGGTTCATGGCCAGGTCGGCGAGCACCTTGCGGTTGATCTCGACACCAGCCTTGTGCAGGGCACCCATGAGCTGGCTGTAGCTCATACCCTCGAGACGAGCAGCAGCGTTGATACGCTGGATCCACAGGGCGCGGAAGCTGCGCTTCTTCTGCTTGCGGTCGCGATAAGCGTAGGTCAGACCCTTCTCCCAAGTGTTCTTGGCAACGGTCCAGACATTCTTGCGGGCACCGAAGTAGCCGCGGGTGAGCTTCAGGATTCTCTTTCTCTTTGCACGTGAAGCAACGTGATTAACTGATCTTGGCATAATTTTGTTTGTTTTTGAGCGCAAGCGAATTTAACTACTCAACGATTTATTAATGAGTTAGGCTGCACAGCCATTCATACATCTTTAAATCCTTAAATCCTTAAATTACTTTGTAGCTTGGCGTTCGGTTTGACTTTGGGTGATTTCCTGATGGAAATACTTGTTTAACTCTCTATCCTGATGAAAAGATTAGCGAAGGAGGAGGAGTTCGCGAACCTGCTTGCGGTTGGCCGTTACGACCAGGTCGCTATGCTGCAGATTGCGCTTCTGCTTCTTGGTTTTCTTTGTCAGGATGTGACTGTGATAAGCGTGGTGACGCTTGATCTTACCCGTTCCGGTCAGCACAAAACGCTTCTTGGCGCCGGAATTAGTCTTTACTTTTGGCATTTTTTTGTTTGTTTAAATTGTTATTAATTAACAGACGCGGCTGCGCATATACCGGGCGCAGCGCGCAATCCCTTTTTCTATTTTATGATTTAATGATTCAGGATTTGGCTGTGTAAAAACAATCCAAGATCCTAAAATCATCCAATCTCTCAGTCGTCGAAGTCCTCGCCCTCAACCTTAGGCCCTGTGTACTCCTTGCGCTCTTTCTGTTGAGGCTTCTTGCGTACAGGCTCTACGGTCTGTTCATCGAGGTCGTCGTCATCGTCGTCATCATCATCGTCCGCAAGGGCAACCTTTTTCGGGGTTGTTTTCTTAGGAGCAATGAACATGGTCATACGCTTGCCTTCGAGCACGGGCATCGACTCTACCTTGCCGTATTCCTCCAAGTCCTGAGCGAAGCGCAGCAACAGCACCTCACCTTGCTCTTTGAAAAGGATGGAACGACCACGGAAGAAAACGTATGCTTTCACCTTGTCGCCATCAGAGAGGAAGCCCTGCGCATGCTTGAGCTTGAAGTTGTAGTCATGGTCATCGGTCTGCGGTCCGAAACGGATTTCCTTGACTTCGACCTTAACCTGCTTCGCCTTCATCTCCTTCTGACGTTTCTTCTGCTGGTAGATGAATTTGGAGTAGTCGATGAGTCGGCAGACAGGAGGATCAGCATTGGGAGAAATTTCCACGAGGTCCACACCCTTCTGTTCGGCAAGGTGAATGGCGTCGCGTGTCGGCAGGACCTGCGACTCGATATCGTCGCCCACGATGCGCACTTCACGCACGCGAATCTGCTCGTTGACGCGATACTGGCTTTTGAGGTTGTTTTTCTTCATTAACTTAAAATTGCGGGCGCAAAGTTAATACTTTTCTGTCATACTGCGCACTTCTTCGTTGATTTTCTTTGCAAAATCTTCGATTTTCATGCTTCCCTGGTCGCCTTCGCCCTGTTTTCTTACGCTGACGAGTCCATCTGCGGCTTCTTTCTCGCCTACGATGAGGAGGTAGGGGATGTGCTTCATCTCGTTGTCGCGTATCTTACGGCCGATTTTCTCGGAGCGGTCGTCGACGAGTGCGCGCACGTCGGCCTGCTCGAGGAGCTCGCGAACGTGCTGGGCGTAGTCGTTGAACTTGTCGGAGATGGGGAGTATGGCCACCTGGTCGGGTGTGAGCCAGAGGGGGAAGTGGCCTGCGGTGTGCTCGATGAGCACGGCCACGAAGCGCTCCATGGAGCCGAAGGGTGCGCGGTGGATCATCACCGGGCGGTGCTTCTGGTTGTCCTCGCCCGTGTACTCGAGCTGGAAGCGCTGTGGCAGCTGGTAGTCGACCTGGATGGTGCCGAGCTGCCAGCGGCGCCCGATGGCATCCTTGACCATGAAGTCGAGCTTCGGTCCGTAGAATGCTGCCTCGCCGATTTCCTTGCGGGCTTTCATGCCTTTCTCCTCGCAGGCATCCACGATGGCTTGCTCGGCGCTGGCCCAGTCTTCGTCGGAACCGATGTATTTTTTCTTATCCTTCGGGTCGCGCAGCGAGATTTGCACCTCGACGTTGTCCTCGGTGAAGTTGAATGTGGCGAACACGCGCTGGATGATGTCGATGACGTTGGTGAACTCGCGCTTCACCTGGTCGGGGCGGCAGAAGATGTGGGCATCGTCCTGAGTGAAGCAGCGCACGCGGGTGAGTCCGTGGAGCTCGCCGCTCATCTCGTAGCGATACACGGTGCCGAACTCGGCGCAGCGGAAGGGCAGTTCCTTGTAGGAGCGCGGACGGTTGGCGAAAATCTCGCAGTGGTGGGGGCAGTTCATGGGTTTGAGCAGGTACTCCTCGCCCTCCTCGGGGGTCTGTATGGGCTGGAAGCTGTCCTTGCCGTAGTGGTCCCAGTGGCCGGAGGTCTGATAGAGGTTCTTGCCGCCGATGTTGGGGGTGATGACCTCCTGATAGCCGTACTGCTTCTGAATCTTGCGCAGCATCTCCTGCAGGCGCAGGCGCAGGTCGGTGCCCTTGGGCAGCCAGATGGGTAGTCCCTTGCCTACGCGGTCGCTGAACATGAAGAGTTCCATCTCCTTGCCGATCTTGCGGTGGTCGCGCTTCTTGGCTTCCTCGAGCATGAGCAGGTAGTCGTCGAGCATCTTCTTCTTGGGGAAGCTGATGCCGTAGAGGCGCTGCATGCTCTCGCGCTCGGCGTCGCCGCGCCAGAAGCAGCCGGCCACGCTGGTGAGCTTGACGACCTTGATGTCGCCGGTGTTCACGAGGTGCGGACCGCGGCAGAGGTCGGTGAAGCGGCCCTGGGTGTAGGTGGTGATGGTGCCGTCCTCGAGGTCCTGGTCGATGTGCTCCACCTTGAAGGTCTGCCCGTCGGCAGCAAACTCTTTCAGGGCGTCGGCCTTCGACACCTCGCGGCGCACCACGGGTTCCTTCTTGGAGGCGAGCTCCTTCATCTTGTCCTCGATGGTGGCGAAGTCGGCCTCGCTGATTTGCTTGCCGTCGGGCAGCAGCACGTCGTAGTAGAAGCCGTTCTCGATGGCAGGTCCGAAGCCGAACTGTACGCCGGGGTACAGCTCCTGCAGGGCCTCGGCCAGCAGGTGGGCGCTGGTGTGCCAGAAGGTGTGCTTGCCCTGCTCGTCGTCGAACTTATAGAGCACCAGGTCGGCATCCTCGGTGATGGGGCGGTTCAGTTCCACTGTCTCGCCGTTGACGCCACAGCTTACGACGCTGCGCGCCAACGCTGGTGAAATACTTTCAGCAATCTCGTAACCCGTTACGCCGGCCTCACGTTCGAGCACCGAGCCGTCGGGGAGTGTAATCTTGATCATAGTCAATCTTATGTCGTTTTGTTATTGATTTCCTTTTGGTCGAGCGTTCACGCTCATTTTTTAACAATACGGCTGCAAAATTACAACTTTATTTCCGAACAACCGCAACTTTTCAGCCACTTTTTCTCTCTTCGCCGCACTTTTAGCTTCCTAAGCCCATTTCCTACGCCATGGAATGAACGTGACAGGCATGAAATCCTTACGGTTGTGGCACTACAACCATTCACCCATCTTCATTTGCCAATGATAAAAAATGGTCAAATTCTTAGCCTACGCCAAATCTTTTGTCTAACTTTGCACCCAGAATAATGGTTGCCGACAACTTTTGGAACCCACCCACATGAAACATAAGCTAACCTTACTGATTTGCCTGACATTGGCAACGGCCTTCAACGCATGGTCGTATGACACCTCCAGAGCCATACCAGATTCCGCGCTTCTGAATCGTCCTTTCAGCGCGGCCGACGAGGCATCATTTCTTCACCCCGCCCGCATCTTTTATCCCGAGACCTGGTTTCACTTCCTCAACGGCAGCGTCCGCCAAGTTGGCATAACGCAAGATCTGGAAGCTATTGCAGCATCCGGCATCCAAGGCATCCAGTTTTTCCACGGACAAGTGGGCAACCCTGCCGACTGGCCAGGCACTGAGGAACATATCGAATGTCTCAGCCCGAAATGGGAGGCGCTGGTCAAACACACCGCCGAGGAAGCGCATCGGTTGGGCTTGCGTTTCAGCCTGCAGACCTGCCCTGGCTGGGCCACCAGCGGTGGACCTTGGATTAAGCCCGAGCAAGCCATGCGGCATTTAAGCTACGTCCGCACCGACATCTGTGGCGGCTGCATGACGGACACCGTACTGACTCATCCCTACACCGAGGAATGGCGCGACTGGCGCGATATCGCCGTGCTGGCCTTTCCTACGCCACGCCACGATACACCCGATTACTGCGAGGTCATCTCCGTGCAGGCCGACGAATCCCTCACCGACTGGCAGCGCTTACTCTTCGAGGGGAAAGGATTCACCCTACGACCTACTTCAGCCGATCGGCCTCATCGCGTCACACTCCGCCTGAAGGACGGGCGCCATGCCCGCAGCGTTGTCTTCAATCCCATTGACAACTTCAACCATGAGTTCAGTGTACAACCAGACATCCACCTGCGCATCACGACGGCCACCCAAAAAGTGGTGCTTGATACCGATTTCCCGCGTGCCAACTGGCAGGACAACCAACATACGATGACCTTCGCCCTCGCTACGTCTGACGACGACACCTATACCCTCGAGATAGCCAACCGCCACACCATGAACCTATCAAGCCTGCGCTTCACGACGGCCACACGCGGTCACAACTGGGAGATGGAGGCTGGATGGACGTCAAGGTCGCTGCTTCCGCCGACGAACATAACCGATGACAACGCATGCTTCGTCAAAAAAACAGACATCATCGAACTCACAGATAAAATGGATTCGCAAGGACGCCTTCGTTGGCAGGCGCCACAAGGTCAATGGACCATTCTGCGCGTCGGCCATGTAAACACGGGACGGCGCAATGGACCGGCCCCAGCTGAAGCCACGGGTTGGGAAGTCAATAAGTTCGATACAGCCTACGTGAGCTATCAGTTCCGCCATTACATCGGCCGTTTGGTGGACGGCCCGCTACACGGTCTCGTGAACAATCTGCTCTTGGACAGTTGGGAATGTTCTTCTCAGACCTGGACACGCTTTATGCCACAGGAATTCCGTTCGCGCCAACATTATGAGCTCACACCGTGGTTGCCCGCCCTGTTCGGCTGGATTCTCGACAGCCGTGAGCAGACCGGCCAATTCCTTTCCGACTGGCGGCGCACGCTCAACGATCTGTTCTGCCAGAACTTCTATGGAACGATGTCAAGGCTGGCCCACGAGAAAGGGCTGACCGTCAGCTATGAGACCGCAGCAGGCGATATCTTCCCAGCCGATCCGCTGGAGTTCTACAAGTACGCCGATGTCCCCATGACCGAGTACTGGCAACCATTCAGCCACTGGCTCTCCAACCACAACTACAAGCCCATCCGCGGCACGGCCTCTGCGGCGCACATGTACGGCAAGCCACGTGTCTCGGCTGAATCGTTCACCTCCTTCGATCTCACCTGGAACGAGCACTTGAGCATGCTGCGAGAGGTGGCCAACCAGAACATGGTGGAAGGAGTGACCCACACCATCTTCCATACCTACACGCACAACCCCGATGCCGACCGCTATTTCCCAGGCACATCCTTTGGCGGGAACATCGGAACGCCCTTCCTGCGCAAACAGACTTGGTGGCCGTTCATGCGCAGTTTCAACACCTATCTGGCTCGTTGCGCTTATATGCTCGAACGTGGCCACCCCGTCAATAGCGTGCTCTGGTTCCTGGGCGACGAGATACAGCAGAAGCCCGACCAATACACCGCCTTCCCACAAGGTTTCAACTACGACTACTGCAATACAGACGCCCTGCTCCACCGTATCACCGTGAAAAACGGGCTTTGGACTACGCCCGAAGGCATCACTTACGACGTGCTGTGGCTACCTGAGGCCCGACGCCTGCTGCCCGAGACGCGCCAGCGACTACAAGCATTGGCCGATGCCGGAGGACGGGTGATTACGGATCCCGACGTGGAGCACCTTGCGCAACATTTGCAACAAATGGGACTCCCGCCCGACGTAAAACCCACCAACATCCGGTGGCTGCACAGACGAACCGAAAGAGCCGACTGGTATATGATCTGTCCCTTGCAGGAGCAATCATTCGAAGGCACCGTCAGTTTCCATCAGACAGGTGGCGTAGAGATCTGGAATCCCATGAACGGTTGTACGCAACCTGCCGAAGCTCACGCCGACGGAGCCTACACCAATGTCAGCCTTAGTTTGCAGCAAGGCGAGATGGTCTTCGTCGTCTTCCGTCACGACCGTGAGCTGCGTCCTTTCGCGCCTCCTACCGTCATCGCCTCCACCCCACTCGACGGACCCTGGACGCTGACGTTCCCTGAAGGTTGGGGCATCGAGGCGCCACTGACCCTCAGCAACCTGAAGGCATGGAAAGACCTTCCCCTCAGCGACGAAGGGAAGGCCTTCTCTGGCACTGCCACTTATACGACGAAGCTGCGTATGAAGCACAAGAACAAGCGGCACCATTATGTCCTACAGTTAGGTCGTGTTGAGGAGATTGCCGTCGTCAGCGTGAACGGCCATATTGCCGACACACTGTGGGCAGCCCCTTATGCGACCGACATCACCCAATACATCCGCCGGGGAAACAACGACATTCGCATCCAGGTCACCAGCACGTGGTTCAACCGTCTTGTCTACGATGCCGCCCTGCCACAAGAGCAGCGACGCACGTGGGTCATCAACGGGCCATCCGCCAAGAAGCCCCTGCGTCCATCCGGCCTCATCGGTCCGGTCAACATTCAAGTGGAATCCGAGCCATAGAGCCCAACGGATTATATCATTTATTTGGAGACCTCTTCGTTTGTCAAGTTCAGGAGCCATTGCTGGGCACGTTCCAAGAAGTTCTTGACACGCGATTTCTGCTGTGCCCCGGTAGGCTCTGAGGAGGTTTCAGAGGCTTCTTCACGAATATCCAGTTGCGCCTGAGCATCGCCACGCTCCACGGAGCTGCCACTGGCATCTCCTTTCTCTACGAGGGCGTCTTGCGTTGCGCCTTCTTCGTTATCGCCCGCAGACGAAGGTGTTTCCTTTGGTGTCATACGGTCCTGCCCACTCCCATATAGTTGTTCCATCAGCGAGAGGTAATACGCCTCATCTTTCTCCTGCTCCGACTCATGAACAGGTTGACTCTCCTTCTCGCCTGCTGCGAGAATAATGACCTTGGCATCCTGTCCCAGTGAGTCATCTTTCGACGTACCGAAGATCATGTCGATGTCCGCATCCAGCGTCTTCATGAAGTCATAGATCTGCTGCGTCTCTTTGATGCGCATCGGAGCCTCGGAGCTGGTGTAGACATCAATCAGGATGCGCTTGGCACAGACGATATCATTACCATACAACAGCGGCGACGACAGCGCGTCCACGAATGCCTTGGCCAGACGGTTCTCGCCGCTGGCACGCCCTGCAGCCATGATAGCCCACCCGCCGTTACGCAACGTCGTCTCCACGTCGCGGAAGTCAACGTTGATACATCCCGGGCTGTACGTCGTGATGAGCTCCGAGATGCTCTTGGCTGCATCCTTCACGATGTTGTCTGCCTCCTTGAATGCCTCTTCCCACGAGAAGTCGGCCTCTTCGCTCAATGCCAGCAGGTTCTCATTGTTCACGATGAGCAACGCATCTACGTTCTTTCGCATCTCTTCGACACCCCGCAGCGCCTTTAGGATCTTCTTTCGCTGCTCCAAGGCAAAGGGAATAGTCACGATGCCGATGGTCAGCAGTTCCATCTCACGGGCTACACGTGCCACGACAGGAGCAGCGCCCGTTCCCGTTCCACCTCCCATCGAGGCCGTCACGAACACCATTTTCGTGCCGTCGCTCAGTAGCTGACGAATCTGCTCTACGCTCTCCTCCGCGTCCATCCGGCCTCGCTCAGGATTGCCGCCGACGCCCAATCCTTCCGTACCCAGTTGCAGCTTGACGGGAACAGGGCAGTACTGCAGCTGCTGGCTGTCGGTGTTGCAGGCCGCGAACGTCACGTTTTCGATGCCCTCCTTCCACATATTGCTCACAGCGTTGCAACCGCCACCACCGACGCCTACAACCTTGATGATCCCCACCGACTGGTCCTTCGGCAGGTTGAATTCAATGCCTAAACCTTCGCTTGAAGCAATGTTCATAGCATACTCATTTCCATGAGTATACTTCGTTCCGTTAAAGTTCTCCATAAATATTTCTACTCCTTTAAAATGATGATTCGTCTGCAAAGTTAAAGCATTTCCCAATACCCTCCAAGCTTTTCCTCAGAAAAAATATATCATTCCTTTTCTTTTTACACGCGCTCTTCTACAAACGATTTCGACAAGCAATTGACGACCGCATGACCTCACACATCTAAGCCTCCCCTCAACAACAAGCACCGCTATTCCAATTCCATTTACATCCCCAAAAACAGCCCTCAAAAAAGAACCTATGTTCGTGAGCCCAGCAACCTATGTTCGTTGGCCGATGAACTATGTAGGTGAGCCCACGAACCTATGTTCATTTTTCAGCCCACTTTTTCATTATCTCAAAGCCTTAGAAAAAACTGGGAGATTAGCCATAAAGCCTTACTCACAAACAATGAGTTCCCTCGACAACGCTATCTTCTTCGGCTCTGGGCGCCGGCCATGTATAGTAACCAGTTTCCAAAGCAAGCGAGGAACTGTGCAGACAATTATAGTAGTCGCCTTGATTAAAGAAATCATAGGCATCTGACACATAATCCTCGAAATAGCTTTTTCGCCGGTGGACTGCTGCTGCCGCCATCCGAGCAGCATTAGCAATATCTCCAAACGATTGCCAATCAGAGTATAAATCCCTCGTCGGCATCATCATTGCACCATCATAAGAATAAATCTGGGCACTGACGTCTAACGTCAATGCCGAAGCGCAGAACAAAGTTAAAATAAGATGTTTCATAAGCCTTAAAAAATTGAAATACGCCACAAAGGTAAGGCCTATCACCCAACCATGCAAGCTTTTTCGTTCCACAAGGCTTGTGAAAACGGCAATAATCACTCAAAATCGAACGCACTACTTTGGTCTGAGCGGGTCCGTTGACTGTTGTAAAACGCTCATACTCATTCTCATCTGCCTTCCATTCCTACTTCTCAAACTTATCCTTCATCGAGGCGAAAAGTGCGTAATACACTTGCATGGCTTCCAGTTTCTCAAACTGGCTTACGCATGCAGGAGCACCATCAAGATTATAGATCTTGGCATGAGGCGTGGAAAGGAGGAAGGGCGAGTGCGTTGCCATGATAATCTGGCTGTTGTTATAACGGGCCATATAGGCAAGAAGGTCCGACAGTTTCATCTGCATTTCAGGTGAGAGGCTGTTCTCTGGCTCGTCGAGCAGATACAAGCCTTCCTTTTGCAGCAACTCAGACATATAGACAAAGCTGTTCTCACCATTAGACATGCCAGGTTCCTCGTTGCCAAGTCGTCCTCTAAGGTACTGCGAAACGCTCTTTTTCCTGATTTCAACAGCATCTCTGTACTGCTGCACATTCTCCCCTGTCTCGAAATCCAAACGCTTGGAGAATTGGAAACTTGCCCAACGTCCGTTCTTGATTGCGCCGGCCTTGTCGGTCAGCATGCGGCTTTTCATCAAGGTCTGTTCCCTGCTGACGCGGTCTTGGAGCAATGCCTTGAAAATATCGTCGCTGGTGATCATGCATGATATATCGCCTATGTCATAACGGCCTGAGCGACGGCCTGTCATACTAAACTCCTCTCCCGTCCACCTGAGGTCTGTCTCAAAAGAGCATAGGTCGACATAGGCATCCATCAGCTCGCCGGAGTTGTATGCACTTTGCCTCTCTATATGGAGCTTTTGGGAGATCACGTTCAATGCCGTCGACTTACCACTGCCGTTGCCTCCATATAAAATGGTTATCGGCTCAAAATCCAGTCGAAACAGCCCGATTCCTGACAGCACCTTGAACGGGTAAATATTGGTGTGGTATTCATTACCAGGATGATGAGGGCCATAATAATCCGCCAGAAAGTTTTCTTCTGAATGTACAGAAGGGAAGATGAAGTTCTGAAGATAGATCATATAATGGAAGGTAAGGAAGACGAAGAAATTCTCCAAGTATGGAGCGAGCAAGCCCGAGCAAAAATACGAAAGAGTGGCTGCCAGGCGACACTATGGCATAGGATGGAAGCGGACGATGCCGGCGCCGTTGGTCTGCATGATGAGGTCGCCGCGGTAGGGTTCGCAGTCCTCGAATTCATGGGGCACGAGGTCCTGGAAGTTGAGGACCTTCTCCAATCGCTTATGGCGAAGGTTCCAGACGTAGAGGATGCTGGGATGCTTAGGCGTGCCTACGCCAACGGGGATGTACATACGGCCGCGAACGACGCAGGCGCCCTGCCCTATCTGTTGCGAGGCGAAGCGGCTGTCGAGGTCCTGGATGCAGTAGTTGTCGAGGGCATCGGCGGGATTGAGGTGTACCTCAGCGCCCTGGCTGAGGGTAGGAAGCGGGAACGTCATGATGCGCCAACGATTTCCCTCGGCCATGTTCTCGATGGTATTGCCATAGCCGATGAGGAGACGACGACGATGGTCGATAACCCATTGGAGTGCATAGCCGAAGAGGCCCTCTTTGTCGTCGAGGATGATGGTCTGCACAAGCTGCGGCTCGCCGTCGAGGCTGATACGCTCTACGAAACAGACATCCTTGAGACCGTTGTAACGCTCACGCGAGCATTGCGAGACGTAGAGGAGCGGGAAGGTGTCATCCTTGGCGTAGCGCTCAAGCCCGAAACTGGCCACATTGGCATGATTGACCTTGTGATGGCTGGCCAAAGGGAACTGGCTCAGGCGCTCGAGGCCGTCGGCGCGCAGGCGGTAGATGGTGGCCACGCCCGTGTTCTGAAGGCTGACGAGATAGTCGTCGTAGATGGTCATGCCTTGATAGCCTTGTTTGGCAATGCCCTGGAGCGGGGCAAAGGGCTTCACGTTTTCCTGCGTGTACTCAACGGGTTTGCAGGAGAGGAGAAAGAGGAGGAGGAAGAGTAAGCCCCCTATCATCCCTGGGCGGGGAATAAAGTGTGAGGATTGAAAGTTGCTTCGCATCGGTGAGAGTCCTTTAGGCTGTTAATGGTTAAGGATTGAGGGTTGAGAAAGAATCGTAAGCAATAATAAGTAGTAAACGCTAAACCTACTGGTACAGGTCTGCCGCTGTGGCCTTGCGATTGGAGTTCCAGGTGGGGAGCGAGGGGTCGGAGATGAGGGCGTCGGTGGTGCAGCGGATGCCTTGCATGACGTTCTTCTCAAGGAAGGCACGCTCTTTGTCCCACATCAGGCCTGGGTAGGCTGCCACTTCATGGCCTTGGCCGTGGAAACGCCAGATGCTGCAGTTGGCTTTGTCCTGCGGCAGGTGGGATGCGATGTAGCTGCTGCCCCAGATGCCACGGCGCCGCAGGCCGAAATGTTTGTAAGCCACAATCTTATCGGACGTGCCATGGAAAAGGAGAAGGGGGCATGGTGCCTTACGGAATTTAGGCACACCACTCTTGCTGATGATGCCGCCGGCAAAACTCATCACGCCCTTGAAGGCGAAGTCGGCTGGAACGCCACGGGCATCACCATTGGCCACAGCATAGGCTGCCGCCAGCGAGATGATGGCTCCTGCTGAACTGCCTGAGATGACGAGGTTGTCGACAGGCACGCCCAACTCGGGATGCGCAGCGAGGAATGCCACGGCTGAGAATACATCGTCCACACCCATCTGCTGGGAGAGGACAAAACGGTCGAGGGCTTTCATGGCACCGCGAAGGCTACGCTGCATGCGGTAGCCTTTCATGCCCAGACGATAGTCGATGGCCACCACGGTGTAGCCGTTGGCGTTGAGGCGACGGAACCAGCCGCGGGCGGCTGGATCGCTACGTGAACCTGAGACAAAGCCTCCGCCGAAGACATACATGATGGCGGGCTTGGCAATGTCCTTGAAGGTGGTCTGCGCGTTGGAATCCGGACGAAAGATGTCGAGGTAGAGCTCGCTGGAGTCCTTGACGGCATAGCAATAGGTCTCCTGCGCCTGTACGCAGAGGCTTAAAATCAGGGCGACGATGGCCCACGAGAATCTGTGCTTCATAGGAGGAATGGCTATTTGCCGACGGCAATCTTACGCGTAACGACGGAGCCGTCGCTCGCGATGTGGCGCTGGATGTATATGCCGCTACGTGGAGGAGCGGCTAGGGTGATGCCCTGGAGGCTGACGTAGCGGGGCGCGGCGCTGGGTGCTGGGCGCTGGGCCGTGATGCCTGTGGCGATGGGCGCCACGGCAGTCTGCTCAATGACCCAGCGCAGACGCGTGCGGTCGGCATGCAGGGCGAAGATGGCGAGCGGTCCACCCAAGCCGTCGGCATCGGGGTTGCCCACGTTGAAGAGGCGCTTGCCGCTCTCGTCGGCATCGAGGAAGAAGGCCGCGTGGCCGTTGTCGTGCTTGGCATAGCGCGGATAGATGGTAGCCGGCGCGGCGGAGAGGTAGTTGTCGATGACCATATAGGCTCCGCTCTGCTGGTTGCGCACGTAGTAATATCCGTTGCCGGCATCCTCCAAGGTCCACAGCGCTGCGGGGTTGGAGGCGAGCGGGTCGGAAGCACCGTCGATGATGGCCTGCTCGGCAAGGCCTATGCGATAGACAATGGAGTCGCGACGGCCGTCGGCACAGGGCACATCGAAGAGGTAGCGACGCTGGAGGTCGGGGCCGGCCACGCTGGCGCCCGAGCCTGACATGGTGCCGTAGCTGTAGATGGAATAGGTCTTGGTGGCATCAAAGCCTGCGAGCGCCACGACCTGCGAGCGGGGCACTTCGGCAAAGGTGAACACCATGTCGGCGCGGTCGTAGGTGCCTGAGCCCCAGATCCAGTCGTTGCCAAAGCCGCGGGCACGAATCTGATAGCCCTTGAACGAGGGGCAGTTGATGCGATACATGGACACTGCCGTGGAAAGGCCCGTCTGCGAGGGCTGCTGGTCGCCCGTGTAGGTGATGGTCATGACGGTAGGGTCGGTGCTGTTGCCTATGCGGTCATCGCCGTCGCCCGTGGTGGCGTTAGTGGGTGCTATGTAAGTGCCTGTGGCGCTGTTGCGAATGTGAAAGCCGCCCTCGACGGGGATTATCTCCCATAGCTGCGAGGGGCTGTCCCATTGGAAATCCTCTGTGGCGCCGAGGCTGCCGCCCAATGTGAACGTCAAGTATTTAGGCACGCCGCCTAGGCTGGTGCCAGAGTTGTAAGGGATTGTGGCGTAGTTGATGATGCGATAGAGGCTGCCTTCGCGCGGCTTGAAGGTGGCGCTACCAGCCGCCGTGCCACGACCAGGCTGCATGTATTCGTTGTTGACGGAGACGACGAGGGAGTAGCCCGACTCGGCATCGTCGGAAATAGCTTTTAGGCGAAAGAAATAGACCTTGCCGGCAGTGAGGCCCGTGATGGTGGCCGTCGTGGCCTTGCCGCCCAGGCGCTTCACCTCGGAGAACGAGCGTCCGTCCTCGGACTGCTCCACGATGATAGCCTTGGCATCGGCCTCGCCATTGGTCCATGTGAGGCGCACGGAGATACTGGTGAAGAGCTTCGCCACTACGTTCTGCGGGCACACGAGGAAGATGGACTTGACGGCCAGGCTGTTGACGTAGTGCTCTATGTTGGTGTAGCCGTCGCCGAGGGTATAGGCGTTGGCATCGTTGGCGCTGGGATTCAGGCCGTTGGCACGTTCCCACTCGTCGGCCATGCCGTCGTTGTCGCTGTCGGCAGGGCGCGCAGCACCAGCCAGGGTGCCTATGCCGCCCACGTCGCCTTCGTTGGCGATGAAAGCGCCCTTGGTGCCGAGCGACGTCAGCTGCTCGATGTAGCGGCGATCGTGGATGTCGCGCACACGCGAGGCTCCCACGTGGTCCACCACAGCGGCGTAAGCCTTGGCAGCCGTCTCGAGGTTCATGGGATGAGTGACGTTGAAATAAGGCTTCTGCATGGGTGTGGCCTTGTGGTAGTCGGTGATGAGACGGCCGTCGAGCACTCCGTTCTTATTGCCGTCGTAGTAGTTGCCGATGCTGTAGAGGTGGTCTGTCTCGGTCCAGTCGTCGAAGTATTTGTCGCCTGTGGTGTTGGGCCCTGCGATGAAGTAGTTGTTCATCACGTCCTGATAGTTGTCGGCTGCCGAGTGGCCTCCGATGATGCCCATGGCGTAGTTGTAAACCACGTTGTTGTAGTACTGCAGGTAGCACTTCATCTTGGGGTTGCGGCTCTTGTTGTCGATCCACAGGCAATGGCTGATGGTCCAGTTGCGGGTGCCGTCGGTGATGCTGCCGAAGCGCTGAGGCTCGATGCCTTCAGCGATGATGCAGTTTTGCCAGGTGACGTTGTTGGCGTCCTTGATGTGGACATCGTCCCACGGCCCCCACGACACGCTGCAATGGTCCATGATGAAGTTCTCGCAGTTGTCGAGCGTGAGTGTGCACTTGCTGCTGTCGATACTCTTGCCGCCACGCATGCGGATGTAGCGTATGATCACGTTCTTCGCCTTTGAGGCTATGACGCGCCCGCCGTAGATGGTGATGCCCTCGCCGGGAGCCGTCTGGCCGGCTATGGTGATGTTGCTGGCTATGGTGATGCTGGCGCCCGTGATGTTGATGACGCCGCCTACGTCGAAGACAACGAAGCGACCAGGCTTGCTCACGGCATCGGCCAGCGAGCCCGCGCCCGAAGCGTTGAGATTCGTGACATGGTACACAGAGCCGCCGCGGCCGCCTGTGGCATAAGCGCCAAAGCCCTCGGCACCTGGGAACGCCAGCTGCTGTGCCAGGGCAACGGAACAGGAGCACGTGAGCACGGCGAGTATTGTCAAATGTTTGAGCTGCATTGCTATAGATAAACAATGGTTAATTCTTACAGAGAATGAGTACAAAAGCAAGGCTTGAGCACTGCGGGCAACACTTGCCAACAGCTTCATTGCCTATGACTTTTTAGTTTTTTCACGAAAGCGGCCACAAGCACGACCGTGGGCACGATGACAGGCGCCGCCACGAGGATGGCGGCAGCTGCGCGCAGGAGGTTCTCTTTCTTGGTCATAGCATAAACTTTTAATCCTTTAATCCCTAACCATAAACCCTCAACTCTCAACCCTAAACTAATCCCTAACAGGCCGCTTCGAGTAGCGCTTGATGAGGTTGTAGGCACCGTAGATGCCGTATTCACCTGCTTGCGAGAGGTCAGAGAGGCCAAGCTGCACCTGTCCGTCGAGGATGCAGGCGAGGCCACGGTTGTAGTAGGCATCGGGGAAGCGCGGCTCGATGTTAAGGGCTTTTGAGAACGATTTGCGCGCTTCGCCATAGTCGTGCATCACCATCTGGATGCAACCGATGTTGTACCACGCATACGTGAAGTCGGGAGCCAGTTCGAGCACAAGCTTCAGGTCGTCGATGGCACGCTGATAGCCAAGGCGGACGCTGGTGGCTGAGGCCTCCATCCCTACACTCTCCACCTCCATCGAGCGGCAACGCACCTGGGCAGCGATGAAGGGGATGAGCGGATTCTTGCTGTCAAGACTTGCGGCTTGCGTGAGGTCGGCCAGAGCGGCTTCGAAATCGCGGACATGATAGTAGTCGAGCGCACGCCCGATGTAGAGCGTCGCAGAGGGCTGGGCAGCAGCGGTAATCTGTTGAGATTCAAGTCCGATAGCGGTGAAATGGAGTTGCAGTTCGCTCTCGTCGAGCTGAGGCTCGGAATTGGTAAGGCGGACAGATCCCCCGACATCTTTGTTCGCCGCCAACGCCTCCACCAGATGATGGAACGGAACGTAGCGATTGGTCACGCTCTGGAGGGCATGACGCGCAATGACGATGATCGGTTGCGGCTGGTCCTCGACGCGGCGGTCCTGCACACGACCGCGATAGGCACTGGCGTACTCGCGTTCGGGCTCGTTGTTATCGTCCTCGACGATGCTGGCATAGTCTTCGATGTTTCGCTCGCTCTTCTTACGCGTCTTGGTCGGTTTCTTCTTGATGCCCGCACGCGAATCCAGATGCGACTTCAGCACGCGGAACTCATCGCGCTCAGCCCCGTAGGTGTCGCCTATCTTGCGACGGATGGCCGCACGCGTCTGATAGCCGATGAGGAAATCGGGGCACTCGTTCAGCACCTGCGAGATATCACGCAAGGCGGCGCGGTAGTCGCCCGTCTGATCGAGCAGCAACGCCCGGTTGAAGAGGGCTATCATATTGTCGGGTTCTACGGAGAGGACATAGTCGAAGTCCTCGATGGCGCGGTTGTCATCGCCCACCTGGGCCCGCAAGAGTCCGCGGTTGAAGTGACCGAGGTAGTTGCGCGGATCAATCTCGAGGGCCTGGTCGTAGTCGGCCATAGCGCCTCGCAGGTTATTCTGATGGAAGCGTGCGAGGGCACGGTTGATATAGTTGCCCGCGATGCGTGGACGCTGGATGATGGCCTTGTCAATCTCGCTTTCAGCCTGAGCGTATTGGCCGCGGTTGAGGCTGATCATAGAGCGCATGGTCCAGGCCTGGGCATCGTAGGCATCTACGACAAGAGCCGAATCGACGAAGGCAAGTCCACGCACGGTGTCGCCCTGTTGAATAGCCACCTGCGCCTTCATCGTCAGGTTCTCAGCCTCGCGCGGCCAGTAGCGAATCATCTGATCAAGAGCCGAATCGGCTTTGGCATATTCTTTCAGTTCGAAGTGACAGAGCACCAGGTTGTGCCACGACGCGCGATTCTTGGGCTCCATTGAGATGACCTTGCGATAGTCGGCGATAGCGCCTTCGTAATCCTTCTGGTTGACACGGCAGAGGCCGCGCAGCTGATAGGACTCGGAGACGTAAGGGTTGCGGTCGATGCTCTCCGAGCAGTCCTGCTCGGCGCCCGTGAAATCTTCGAGATAGAATTTGGCAAGCCCACGGAAGAAATAAGGTTCGTGAAGGTAGGGCTTGGCATTGATGACCATGTTGAAGCGCTGGATGGAGAGCACGTAGTCCTCGTAATAGAGGGCGTTGCGCCCCATCATCATCACGCGGTCGGTGTTGATCTGGGCAAAAGAATGAAAAGTGAAAGAGTGAAAAGTGAAAAATAAGAGTATGAAGCACAAGCGTAACAGCCCGTGTTTCCATACATCTATTTGGTTTACTTTATTCTTCACTTTTCACACTTTTATTTTTCACTTTTCACTCTTCCGCTTTTCACTCTTATCACCTCTTCACTTTCACCTTGTAGTCGCAGGAGAAGCGCCCCTTGAGGATATCGTTGAGCTTGCTCTTGATCATCTGTTTGCGCAGGCCCTGGATGTGGTCGGTATAGACCTTGCCGTCGAGGTGGTCGAACTCATGCTGCATGACGCGGGCCAGATAGCCGTCTACCCATTCGTCGTGCTCCTGCAGCTGTTCGTCCTGATAGGTGACGCGGATGCGTGTGGGGCGCTTGACGCGTTCGCTCATGCCCGGCAGCGACAGACAGCCTTCGTCCATCGTCTCCTGATTGCTCTTGTCGTACTCTTCGATGTAGGGATTGAAGAAGACATGGCGATAGCCATCATACTGGGGATAATCGTCCTTGATCGGGTTGAGGTCAATGACCACGACGCGCACCGAGCGGCCCACCTGCGGGGCTGCCAGTCCGATGCCGCCCGAATGGTCGAGCGTATCATACATGTCCTGAACAAACTGCTGGATGTCCGCGTCCTGCGGATCGATGTCCTCTGCCACCTTTCGCAGCACCGGCTGGCCGAGGGTATAGATAGGTAATATCATTGTTGAAAACTTGAGTTACTTATATATATCTTTGCTTATTGATTACTTCCTGATTAGTGTCTCGCTTCCATCCACCCTTGCAGGATGATGGTGGCCGAGATCTCGTCGACGAGAGCTTTGTTCTGTCGGGCCTTGCGACCGATGCCGCTCTCGAGCATCGCGCGGTGAGCCAGCACGCTGGTGAAGCGTTCGTCGAAGAGCTCCACGGGCGTCGCAGGCAGCAACTTGCGCAGGCGGTTGACGAAGGGAGTGATGCGGCACATGTTCTCGCTGTCCTCGCCGTTCATCTGCCGCGGCAGTCCCACGATGATGCGCTCCACCTCCTCGCGACCCACGTAGTCGACCACGAACCGCTCCAGGTCCGTCGTGGCCACGGTCGTCAGGCCGTTGGCTATCAGCTGCAGCGGGTCGGTCACTGCCAGGCCCGTGCGTTTCTTACCATAGTCTATTGCGAGGATGCGCATGTTTTTTGAATGAAGAATGAAGAATAATATAATGAAGAATGAAGAATGAAGAATAATATAATGAAGAGTGAATTATGAATTGTGATTTATGAATTATGAATTGTGAATTGTGAATTAAATTAGATAAAAAGGACAGGGGTTAGCTTCACAGCCTACCCCTGCCAACAAAAATCTTACATATATTCACTTTACCAAAAAGAAATGCCTTTGTGGTTAGGTTGACGCGGCTTACTTGCGAAGCAGCCAAGCGTCGGGATACTGAGAGCGCAAGGTGTTGCGGCTCTGTACAGCGCTGCCGAGATCGTCGAATGTCGATGCGATGACGCGGAACATGCCCTGCGGGTTCGTAGCAATCTGAGCGGCATAGCCGTTGTTGGTCAATGTGCGCTGCAGGTTGTCTGCATTAGCACGGATGCTGAAGCTACCGACGACAACGCTGTAAGCCTTCAGGCCAGCACCGCTGACGAGGGTGAGGTTCTCGCTGCGTGTGTTCTCAGTGGCAACGGGTGCAGTGGTGACGGTCTGCACGGGGGCGACGGTGGTGGGCTGAGTGACGACGGCAGGCTGTGTCTGCTCTACGGCTTGCTGAGCCTTAGCCTTCTCGTAAGCCTTCTTGTAAGCACTCTCGCTGCTCTTGCAGGATACCATGGAAAGAGCCACGCATACGGCGGCACCCAAAACGAAATAATTTCTCATTGCTTTTTACTCCTTTATTAGTGATAAATAATAATTTTCGCCACAAAGATACAAAGAAAACCTTTCCCACAAAAGACTTTTGCGAAAAAAAACGTTAAAAGTGTGCATTTTATCCTTTATTTGCTAAAAAAACAGCCCCGAACGCTCTCCGAAGCACAGAAAACGCTTATATTTGCACGCAGAAAACGTAAAACAAAGTCTAACCCGAGGCCCGACAGCGAGCCTCATAAAACTCTGACAACAATGAAAGCACTCAACTATCTCGCAGCATTCATCGGCGGTATCGCCATCGGTGGCGTAGCCGGCATCCTCCTCGCTCCTGAAAAGGGCTCAGATACACGCGAACGCATCGCCGAAGCTCTTCGCAAGCGCGGCATCCGCCTCGACCGTAAGGAGATGGACGCCCTCGTGGACGACATCACCGAGGAACTCCAGAACGTAGCTGCCCCCGAGGAGTAAATCCTTGACGGCCAACTCACATCCGACCACGAACCAAACCACGTCTGAGCATGTTCTTTGAAAACGGACAGACCACGGAACAGATGAGCCGGCTCTTCACGGAGGCGAAGCAGTACTGGACGCTGCAGAAGCAGCACCTGTCGCTACAGACCACCGAAGTGCTGACACGTCTGCTCTCGGCCATCGCCCTTTGGGCCATCGTCATCCTCATCGGGTCACTCGTGCTGCTCTTCGCCAGCTTCGCCATCGCCTTCTGGCTAGGCGGGCTCCTGGGCAACACGGTATGGGGGTTCGTCATCATCGCAGCCGTACTGCTCGTCGTGACGCTCCTCGTCTATGCCAACCGCACGGCGTGGATCATCGTTCCCGTGACGCGCTTCATGGTGAGCCTGTTCGTCTCGTCGCTCGCCTCCCCCACCCGCGAGGGCGTGGCCATGGAGAAGGTACGCGTGCAGGAGAAGCTCGACGAGAGCCAGTTGCAGATGCGCGAGACGGCCTCTACCCTGCTCTCCCCCCTGCCCGAGGCCAAGAACCGCTGGGACCGTGCCACCGGACTCTTCCAGAATGGCATGAGCATCTACCGCGGCTTGCAGCTGGGAATCAGCGCCATCGCCGCCTTCCGCGCCATCTTCGGCAGAGGCAAGAGGAGAAGGAGGTAACGCTACCGCTAACGAAAACGTTAACGCCAAGGGGATGCGCTTCGCGCAGAAATCTAACAAATCTACAACAAAATCTAACAAGATAAGATTGCGCTTCACGCCGATATCTTGGTTTGTCACGCCGATATCTTGGATTAGTTTTTTAAACTCTTTGTTTGATTTCCTCGCCAAAGGCGACCCCCAAAATTACATAGCAAGCACTATCACGTAATGACCTCGGCTGAAGCCGGGGTCATTTGTTAAACAAGCTTTTATTCGCAATTTTGAACCACGGATGATACAGCTTTAACACATTCCGAGCACTCAAACTACACTTTAGCACCCCAAAATACACCTAAACTACACCGTTTTTACAAGCTCTTACCGCCTATCTACCAGCCTGTTACCATAAAAAGAGTGCTAAAGTGTAGGCTATCAACAAACTTTTTACGTGCGCACACGTGTACGTGAAGAATAAATAAGGTGCGTCTACACGACCAGTCGCTCACGCCGTCACGACCAGTCAAACCCATCGTCACGACCTGTCGCTCATCGCTTTACATATAGACGTGAAGGCTAATACATTTATAAGAATCGGTTATTCAGTCGCGACCGAATAACCGATTCCTATAGAGACTTAACTATGATTGATTTCTATAAACCTGCCCATCTTTTACAACAACGCTCACACTTCCACGTTCACGCAATCTGTATTCTATACCCCAAGAACTCCACTGATTATCTGTTCCATAACGTCTTTCATTAGGATCTCCAGCTAAAGCAACTGACCAATCCCCTAACTTCTTACTTTGCAATTGATACGTTTCAATTGTATATCTGCCATCAGGGTAAGAAGTTTTGCCATCCCTATCAACACTTTCGGCTGAAGCTTGGCAAATTCCGTCATAGCTAAAATCAAAATAGTAACGATAGCCATTTGGACGATATTCCCTTCCTGAAACAGCACACGTTGTACAATATTCCTGTGGTTCAAACCTCTCAGCCACCACTACGGGCTTTGAGTACTTTTTCTTTTCCATATTTAATGATAATAAGTCGTTTTCTATATTTTATGCTCGTAAAGCGGTGCAAAAGTAGTGATAATCTCAGAGAGTCAAATAGAAACGACTAATAAAATTTGTTAAAGATGGCAATAACCTTAGATTATTGTAAAGATTTCGAAAAATAATGGAATAGAAAAGCTCATAAGAAGGTTATTAGTTATAAGAGATGGAAAAGAAAAAGGCTGCTTAAGCAGCCTTTTATTTGAAATAAAAATTTAAGAAGCACCAGTAACATGAAGGTTCTGATAATACAAAGTTCCTATACTAGTTGACAATTTATATACCGTTGAAACTCTAGAACTTTGAACATAAGGATAAGTTCTATTCCATCCCCAACCATTCTCTGTATAGCTTGTATAAAAAGTGCCTGATTCTTGTGAGGGTGGTTCATTTTTATAATATTCGTCCTCATCTTGGGGAAGACGATTTGCGAAATACTTAAGATAATCGCTCCTATCAGAAATATGCTCATTGTATTGCCTGTCATACTGATTATTCTTAGGCTCTTTATCTATATACAGTTGAGTCAATAATCCATCAACACACCAGCACGTAGCGCAATACTCCTGCGGTTCAAATCTCTCAGCCACCACTACGGGCTTTGAGTACTTTTTCTTTTCCATATTTAATGATTACGAAGTTTTCTATATTACCCTAAAAGGCGCGCAAAAATACGAAAACAAAAAAAAACATACAAAGATTGAAGTGAAAAGTTGAACATATTCTTCCGATTAACATAATAAAAAAGAGGAATCGAACAACAAAATGACGGTCTTTTCAAGAAAGAAGGGCTAAAGAAAAGCCAGTAAACGAACTGAATACTACGCAACAATCGAGTAGGAGGAAAATGAAATAGTTTTCCTCCTATTTCATTTTCCGACCTCTCACACCACCGTACGTGCGGTTCCGCATACGGCGGTTCTTCGTTTACGATACCATTACGTAATAATCCATCAAGAATCGATAGCCT
>JAFROT010000034.1 GCA_017429525.1 Bacteroidaceae bacterium | reverse complement strand
TCCTATCCTCACGTGCTTAACGCCAACTGCTTCGACTAGGATAAACCGTCTCGCATTTGTCGAGCACTGTGAAGTCCGCTTTGGCCAAGACACTCAGTCTTGACCTCGCGACCACCCTACAGTGCTCATGTTTTTGGCTGTCATGGAGCAGGGGTTCTTCGATGTGTCGAAGCGACCAAAGGTCGAGCGCCCGCTTTGCTCCCCCTCCGTCGCCAGAGGAGTTCTGGCTCCCCTCATCAGGCACGGATGGCCCAAGGGCAATCCTCTAAAGGCCTTATTCGCCCCTGCCTAAATTCTAACACCCCTACGGGGTTTGCGGGTCATCTACGATGTTATTGCTCTAAAAAAAAGATAAAAGGTTGTAAGGTTATGAGGTCGTGAGGCTAAAACCTTATGACCTTAAAACCTTACAACCTTATGACCTCAAATGAGTTTATGCCCTTCATCTGCATCAGAAGAAGCCGCGGAAGAGGGAGAAGAAGCGTGCGGTGATGCGATGGCCGAGGTTGAACTGGCGGCGATAGTCGGCGGCATGGAAGCGGGTGCAGTGCTGCTTGTCCTGCTCGAAGATGTCCTGCAGCTGACGGGTGGTCGACTGATCGAGAATGAAGCTGTTGACCTCGTAGTCGAAGAGGAACGAGCGCGCATCGAGGTTGGTGCTGCCTACGGTGCAGAGACGGCCGTCAATCATCATGACCTTGGAGTGGTGGAAGCCCGTCTGGTTGTAGTAGACCTCGGCGCCACGGCTGGCCAGTTTCTTCATCTCAAGTCCCACGACATCGGGGGTGATGGGGACGTCGCTTTTGGCCGATACCATGATCTCAAGGCGAACGCCCCGCTTGAGGGCACGACGCATGGCACGACGGACGCTCTTGACGTTGACGGGATAAGGGTTGACGATCTGGATGTGCTCGCGGGCGGCATCGAGAGCGATGACATAGGCCCGACGCATGCTCTTAGGGGTCTCACGCGGACGGCGGTCGACGACGCCTACGACCTTACGGCCCGCTGTCGGCGTGAGGTCGGGGAGGACGGGGATGCCCTCCGGCGCAGCGGAGCGAACTGAGACAGCGTGAGGGTTGACGCGAGCGGGATCGTCATTCACGTCTGCCTTCGGATCGTCGAGGGGCGACAGGCCGTCGCTGAGAATGATCTCGCCAGTCTGCTGCCACCACATGCGGGCGAAGATACGTTCGTACTGCGCTACGGCATCGCCAGTGAGTTGCATATGCATGTCGCGCCACTCGCCGTACTCGGGACGCCCATTGATGTAGTAGTCGGCCACGTTCATGCCGCCTGTGAAACAGACTTGGCCGTCGATGACGACGATCTTGCGGTGGTCGCGATGGTAGGCGTGATTAATCCACGGGAACCGAATAGGGTCGAATTCCTCTATCTTGACGCCCTTGCTGCGGACGGCTTCCATATGCTCGCGCTTTAGCGGCGAATCGTTGCTGCTGTTGCCGAAGCTGTCGAACAGGGCTCTCACCTCGACGCCCTCTGCCGCTTTCTGCTCCAGGAGCATGAAAAGGGCGCGGCCGATGGAATCGTTGCGGAAGTTGAAGTATTCCAGATGGACATAGTGCCGGGCGCCGCGTATGGCGGCGAACATGGCTTTGAACTTGTCGCGCCCCGTATGAAGCAGGACGACGCTATTGTTGTCTGTGAATTCTATGTCGAGCTGCTGCTCGAAGGCATGGCGCACGGCCTGGTCGGCGGTGAGGTCGTCAGTCATTCCGGGCAATGAGCTGTGCCCGATGGTTGCATCTTCGATCTCTACGGCCAGCAGGCTCACAGGCAGCGCGAGGACAACGAGAAGAAGGATAATCTTGCAAATCAACGGATTCATGCGTTTTTATGCTATCTTCAAATCATGCAGCTGAGTGATTCTACGACGCCAAGGAGGTGGTGGTCGTGGTCGGTGACCAGCACGGCGTGAATGTTGTTCTCGTGCAAGATAGTCTGTATGGCTGTGAGCTTAGTGGACTCCGTGACGCACTTGGGTTGGCGCGTCATGACGTCGGCCACGCGAACATTATAAAAATCCTGGTGCATGCGTTCCATGGCCCTACGAACGTCGCCGTCGGTGATAATGCCGGCTATGCGGTCGCCCTCCATGGCTACGGCCATGCCCATCATGCCACGGCTGACGACGAGGATAGCCTCGGCGAGCGTGAGCTGCGGCGAGACGGTGGGCAGGTCGTCGGTACGCATGACGTCGCGCGCCGTCGAGAGCAGGCGCTTGCCAAGCGAACCTCCGGGATGGTACTGGGCGAAATCGCGCGCTCCGAAATGGCGGAGCTCCATCAGCGCAATGGCCAGGGCATCGCCGAAGGCAAGCTGGACGGTAGTGCTGCTGGTGGGAGCGAGGTTGAGGGGACAGGCCTCGTGAGAGACGTGAAGCAGGATATGGTAGGTGCTGTGGCGCGCCAGCAGCGAATCGGCATTGCCCGAGATGCCGACGAGGGGGATGTGGTGCTCGTGGAGGAAGGGGACGATGCGCAGCAGCTCGTCGGTCTGCCCGCTGTTGGAGAAGGCCACCACGACGTCGTCGGCCGTTATTGCGCCCAAGTCGCCATGGAAGGCGTCGAGGGGATTCAGATAGAAGGCGGGAGTGCCTGTTGAGGAAAGCGTGGCCGCTATCTTGGCTCCTACGTGACCGCTCTTGCCCACCCCCGTGACGATGACCTTGCCGCGACAACCGAACAGGAGGTCGACGGCGCGCTCGAAAGACTCGTCGAGCTGAGGGATGAGCTGGGTGATGGCAGCGGCCTCGTCACGCAGGCATTGGGCGGCTATTTCGCGAACGTTGATAGAAGATGACATTTATGGAATTGAGAGGGATTTAGGGTTTAGCATGTAGAGTCTAAGCGAGCAGCGAACTGACGACGCGCTCGAGGTCGGACAGCGCAAGCATGTTGGGCCCGTCGCTGAGGGCGTGGTCGGGGTCGGGGTGCGTCTCGAAGAAGTAGCCGTTGGCGCCGAAGGCTTTTGCCGCCAGAGCCATGGCGGGGACGAACTCGCGGTTGCCGCCCGTCTTGCCGCCTGCGGCCCCCGGACGCTGCACACTATGGGTGCAGTCCATGACGACGCGCGGCGTCCATCGCAGCATGTCGGGGATATTCCGGAAGTCGACGACCAGGTTGTTGTAGCCGAAGCAATTGCCACGCTCAGTCAGCCATACCTCGGTGGCACCGCTCTCGCGCGCCTTCTCGACGGGGTACTGCATATCAGCGCCCGAGAGGAATTGCGCCTTCTTGATGTTGACGGTCTTGCCCGTACGCGCAGCCGCCACCAGCAGGTCGGTCTGGCGACACAGGAAGGCCGGAATCTGCAGGACGTCGACCACCTCGGCCGCAGGGGCTGCCTGATAGGCCTCATGGATGTCGGTGAGCAGGCGCAGGCCGTACTTGGTCTTGACGTCAGCCAGCATCTGCAGCCCGCGCTCCAGCCCCGGGCCGCGATAGGAGGTGAGGCTGGTGCGATTGGCCTTGTCGAACGAGGCCTTGAAAAAGAGGTTCAGCTGATAGGTGCGCTGCAGGCGCACGAGCTCGCGCGCTACGACGTCCAGCACGTCGGCATCCTCGATGACGCAGGGACCTGCAATGAATAGAGGCTTCATATATGGTGCTTTTGTTGACAATTTGGTTTCAGTTGACAATTTTGTTTTAGTTGACAAGTTGGTTTCAGTTGACAAGTTGATTGACTTTCCTCGTCAAAACATCTTTGTCAGATTTTGTTATTAGATGATGTTCTCGCGCAAAGCGCAATCCCTTGTTTAGTATCGCCTTCGGCGAGCGCTCGGCCCCGCTCGGCGCAAAGCGACGCTACACACTTGTGAAAAAGGAACGCTTGACCTTTTAGGAATTCGAGCAAATCATAAAATCATCGAGCAGTTCCTATTTTGACACTGAAAGTAGTGCATCAGCACTCCATTTGGGCTGCAAAAGTAAGCGATTTTGGTCGCTCTCACAAGTTTTCGTGCAAAAAAGCGGCAAAGATGCCGCAGAATTGGACAAAAAGCAGTACTTTTGCAGCCGAATTCAAGAAATACTTTACATCATGAGCCAAGTCATCATCAATAGCTACGAGGATTTCGAGAAACTCCTCGGCAAGGAAATCGGAACATCTGACTACGTCGACGTCAACCAAGATCGCATCAACATGTTCGCCGATGCCACGCTGGACCACCAGTGGATCCACGTCGACGAGCAGCGCTGCAAGGCCGAAAGTCCCTTCGGGCAGACCATCGCCCATGGCTACCTGACGCTCTCCCTCCTCCCCTACCTCTGGGACCAGATCATCAAGGTCAACAACCTCGAGCGACTGGTCAACTACGGAATGGATAAGATGAAATTCGGCCAACCTGTGCTCTCAGGCCAGAGCGTGCGCATGACCACCTTCATGGAGTCGCTGGCCAACCTGCGCGGCGCCATCCGCATGAGCATCCGTTTCAAGATCGAAATCAAGGAGACGGGTAAGACAGCCCTCGAGGGCGTAGCCACCTTCGTCTACTTCTTCAAGAAGGAAGCTTAGCCAGAAGAAAGAGGCTCCCTTCTTTCGCCCGACCTTTGCTCGCTTTGCTTCGTGAAGGGCTCCCCGTTAAATCCCCCCTTTAACTTCCCCAAATGACAAAAGAAGAACTCATGCGCCGGGCCATCGCGCTCGCAGTAGAGAATGTAGCCAACGGCGGCGGCCCCTTCGGAGCCGTCATAGCCCGCGACGGCGAGATCGTTGCCGAAGGCGTAAACCGCGTCACCGCCAACTACGACCCCACGGCCCACGCCGAAGTGTCGGCCATACGGACAGCCTGCAGCCAGCTGCAGACCTTCGACCTCACGGGCTGCGAGATCTATACCTCATGCGAGCCGTGCCCTATGTGCCTGGGAGCTATCTACTGGGCTCACCTCGACCGCATCTATTACGGTGCCAACCAGCACGACGCGGCCGCCATCAACTTCGACGACGCCTTCATCTACCGCGAACTGGCTGTTCCCGTCGAGGAGCGAGAGAAGCAGATGACGGCCCTCCTGCCCGACGAAGCCCTCGCCGCTTTCGAGGCCTGGCGCCAGAAAGCCGACAAAGTAGAATACTAACACTGACACGACATACACCAATGGCACAAAAAGCACAAAATAAGTTCCATGGGATGGGCGTAGCACTCATAACGCCCTTCCGCGCCGACGGCTCCATCGACGAGGAGGCCCTCATACGCCTCGTAGAATACCAGATCGGCAGCGGAGCCGATTTCCTTTGCATCATGGGAACAACGGCCGAGACGCCCACGCTGACGGCCGACGAGAAGCATTACCTGAAGCGCCTGCTCGTAGAGCGCGTAGGCGGGCGCGTGCCCCTCTTGATGGGCTGCGGAGGCAACTGCACGGCAGCCATCGTCGCCGAACTCGAGCAGACCGACTGGACGGGCATCGACGGCGTGCTCTCTGTCTGCCCGATGTACAACAAGCCCTCGCAGGAAGGCCTCTACCAGCACTTCCGCGCCATCGCACAGGCCTCGCCCGTGCCCGTAGTCCTCTATAACGTTCCCGGGCGCACGGGGGTCAACATGACGGCCGAGACGACGCTGCGCCTGGCGCGCGACTTCGACAATATCGTAGCCATCAAGGAGGCCAGCGGCAATATCACCCAAATGGACGACATCATCAAGCACAAGCCCAGCGGCTTCGATGTCATCTCGGGCGACGAC
The DNA here is from genome assembly GCA_017429525.1 of Bacteroidaceae bacterium. GTDB lineage: Bacteria > Bacteroidota > Bacteroidia > Bacteroidales > Bacteroidaceae > Physcousia. Next base: position 106,992 of record JAFROT010000034.1, on the reverse strand, counting down.
GGCATCACTTTCCCACTCATCACGCTCGGCGCCGTAGGCGTCATCTCCGTTATCGGCAACGCCCTGCCCCGCGAGTTCTCACGGATGGTGCGCCTGGCTCTTCGTGGCGACTACGAGCCTGCCCTCCACATCCACCATCAGTTTGCCGAGTTGTTTAAACTACTTTTCGTAGACGGCAATCCCGCAGGCGTCAAAGCCATGCTTCATGCCATGGGCATGATTGAGAACCAGCTGCGCCTGCCCCTCGTGCCCACGCGACTCACCACCATGGAGCAGATCTCCGACATACTGAGAGAACTCAACATCAAGTACTGAGCCTTATTCCGATAGCTTTTACGCAGACAACAAGCTTTTCGCAGAGCGAAGCAAGCAGAATTAGAGCGGACAAGCGGATTCTAGTTGACAAGTAGCTTTCGTTATCGTTATCGTTACCGTTATCGTTAACGTTATCGTTTTCGTTATCGTTTTCGTTATCGTTTTCGTTATCAAGCTACACTCTTACACCCTAAATTGCACCTAAACTGCACCGTTTTCGAAGTAGTTATTTATTTGATAATCATTTAAATAAGTGTAGAAGAGTGCTAAAGTGTAGGTGCTCGCGAAACTTTTTACGTGCGCGCACGCGCGTATAGAGATATAGAAGACGAGAATGCGTTGACTGAAGTATGGAGGCTGGTCGACGGGACAACAGAGGGGAATGCCCCGGTCATGAAGCGCAAGTCGACTGGCAGAATTCATCAATGGATATAGAGAACTTCGTTATTCGGTCACGACCGAATAACGAACACGTATAGTCGCTCATGGCTATGCGAACAGACGTGAGGCCCTTCGCGAATAGACGCGAAAGGCGACGCGAATGGACGTGAAAGGCAATGCGAATGGACGTGATTAAAAGCCCCGCTGCATCATCACGATGTAGCGGGGCTAATATGCCTATAGGACTCTCGTTTACTAACTGCTTTATTGAAATCAAGCAATCACTCTTTCGTCTTTGCATCGAGGTGGTAGGTGAAGCTGAGGCTGATGTAGTGGTGGCGGAAGTCGCGGCGGGTGACGGTCTGCTGGTAGGCACTCTGGCTGATGTACTTGCCGTCCTTGGCGTTGAGGATGTCGTTCAGCTCCAGCTTGAGGCGCGCCTTGTTCTTGAGGAACTTCCAGGTGGCGGAGGCGTCCCAGACGAGGAGGTTGCGGTTCATGCTCGCTATGGTGTAGCCGTCGTACATCTGTTCGGTCAGTGAGCTTTCGAAGACGAACTGACGCCAGGTGGCTTCGCCGCGCAGGCCGAAACGGTTCTGCCAGAGGGTGGTGTTTTGCTCGTCCGAGACAGAGAAGCGCAGGCGGTTGGGCGAGAGCTCGCCGAAGGCGGAGAGCTTCAGCCAGCTCCAGTCGGCAGAGACGGTGAGGCGCTCGGTGAGGCGGAGCTGGCGGCGGCGGTTGAGGGAGGAAGACCCATCCCCGCCTCCGTCGAGGGGGAGGGGAGATGCGATGACAGAGCCATCGCTTGCAGGAGGAGGGCTGCCATAGAATGGCAGCTGAAGAGACGGGACGGCTGGAGTTGAGGCTAAGATCTGTGTGAGGAGGGCGTAGCTCTGCTCGGTCGTGAGGCTCAGGTCGTTCTGCAGGCGGACGATTTCGCCCAGGCCTTGGTCGTAGTTCAGGCGGAAGGTCCATGCCTGCGTGCCTCGCACGTTCTCGGGGCGGCTGGTGTATATGCCCGTAGTGGGTTGGTAGGTGAGGGCAGTGCGCGTCTCGCGGTCGCTCTGTTTGTAGTCGGCGCTGAAGCTGAGCGAGAGCTGCTGGCGAGCCAGCACGGTGTTGAAGTTCAGGCGTGCGTTGTGGGTGTGGGTGTCGCGCAGGCGTGGGTTGCCCTCGGTGATGTAGAGCGGGTCGGTCAGGTCGCGGTAGGCCAGGGTGCTGATGAGCGAGGGCTGCGTGGTGGCGTGGCTGTAGTTAAGCTCCAAGCCGATGGTCTTGGCCATCTTCCACGTCATGCGCACCGAGGGCGTAAGCAGCAGCCGGCGGCGTGTGGCTGTAGTATCGAGCTGTCCGCGCTGGTAGTCCTGATGCTCGCGTTGCCAGTAGGCTTTGAGGCTCGGCATGATCTTCACGGGACTGAGGTCGACGGTTGAGCTAAGGTTGAGGCCGTGGCTGAGGAGGTTGTTGTGGTCGCGATAGCTGTTGGCGGCGTCGGCCGTGCCGTCGGTCTCGAAGTGCTGACGGCTGCGGTTGCGCTTGTAGCTGAACTCGTAGGTGGTGCCCAAGAGCCACCGCTTCGCGAGCCATTGCTTGTAGTGGCCTTCAGCGCTGAGGGAGAAGGCGGTGGAGGGGGTGCGGGAGTATTGGGTGAAAGACCCACCCCCGCCCCCTCCCGTCAGGGAGGGGAGAAGCCCCTCTCCCCGCTCCCCCTTGAGAGGGAGAGCCTCGCTATCGCTCGAAAGCTGCGCGCCAGCCAACTCCCCTCCCTCACGGGAGGGGTCGAGGGTGGGTCTTTCAGGTCTTATTTCCCTTTCCGTCCATTGCTCGTCCTCGCTGTTGGTGTAGCTGATCTTGTAGCTGGCGCCGAGTTCGGCATCGCCCTTCATGAAGTGGTACCAGGTGCCTTCACTACTGAAGCGTACTTCGTGGCCTTCGCCGTTGCGGCGCGTGAGCTGTCGCAGCAGCCCTTCCTGCTCGGTGTCGGTGTGGCCGTTGGAGCGTTTGCGTGAGAAGTCGGCATTGGCTTCGAAGTGGAAGGTGTTCAGCGTGTCAGGGTCCCAGATGAAATAGGTGCTGAGGTTGGGGCTGAGGTCGTGGTTGCGGTTGTACTTCTCGGTGTAGGTGCGCTTCACGTCGGCTTCTTCGAGGAAGTTCTCCGTCTCGATGCGCGTGTTGTTCCAGCGGTCGAAGTGCGAGAGGCCTCCGCTGACGCTGTAGTGGTTGCTCAGCTTCTGCTTGCCTTCCTCGCGGTTCCAGTTGTGCTGGTAGCCGCCGGCCGCGCTCTGCCCCTGCCCGTAGCCGTTGCTCCAGCTGCTCCATCCTCCGTTCATGGAGCGGTGATGCTGCTTGTCCACGTTGTTGGCATCGACGAAGAACATGGCGGGGTCGGTCTTCGAGAGGCGGTTCATGCTGAGTTCGGCATCGTAGTGCTTGGGCGTCTGATACTCGGCGGTGGCGTCGCCATACCAGCGGTCGAGGAAGCCGGGCTTGATGGTGAGGTCCAGCACCATGTCCTCGCCGCCGTCGTCCTTGCCTGTGCGCTCGCTGAACTTCGACGCCTTGTTGTAGGCCTTGATGCTCTCCACGGCCTCTGCCGGCAGTTGGCTGACGATGTCGTCGCCGCCGAAGAGGCTCTCGCCGTCCATGGTGATGCGTATGGGTTTGCCGTTCCACGTCATCGTGCCGTCCTCGGCCACCTCCACGCCGGGCAGCTGGCGGATGAGCTCGTCGAGGCGCGCTCCTTCCTGCAGGTGGAAGGCTTCGGGGTTGAAAACGATGGTGTCGCCGCGTACGGTGAAACGTCGTGCACGCCCTTTCACCTCGAGCATCTTCATCAGCGTCTCGGAAGGCTTCAGCTCGATATCGCCCACGTCCACGGTGTCTTTCCTGTCTTCGGAGAAGCCCAGCACGGTCTTCGTCTTGGAGTAGTAGCCCAGCATCGACGCTTCCAGCATGCCGCGTCCGCGCAGATTGAGGTGGAAGCAGCCCAGGGAGTCGGCCGTGCTGTGCATGACCATTGTTGCCGTCCGGCCGTTGTAGTCGATGGTCTGTGCCAGTTTCAGCGAAGCTTCGGGCAGCGGCTCCTTTGTCTCGGCATCCACGATGCGCCCCTTGAGGATGTCGGCACGCAGGGGCAGGACTGCAAGAAGGAGGACGCAGAGCAGCAGGAACAGGGAGCGAGGGAGATGGGACATGTTAGCAGATTAACAGATTAACAGATTAACGGATTAACATATTAACGCTTTAACGCATTAACACATTAATATAACGCATACCATGCGGCGCTTATTGCGGGAGGGCGTCGTTATTTGATTTTCATGAGTTGTGAGAGGGCCAGGCTGAGATAGGCCTTCTCAGAGGTCTCTTTGGCTTTAGCGATCAGCTCGGTGACCTCGCGCTTCAGCTGCTCCAGCTCTTCTTTGGACGTCTTGTCGTTGAAGAAACCGTAGATGTTGGCCTTCCGGCAGAGGTTGTAGATGCTTATGGCGTTGAACTCGCGGTTCTGCCCAGCCAGGTACTGCTGCTTCAGCTGCGAGAAGATGAGGAGGATGTTGTCGTTGCAGAGCAGGTCGTCAGCCGTGATGTCTTGCCCCTCCTGCAGGCGCAGGGTGACGTCGGTCACGGGGTCGGTATCGTGGTCGAGGGTGTCGGACCAGGCGACGATAGAATTGCCTTTTACAAAGGCTTTGCGTATGCGGTCAGCCTCTGCTTTGCTTTTGCGGAAGATGCTGTCCAGCCGTTCATACTCTTGTTCGCTATTCAGCCTTTCGTGGCGGAAGATGCTGTCCATCTTCTCAATGGGATAGTCGCGGCCTTGCCATTGAAAGCGGAAGGGGCCTTTGGCCGTTATTCTCTTGTGCGGGATGACGCGCGCCCTGCCCAGGTCAAGCACTGAGATGGACGTCGTGGCTGAAGGGATCTTTGCGTAGGTGACGATGTAGCGTACGTCCAGGGCTCCCTTCGCAGCCTCGCGCCATTCGAGGGCGTAGGCGTAGCGGTGAGTCTTGGTGGTGTCGGCGGCGTCGAGGATGTTGATGTTGAGGTAATTGTCGTAGTCCTTGCCGATGGTTTCATAACGATTCATATCATCCCCAATCATCAGGTTGCGTTTGTTCTGCTCGCCCTGTCCGGCCGTCAGGCTGTTGATGCCGTAGCAGTTGGGGTTGTCGTGACCGTTGGCCTCCAAAGCCTTCTTCATCTCTTCGAGCAGGGCGCGCTGCCGCTTGGGCAGCGTGAAGGTGTATGTGTCGCAGCGCCATTTCAGGGGCCTGCCCTCCGTCATCACGTCGCGTTCCTGCCCGAGGCTTTTCTGCACCTCGATCTTGGCGTCGATGACGTGACTGATGTTGGAGTTCATCCAATCCTCGATGTCCTGAGTCATGTGCTGGGCGGCAGCGGTGGTAGCTGCGAGCAGCAAGGTCATAGCCAATAGGCTTTTCTGTATCGTTCTCATAGCGTAAAGGTGTTTATTCGTTAACGTGTTAAAATGCAATGATCGGTTGTCGTGTCTCTTCGCCGGTGATGCCGGCCTGATAGGCGCGCACGGCTTCCTCTGCGGCTTGCTTACGATAGGCCACCTGCAGGGCTACTTCAGCCAGATAGATATCAGCCAGCGCCTGTTTCTCGGGCGGAATGGGAGAAGCTTCTTCTGCAGACCCACCCCCGACAGACCCACCCCCGACCCCTCCCGTCAGGGAGGGGAGAGCCCCCTCTAAATCCCCCCGAGGGGGGACTTGCATATCCGCTTGTCTGTCCGGGGATAGGAACTCCCCTCCCTTATGGGAGGGGTTGGGGGTGGGTCTGTTGGGGCTGCTTGGGCTGGGTCTGCCGGGGATGGGGCTGTTTTCTTCCATGCTTGGGATCATAGCGAGGACTTTCCCTTCTTCCTTATGTGAGGTGAAGTTTCCAACTTGCCGTGAGGACTCGAGCGTAGCGAGGCTCTCCCCCTCACGGGGGAGCGGGGAGAGGGTCTTCTCTCCTTCACGGGGGAGCGGGGAGAGGGTCTTCTCCCCTTCATGGGGGAGCTGGTAGAGGGCCTTCATCAGTGTGAAGCCGACGAGGAGTGCTGCAGCTATGGACCAGGGAAGTAAGCGCATCAGGCTACGGCGGCGCGTGGCTGGCTGCTGCTTGCTCCGCAGGATTCGCTGCATGACGAGGCCCTCGAGGTCTGCAGGCACGGGGTTCTCTGCCATGCACCGCTCGGCGCGCAGCCTGAGGGCTTGGCGCAGGGCGTTGTCTTTAGGTATGTGGTCATTCTGCTTCATGTTCAAAACGTTTTATGAGTTGGGCGATGTGTTGGCGTATGCGGTAGAGGCGCGAGGAGAGGGCGTTGGCGTTTGTGTCGAAGATGTAGGCGATGTCTGTTAGCTGGTGTTGCTCTGCATAATAGAGGTGCAACAGCAGTTGGTCATCGGGTGGCAACAGGTCGGTAGCGCGCTGGAGTATGGCGATGCGGGCATCCGTGGCTTCACGCAGGAGGTCGTCGGCCTCGCTGTCCGTCAGACTTTGCACGGCTCCTTGCTGTTCCTCGATGAATAGCGGTCGTCGACGCGTCAGGTGCTTGATGGCGGTGTGGCGTGCAATGCGCCAAAGCCAAGTGCTGAAGCTGGCGCGGCAGGCATCGTACTGAGAGAGATGCTCAAAGGCAGCCACGAAGCTTTGCTGCACCACTTCATCCACGTCGTCGTGTTGGGCCACGAAGCAGGCAACGAAGCTTGTCAACGGAGCACCGTAGCGCCTGACCAACGTGCCGAACGCTTCTGTGCGTCCGCCGAGGATGTCCTGTATGAGTTGTTGTTCGTCTGTTGCCATTAGTCTGCGCCGTTGCTTATGTGTGGCTGCTATACTATATAACGTTGTGGAAGACAAATATCACGCGAGATGGACTAACTTTAACCTTTGTTAACAATACATGAATATTTGCCCCGCTGCGTCATCACGACGTGGCGGGGCTCTTTGTGCCTATAGGACTCTCGTTTACTAACTGCTTTATTGAAATCAAGTAATCTTTATTTCTTCTTGGGATTCTTATTGAAGTGCCAGGCGGCATGGAGCATGACGTAGTGCGGGAGCGAGCGGTACCACGTGATGGTGCGCCCCTGCGCGTTGACGTCATAGTCGATGGGTGAGAGTTGGTGCAGTAGGTCGAAGGCTTCAAGGCGAAGGATGAGTTTGCCTTTCAGGAAAGGCTGACTGAGGGATGCGTTCATGACGAAATCGTGGCGATTGAGGTCGGCCGTGCCATAGCCACGGCGATTGAACATAGTGGCATCGGCAGAGAGGGTGAGGCCTCCGACCTTGGTGCCGCAGAGAGCGGGTGTAGTATAGCTGGCTTCGAGGCCGTATTGGAAGTCGAGTACAGACAAAGACCCAGCAGACCCACCCCCGACCCCTCCCGTGAGGGAGGGGAGTTGGCTGGCGCGCAGCTTTCGAGCGATAGCGAGGCTCTCCCCCTTACGGGGGAGCGGGGAGAGGGTCTTCTCCCCTCCCTGACGGGAGGGGTCGGGGGTGGGTCTGCTGCTCTTTCGCCAATTGATATAGCCTACGGCGCGGATGTTGAGGGTCTTGCGGTTATAGCGGATGTTGCCCCCGGCGTTGAGGGTGAGGGTGTTCACGGTGTTGACGCTGCTCTCGAGGGCATTCTCCAGCAGGGCGTGGTCTTTGGAGTGGTCGAAATCTGCTCCGGTATTGACGTGCCAGGTCCAGTAGCGCTTCTCGTCGATAGTGCGGTCGGTGCCGAATTCGGCGTGGGCGCGATAGGCTCCGCTGACATTCATCGGGCGGTAGATGCTGACGCCGGTGACGGGGTCGTAGGTGAAGGACTGTGCGATGTCGCGGTGGTGGTAGAAGAAGTTGCCGGCGAGGTTGTAGGATGCATTCTTCGGTCCGGTTGAGTCGTAATAGCTGAATCCTAAGGACGTCATGGCTTTGGGCTTCAGGTCGGGATTGCCCAGCTTGACGACAAGGGGCTTGCTGTCGTCGCGGAAGTTGATGCGGTCGAGCAGGAGGGTGCGTTCTTGCTCGAAGCGGATGTTGCCATTGATGCTGCGCTGTCCGCCCTTCCAGACGTTGCGGAAGCGGAAGGTGGCCTTCGGGAGGAAGACGGTCTGGCGGGCCAGCGTGTCGAGCGAGCCGCGCTGGTAGTGCAGGCGTTCGTGGCTGAGCGGCGTGCCCAGCTCCAGCGCAAGCCGCTGGTAGCTGATCTTCATGTGAGCGAGCGGGTGGATATAGTAGGCGTTGCTATAAAGATTGATGCCGAAGTTGTTGGACCAGTCGAGGTCGTGGCTGTCGTAGGAATTGGAGGGGTCGAAGAAGGCTGCAAGGGCATCGATCTGAGAAGGGAGGAGACCCTCTCCCGGCTCAAGACCCTCTCCCCGCTCCCCCGTGAGGGGGAGAGCCTCGCTACGCTCGAGTCCTCCCAGCAAGCCGGAGGTCTCCCCTCCCTCACGGGAGGGGTCGGGGGTGGGTCTGTCGGGGGTGGGTCTGCTGGAGCTGGGATGATAAAGGTAGTCGCGGTCGTGGCGGTTGCGGATGTAGAAGAAGTCAGAGATGCCAAGGTTCAGGTTCTTGGCTAACTCCCAACCGTAGCCCAGATTGCTGAGGAAGCTGGTGTTGCGGTTGAAGAGGGAGGAGTAGTTGTGGGTGGTGGAGGCAGATTGGCTCGACGGGAAAACCGTCGGGCGCACCACGGCCTGTGTGGCGTAGCGGGTGGCGCTCTCGCTCTCGTCGTTGCTGTGGCTGAAGTTGAAGTAGTAGTCCAGGTGCTGCTTGTTTTGGCCCACGTTGAAGGCTCCTTGCACATCAAAGTTGGCTCCCCATGCGCGGCCCTCGCTGATGCCCACGGTGCGCTGCGAGACGGTGAGGCTGTCGCTCCACTGGTCGAAGGCGGAGTTGAAGGAGCCGTCGCGGCGGGCATAGTTGTAACCAGCCCGGGCGTAGAGGAAGAAGGGTTTGGATAGCGAGAACGTGTTGTTGAGGTTCAGCTTGCGGTTGCCCATGCGGTTGAAGGAGGAGGTGGCAGAGGTGAGGGCGGCGTCACTGATGAAGTAGTCGCGCTGCTGCTGCATCGTCTGCTCGTCGGTCGTGGAGGTGTATTCTGCGCGGAAGGTCTCTTTCAGTGCGTCACCTTTGGTCTGATAGTTGATTTCGCCAGCCACGCTGCGGGTGGTCAAGAGCGAACGCGGCTGCCGTGCCGGGGTCCAGTGGTCGTCCTTCCCGATGTGACGCCCTTCGTTGACATTGTTCGCGTTGGCCAGGAGGGTGAACCGTAGCTTATCGGTGAAGCCGAGCAGGAAACCGCGGGCAAGCCATCGCTCCTGTGTACCTCCTGCCGCTTCCACATTCCCGATATACCCTTGGCTGTATTCATCCTTCAGGTTGACATCCATCACGTAGCGGCGCGGCTCGACGTCGTAGCCCAGTGCCATGCTTTTGTCGGTCTGTTTCTCGTAGACCTTCAGGTTCTTGACCGTGTAGTAGGGCAGATTCTCCAGCAGCACCTTCTTGTTGCCGCCGAAGAAGGAGCGGGAGCCGAGGAGCAGCTCGTCGACCTTGCGCCCGTTGACGAAGATCTCGCCATCGGCGTTCATCGTCACGCCTTCCAGCTGACGGATGAGGTCGTCGAGCATAGAGCCTTCGGGCAGGCGGAAGGCGGTGGCGTCGTAGACGAGCGTGTCGCCGCGCCAGAACATCTTGATTTTCGTGGCCGTGACGGTCAGTTCGCGCATGGTTTTGGCCGATGACTTGCGCATCTTCAGCGTCGGCACCTCCACCTGCTCTGGCAGAGGATGGGGGATGGCAACGCGCTGCCAAACGTCGTCATAGCCCTCCATGCTACTGCGGACGAGGTATTCCTTTTCGGCAGCACTCACATCAGCGTTGAACTGTGCCCTGAACGGGGTCATGTCGCCCTTGTAGAACACAACGATTTGTGCAGAATCCACCACGACGCTGCTGTCGGTGCGGAGTATAGAGACCTTGGCATGAGGTAGCGGACGCTCCAGAAAACCGTCTTCCACCGCTCCCGCGAGGTTAATGGTCTTGCCTGTCAGGTCTTTTTCGGAATTATATTGCACGAAGATGTTCTGGCCACGCGTCTTCACCTTCACGGGGAGTCCCTTGCACGCCTGTTTCACGGCCTTGCGTGCATCCTTGTCCTTGATGCGTGCCGAGACGCGCAGGTGCTCCAGGTCGTTGTGGATGAAGTGGATGGTGTAGTCCGTCTGCGCATCGCGGATGGCGGCAAGTACGGTAGCAAGGGACAGCCCCCCTTCCCGCTCCCCCTGGGGGAGAGTTGTTGCTTGTGCGGATAAAGAAAATATGGTCACCGCGCACACATATATAATGAGGTATAGTCGTTTCATGAGTTAACAATTCTTGAAAGGTGACTACTCTTCCCCTTTAGGGGGAGCGGGGAGGGGGTCTGTCACAAAGATGGTGTCGCGCTCGTCCGTGAGGCGCAGGCCGTCGAACTCATTCAAGGTCTCGAGGAATACGGACAACGAATCCTCGCTGTTCCACGTCGTGCTCAGGCGCAGGGCCTGTAATGCGGTATCGCGGAAGCAGACGGCACGGTCGTAGTGGGCAGAGACGACGGCGAGGATGCTGTCGAGGGGCAGGTTGGAGAAGGAAAGAAGCCCTCCTCCCCGCTCCCCCTCAAAGGGGAGAGTGGATACCTCTGCTGATCGGGGTGCCTTTTCCTTTTGACGTATGAGGGGGCTTATGGCCCATACGAGGCCGCCAAGGAAGGCGGCGGCAAGGAAGATGGCGGCGATGCGGTTTAATCTTAGACGGGGTGACCGGTTCTTCGGAAGCGAGCTCATTACTCGCTCTTCGAATCCCTCGGAGAGTTTCATCTGCTGGGCTTTCTCATCCTGTCGGCGCAGGGCATCGAGCAGAGAAGGATGTGCTTTAGGGACGTCGTTGGTATTCATTGCTCAATCGGTTTATGGTTACATAGAGTTTCTTGCGGATGCGATGCAGACGACTGGTGAGCGCCGTTACCGAACAATCGAGGATAAACGAGATCTCACGCAGTGGCCGCTCGTCGGTGTAGAAAAGATGAATGAGCATGCGTTCCTCAGCAGACAACAGTTCCAGCGCCTTGTCCAACAGTTCTGTACGGTCAGGCTTCCCATCAGCGAGCAGACGGTCGAGTTCGTTGCTCTCCGTAGGATCTGCCTCGACGTGATGCTCCTCCATCGGCACGAATTGCGGTCGACGTACACGCAAGCGATGCGTCGTGGTGTTGAAGGCGATGCGCCTCAGCCAAACGGTGAACGGAGCACGGCTGGCATCGAAGTCGCCCAAGCGCTGATAAGCCGACAACAAAGCATCCTGCACCACCTCTTCGGCCTCCTCCTGCACCGGCAGCATACGGCCAACGAAGTGAAGCAGACTGGGAGCGTGGCGATGCACCAGAAGCGCGAAGTCCGTTGTCCGCCCTTCCCGGATGCGCTCGACGAGCTGCTCATCGCTGATTCTGATGTCCTGTTGCATATCTTTAGAACGTGCTTTCTACCTATATATTACCCTTTTTCAAGAAAATGTCACGCAAAATATTCAAAAATATCATAAAAATAGCCCCGTCACGTCTCCCGACGCAGCGAGGCCGATGTTCCTATAGGACTTTAACTGCTTTATTGAAATCAAGTAATTTTCAAGAGGTGTCATAGCTTGAAAGTGGCACGGAGCATGGCGGTGCGACCACACAGGCCGTAGTCGTAGTTGTAGGTGTTGATGCCGTCGAAGACAGTATAGGCATAGTGGCGCTGGTTCAGAAGATTGTCGAGTTCCAAGCGGAGTACGAGGCGCTTCCATTTGTACTGGGCCGAGGCGTTGAAAAGTGACATGCGCTTGTACTGGTCGGCGATGAGCTGGCGGCGCACATGGTCGTAGCTGACGGCGAGGTCGAGGGTGGCGATGGGGAAGATGTGCAGGGCGCCGCTGTGGGTGAGGGAGGTCATGGTGTTACTCTCCTCGGCGTAGCGGGAGCGTGACCAGCCGTAGCGAATGTCGTAGCGCAGTTCGAGCCACTGGACAGGTGTAATGGAGGCATTGCCGTGGAGGTTGTAGTTGCTGGAGCGCACCTTGATGATGTCCGTTGCCCCTTCCGAGGAGGTGATGGCCTGCTCGCTGTCGCCGAAGCCGTAGGTCGCGTCAACCCCAAGTTTGGCGAAGAGCGACGGGATGTTCTTCGTGCTGCTGACAGAGAAGTTGCTGGAGCGGCTGCGGGTGTCGCGTTGCAGGGCACTGCTGCTGATGTCTATGCCGCTGATGCTCTGCGAATAAAGCGTATTGCGCTTGCCCTCGCTGTGGCTGGCGACCAGGCTCAGCGTGAAGTACTGCATGGGCAGCTGCCACTTCCACTCGCCAGACGTGCTCCAGGTGTTCGACTCGCCGATGATGCCCGACGAAGTGCGCACCGTGCGGTAGTCCACCTGCATCGGTTCGGTCAGCAGCGTCATCATATCGCCTATCGAGGTCGTGTAGCCCGTTGAGAACTGCAATTTGCTGTTGGCCGAGAAGGTATAGTTGATGCTCATCGAAGGATTGAGCACGGGCTTGGTATAGTTGAGTTTGTTATAATAAAGTCCCTTCAGTGCAGCACCCAGTCCAGCACTGAGGTAGAAGCGGCGGTTGCGCGAATGTATCTCGAAGCCGGGATTCAGGCTGGGAGTGAACGACCAGCCGCGAATGTCGTTGACAGACCCACCCCCGCCCCCTCCCGTGGAGGGAGGGGAGTAGATAGTTTCCAGGTCGTCATGCATTGCTGAAATACTGACGGGCAGATTCAGCCGGAATGTTTTGCCGATGGGAATCTGGAACGACGAGCCGACGTTCATTGAGAGCGTCGATGACTGCGCCGTCTGGCCGTAGCCCTGTCCGTCGTTCATGAATGACAGCCTAAGCATCGGTGTCCGCCTGAACGCCACCGACGCATTGACGTGTCGCCGTGCGCCCTTCTCCGTCCTGCCCATCCAGAACAGGTCGTTGCCCACCTCAAACGAAGATGTCTTCCTCCGCTGCTCCACCCACTGCTGATTAGCCATCACATCACCTTCGTTCTGCTCAAACTTCCCCTTTACAACGAACGTTTCGCTGAGATACACGCGGTCGGCGTTCTTCAGGTAGTTCATCGTCAGCTTGGGCAGATGCACCTTCGTGAGCGGTGAGGTCTGTTCGCTCACGGTTACGTAGTCGCCTGTGCCAGTCAGATACGTGCTGCTCTGGCTGATGTCGTGCGTGGCGCGGTGGTAGCTGTAGTCGGCATTCACCTTCACCGTCGTGGCCGAGTCGAGCTTATGGATTCCGTTGAGCGTCGCCATGCCGTTGCGCTGATAGAGGTATTCGCCCTGTGGAGGTGCACCGCCGTCGAAGCCGCCGAACAGACTGGTGGCTGGCGTCGTCACGTCCGAGCCGCCGAAGTGATCTCTCATGTCGGCCCGTGCGAAATCTTTGTAGTTGCCGCCCTTCAGCGAGCAGATGGTCTGGAACTTGTCGGTGAACATCATGCCCGTCACGCCGAGCAGGGCTTGCAACCTATCGTTCCCGTCCTCCATGTATCCAACGCCCGCCTCTTCCTGTCCGAATGGTTTGAACTTCGCCTTCTTGGCCAGTTTGATGTTCATCGATACCTCGTTGCTCGGCACGTCCTTCTCCACCCGTCGGCTGTGGTGGTTGCGCACAATCTCTACGTTCGTCACGTAGTCCGCCGGGATGTTCCGCGTGGCCAGGTTATACTTGCCGCCCAGCAGGTCCAGCCCCTCGATGTTGAACTGTGAGATGGGCTTACCCATATAGCTGATGGCACCGCTTTTCGCCACATCCACGCCTGGCAACCGCTTCAGCCCGTCCTCCAGGGTCACGTCGCCCTTGCCGAGGAACGACGCGAGGTTGTGGCTCAGCGTGTCGCCACGTTGCCGCAGCGGATCTGCCCTCACCGTCACCTCCTTCAGACTGATGCTCTTCGGAGTGAGAATCATGTCTATCTTCGTGACCTTATCTTTCAGCGTCACTTGTTCCGGCTCCTTCTCATAGCCGACGTGGTTGAACTGCAGCGTCACCATTCCCGAGCTTTGCTCGCCTACCCGTAGCCTTTCTCCCGTTGGCGCACTTTTCAACTCCAGACTATACTCGCCCTGCGCGTTACTGCTGGTGAACGCCAGCGTCTTGCTGCCGCTCACCAGTTTCACAATAACGTCACTCACGGGCTTGTTCTGCAGGTCTATCACTCGCCCAGTTACCTTTACCTGAGCCGACACATGGACGGCCAGCATCATATATAATATATATAGGAGTCGTTGCATACTTCTTTACTTCAGTTCCAGGGGTTGATACACATGCGCCTTCGTCAGCAGCGGGTGGCCGCCATTGGCAAGCACAAGTTGCTGGCCGTTGTGATTAAGGACGCTCATATCCGTGATGCTGCCATTGAGATCGGGTACATAGTACATGGGATTCTTGGCATATTCGCGGTTGCCATAGATCGCGTTCTTGTGCTTCAGCAGCTTGGCGTACTTCATCCGATGCACTTCGGGGTTTTGCTCTGGGGCTGTAATGGGTGATGCCTCCATTCGCAGCTTCGCAAGACAGAACGTGTGCACTTCACTTTCTGCCTTGACTATCAGCCCCGGCAGACCACGCAACCGCCACGGCCCTGCCGACGATGGAATCTCATCAGTGTACCACACGTGCCACGCCACGCCCCAGAACGTCGCTATGGCCTGTTGGCAGAGATAACCACTCACCGTCATGGTATCTTCCGATAGTGTCCATGCGATGTAGGGCGTCGGCTCATAGCCCTCATAGTCATGCGGGAAGATAAATTCACGCACGGTGGTCTGCCCCTCAGGGTAGCCCGTCCACACCGTCGGCATGTGCATCAGAGCCTCTTGGAATCCTGCTGCCACATCGGGTTTTGATTCGTCGTCATACACAGGATAGGCCGAGCGCGGCATCGACTTCGTCACCGTCCGTCCTACTTGCACCACGACCTGCATCCTGTCCGTGACGGCAGTTCCCTCGTCGTCCTGCGTCCTGCACTCGTAATCATACACAGCCACAAACTGTGCCGTGTCCACAGTCTCTGTTTGCCCCTGCGCTGCCATCGTCAGCGCGAGGGCCATTATGGTTAACATAATCTTTTTCATTTTAATTCCAACGGTTGATACTGATGAGGATTAGAAATGAGGACTACCCCAGCGACGCTGCGTACATTATCGCCAGACGAGTTAAAACTATTCTCTACATAGCCGAAGGCCTTCATGGGGTCGGGGGCATAGTAAGTGGGATTCTTCACGTAGCGAGGGTTGCCCAGCACCTTCTTTTTGTATGCAAGGAACTTAGAGGCTTTCATCTCTTGGTAGTCCACACGCTGGGCTGCAAACTTGCCTCGGCCGTCAGGGACAATCCAGATGACGTAACGTGTAAAGATGATTGGCGACTCCTCCTGATGGAAGCCATAAAGCGTGAAGGTGTGTATGCCCTTTGCATCGGTGGCCTTCGTGATGAGACCTGGCAAGCCTCCCAGCTTCCACGGCCCGATGCTGGCTGGCACTTCCTCTGTAAAGAAGACATTCCACGTCAGGCCATGATACTTGGCTGTAGCCGACTGACAGGCGTAGCCGCAAATGCTGTCCTGCCTATTCGTCAGTGTCCAGTCCTGCTTTTCCAGTGGCTCGTCTGTCATGTAGCGATACGGATAGAGCATCTCCTGTGTCGTGATGCAGCCTTCGGGGTAGTTCGTGAAGACGGTAGCCATGTGCATCTGGGCTGCCAGATAGCCATCGGCAATGCGCGAACTGCCCTTTTTCTGTCTGTCGTACTCTTTGTAAGGGAAGCTCTTTGTGATGCCGCCCGATGTCTGCACGGCAATGTACATCGAGTCCGCCACCGGCTGTCCGTCAGCATCAGTGGTCTTACACTCATAGCGATAGATCGCCGTAAACCGTGACACGCCAATCGTGTCTCGCTGTGCCTGCGCCGCTATCGCCAGCGCGAGGGCCATCATGGTTGCTATAATCTTTTGCATTGTGGTTATTCTAATTCAAGGGGTTTGTAAACATGACTCTTCTGAAGGACAAACATGTGGTTGGCAACATAGTAGATAGTACCATTGACATTTATTTCGCCTAAATCATCTGGTTCTTCCGCCACATAATAGGTCGGCTCCTTCGCATAGCGTGGATTGCCCAGAGTCTTTTTCTTAAATTCCATCAGCTTTTTGCGGCTCAACTGTTGATATTCGGAATGGTCTATAGTTCCAATGCCCCTCACCTCGTTTTTTGTTCCGTACAGTTCGAAGCAGTGAATGCCCTCGCTGTCTTCTGCCTTCACAATCAGCCCCGGTAGTCCGCGCAGTTTCCACGGGCCAGCCGACGAGGGCATTTCCTCAGTGTACCACGCCGTCCACTGTTTGCCGTAGAGCTTGCCTGTGGCACGATGACAGGGCAGTCCGCTGATGGTCAGCGTGTCGTCGGTCAATGCCCAGTCAATCTCAGTCAACGGATCATGGGTTTCGTAGCGATGAGGATAGATGGGTTCGACGGCAATCACCTCCGACTTCTCCAAGTCGGTCAGCACATTCTGATGATGCATGAGGAATACATTCTGCATCTCCTGACTCGCCCGTCCATCCTTATTGTAGGAAAGAACGGTGGTGCAGTACGTGGCGCGCGTGCCCACCAGCAGTGCCAGTCGTACCGAGTCCGTGACGTCCTGTCCCTCCTCGTCCTGCGTCTGGATGGAGTAATTGTAGAAGGCAACAAACTGTGTTGAATCAATCTTCGCGGCTTGCGTTGCTATCGTCAGCGCGAGGGCCATCATGGTTAGTAATATCTTTTGCATGGCAACTGTAATTTATATTTTTCACTTTTCATTTTTCATTGGGGGTTATTCCAATTCTAATGGTTGATACACGTGGCTCTTCTGCGGTGTCATCATGTGGGAATTCATGCCGACATAGTACATGGTACCGTTTAGGTTTACCTCAACTACGTCATCGGCGCCCTTGGGCACATAGTAAGTCGGCTCCTTTGCATAGCGGGGATTGCCCAACGTCTTCTTCTTGAACACCATCAGCTTCTTGCGGCTCAGCCTCAGGTACTCAGGATTGCCAATCATGTTGATGTCGCGCATCTCGTTCTTTGTCTCATAGAGGGTGAAGCAGTGGATGCCCTCACTATCTTCAGCCTTCACAATCAGTCCCGGCAGTCCGCGCAGTTTCCACGGGCCTGCCGACGACGGGATTTCCTCGGTGTACCACGCCTTCCATTGTTTGCCGTAGAGCTTGCCTGTGGCACGATGGCAGAGCAGTCCGCTGATGGTCAGCGTGTCGTCGGTCAGCGTCCAGTCAATCTCGGCCAACGGATCATGGGTTTCGTAGCGATGAGGATAGATGGGTTCGACGGCAATCACCTCCGACTTCTCCAAGTCGGTCAGCACATTCTGATGATGCATGATGAACGCATTCTGCATCTCCTGACTCGCCCGTCCATCCTTATTGTAGGAAAGAACGGTGGTGCAGTACGTGGCGCGCGTGCCCACCAGCAGTGCCAGTCGTATCGAGTCCGTGACGTCCTGTTCCTCCTCGTCCTGCGTCTGGATGGAGTAATTGTAGAAGGCAACAAACTGTGTTGAATCAATCTTCGCGGCCTGCGTTGCTATCGTCAGCGCGAGGGCCATCATAGTTAATAAGATCTTTTGCATGACAACTGTAATTTATATTTTTCACTTTTCATTTTTCACTTTTCATTTTAATTGGGCATAGCAAGGGCTGTCCACCATTATGATGGATTACGTAACTGTTTTAATATGTGGGTGTTATTTTATCTTAGGCCGTAGTTGACAGTGTTCGTCATCTTCACGCGGACAGGCTTTCCGTTTTGCAGTCCAGGCTCGAATGGCGGCATCCCACGAAAGAGCTCCTCGGTCGCTTCACGCAAGGCACGATGGCCCTCGTCGTCTTCATCCTGAGACGACTGTTTATCCGATGCCCCGTATGCGTAGACCTTCGCATCAGCCTCTTCCGAAGGTGAGTTGATGGCATGCACGTTAGTGATGCGCCCGTCTGGTTCTACGATGAATTGCACCGTGACGCTTCCTTCTACACCGTTCTCGGCAGCCGCCTTCGGATAGCGTACATGGTGGGCTATGTATTGATTGAAGGCTGCGTCGCCACCGGGGAATCGAGGTTTCTGCTCGGCTTCGTCATAGATTTCGTTGTCGGCTTCAGCGGTGGTAGGCTGGATGGTTTGCGCCTTCGTGTTGTCAACCTGTTCAGTGGCTGTTGCCTGCTCTCTGCCTTTCTTCATCTCGATGACCACCGCCCCGTCTTTGCCTTCGTCGCCATAAACAGCTTGGGCGCTTGTTTCTTTGAACACGGTGATATTATCAATTTGTTCAGGAGGAAGGGCCTGGATTTCCGCCTCGCTGGCGCGCTGTCCATCCACAATTATGAGTGGCTTCTTAACCGTCTCGGCAATGGTGCGTGCCAGGGAGTCGAGGTTGCAGGCAAACAACAAGGCTGCTGCCACAGGCACGAAGAGGGTGTACCTAATCATCCCTGTGCGGCGGGTGCGGCGCAGGTTCATCATTGTAATTCTGCGTTTGAGGGGCAAGACGTTGAAGTTGTTGGCAATCGCGGCCACGTTGGTCTGAGTGGAGAAACCGAGGAGACGGTATTGGTACTCCCGTTTGTTCGCTTGCCGCCCTATGACGGCTGCATCGGCAATGAACTCGAGGTTCATCCGCACCTCGCGACGCATCACCCAGGCAGCGGGATTCCACCAGAAGAGGATGCAGACGAGCTGGGAAAAGAGGATGTCGAGAGTGTGCCAGCCGCGCACGTGAGCCTGCTCGTGGATGAGCACCTCGCGCAGCGTCTGTTCGTCCATGCCTTCGGGATGGATGAAAATCCACGGACCGAACGAGAAGGGACTACAGGGACGGGGGAAGCGGAATAATGACGAATGACGAGTGACGAATGACGAATGAGAGTTACTTTCAGGATTGGAAAGTGACTTTGATTCGTCATTTCGAGCGAAGCGAGATTTGTCATTCGTCATTCTTCCTGATTCGTCATTCCGAGCGAAGCGAGATTCGTCATTCGTCATTCCCAAAGGGCTGCACGTACACCTTAAATATATAAGGTATGCCACCTGCATGAGAAGTTTCGCCGTCATCCACACAACGGGAATGAGGTAGATGAGGCCCCAGAGCGCCATCATACCTACGAACCACATACCGCACCCGGGTTCGTTCTGCTCTACTCCAAAGCTGGCAACGCGCATGGCGGTGACATTCAGCGTGGGCAGTACATAGCTGGCGTAAGCTTCGGCCATATCGCTGGCGGCGGTGTCGGCTGTCAGCAAAGCCTGCAGATAACACAGGGGTAGCAGGAAGGCGGTGGCATAGATGCCCCACAGCATCAGACGACGCACACCGAAGAACGTGTCGCGATGCATCAGCACCTGAAACAACAGGCACAACAGGGCAAGGATGAGGTTGGCTTTGATGATGTATAGCATTTCTTATTTCTTTTCTATCTCTTCAATAATCTCCCTCAACTCCTCGGCACTCAACTTCTGTTCCTTGGCGAAGAACGAGACGAGTTCCTTAATGGAACCATCGAGGAAACGGTCGATGAGTGAACCGAGGCGCGAGCGGCCATAGTCCTTCTTCTCCACAATGGGCCAGTAGACATAGCCACGCCCTTCGCGACGATGGTCGAGGTAGCCTTTGCGTTCCAACGACTGGAACACATTCTGTATGCCATTGAGCAGCGGTTGCGGCTCGGGGTAGCGCATGAGCACATCGCGCGGCGTACATTCGCCCAGCTCCCAGATATGCTCCATCACTTCTTCTTCCTTTTGACTGAGTTTGATCATAACTGTACACAGGGCTTAGCTTGTTATTTCTCTTTTTCTGCGATTGCGCGCTCTATGACTTCAGCCAACGAATCCACCTTATGGGCAAGGGCTGCATCCGCACTTTTGTTGCTTTTCTTTAGGAAATGTCTTGCGGCATACGGGTCGCCTGCTGCCAAGGTGTCCTCAGCACAATAATAGTAGCTCCAAGCGATGCTCCGTGGAGTGTCGCAGGAGGTGAAGGCGACGAGGCCGATGACGCTGGCGACGGCCAGGGCCATGGTGAGTTGAATGAGCTTGCTTCGTTTCATTGTGAAAACAGGGATTTAAGAGATGAAATAGTGCTGTCAATTCGGCGTCTTAAACGATACCGACGGTGCAAAGGAAAGGAGAATATACCAAATATGCAAGAACGAACGGCCGTATTTAACATTTCCTAAATGTTGAATCATAGAAAAGGAATGTGAACCTACTGCACGCACTGCATAATGCCGCTGAACACGCCGATAATTGCATATTGGAGATGGACGACATAAAAAGAAGCAGACTGACATCAACCGAAGGTCAGTTGATATCAGTCTGCCAAGACGATGGAAGGATGTGAGGGCGCCGGTTTTGGGGGCGTCAGTAGGTCAACTTGACCGTACGCTGGCGCCCTTGCCACGTCCAGGTGACGAGGTAGAGGCCATGGGGCAGCCCTGCCAGCGAGGTGCCTTCGGACGCACGGAAACGACGTAGCAGACGGCCGTTGCTGTCGTAGACGCGGACTTCGAAAGCGAGGGCTGAGAGGTCGTCGGCACCGAAGTGGAGGCGGGCGCTCTGCGGGTCGAAGGCGAGGGCGTAGTCGACGTCGAGGCGTTCGACGTCGGTCGTCGGGTCAGTAGGCACGGAGCCTACGACCTCGATGCGCCAGAGGCGGTTGCCAGACGTGGCATTACGGTCGTCGCTGGTGTAGCTGAGCACGGGGGTGCCGTCGGCAGGATTTCCGCCACTGAGGTTGGCTGCGTGCTGCGAGAAGCGGTTGACGAGGTTGTAGCGCCCATCGGACTGCGCCACGAAGTCCCACTGCTGGCGGACGTCGGTTGAATCGGGGCGGGCTGCGGTGGTGAGCTGCGTACCTGTGAGGGTGGTGGCCGTGGGCTCACCTTCAGTGGGGTCGCAGAGGGCATAGCCGGTGGCGCGGTTGACGACGTAGAGATAGCCATTGGCCAAAGGGAAGATCTGCCACTGCTGACTCTCTGCTTCCTCAACGCGTGCATTGCAGACGAGCGCATCGCTACTGCCATCGACATCCACGAAGGTGCCGCTGCCCGAGTTGCTGATAGCATAGTAGTAGGCGGGATCGGCAGGGAAATCGGGCTGCTTGGGCTCTGGCTCTGGTTGGGGCTTGTAGGGGTCGAAGACCTCGGAGAGGAAACTAAGGTGGCGGTTGATGTAGGTGCGCAGGTCGGCTACATACTCGTCGTAGGTGCTGTAGATGACGCGTTCGCGGAGGGTCATGTTGTCGATGCCCCATCGCTTGTAGTTGAGCTGCTGGGAGGCATCGAGCAAAGCGGTTAGACTGTCGATGCAGGCGTAGAGATAGTCCTCCATGCCCTCGTCGATGAGTTGGGAATAACGACGTCCGACGAGGCTGGTGAACCACGAGTCCTGCCACATACGCTGTACCCACGAGGTGACGTTGCCATAGCTGGCATCGCGCATGAGCTGGCGCTCGGTGTCGTTGGTCCCCACACGCGTGCGGTTGTCGTTGTTGTAGGCGATATCGTAATCCCACAATGGCCCCCAGAAGATATGGTTGTCCTGTTGCTCCTTGTAGAAATAGGTGCTGTACATGCCGTCGACATTGCCGCTCATCTCAGTGCAGAGATACCAGTTGGCCAGCGACATCGAGTCGACATACTCGCGATAGCCCTTGGTCGGATGGTCGAAGTCGCTGCTAAAGAGGCGCTCCTCGAACTGCCGCAGGAAGTCCTTGGCGAAGTCGATTTGACGCTGGTCGAGCTCGTCAGCTTCAGGGTAGTGGATGCGCATGGGTACGCTGGCCCGTGAGGTGTAGAAGCCGTCGGGCGGCAGCATGGCTTGCGACTCGTTATCCCAATACTCGCTGGTGTGGAAGTCGCCCGAACCGTCGGCCTCAAAGAGGTAGCCGCCTGTGATGTCGGAGGCATCGGTGAGGGGATAATCCTGCTCGCTGATGTTGACGCGATGAGGCCGCACATCGACCTGATCGGAGAACTGATAGTTGCCCACGAAATTGTTGTTGATCGTGAGATCGACGAATTTGGCAGCCGGATTGAATTTCAAGCCTGCGCGTTCGCCCATGAGACTGGTCAAGGCATTGCGGATGAGGGTCTTGTCACCGTGGTTGGCCAGAAGTGTCCACTTCTTCGTGTTGGCATAGCCCTTGCCCAGGAGCTTCTGTTTCTCATGGAATTTCAGTTTGTAGGGTTTCTTGGCCAACCCCCATGTGGAGTTGCCTCGCCCGCGAATCTGCAAGGAGTCGTAGAAGGTGACCAGGTCGTTCTCATCGACATACCACATGCGGGCATAGACGTAGGAGGTCTTGCTGGAAATGGCGCGGCCGTTGAACGTGTCGATGTAGACGTGCGGCAGGTTGCTGACACGCTGCACCTGCTTGACCGATGGGTCGACAGGGGGCGCAGGATCGGCTATCTTCTCGAGTCGCCACGTGAAAAGGGGCGTCAGCGAATAGTCGGCATTGGGCAAGCCATCGCCGTCCATGTCGGAGACAACGGTCCAGAACGAATTGGCCCCCCATGAGTCGTAGGGCGAGTTGGTAGCACGTACGGCGTAGGTGTCGCCTTGCTTGTACCAGAGCTGTCCCTCCCAGTTCTCACGCTGGAGGTCGGAGCGGTCGATGTTGGAACGGATGTAGCCGAAATGGTACATCGCATCGGTGCTGCCGCCGGCGCAATCGGGGTTGGTGAAGAACTGGTCGAACTGCCAACCGGGTGCTCGATAGAGGTCGCCGTCATCAATTCGATGGAAGGTGAAGCGACCTGCCGAGGCGATGGCATCAGTGAGTCGGCCATCGTCAGTGAGGTAGTAGCGGGTGGTGGACTCCCGCAGACCATTATGGAAGGTTGAGATGCGGTAAGTAGCCTCAGCCACGATAGCGTTATTGGCCGCCTCGTACTGCGCATCGGTAACGTTCTGCGCCACGACAAACGCGGGCCATAACGCACATAAAAGCAAGATTTTCTTCACTGTCTTATTTTCTTTTTCACTTGTTCACTCTTCATATATCTCACTTTCCGCTCAACACAACCACGCCTTCACCTCTTTTGGGGAAGAGGATGGCACGGTCGCGAGCTATGGCTGCAGGCGCCCAGGCATCGGGGATGAAGCGCCAGTTGTCGCGCACGCGAGGGACGACCTGCCCCTTGCGGCGGATTATCTCAATGAGGTGATAGCGCAGGTCGTGGTCGGTCGAAGCGACGATGCGACTGGGGAGCTGGGCCAAGGGTATGCCAGCGCCCTGTGTCAGCAACTGACCACCGCCATTACCACGGTAGCTGTTGATGGCGACGAGGTAGTCCTTATCGAAGTCGAAAGGCGTGCCATCCTCCATCGAGAGAATGGTCACCTTCTGTCCATCGGGCTTGGAAGCATCAACGGTATAACGAATGCCGGCAGCGGAATCGAAGTTGAAGGCCATATTCTTCAAGCCGAGGCGCTTACCGCCATCAAGGACACTGTCCATGAGCATGATATGATCGTCGGGCGAAGTCATAGTGTTGCACCAGAGGTCGTAGCTCATCTCGAGGAAATCGCGGATCTCACGCCCCGTCAGGCGCATGGTGTAGAGAAAGTTCTCATACTTGTAGAGGGCGAACATGTCAGTGACGTGAGTCATGCCAGCCTTAATCGTGGCGTCGAAGGAGAGAGGAGCGGCAAAGGAAATCTGTGCGCCCTCACTGAGTTCGAGCTGCAGGTCGTGGATGAGGTCAATGAAAGCCGAAGGCCCGAAGAACGCATCGCGCTCGTGGACGGTGGTGGCAAACGTGCCTACGTCCTCGTGCATGTAAGCCTCGACGGCTGCGCGTGCCTCAGGGAACCAAGACTCGGGTGAAAAGGGAGTTAGGAAGCCAGCGGCGACAGACGTGTCGGCAGTAGCAAGAAAGTTGGCGATGGAATCGTCCATCTCCTTAGCATTTAAGAGTTTGCCCTTCAGCTCGCGACTCACCACCCTACCCCATCGGTCTTTCTGCACGCTGATGTCAACCTGACAAAGGCAGGCGCCAGTGCTCGTGGGACCGATGCAGAGGATGGAATCACCGCTGGGCGTAGGGATGTACTCTGAATGTCGGCGATGGTCGTGGCCATAGAGGATGAGGTCGAAGCCCTGCACTTGCTGCGCCACGAGCCGCGATTCGTTCTCGCAGTAGTCGTCGGTCTGAATGCCACCGTTCTCGTCAATGCCAGAATGGAACAGGCCGACGATGAGGTCGGGGTGCTCACGCTGTTGAATGAGAGGGACCCATTTGCGGGCTGTCGCGACCATGTCGTCGAAGCGCAAGCCCGTCCACAGGTTCTGCGGCACCCAATTGGGGATGGCAGGCGTAAGCAGACCCAGAATGGCCATGCGCACACCCTCGCGCTCAAGGACGAAGTAAGGCTCAAGATAGGGCTCGCCCGTCTGCTGGTCGATAACGTTAGCCCCGAGGACGGGGAAGTCGCAGGTGCGTACCCAGCGGTCGAAGACGGGATGGCCGGCTTCGATGTCGTGATTGCCAATCGCTGCCACGTCATAGCCAACGCGGTTCATGGTGGCTGCCACGATATGCGCCGAGGCGGTGTCGATGAAGTTATAGTAGTAGGCACACGGATGCCCCTGAAGGACATCGCCACCATCAGTCATGACAACGGCTTCACGTCCCAGCTGACGCCGGCAGACCTCGGCATAGGCTGCGATGCGCGGCAACGAGTCGAGCACATGTCCGTGGACATCGCTGGTATGAAGGATTCGCAGATGAACGGTCTCACAGACAGAGGATTGGCATGCAGAAAACATCACGACAATAGCAGCCACAGCGGCTGCAAACAGATATTTTGCAGGTTTCATGGCGCAAAGATAGAGAAAAAAATTAATAGTGAAAAAGAAAGAGGGAAATAAAAGGAAATAATGTCGAAGTTGGACAAAATAGTTTCTCTCTACGCCATGCGCGCAGATAACCATTCCTCGAAGGCGGCTCGATAATTGTCTCCTATCGGCAGTTCGGTGCTATCGTTGAGAATGACACGTCCGCGTGCCACCTGCGCGATGCGATCGAGGCTGATGATGTAGGAGCGGTGAATCCGCATAAAGCGGTCGGGAGGAAGTGTCTCCTCCATACGCTTCATCGAGAAAAGGGTCATCAACGGACGCGAGGCGCTGTCGACGTAAATGCGCAGATACTCGCCCATGGCCTGTACGTAGCGGACATCGTGAAACGCAACGGCATGCGTGCGATGGTCGGCACGAATATATAAGGTATCACCCACGCGTGAACGCGAAGGTAGGGCATTATCCCTCTCGGTCTTCGGCTCGGACGAGAGAATCGTCTTCATGGCTGTGTGCTCTTCGTGGCGCTGGACGATGCGGTCGGCGGCACGGCGGAAATCGTTGAAACCAAAAGGTTTTAGCAGATAGTCGACAGCGGCCACCTGAAAGCCATCGAGGGCATACTCCGAGTAGGCCGTCGTGAAGACAACCAAAGGCATAGTCGAGGCAGGAACGTCTGACCGCTGCAACAGACGGACGAACTCCATACCATTGAGGTCAGGCATGTTGATGTCACAAAAGATGGCATCGATTTCTTCGCGATGGAGCACGCCGGCAGCCTCGACTGCGCTCTGGCACTCAGCCACCAACGTCAGCTGCGGCACACGATTGATGTAATTGACTATTTGCCTGAGGGCAAGCGGTTCGTCGTCGATGGCTATTACGCGGATCATAGGAAGTGATAGTAAGGAATGACGTATTGATGTTATTTTTTGAGAGTGAGGCGTGGCGCTCGCTAATGCACGAACTTGAACTTGTCGAGGTCGGCAACTTGGCGAAGGGGTATCTGCAAAAGCAAGCTGTAAACGTCTCGTCCCTCATCGATATCGAGGCGGTAGTCGTTGGGGAACAGCAGTTCCAGCCGCTGACGCACGTTGCGCAGACCGACACCGCCTTCACGTTCCTCGTCGATGTCCAGCGAATGTTGATGATTGCTGTTGCTGCAATTGAAAGTCAGGCGCTCCTCGGTAGTGTCGATACTGGAATGAATGAAGGATGGCCGCTGGGAACTGATACCATATTTGAACGCGTTCTCTATAAAACTGGCCAACAAGAGCGGCGGCATCAGCGCTGTAGGCTGCGACAGATTGACGTCGAACCGTATGTCGACATTGTCGGTACAACGAATGCGCATCAGTTCGACATAATTGCGCAAGAAATCAACTTCTCGCTGCACTGCCACAAAGTCATGGTCGCCCTCATAGAGCGCATAGCGCATCAACCTCGACAGCACCACGATGGACGACTGCGCCCGCTCGGGGTCGACATCGACGAGCGCGTGAATCGTATTGAGCGTGTTCATGAAAAAGTGCGGGTTCACCTGATAGCGCAGATAGGCCAACTGTTGCCGTATCCGTTCTTTCTCAAGCGACTCGAAGCGCTGCACCTCAGCCCTGTGCCTGAAATAATACTTCACGCTCAGGTTGAGGGCCAAGATCAACAAAAGGATGATGGCCGAGATGAAATCGTGCTGACCGATGACGGGAGGTGGCTGCGTGACTGGCCTTATCGGCTTCCAGACTTTTCCATCCAACTCAGGTGTAGCCTCGCGTGCAGCACCATGCTCATTCCGATGGGGCCTTGCATGCTGACGCTTATCGCCCTCACGGGGAGGAGCACCGTACGGCCTCTGACTATGCCCCTCAAACTGCTCATGACGAGGCCCCCCATGGAGATGCGGATGCTTAGGGCGGTTGGCACACTCGTAGCAGACAAAGAGAACGAAAATCAAGCCTGTGAAGGTGAAATAGAGGTAAGGCCTACGACGATAGACCAACAGCGGCGCCAACAACCAATTGTGAAGCACAAAGACAATCAGGAACGGAATCATCTGCTGCCAAGCCTTGAAAATGGCAGCCCAATTAATCGCACTGTCAATATCAGCGACGACCTGCAGCCACGACACCAACAGCGGAGATATGGCCAGCAATAGCCATACCAGCAAATAGATGGATTCCTCGGTGAAGGACCGCTTCTGATTCATAAGCAGGAATGAATTTACCCGGATTACGATTCTGTATAATTGCCGTGCAAAGATACAAAACAAATCTTCACCAACCTGCACGAACGAAGAAATATTCTGCGAACCGCGCTTTTTTCATCATAAAACGCCCCTTTCTCCAAGAATATTGCTTAACTTTGCACCCGCAAATTCAGTACGCACCACCAAAAAGCAGTTACCAAACTTATAAAACAGACAATATAATAAAAAGAAAATGAATAACGAATGGTTTGAATGTAAAGTCCGTTTCGACAAGACGATGGAAACAGGACTCCTGAAGAAAGTCACGGAAACCTACATGGTCGATGCCCTCAGCTTTACCGAGGCAGAACGACGCTTTATAGAGGAGATGACGCCCTACATCAGCGGCGAATTCACCGTTACTGATATCAAGCGCGCACGCCTGTCGGACCTCTTCGAGAGCCAAGATGCGGCAGCCGACCGCTGGTTCAAGGCTAAGGTGGCTTACATCACCCTTGACGAGACCTCGGGCATGGAGAAACGCACGAACCAGCTCATCCTCGTACAGGCAACTGACTTCCGCGACGCCGTCAAGAACCTGGACCGCTGCATGGAAGGTACGCTGGGCGACTGGGTCATCGTCAGCATCACCGAGACCGCCATCATGGACGTCTTCCACTACGTGAAGAAAGAGGAGGAGAAGTAAGACCTGCTTGCTGCCCTCCCCCATCAGTCGTCGAGCTCCTGCACACGTCCATTCGTGAAGCCTCTCACGTCTATATGTGAAGGCTCACACGTCCATTCGTGAAGCCTCTCACGTCTATATGTGAAGGCTCACACGTCTATTCGTAAAGCCTCTCACGTCTATATGTGTAAAGGCTCACGTCCACTTGATTGTTTAGCCTCTATCCTATTGTTTCACAATGATTGCAGAAGAGATTCACCGCATCACCGAAGCACTGCCCGACGGCGTACGCCTGGTAGCCGTCTCCAAGTTCCACCCATCTGATGCCATCCGTGAGGCGTTCGCTGCCGGACAACGCCTCTTCGGCGAGAGTCACGCCCAGGAGATCCAGCGCAAGCATGCAGAGCTTGCCGACCTAGCAACCGCTGCGACTCCACTCGAGTGGCATTTCATCGGACACTTGCAGACGAATAAGGTGAAGTATATCGCCTCTTACATCGAACTCATCCACGCGGTCGACTCGCCTCACTTGTTGGCCGAGATCAACAAGCAAGCGCTGAAGGCAGGACGCACTATCCGCTGCCTGCTGCAACTGCATGTGGCCGAAGAAGAGACCAAGTTCGGCTTCACGCCCGACGAGGCAATGGCCTACCTGGACAGTGGGGCTTGGCAACAGCTCAGCGGCATCCAACTGGCTGGCGCGATGGCTATGGCCACCAACACCGACGACACCGCCCGCATTCGCCATGATTTCCACCGGGCACGGCAATTCTTTGAGCAAGCTCACCAACGATTCTTCGCCTCAGATCCTACATCAGCATTCAACGAGCTGTCGATGGGAATGTCCGACGATTGGCATATCGCCATCGACGAAGGTTCAACTCTCATCCGCATCGGCACGCAAATATTCGGACAACGACAGTACTAACGACTTAAGACGTCAGCCGAATCTTCAAATTCGTCCGATGGCTATCGTTATTGTACCTTTTCTCCACATCTGATTGACCGATTTTACGACTACTTTGTTCAATCTGTCCACCAGCACTTGCAAATGTCCTTGCAGGTGCTTTTTTTTGCTCAATTTATTTGTAAGTGTGCAAAAAACGAGCTACCTTTGCACACTGAAATGGGGAAGTGTGCAAGAAATGCGCCCCGATAACTACATTTTTAACACAAGATAACAAATGAGCAATCAACAGAATAGACTGTGTCCGAGCCTCAATCTGCTGCTCCAACAGAGCATTCAAGATCATTGGGACCTGGACGCGCTATCAGATTATGGCGCCCAGACATTTCGATACAAAGACGTCGCCCGAATCATCGAGAAACTCCACATCATCCTCGAGGCCTCAGGTGTCCAAAAAGGTGACAAAGTGGCCATCTGCGGACGCAACTCCGTGCGATGGGGCATCGCTTTCCTGGCAACGCTGACCTACGGCGCTGTAGCCGTACCAATCCTCCACGAATTCCATCCCGAGCAGATTCACGACCTCGTCAACCACTCTGGAGCCAAGCTCCTTTTCGCAGGCGACCAGGTATGGCCTAAGATTGATGCCGAGAAGATGCCAGGACTCGAGGGCGTGTTCTCCAACAGCACCGACGAGTACAAAATCCTGCTCGCACGCACGGATAAAGTAAGGTACGCGCGCGAGAACCTCAATCGGCTTTTCGGCGAACGCTACCCGATGAACTTCCGCGCCAAGGACATCACCTACCACGTCGACATGCCCGAGGAACTGGCCGTGCTCAACTACACCAGCGGGACGACATCCAACTCCAAGGGCGTCATGCTGCCCTACCGCGCCCTCTGGAGCAACGTAGAATTCGCCAACCAAGTCTACCACGACCACGTCAGTGCAGGCGACAACGTGGTCAGTATCCTGCCTACCGCTCACATGTACGGTATGGCCTTCGAATTCCTCTACGAGATGTGCAAAGGCGCTCACGTCACCTTCCTTGGTAAGACGCCTTCGCCTACAGTCATGCTGAAGGCTTTCGCCGACCTGCGCCCAAAGGTGATCATCGCCGTGCCCCTGCTCATCGAGAAGATTGTGCGCAAGGCCATCTTCCCGAAGATCAAGGCGCCAGCCATTCGCCTGGCTCTGATGACGCCCCTGTTGCGCGACCGTGTGAAGATGAACATCCGCCGCAAGATGCAAAAAGCTTTCGGCGACAACTTCTTCGAGATCATCGTCGGCGGCGCTGCCATGAATCAGGACATCGAGACGTTCCTCAAAGGCATTGGCTTCAACTACACCATCGGCTATGGCGCAACTGAATGTGCCCCCATCATCTGCTACGCACCTTGGAACGAGTTCCGTCAGGGCTCGTGCGGTAAGGCAGCTCCACGCATGGAAGTGCGCATCGACAGCCGTGACCCACAACACGTTCCTGGCGAAATCCTCGCACGCGGCATGAACGTCATGCTCGGCTACTACAAGAACGACGAGGCAACGGCCGCCACGCTCGACAAGGACGGATGGTACCACACAGGCGACCTCGGCGTCATTGATACCGAAGGGAATGTATTCATCAAAGGCCGTTCCAAGAACATGCTGCTCGGAGCCAACGGACAGAACATCTATCCCGAAGAGATCGAGGACAAGCTGTCGTCGCTGCCCTACGTCAGCGAGTGCGTCGTCATCCAAAAGGGCGACAAGCTCTACGGACTCGTCTATTCCGACCCCGACGAAGTGCGCAAGGGCGGCCTGTCAGCTGAAGCCCTCAACCGTCAGATGGACGCCAACCTGCAGGAGCTCAATACCATCATTCCTGTATATGCCCGTCTCACAGCCCTCAAGATGGTGCCCGAGGAATTTGAGAAGACCCCCAAGAAGAGCATCAAGCGCTACAAATATATGAATTACGAAGTCTAAGGAGTAGACCATAGCTTTGTAGATATAGAGAACGACGACTATTAACGGTCCCAAAGAACAATCATTTTTATGGAACCCAGAAGTTTTAACCTCTGCGTACAAGAAACCCTCCAGAAATATTGGAATCAGGACGGGCTGAGCGACTATGGTGTGCAGACGTTTCAATACAAGGATGTTGCACGCATCATCGAGAAGCTACACATCATCCTCGAAGCATCGGGCGTCAAGCATGGCGACAAAGTAGCCATCTGCGGGCGCAACAGCTCACGGTGGGGCATCGCCTTTTTTGCCACGCTCACCTATGGCGCGGTCGCTGTGCCTATTCTCCACGAATTCCATCCCGAACAGATTCACGACATCATCAACCACTCCGAGGCCAAGCTGCTCTTCGTGGGCGACCAAGTATGGCCCAAGCTTAATGCCGACCAGATGCCTAAGCTCGAAGGCATCTTCGGCAACAGCAATGATGAGTTCAAGTTGTTGCTCGGGCGCACCGAGAAGGTTTGCTATGCACGCGAAAACCTCAACCGGCTCTTCGGCGAGAAGTACCCCATGAACTTCCGCGCCAAAGACATCAATTACTATCAGGACCAACCTGACGAACTGGCTGTGCTCAACTACACCAGCGGCACGACATCCAACTCCAAAGGCGTAATGATTCCCTATCGTGCGCTGTGGAGCAACTACGCTTTCGCCGTCGAGGTACTGGGCACGCAGATGGGACCTGGCGACAAAGTGCTCTCAATGCTGCCGATGGCCCATATGTACGGCATGGCCTTCGAGTTCATCTATGAATTTCTGCATGGCGTACACGTTTATTTCCTGGCCAAGACGCCCTCACCCGCTGTGCTCCTGAGCGCCTTTGCCGACCTGAAGCCGCGTCTCGTCGTGGCCGTGCCCCTCATCATTGAGAAGATTGTCCGCAAGGCTGTTCTGCCGAAACTGCAAACGCCTATCGTCAAGTTAGCTTTGCACACCCCTATCTTGCGCGAACGCGTGCTCGCCGAAGTGCGCCACAAACTGCAGGCTGCATTCGGAGGTAACTTCATCGAAATCATTGTGGGCGGGGCCGCATTCAATCAAGATATCGAAGCCGTCCTCCACGACATTGGTTTCAACTACACCGTCGGCTATGGCACCACTGAATGTGCTCCCATCATCAGTTATTCGCCATGGGAATCGTTCAAGCAAGGTTCCTGCGGACGGCCTGCTCCCCGCATGGAAGTGCGCATAGACAGCAGAGATCCGCAACACGTGCCTGGCGAGATCCTCGCTCGCGGTATGAACGTCATGCTCGGCTACTACAAGAATGACGAGGCTACAGCTGCCACGCTCGATCGCGAAGGCTGGTATCACACAGGCGACCTCGGTGTGATGGATGCTGAGGGCAACATCTTCATCAAGGGACGATCCAAGAACATGCTGCTCGGTGCCAACGGCCAGAACATCTACCCCGAGGAAATCGAGGACAAGCTTTCATCGCTGCCCTTCGTCAGCGAATGTGTCATCATCCAGAAGGACGAGAAACTCTATGGACTTGTCTACTCCGACCCTGAGGAGGTACACGCAGCAGGGCTTTCAGAGGCTATGCTCGAGGCACAGATGGAGGAGAACCGGCAGACGCTCAACAACATCGTACCGTCCTATGCTCGCATCTACGCCATCCGAATGGTGCCCGAGGAGTTCGAGAAGACCCCCAAGAAGAGCATCAAGCGCTACAAGTACATGGACTATCCCGTCTGACCGCACTTACTCACCAATCATCTCCAGGAACTCGGCCTCGCTGACAATTGCGACGCCGAGTT
Source organism: Bacteroidaceae bacterium (assembly GCA_017429525.1). Lineage (GTDB taxonomy): Bacteria > Bacteroidota > Bacteroidia > Bacteroidales > Bacteroidaceae > Physcousia. Next base: position 74,814 of record JAFROT010000034.1, on the reverse strand, counting down.
TCTGCGCTTTCTCGAGTTTGGCCGGACCCATGTTTTCACCGGCAAGGATGAAACTGGTCTTTGCCGAGATACTGCCTGTGTTCTTGCCTCCGTGCTGCTCGATAAGCGCCTTGTACTCGTCGCGCGAATGATGAGCGAACACGCCGCTGATGACCACCGTCTTGCCAGCCAAGCGATCGCTCTGCTGCGAGAGGGTCTCCTCCGAGAGCTGCAACTGCAGTCCATAGCCGCGCAGACGCTCCACGAGATGACGGTTCTCATCATTGCGGAACCATTGGATTACGCTCTCGGCGATGGCAGCGCCAATGCTGTTGATTTGCAGGAAATCATCGAGCGATGCCTGTGCCAGCGCGTCAACACTCTTGAAACTACGCGCCAGTGTCTTGGCTACACTCTCCCCTACAAAACGAATACCCAGTGCGAAGAGCACGCGTTCGAAGGGAACTTGACGTGAGTCCTCAATAGCTTTGATGGTCTTACGCGCCGAGCGGATACGCGAGTCATTGGCACCACTCAGCTGATCCACCTGAAGTTCGTAAAGGTCTGCATAGTCATGAATGAGACCACGATCGAAGAAATCCTCAATGGTCTCGGGTCCCAACGTGTCGATGTTCATGGCACGCCTACTCACGAAATGCTCGATGCGCCCTTTGATCTGTGGCGGACAGCCAGTCTCGTTGGGACAATACCAGGCAGCTTCGCCCTCATAGCGCACCAGTTCGGCTCCACACTCTGGACAGCGACGAATGAACTCAACGCGGGGACCACGCTCCGTCGTGACCTGCGACATATCCACAGAGACAATCTTGGGGATGATCTCACCACCCTTCTCGACCAACACATGATCGCCAACGTGCAAATCCAGTTGAGCCACGAAATCAGCATTATGGAGCGTCGCTCGTCGCACGACAGTGCCTGAGAGTTGCACCGGGTCCATATTCGCCACTGGGGTCACGGCACCCGTTCGTCCAACTTGGAATGTCACTTCGCGCAGCACTGTCGAAGCTTGCTCTGCCTGGAACTTGTAGGCAATTGCCCATCGGGGACTCTTCGCCGTCATGCCCAGAGTTTGCTGCTGACGCATACTATTCACTTTCAGCACGATGCCATCTGTTGCCACTGGCAGATTTTTGCGCTCTGTATCCCAATAATCGATGAACGCAAACACCTCGTCAAGCGTGTGAGCTTTGCGCATGTGCTGACTCACTTTGAACCCCCACGAACGCGCAGCCTCGAGGTTCTCGTAGTGTCCGTCAGAGGGCAGTTCATCGCCCAGCAGGTAGTAGAGATAAGCATCCAATTTGCGTTTGGCCACCACTGCTGTTTGCTTGCTCTTAAGCGTTCCGCTGGCAGCGTTACGAGGGTTGGCAAATAGAGGTTCCTCGGCAGCCTCGCGCTCGCGGTTAAGCGCCTCAAACGATTCCCATGGCATCAGCACTTCACCGCGAATCTCGAACTCACTCGGCCACGAAACCTTCTGATCATCATTGCCGAACAAGTCGCCCTGACCATCATCGGTCGCCGCTGATACTTCAGCGCCCGACAACTCCAAAGGGATGGAACGAATCGTGCGGATATTAGCCGTTACATCATCGCCACGAACACCATCTCCACGCGTGACTGCACGCACGAGACGACCTCTCTCATAGTGCAGCGATATGCTAAGTCCATCGAACTTCAACTCGCAGCAAATCTCGAAGGGTTCACCGCCAAGTCCCTCACGCACACGCTCATAGAATTCGCGAACCTCATCCTGGTTGTAGGTATTAGCCAACGAGAGCATCGGTCTGATGTGCTCCACTTGCACAAACTCCTGTGAGAGGTCGCTGCCAACACGCTGGGTTGGTGAGTTGGGATCGAAGAGTTCTGGATGAAGGGATTCCAGGTCTTGCAGCTCACGCATGAGCGCGTCAAACTCCTGGTCGCTGATCGTAGGTTGGTTCAACACGTAATAGTTGTGATTGTGGCGATGCAGTTCGGCGCGCAGGCTGAGGATGCGTTCTTGCTCTGTTATCATAGGTGAATCGTAACTTTTATTGGACAGATTGAACTTTTCGGCTACAAAGATAACAACAAATTCCGACACAATCGCATTTCTGTTCAAAAAATGAGCCGAAAGGGCTTGCATTGTCTAAAAAAAATATCTACCTTTGCAGCCGAATCCTGAAAACACCTATCATTAATCTGTTCATCATGGAACTCTACAGACAACATCTGCAAACACTCAAGCCCGCCGCACAGAAATTGGCGTGCCTGTACGCATATATTGGACAAGACCTGAAAGAAGATGATGCCCTGCAGCTCAGCGTCCATGGCGCCTGCATGATGGGCGAGTTGCCCATCCTGACCGAGGAACTCATTCGCGAAGGCTTCGTCGTCCACATTCCTGCAACTCATTTCGCTCCCCAGCAAACCATGGTGCGTCCGCGCTCCTATGGCGACATTCTCATCTTCGCGCTCGACCAGCACCCTGAATGGCTCGAGGAGTTTGATGAATGGCCACTCACCCGCTACTCCAACTTCGACACGCTGCAGAAAGCCATCCGCCGCCTGCACACTGGCAAGCGCCCGCAACCCATGGTCCTCACGGCCGACATGCCTCCATTCCTCGTTGGACTCTCCGACGACCGTCGCTTCGAGCCCTTGATTCCCATGATTCGCGATGTCGACTTCCCATCGTTCATCAGCGCCGTCATCTACAAGTGGATGCGTGAGGATTTCAACGACCCCGAGGACATACTGCAGCGACAGCTCAGTTTGCGTAAATTCGACGCTACCGACCCTGACATCCGCCGCATGAAGGCGCTTGTCAACTACTACATGTTCGTTTGCAAGGGACAATATACGCCGCCCACCAGCATCCGCATGACCTACCCTGACTTCCTACTCAAGGGCATTCACGCTATGGCGCAAGGCAAGAGCGAACTCGCACTGAAGGTTTTTGCCGAAGCCCTGAACGCACAGGCTGGCAAGAACAAAGAGCCCGAACCTTTCCTCACCGACGGCGTGGCGGCTTTCTACTGGGTCATCGCCCTTTGGACAGCCAAGCAAAATGACGCACGCGCGCGCCTGCAAACTTTTGTTGAACACGCGCGCGAGACCAACCTCCATCGCGTAGGAGCAGCAGCACTACTGGCCGACACGCTGGCCAGCCCCCTGCAGCGCGTCGACATGGACCTACTCTCCGACCTCATCAATCCGCAACGCGTAGCTGATCGAGAGTTTGTGCTCCAGCAGCAGATGTCGCTTCTATTGGGCGCCAACCTCACAGGCATGCAACTCACGCCCGAGACCTTCCATCCCAACTCAGCCTTCCTTCGTCACGAAGGCGCACGCTATATCACTCTGGGCAAGTTCGAGAAGAAGCAACTCGCCGGCAACTTCGGCAAGCACCCCGTCTCGGCTTTGGCTAAGGCCAAGGAACCTTGGGAAGTGATGCTCGACCGCCTCATCGCCACCGAAAGCCAGCGCTCCGATATCACCGACGAAGGCGAACACCGCGTCATGTACATCATCCTGCCCGATGGCGAGAGCGTAGAGTTGCGCGAGCAAAATCGCCTGCGCGACGGGCGCTGGGGCAGCGGCAAGCAGCTACCTTGGAACCGCTTCATCGGAGGCATCGAGCCCTTCATGGATCGCACGGATCAGGCCATCGTGGCCGACGTGCGCTTCCTTGGTGCATCACGCCTCACAGCGGGCGTCATCATCCCGCATCTCGTAGGTTCCGATCGTGTCTATACGGGCGAACAGACGCCCTATCGCCGCGTTGTCATCGATGAGCAGAAGCCCTACGTCATCCTTGAGCGCAAGCCTGAAGGGGGCTTCCACCTACAATCCAACGTCACCTTTCAGGACATGATCTCGCAGACGAGCGTCTACCATCGCGACGACGCCATGCACTACATCTACTACCCCATGTCTGACCGCGAGCGCGCCATCTTGCAAGACCTCCTTTCCGTGACCGACTATCCAGCCGAAGCCGAGGAGAAGTTCGCACGCCTGCTGCCCCTCATCGTGGGGTCCACCGACATCCATAGCGACCTCATCCAAGAGGATCAGATGGAGGAGAGCACCGAACCGCAATCGACCATCATCGTACGTCTCACGCCCGACCCGTCGGCACAGACGCTCTTCGACGCCTATATCCTCGTCCGCCCCTTGCTTGGCGGCAAGATAGCCCTCCCGCCCGCTCAGGGCGACCACGTCATCATCGACCAGAACGAGACCTCGCGGCGCGTGCGCATCGAGCGCGACATGGAGAGCGAAGCACGCAACCTCAGCCACCTGCTCAACTACTGTCAGGAGCATGACATCGAGCTCACACACAACCTCAGCGCTCACCTGACTACGCCTCAAGTGCTTGACATCTTGGCATTCATCAGCAGTCACACCGACATTTGTGCCGTCGAGTGGCCTGAGGGCGAACGGTTGCGCATGCACGCTCCGCAGAAGGGCGACTGGAATATCGCCCTCACCCAACGCGGTCGATGGTTTGAGATTGAGGGCGACGTACATCTCAGCGACAATGCCGTCATCAGCGCCCAAGAGCTGCTGCAGGCACTTGCCAACAGCCATGGCGGCTACGTTCAATTACAGAATGGCGACTACCTCTGGCTCAGCCAGCGCTTGCGCCGACAGCTCGATGCCATCGAGGGACTCACAACCATCGAGAACAACCATCCTGCCATTTCTACGCTTCAGACGGGACTCCTGGCCGAGCTCGTCAATGGCGAAATCGACATCCATCACGACGAGGAATTCTTCAAGTTCAAGGATCGCATCCAACGCGCCGAAGAGATGCAGCCCGTCATCCCCGACACCCTCCAAGCGACTCTTCGTTCCTATCAGGTCGAAGGCTTTGAGTGGCTCATGCGCCTGTCTGCGTGGGGTGCCGGTGCCTGTCTGGCCGATGATATGGGTCTGGGTAAGACCATCCAGACGATAGCCTTCCTGCTCTCGCACGCCAGCGAAGGACCCGCTCTCGTCGTAGCACCTGCCAGCGTCGTTCCCAACTGGCGCAACGAACTCCAGCGCTTCGCTCCGTCGCTCAATGTGCAGCTCATCAGCGAGTACTATAACCGCCAAAGCCTCGTCGAACAGGCGGGAGCGGGCGACGTGCTCATCGCCACCTACGGGCTTATGTGGCCTATTCAAGAGATCACCAGTGCCAAACAGTGGACAACCGTCTGCCTTGATGAAGCGCATAACATCAAGAACCGCGGCACCAAGACCAGTCAGGCTTGCATGCGGCTCGAGGCGCACTATCGCATTATCCTCACAGGTACGCCCGTGCAGAACCATCTCGGCGAGCTCTGGAACCTCTTCCAGTTCATTAACCCCGGATTGCTCGGCACCTACGAACAATTCCACCTCAAGTACATACAACCCATCGAGACCCTCCAGGACACTGAGCGCCAACAGCAACTGCAAACGCTCGTAGCCCCCTTCATGCTTCGCCGTACCAAGCAAGCCGTCGCCAAGGAATTGCCCGACAAGACCGAGATCACCATCGACGTCGAACTCACCGAGGACGAAATGGCGTTCTACGAGGTCATTCGTCGCGAAGCCGAGCAACGCTTCAAGGAGGAGGGCGACCAACTCACCATCAACGCCCTCGCCGAGCTCACACGCCTGCGCCGGACGGCATGCTCACCCGAGCTCACCGACCCTTCTTGGATCGATGGTTCCAGCAAGGTCAATGCCTTCATGGAACTCACTCAGACCATCGTCGACGGCGGCAACAGCGTGCTCGTATTCAGTCAGTTCACCTCATTCCTGCAGATCGTAGCACGTGCCCTCAAGGAGGCCCACCTGCCCTTCCTCTACCTCGACGGTAGCGTCACCCTACGCCAGCGCGAACAGATCGTTGCCGACTTCCAGAAGGGCAAGAGCCCCATCTTCCTCATCAGCCTCAAGGCTGGTGGCGTAGGACTCAACCTGACGGCGGCCAACTACGTCATCCACCTCGACCCCTGGTGGAACCCTGCCATCGAGCAACAAGCTACCGACCGCGCCTACCGCATCGGTCAGACCCAAGCCGTCACCGTCTATCACCTCATCAGTCACCACACCATCGAGGAGAAGATTCTGCGTCTGCACGAGAGCAAGCGTGCGCTCTCCGACAGCATCCTCGAGGGTGCCGACCAGAACTACAAACTCACGGCCAAGGACATGCTCGACATGCTCTCCAACCAGTGGTAATCACCCCCAAACAAACCTACACACATGCGCATCGACATCATCACCGTCATACCTCAGCTCATCGAAGGTTTCCTCCAAGAGAGCATCATCGGACGAGCCCAGAAGAAAGGCCTCGTCGAGATTCACCTCCACAACCTGCGCGACTATGCCGTCCGCAAGGATCGTCGCATCGACGACTACCCCTTCGGCGGCTTCGCGGGAATGGTCATGCAGTGCGAACCCATCGACCGCTGCATCACCGCCCTCCAGGCCGAGCGCCACTACGACGAAGTCATCTTCACCACCCCCGATGGCGAGCAGTTCTCCCAGCCCATGGCCAACGAACTCTCGCTCGCCGAGAACATCATCATCCTCTGCGGCCACTACAAAGGCATCGACTACCGCATTCGCGAGCACTTCATCACCAAGGAAGTCTCCATCGGCGACTACGTCCTCACGGGGGGCGAGCTCCCAGCCGCCGTCATGGCCGATGCCATCGTGCGCGTCATTCCTGGCGTCATCGGCGACGAGCAGAGTGCACTCTCCGATTCGTTCCAGGATAACCTCCTCGCGGCTCCCGTCTACACGCGTCCTGCCGACTATCGCGGTTGGCGAGTCCCCGACATTCTACTCTCCGGTTACGAAGCCAAGATCAAGGAATGGGAGCTCCAGCAATCGCTCGAGCGCACCCGCCGCCTCCGTCCCGACCTCCTCAGTAAGAATAAAGAATGATGATAGAAGAAGGACGAATAGGAAATGGAAGAAGAATGAATGATGAATGACGAATGAGGAATAAATTGCTCGCCCACGGCCGCAGTGCCCCGCGATTTCGTCGCGAGGTTCTCATCTTCTCCACTTCCTCCCTCCAACTGTTAAAAAACTCCAAGAAAAGGGCCATACTTCATCACCCAACCAACAAAAATCTTATCTTTGCCCCATAAAACACCTCAACAGCTATGGCAGAGACAGATAAATTACACCTCTACATCATTGCCGGATGCAACGGCGCGGGCAAGACGACAGCCTCCTTCACCGTCCTGCCCGAGATGCTCAACTGCCGCGAATTCGTCAACGCCGACGAGATCGCAAAGGGATTGTCGCCTTTCAACCCCGAAGGAGTGGCCATCCAGGCAGGACGACTCATGATCGATCGCATCATCCACCTCCTCAAGGAAGGTGAGACCTTCGCCTTCGAGACCACCCTCGCCACGCGCTCCTACGTCAAGCTCATCCAGCGTGCACAGCGCCGTGGCTACTTCGTCACCCTTCTCTTCTTCTCCCTCTCATCGCCAGAGCAAGCCATCGCACGTGTGGCCAAGCGCGTCAGCCAGGGAGGGCACAACATCCCCACAGACGTCATCTTGCGTCGCTACGACGCCGGCTTGCAGAACTTCTTCCAGCTCTACACGCCCATTTGTGACTACTGGACGCTCTACGACAACTCCAACATCCCTGGCGAGAAGATTGCCTTCGGATGGCGCGACCAGCGCATCAACATCATTGACAAGGAGCGCTACGACGACCTCTATACACGTTACACCCAAACACCTGACGACCATGAGTGACAGAGAAATAGCTGACATGCAGCAGCGCATAGACAAAGGCATACAGCTCGCACAACAACGACTCGTTGAGCGCTCACGCCTCTTCCACACCACCCTCGTCGTCACCCGCAAGGGACATGTCGTCGAGCTCCTGCCCGAAGAACTCTAACCTCTGCCACAGACAGAGGTCATTACCTATTGTCCATTTAAAATCCCCATTGTCCATTTTCAATTGTCCATTCAACCTTATGAAAACCTCCCTCTTCACACTCACATTCGCAGCACTCGCCCTCACCTTCGCCAGCTGTAACCCCACAACCAAGAATACCGCTACAAGCGACCAACCCCGCACACTCGTAGCTTGCTACTCCGCCACCGGTACCACCATGGCCGTAGCACAGCTCCTCGCTCAGGCTGCCAATGCCGAACTCTATGAAATTCAGCCCGAAGCGCCCTATACCGATGCCGACCTCAATTGGCGCGACAGCCTCTCACGCTCCAGCGTCGAGATGCGCGATGCCGACTCACGTCCTGCTCTCGACCCCGCAAAGCTGCCCATCGACGTCGCCGCCTACGATACCCTTTTCATCGGATTCCCCATCTGGTGGGCCGTAGCTCCACGCATCATCAACACCTTCATCGAGGCAGCCGACCTCAAAGGCAAAGTCATCATCCCCTTCGCCACATCAGGAGGCTCACCCATCGAGCCCGCTACAGATGCACTTAGGGCTTCCTACCCCACACTCAATATCCTCGACGGCGAGCTCCTCAACGACATCACTTTCGAGGACCTCTCTGAGTGGGTCGACGAGCTCCGCCAATAAGTAGCGATTACCCATCAAACCGCCAATAGCATCTACATCAAAAAGCCCCGCCGACTCAACGTCAGCGGGGCTTACATTATCCCTAAGCTCTGAACGTTCTGCAACGCCTGCGTTCAGTTCAGCGCCTGCAGTTGCAGCGTCATCGCAGCCTTGAAGTTCTTGCTGCCACGGATGTCAGTCGTGCACTTCAGGTTGCAGCGATTACCGCGGAACTCGCTGGTAACAACCGTGTTATTCGCCAGGAACTTATTGCCCATGCCCTCGTCTTTCAACATAATCTTGAACGAGTCATACTGCGCGTTAGCCCATTGGAAATCACCGGCATCCACCGTACCGTCAGTGTACTCGATCACGATGAGCCCCGCGTTCGTCAGCGTGATGGATTCGACCACCTTGTTGAAGCGAGCCTGCTCCTCAGCCGTGAGGTCAGCACCCTGGCGCACAGCCTCGTCACAGAGAGCCTTCAGGTTGCCACCCTTGAACTCCTTGAACACATTCACGTCGCCCTCGAGGTCGATGATAGTGCCCAGCACTTTCCATGTGCGACACAGGTTCGAGCGCATCGTGTTGCCCGACTGTGGCTCCGTCTTCTGCTGAGCCTCCACCGTCTCGTCGTCTGTCGAGAACGTGACAGCGCCAATATTCGGGAGGACGATATTCAGGTAGACGCTCACCACGACCTTCGTCGATGTAGCGCGTGTAGGCTCCAGCATATTGATCTCGCCTTTATTGTCCTTGAGTATCAGATTCCTGCCGTCATAGCTCTTGAGGTCCTCCTTGTCATAGATGACCTCCGTTTTCGTACTTGACGTCGTCTCATCGGGCTGTCGTTTCAAGATTTCTAGGAACACGAAACCGTCCTCAGAGAGCTCAAAACCGTTCAGCAGCAACTCAGCCCCATCTACCAGCGCGGTGGCAGCTATTGGCTGACTGAAGTTAACACGCTGCGCAGCAGCAGCATATTTGGGCGTAGGCAGAGTGGACGTGCTGCTTGAAGGCCCCTCGCCATCATTGTCGCTGCTACAAGCCGTAAGGCTCGTCAGCGCCATCGAAGCCATCGCCAGATACAAGAAATACTTTTTCATCATAATGATTGTTAATGGATTATGGTTTAGAATGGTTTAACTTGAAAAACACTCATTAGAAGATGCGTCCACACAGACGGATACTCAGCACGGGGTAGACGATGACTTTCGACAGGATATCAAACGCCTTGTTGGCATCGTCGTTGTCGTCGAAGGTCATATCACTCTTCTCCAGCTTATGGTACTCGCGCTCGCCCCAGTCGTTCTTCGTTGTGGTCCAAAGACCGGGCTTGCCCCAGAACTGCACGCCCAGGTCGCACATGACACCCACGCGCTTGTTGCGAGGCACTGACCGACCGAAGCCGATGCCCAAGTAAGGCTTGAAAGCGTTCACCCTTAAGTCGGCATGCACATTGCCCTCGTCGTCCGAAGTCACGCGATAGTCGCCCAGCCTGATACCTGCCACACCCCAGTCCTCACGCGCCAGGAAAGGCGTCGTATTGTAGGCCTTGATCATCTTGCTACCGCCGATGAAGGCACCCGCCGTGATGTGGAAATTGCTTTTCTCCGTAGGATAGAAATCCACCAACAGCTTACCATCTATTTTGTTCAGTTTGCCTTCCACTTTCACCTCGTCAGCGATGATTGATTCGCTATCCGAGTCGATGTCAACGTAATCAGAATACTTCACATGCGGCAGGAACGAGATGCCAGCGCGGATGCCCAGGTACTTCGTAGCAGGCATCGCCACGTCCAGACCGATGCCATCTGTACCCAGCGACAGGCCAGCCGCCAAGTGGTTGAAGAGCCGTTTATCCTCATCCTGAGCACGAACGGTTGTCGCCAGCAGGGCGCACACAAGAATCAAAGTAAGTTTCTTCATAGGGTAATAGGTCTTTTGAAAATAGTTAATTGATTAATTTTGCGGCAAATATACTCGTTTTTTCTTGTATCACCAAATAAATCCATTCTTTTTTAGTATTTAGTCTACCATAACGGCCAATATGCTAAGGTTCCGCAATCAAGCCTAAATGATGAAAGCGGAGAAATGCGAAGAAACATTTACCTCTGCAGATCATACAAAAAAAGAGCCCCCGTTAAAGGACGAGGGCAGGAACCTGAATGTTTTCACAACGGAATAATCCTTATTGTGAATTGCTGAAATTCGAGGGCAAAGTTAGGCTTTTTAGATGAATTGGCAAATTTTTCGAAAGCTTTTTATACACCTTACAAGTTTTTTCTCTATTTTTGCCCTCAAAATATAACTGATTTACCTTATGAAACGTATATTAGGATTAGATTTAGGAACAACCAGCATCGGTTGGGCATTAGTCAACGAAGCAGAGAATAACAACGAGCTATCTTCTATTACACGCTTAGGTGTTAGAGTAGTTCCGCTAACCGTTGACGAGCAGACAAATTTCGAGAAAGGCAAAAGTATAACGACTAATGCTGACCGTACGCTAAAACGTAGTATGCGGCGCAACCTGCAACGCTTCAAACAACGCAGAGATAACCTAATAACTTCTCTGAAAGCTGCTAAAATCATCCAAGATGAAACCATACTTACCGAGAATGGTCCCCGAACCACATTCGCTACACTTTATTCCCGTGCCAAAGCGGCAACGCAAGAGGTTTCTTTACAGGAACTGGCTCGCATTTTATTGATGATAAACAAAAAGCGAGGGTACAAGAGCAGCCGTAAAGCCCAATCTACAGAGGACGGAACGCTCATCGATGGCATGGAAATAGCCAAGCAGCTCCATGACCAATGCCTCACACCTGGTCAATACTGCTATGACCTCCTGCAAGCTGGCAAAAAATATATTCCCGACTTCTATCGCTCTGACTTAGTGACTGAGCTTGATGCTGTCTGGGCTTTCCAACGTACATTCCATGCTGACATCCTGACCGAAGATTTCTATCATCAACTACAAGGAAAATCCAAGACGAATACGACCAAGATATTCTTGGGGAAATATGGCATCTATACAGCCGACAACAAAGGCACCGACCGCCGTCTTCAGCAGTATAGATGGCGTGCAGAGGCTTTGCAACGCCAACTCACGCCCGAAGAATTGGCCTTTGTCATTGCCGATATCAATGGGGCTATCAACAATAATAGCGGCTACCTCGGTGCCATCAGCGACCGCTCCAAGGAACTTTATTTCAATCATCAGACTATTGGGCAATACATCGTAAAAAAAATTGAAGCCAATCCACATTACAGCCTGAAGAACGCGACTTTCTACAGGCAGGATTATCTCGATGAATTTGAGCAGATATGGAATACTCAGGCTCGTTTCCACAAAGAGCTGACACCTGAATTAAAAAAGAAAATTCGCGATGAGATCATCTTCTATCAGCGACCTCTCAAGAGCAAAAAGGCGATGCTGGACATTTGCACATTTGAGCGCCGTCAGGTGGAAGTCCAAGAAGATGGAAAGACACGTAATAAGACAGTAGGCCTCAAGGTTTGCCCCAAGTCCTCACCTCTGTTTCAGGAGTTTAAGGTCTGGCAAGTACTCAACAACCTGCAAGTAGAATTCGAAGATGCAGGTGAAGACCTCTTCTCCGCCACCGAGAAAAGACGTTTCCTCGACCTCGAAGAGAAAGAATCGCTCGCGCGCGAACTACAATATAAAGAGAAGCTATCCAAGCGCGAAGTACTTAACATACTCTTTGGAAAAGCAGCCAAGAAATATGACCTCAACTATAAGGAAGTAGAGGGCAACCGCACTTTGTCTGCACTTTACCAAGCCTTCTTCAGCATTATCGCACTCTCCGGACACGAAGAGTACGACATCAAGAAATTGAAGGCTATAGAGATTGAAGAAGTGACAGGATTGGTCTTCAAGGCTATTGGTATTAACACAGACATTCTTCATTTCGATGCAGAACTTGAGGGCCATGCCTTTGACCAACAGCCCCTTTACCAACTTTGGCATCTGTTGTATTCCTACGAAGGCGACAATTCCAAAACTGGCACGGATGCATTGATTGCCAAGCTGCAAAGCCTCTGTCATTGCGACCGCGAATATGCTCAAGTGCTGGCAAATGTCACGTTCCAAGAGGATTACGGAAGCCTCAGCGCCAAAGCCATGCGCAAGATTCTGCCGTTCATGAAAGCAGGTAATGATTATAGCATAGCATGTGAGTATGCAGGTTATCGCCACTCCGAACGCTCACGTACCAAGGAGGAACTCGCCAACCGCAACTACTTAGACCGCCTCGAACTGTTGCCTCGCAATGCCCTCCGCAATCCCGTCGTAGAAAAAATTCTCAATCAGATGATCAATGTCGTCAATGCTGTCGTTGAAGAATATGGGAAGCCAGATGAAATCCGAATTGAGTTGGCACGCGACTTGAAACAGAGTGCCAAGGAACGCGAAAAAACAACTTCAGACATCAACGCGGCAAACCTCATGAATGAGAAATATCGTGAAGAGCTTGAATCAGAGTTCGGCATCCAACACGTCAGCCGCAATGACATCATTCGATATAAGCTTTATATGGAGCTGAAGGACAACGGCTTCAAAACGCTTTACTCTGACACTTATATCCCTCGCGACCAACTTTTCAGCAAGAACTTCGACATAGAGCACATCATTCCGCAGGCTCGACTTTTCGATGATTCCTTCTCTAATAAGACTTTGGAAGCACGTGGCATCAATATCGAAAAGAGCAACGCCACCGCCTACGACTACATCCTTGGCAAATGGGGTGAGGAGAAAGCGTCCGAGTACAAAACGAAAATTGACAATCTCTACAAGCAAGGCATCATCGGCAAAGCCAAGCACGATAAATTGCTCATGCGCGAAGCCGACATTCCCGACGGCTTCATCGATCGCGACTTGCGCAACTCGCAGTACATTGCCAAGAAAGCACGTGAGATTCTGGAGGACATGGTGCCACAGGTCATTCCCACCATCGGCAGTATCACCGACCGCCTGCGCGAAGACTGGCAACTCGTAGATGTCATGCAGGAGCTCAACTGGGACAAATATAATCGTCTTGGCCTTACTGAAACCTATAAAGACAAGGATGGACGTGAGATCCGACGCATCAAAGATTGGACCAAACGAAACGACCATCGCCACCATGCCATGGATGCACTGACCATTGCCTTCACCCATCCTGCCTTCATTCAGTACCTCAACAACCTCAATGCGCGGAGTGATAAAAGCAGCAGCATCTATGGCATTGAGCAGAAATACCTCTATCGCGACAGCCATGGCAAATTGCGTTTCCGCGCTCCAATGCCCCTTGACGTGTTCCGGGCAGAAGCTAAGCGCCAACTCGAAGACATCCTCATCTCCATCAAAGCCAAGAACAAGGTGATGACCCAGAATGTCAACAAGTTTAAGACAAAAGGTGGCACCAATAAGAAAATCCAACTAACACCCCGTGGACAACTACACAACGAAACCATCTATGGCCACACGCTGCATCGTATCTCGGAAAAGGTAAAAGTAGATGGTAAAATGACTCCAGACCGCGCCACGCTGATTGCCAAGAAGATGTATCGCGATGCCGTCATTGCCCGCTTAGCACAATTCGGCAACGACCCCAAGAAAGCATTCACGGGCAAGAATTCACCCGAGAAGAATCCCATCTGGCTCAACGAGCAACACGCCGAGCAAGTACCATTACGCGTGAAACTCGTCTATTTCGAGGACTACTACCCCATCCGCAAACCTGTTTCTCCAGATCTCAAGCTGGACAAGGTCATCGACGCGGGTGTACATCGAATTCTGCAAGCACGCCTCGACGAGTTCGGTGGTGACCCAAAGAAAGCATTCGCTAACCTTGACGAGAATCCCATCTACCTGAATAAAGAAAAAGGCATCACCATCAAGAGTGTCCGCATCCGTGGAGTTCTCAGCGCCATTTCTTTGCATGAAGCCAAAGACCACTTCGGGAAAGTGATCACGGACAGCGAGGGAAAGAAACGACCTGTAGATTTTGTGCAAACAGCCAGCACCCATCATATTGCCGTGTATCGGGATGCTGAGGGTAATTTACAAGACGATGCCGTTTCATTCTTGGAAGCAACTACGCGCAAGGCACTTGGTATCCCCGTAGTTGACACTGAATACAATGCTGCTGAAGGTTGGAAGTTCCTTTTCTCCATGAAACAGAACGAATACTTCATCTTCCCTGATATTGAACATGGTTTCGACCCGAAAGCGATTGATTTGTTCGATCCGAATAATAAGGCGGAGATTAGTAAGCATTTGTATAGGGTGCAGAAGATGTCAAAGACAGAAGGTGGAAGAGATTATTTCTTTAGACATCATCTAGAAACGACCGTGGATGACAATAAAGAGCTCAAGGGTTTATCGTTTAAACGAATTAATTCGCTACAAGCCCTCGAAGGAATCGTTAAAGTCCGCGTCAATCATCTCGGTAATATCCTCCCATCTAAAGAATCATAACCATAATCTTTTGAGCCTGCATACTTTTGCAGGCTCTTTACTTTTTCCAACATGCTATGATCAAGAAAACGCTTTGCTTCTCCAATCCGGCTTACCTTAGCCTGCGCAACAAACAATTAGTCATTCAGATTCCAGATGTGGAAAATAATGACACCTTGACGCCTGAGTTCAAGCGTATGAACGAGCGTACCATCCCGATTGAAGACATTGGCGTAGTTGTTCTCGACAACAAACGCATTACCATCACAACGGGAGTCATGGAAGCACTGCTGGAGAACAACGCAGCCCTCATCACCTGCGACAGCCGCAATATGCCCACGGGATTGATGCTGCCACTCTATGGCAACACGCTCCAAAATGAACGCTTTCGCGACCAACTTGATGCCTCTCTGCCTTTACGCAAACAACTTTGGCAGCAGACCATCCGACAGAAAATAGCCAACCAGGAGGTTGTGCTGCGTCGTCATACTGAGGCTGAGACACGTTGTATGCAAGTATGGGTGGATGAGGTGCGCAGCGGCGATGCCGACAACCTCGAAGCAAGGGCCGCGGCTTACTATTGGCGAAACCTCTTCCCACAGATTCCCAACTTCGTGCGCGGACGCGACGGCGAACCGCCCAACAACCTCCTGAACTATGGTTATGCCATCCTTCGAGCCGTTATCGCACGTGCACTCGTTGGAAGTGGATTATTGCCAACATTAGGAATCCACCACCACAATCGCTACAACGCCTATTGCCTCGCAGATGACGTTATGGAACCTTATCGTCCTTATGTGGATGAGCTCGTCATCAAAATCATCCACAAGTATGCCGACTATTCAGAGCTCACCAAAGAGCTGAAGGCCGAACTTCTGAACATCCCCGTCTTGGACGTCATCATCGACGGCAAGCGCAGCCCTCTGCTGATAGCCGCTACGCAGACCACGGCCTCACTATACAAGTGCTTTAGCGGAGAGTTACGCAAAGTGAGTTATCCACAAATGGAAGGATAAAGTTATGATTGTCTCAGACTCTTCACGTTTCAGCCAGTACCGTGTAATGTGGATTCTCGTATTCTTTGACCTCCCCACCGACACCAAGAAAGAGCGCAAAGCTGCTGCAAAATTCCGAAAGGACATCATGGGCGACGGCTTCACGATGTTCCAATTCTCCATCTACATCCGACATTGTGCCAGCCGTGAGAACATGGACGTTCACATTAAGCGTGTCCAATCTGCACTTCCCGAATATGGCAATGTTGGTATATTGGGTATAACTGACAAACAATTTGCTGACATCAAGCTCTTTTATGGAAAGAAAGAGACGGCACCATCAACACCTGGCCAGCAACTTGAACTCTTCTGAACAACCATCTTTGCGATAGCGGATTTCACCACAAAGGTAGAAATCCGCTATCAATCATAAACAGTTTTTTTAATCTTAATTTTCGCATTAAATCTTTGATTAATACCATCTTACCAACATCGTGGTGTTTATGATGGTTCAAAGATGAAGAATTTCAAGCAATTCACAACTTTAAAACCTTTGCGCTCTGCGCTGCAGGCGGTGTTTATGATGGTTCAAAGATGAAGAATTTCAAGCAATTCACAACAGGGTTATTGTTTGGGTTGTTTGTGGTCAGGGTGTTTATGATGGTTCAAAGATGAAGAATTTCAAGCAATTCACAACATCCATGTAAAATTCCTCAGTCCGAACTGGGGTGTTTATGATGGTTCAAAGATGAAGAATTTCAAGCAATTCACAACGAGGTAAGTCGAATTGCCTCCCGCGTCCTGGTGTTTATGATGGTTCAAAGATGAAGAATTTCAAGCAATTCACAACACTACCCCCCTTGTTAACTCCTACCTCATTGGTGTTTATGATGGTTCAAAGATGAAGAATTTCAAGCAATTCACAACAATACTGGCCACGTTTGCGGTGGCGGTCATGGTGTTTATGATGGTTCAAAGATGAAGAATTTCAAGCAATTCACAACTTATGCTATATTTGCACAAGATAGGAATTTGGTGTTTATGATGGTTCAAAGATGAAGAATTTCAAGCAATTCACAACAGTTCGATGTTGCAGAACACGCGGTTGAACGGTGTTTATGATGGTTCAAAGATGAAGAATTTCAAGCAATTCACAACGTGCGGATGCCTTGGGTGCAATGTTCGGGGGGTGTTTATGATGGTTCAAAGATGAAGAATTTCAAGCAATTCACAACAGCATTGTGGAGAGGGTCTGCGTAGCCGTGGTGTTTATGATGGTTCAAAGATGAAGAATTTCAAGCAATTCACAACGTGTCCATTTGTAGGCATTCTTGGCACGGCGGTGTTTATGATGGTTCAAAGATGAAGAATTTCAAGCAATTCACAACTCTGTGCCCGGTGTCTCGATGCACGCCTGGGGTGTTTATGATGGTTCAAAGATGAAGAATTTCAAGCAATTCACAACAATGTGTCGGTATCGCTGTTGCGATAACGGGTGTTTATGATGGTTCAAAGATGAAGAATTTCAAGCAATTCACAACCGGCCTGTGCTGAGCCATGCAGACTGAGTTGGTGTTTATGATGGTTCAAAGATGAAGAATTTCAAGCAATTCACAACCTATCAATTCGTGTAAATTCGTGTAATTCGGTGTTTATGATGGTTCAAAGATGAAGAATTTCAAGCAATTCACAACATGCTCAACTTCGGTTGCCATTACGAGGAAAGGTGTTTATGATGGTTCAAAGATGAAGAATTTCAAGCAATTCACAACAGTTTTTATTCGTTTTCGTGGGGATCGAACGGTGTTTATGATGGTTCAAAGATGAAGAATTTCAAGCAATTCACAACTAAGTAACATAACATTTAATTTTTTGAGGGGTGTTTATGATGGTTCAAAGATGAAGAATTTCAAGCAATTCACAACGGGCCATCCATTATCTCAAATGGGCAATCCGGTGTTTATGATGGTTCAAAGATGAAGAATTTCAAGCAATTCACAACGACCAAGCACCTGAATGAAGAGCCGACGTTGGTGTTTATGATGGTTCAAAGATGAAGAATTTCAAGCAATTCACAACGGACCAGCTCGGCGGCAAGTTAGGCGTCAAGGTGTTTATGATGGTTCAAAGATGAAGAATTTCAAGCAATTCACAACTTCTTCATCTTCGTAATCATTATGTCGTTAGGTGTTTATGATGGTTCAAAGATGAAGAATTTCAAGCAATTCACAACCTACAGGTGGCGAAGCGCATCACCGACTGCGGTGTTTATGATGGTTCAAAGATGAAGAATTTCAAGCAATTCACAACACTTCACCAACAATAGCAGCCGACTGGTGAGGTGTTTATGATGGTTCAAAGATGAAGAATTTCAAGCAATTCACAACCAATGAGTTCATCATACTCTGCACAATCGCGGTGTTTATGATGGTTCAAAGATGAAGAATTTCAAGCAATTCACAACGTCGGGCTGTCGGGTTCTCGAGGGCAAAGGGGTGTTTATGATGGTTCAAAGATGAAGAATTTCAAGCAATTCACAACGTGCTCCGCATCTCGGCAATTCAAATAGGAGGTGTTTATGATGGTTCAAAGATGAAGAATTTCAAGCAATTCACAACGCCCTGCTTGTTGGTATAAGGGACGATAGAGGTGTTTATGATGGTTCAAAGATGAAGAATTTCAAGCAATTCACAACAAGGCTGTGAAGGGCTATATGCTCACTTATGGTGTTTATGATGGTTCAAAGATGAAGAATTTCAAGCAATATCTTTCTTCCATAATAGCTAAAATGTCAAAGATCTCTGTTAACTGGGCACAAAGATACGGAAACTCTGCAGAGTGGCAAAAAATGGAGGGAGTTTTTATACTTATTAACTTGTGTAGCGGCGATAGCGGGTTTGGTTGCGGGAGCCTTCGCGTGTGAGGCGGTGCTCGGCGACGAGGCGGTTGAGGATGTCGAAGATACGGTGATGAGAGAGGGTTCCGTCGAAGGCACGATAGAGGTCGGCATGGGTGATGGTGCGAGATTCGTCAGATGAGGTTGTGTCCGAGGCGGCTGCGTCGCCGAAAAGCCCGTCGAGGACAGCGTTGAGGCGTTCATCGTCAACGTAGGGGGTGAGTGGCAGGGGATCCTGGTCGACGCTCAGGGCGCGCAGTTCACGTAGGAAGTCTGCATCGGGCGTGAAGCGGATGCCGTCGACGTGGACGTCGTGCCCCTGATAGTGGCCATTCTCGATATGGACGTCACCACCGAGCGTGAGGGTGAAGGTGCCGAGGAAAGGGATGGTCACGGGGGAACCGTTGGCCATGAGATGCAGAAGGGTACGACGTATCTCGTCGAGACTCACATAGAGGGTTCCCTTCGTGAGAGGCGTCTGCCAAGGGAGGTCGTCGTAGCGCTCGGCGAGGTTCTCAGGGCTGCCCGCATGCAGACGGGGTACAAGGTTATGCTCTCCGGTGACGGAGGCGTGGTTGGCAACTGAAAAGTGGATTTTACTGAAGTTAGACATATTCGCGTGAGAAAAAAATTGTTTTGTAACTACACTTTAGCACTCTTTTTCATTCATCACTATGGTTCTCAAATGCTTAGGCATCGCAAAAGCGGTGTAGTTTGGGTGTAGTTTAGGGTGCTAAAGTGTAGTTTTAGGGTGAAAACTGTTGATTTTTGGTGTCAAAATGCTATTGTTATGAGCAAAAGTCGTTCAAATGACGGGCAAAGAACGGCGCGCAAGATGGTAGACAACACCTTTGTTGGAGCGTCGGCGAGCGAGCTGTCCCTCGTTGACGAGTCGCGTGATGTGAGCGCGCAACTGCTGTCGTTCCTCACGCGAGAGGCGGTTTTGGGAGTGGCGGTCGATGTAGTCGATGATGCCGGCAAACGACAGCTCCACGGTGTCGGCCCCACGGCGCCGTTGGTCGGCCTGCGGTTCGAAAGCATCGCGGAATCGCTCGATGGCATAGCTGTAGATGCGGAAATGGCTGTTGTTGCGCTCGATGTCGTCTTGCTCTTCGACGGTGAAGTAGCATCGGCCCGTAGGGTCGTCGTCGGCATAGCTGCCGGGGCTGTTGCGGCGGTCGTAGATCTGATCGACAGCCTGGGCGTAGAGTTGCTCGTAGTCGATGTAAGCAGGCAAGACGATAGGGGCGTCGACACGCACGCAGATGAAGCGACGCGTGCCGGTCTCGTCGAAGAGCACTTCGGTAGGGTTGCAGGTGGCGATGAACGAGGCCAGGCGAGGCCGCACCTCGAGGTGTTGTCCCCAAGGACGCGTCGTGCGAATGTCCGCTTGCTGGAAGAGATTCTTGAGCGGCCCGCGCTGGGCATTGCCTCGGTACTGGTCGAACTCATCGATATTGATGAGCAACGTCTGCGACATGAAACGCATGAGCTGCGTGGTGCGCGTGAGGTCGATATGGTCGAGGTAGCCCCAGCGAAGCATGTCGGGGAGGAGTGCGCGACAGAAGGTGCTCTTGCCCGTGCCCTGCGCTCCGCAGAGGAGAGGGGCTACGGCATTGCCGTGCTCGGGGTGGAGGCCCAGCCACTGCTGCACCATCGCGAGGAACCAGATGTAGAAGGCACGCTCCCAGAGGGGATTGCCCGTAGCGACGCAACGTGCGAGCTGAGTGATGCGGTCTTGCCCATCCCACTGCCCGCGCACGCTGCCGAGGAACTCGCTCAAGGGGTTGCGCATAGGGATGTGTCCGCTCTGCAGATAGGTACGCACGAGGCGAACGGACTTGACCAGGCCGGCCTCCAGGACCTCGAACTCAATGGAGGCCTGGGCGCTCTTGTCGAGGAGCTGCCAACGGCCTGTGGTGGTGCGGGGCCTGAAGTAGGTGGCACCGTCGATGGGGTTGCGGAAGAGCTCGTAGGACGAACTGATCATGCGCACCATGGCGCGTGCGCCAACGGGGTCGTCGGCATCGTCAGCATCCGTTGAGGCGTGACGGGCGTAATAGTCGTTGACATAGTAGGTCCACTCGCGCGCACGTTCCTCGGGTTCGCCACGGACGATGCGCATACGTGTCTCGGCCAAGGGCAGCTGCAGTTCGAAGCATCGCTGTGTGACGGCTTGCATGAAGGCATCGGCCTCGATGGAGGCGTCACGCCCTTCCTGACGGAATCGCTGCAGCACCTCGGAGTAGGCTTTGTCAAAGCGCTGGCTGTAGTAGCGATAGTGGCGGCTGTCGGTAGGAGGGACCTGCGAGGGCTCGACAGGGGTGGGGCGTGCAGGTCCGCCCGCCACCACCTTCAGGGGCACAGCCCCGGGAGCCCAGTAGGGATTGGGGTCGATGGTCATTCGGAAGCTGTTGAACATCGACACCTTCGCGGGTTCTTTAATCGTACGCTCCAGGACGGCGGCATAGAGACGGCGTGCCTGCTCATAGGCGGCGGCGTGTAAGGCCTCGACCTCGCTCCACTCGCGCGACAGCACTCCATCAGCTGACCAGTAGCGCACAAGCACCTTGAGGCTCATGCCGCTGGAACCGACGAAGGCGGCGAGGGTGGTGGGCAGCGAGGAGGCTGCTTGCTTGAGACGTGCCACCTCCTCGGGCGAATAGACGTCCTGGATGTCGAGCAGGACGACGCCGTTGAAGATGCGTGCCGAACGCTTGCCTTGCTGGTTGCGCACGAAGCACGAGGGGATGATGCGCCCGACGCGCCAAATCTCGGGGTGCTCGCTGGTGAGGCCACGCGAGGTGGGCAGCTCGCTGCGTAGCGTCTCGACTGCCTCGCGATGCGGGCCGTCGTGCAACAGAGCGAAGAAGTCGTCGAGCGTAATACCGCGCAGCGAAGTGCGGTTGGCGCCATAGGGCTTCTCGATCGTGAACATCATGTTTGCCGTTGTTGGTGCTTTCCAGGTGCGGCTTTTCAGTGGTGTGTTTTTTGATTGTTGAATTTTTACCATAAAACAAGTGTTTAAAAATGAGTAAATAATCGATGGCATGATTCAAGGAATCGCAGCGCTCTGCGATTGTCTCAACGCCTCCGATTAGGGGGCTGTTTTAACGTTGCAAAGATACAACATTTTTTTCGGTTTTGCAACTTTTTGATGAGATTTCATGTGATTTCAGTTGATTTCTCTTCAAAACTACACTTTAGCACCCTAAACTACACCCAAACTACACCGTTTTGAGGCACCTTTAACAGCTGATAATCTGACGGCTACGCATCGAAGAGTGCTAAAGTGTAGGTGCTCTATAAAAGTTTTACCTGCGCGCGTGCGCGAGGGACTTTCCACGTCAGGATATTCAACGATAAAGGTGGATGAAAACGAAGAAATGGTCGTGACGACCAAGAGGACTGGTCGTTGCAGCCTGAAGGAACGGTCGTGAAGGCCTGAAGGAACGGTCGTAGAAGCCGATACATATAGTCGAAAACGTTATTCGGTCGCGACCGAATAACGGATATATATAGACGAAAAGGGCTACACACATAGATGACAAAGGGCTTAGATATGGATGACAAAGGCATTTCATATAGGCAACAAAAGCGAATAGTAGAGACAATAAAGGCTTTGCGTAAAGACAACAAAGGCTATGTAAACAGGCGATGGCCCTGCTTCACCTTTTAAAAAGAGGCCATACGTAAAAGTTGCCTGTGACAGACGAACAGCCCATGCGCGGCTATGTCAAACGACCTGCTTGCGTGCCGACATGGGTCAAAGCAGCCAAAGCTAACGAACTGACCGACCAACAGTTGGACGCCGTCACAGGGGCCACTCCGCAGGCAAGCGGAAGGCAGACGTTCACATGGGACTTCAAGGATCAAACCGGCAAAACAGTGAGGAAAGGAACGTACAGGGTGCGCGTCGAAGCCACGCTTTTCAATGCCAGTACGATCATTTACACGGGGTCGTTCTCGACAACGGACAAAGCAGGTACGATTGAGCTGACATCTCAACTCACCCAACCCGACGAGAACCACAAAGACATGGTGACCGCCGTCCGAGCGGAACTGAAATAGCCTTAGGAATCCAACCAGCGCTTGACGGCTGCTACCTTATCCTTGCCAACGATAATCTCGGTGTTGGGGAAGGCAGACACATGAATGCGCATCTTGCCCAAGAAATGGGTGGAGAGTTTGGCGACGGCAGAGGCATTCACGATGAACTGGCGGTTGACGCGCATGAATCGCTGAGGGTCAAGCTCGTGCTCCGCCTCCTCGAGAGACATGCTCAGGACATGGGTTGCGCCTTGCAGAGTGCAGAGGCGGACGACGCCGTCGCGGATGGTGAGATGGCTGACGTCTGCTACGGGCACAAGCAAATACTCGTCAGCCCGATGCGGGATGAGGAACCGCTCACGATAATGGATGCTTTGGCCGTTCATTGAGTCCAAAAGCCGAGCGATGGTCTCGGTCGTCGAGTACGAGCGGCGCACTTCGCCCACCTTCGTCAGCGCAGCCTGTAATTCGGTTCGGTCGATGGGCTTGAGCAGATAATCGATGCTGTTGAAACGGAAGGCCTGCACAGCATAATGGTCGTAGGCGGTGGTGAACACGAGGGGAATGTCTCTCGGAACCGTGCACAACGACTCGAAACTCAGGCCGTCGCCCAGTTGTATGTCTGAGAGGATTAAGTCCACCTCGGACTGCGCTGCGCCGGCGAAGAACGCTTTGACCTCGGCATTACTGGCACATACGCCCACCACCTCATGCTCGCTGCCCAGCATGCGGCGTAGGAGGTTGGCACTATTCTGCTCGTCTTCGATAATCAGAATTCTCATGTTGTAATCAGCGGAATCGTTACACAATAGTTGTCGGGGGTATCGCTTATAGAGACTTTCTTCCAGGTCAACAGCCGATAGCGCTCCACGAGGTTCTGCTGTCCCAGATGGACCGAGTCGGCAGCTGTCATAGGTTGCTTGTTATTGCTGACAAAGACGTGGTGGTCGTCGGCCGTCACATTGATAACGAGGGGGCGAGTTTCCGTGTGCTCATTGTGTTTGATGGCATTTTCTATCAGAATCTGAAGGGCCGCTGGCGGGATGGAGCCTTTGTGGGCAGACACGTCATCTGCGATTCGAACGTCGATGCTGTCGCCGAAGCGCTGCTTCAGCAGGGCCAAATAGCGCTGCATGAACTCCAGTTCTTCCTGAAGCGTGACGGTGTCGTGGTCGAGATGTGACAGTGCGTAACGGTACACCTTCGTCAGGTTCATCAGGTACGAAGAAGCTCGCTGAGGGTCCACCTCTATCAGGTCTGCCAAAATACTGAAATTATTAAAGACGAAGTGAGGACTCAGCTGGTTGTCCAAGGCCTGTAAGTGGTACTTGTTGCGCTCATGTTCCAAGATTGTGCGTCGCCAGAAAAAGAGCATAGCAACAGCCGCCACGACCAGAAAGCACCATGCGAAGTCCACCAGCAACCAACGCGGCCAAGCCTTCAGGTCCTCCCAGAAATACTCGAACGTGTCGGAAACAATCAGAAGCGCATAGTAGACCACCTGAGCCAAGAGCGCCAGACCAAGCACCAACAACAAGTCGTATAAAATTCGTTTTGTCCTCATTTGCGTGCAAAGATAAAGAAAAATACTTAAACGAGCATACCGACAACAACTATTTTTCCCTTTTTCCCCGTTTTTCTATAATTCTTCGTAGTTTTTCATAGTTCAAGGGCCATTTTTCCTTATTAATCATGTCTATTTCGTCATTCATCGTGCAAAAGTCACCATTCTTTTCATCAATTTGAACACTAAGATGTGAATGCTTATTTGCAGAAAACGGCGCTTTTGCCGAAGCAAAAGCACCGCTTAGAGGCAGAAAAATGCGTGTTTCCATGGAGTTCTTGATCACTGCAAAGGTAACGCCTTTCTTGCTCACGCGAAATAGGAAAGAGGACGAAACGGGAAAAAAAGGGTGCGAAAAGCTAAAAAAATAAGGTGAAACGCCCAAATAGCGATTCAAAAGACTGAGAACAATATTCCCAAAGGTTCACAACAGAAGGAGCAAAGAACTCTAAAATGAACTATATGGACCCCATACCACCATATTTTCACATGATTATTTGCTCATCTCAATTATTATTCCGTTCTTTGCAACAAGTTGCTGAGATGAGAAGTCATTGAAAGAACTGGCGAATGCTATTGATTCATGAAAATGGCAACTCCTCGGCAATGTCCGTTAAAGAACAAGAAAGAGTTTAGAATTAAGAGATCATTATCCTACCAAAATACTTTAATCGCTCATGAAGAAAATTTTACTTTCATTGGTGGCCCTGACGATGGCCATCGCGGCTATGGCCCAAGGTTTGCAGAAGGCTCCACGCCTGCAGCAGCCCTCTCCTACCCTCATCGCCCGCAGCACGACGCTGCATAAGGCACAGATTACACCCGCCGACGACCAGATCTGGTGGGGCTACTTCGCCGGCAACGAGGACGTCAGCACGCTCGGAACGGGACGCGCCGAGACGTTCGACATGGCCATCTACATCCCCGCAGGACATGCGATGGCGAGCGACAAGAAGATCTCGGCTATGCGCATCTACATGGCCGACCCGTCGATCGTGAAGGACGTGAAGGTGTGGTTCTCAGCATCGCTGCCCGACGACATCGATGCGGCTGACTACGTGCAAGCCGTAGACGCTTCGACGCTCGAGGCTGATGCCAACGACATCGCCCTGACAACACCCTACAAGAACGCCAGCGGCTTCTATGCCGGCTACACCTACACGCTGACAAAGGCGGCCTACACCATCATGCAGGGGGGCGACTACATCAAGAACGGACTTTTCCTGCGCTCGTCGCAGACGGTCACGGACTGGGGCGAGCAGTCGAGCTTCGGACGCCTGGCGCTGCAGCTGCTGGTGGAGAACACCTCTATACCCGCTGCCTCGGCGACGCCTGAAGACGCAGGCCCCGTAGGTGTGGAGCTGGGCGGCACGGCTGAGGTGGCCATCGCTATGACCAACAACGGACGCTCAACGATCACGGAGGTGGGCTACACGCTGACCGCAGATGGGCAGACGAGTGCCGAGATGACAGCCGCACCCGCAGAGCCTATCCCCTACAACGCCAAGGGCATCGTGGTGGTGAAGATTCCCGCAGCCGCTCAAGCTGGCAAGCAGACGCTCACGCTGACGCTGACGAGCGTCAACGGCAAGGCCAACCAGGCTGCTGAACGCACAGCAAGCATCGCGCTGCAGACGGTGGCCGAGATGAAGGAATGGCCGCGCACGGTGCTCCTTGAGGAGTTCACCACGGAGTACTGTGGCTATTGCCCAGGCGCTACGCAGACGATGAACAGCATGTTCAGCAACTATCCCGAACTACAGGAGCGCGTAGCGGTGGTCTGCCACCACTCGGGCTACTACTACGACTGGCTGACGACGGCGGCTGACAGGGCCTACGAATGGTTCTACAACAGCAACGGCACTTACGCGCCGGCCTTCATGTATGACCGCGCCGTCTACGAAGGCCGCACGCCCGTGAACGGGCAGCCCAGCAACGCAGCCTATATGAAATGGTACGTGGACGAGCGCCTGAACGTGCCCGCACACGCGAATATCGAGCTGCAGGCCACCTTCGGGGACGACAAGAAGACGGTCATCGTGCGCGCCGACTGTTTCCAGGCTTATGACTTCGCCTCAACGCCCGCTCGCATCACGCTGTTCCTGACCGAGGACAACATCAAAGCACAATCGCAGGCTGGTGCCAGCGGCTCGTTCACGCACCAGCACGTGCTGCGCGCCGTCAATGCCACTTGGGGCAAAGAGCTCGCATGGAGCAAGAACACAGCAGGCTACGACTACACGTTCACCCTCGAAGATGCGTGGAAGACGGACGACCTGAAGGTAATCGCCTTCATCAGCGGCTACGATTCGAAAGACCCGACCAACTGCGTCATCGAGAATGCAGCCGTGACCACCGTAGGCACCGGGCCCATCGTAACGGCCATCAGCGCCCCCACGACGCCTGCCACGACCACCGACGGCGCCATCTACCGCCTTGATGGCACTCGCCTCACGACAACCTCGCAGCACGCGCTGCCCAAAGGCATCTACGTCATCAACGGCCGCAAGGTCGTGAAGAAGTGAGGGTAGCCATCCATAAAGAACCATAAAGAAATAGCCAGCCGACTGCGGCTGGCTATTCTTTTTTAAACTCCTTGTTCTCGAAGCCCCCTCAACTCCACGCTACTCCACGCTCTCGATGTGAATCCCTTCCTGCTCGGTGAGGAAGCGCAGGAGCTCCTGCCCATAACGTTTGTTGGGAATGCGCACTTCTATCTTGACGTGCCGAGGCTTCGTGAGTGCCCGTTCCGCATCGGCATCAACAGCCGCATCGGGGTCGGACTGCGAGAAACTGATGACCGTGGCGCCAGTCGTGCGCAGGTGATCGAGGACGTTCTGCAGGGCTGTGCGCTCGCTGGTGGTGAAGGCAAGGGTGGCCGTACGTTGGCTGACGTGCGGCAGCAGCGAATTGAGCACCTCGAGACCGATGAGCACGAGGACGGTGGTGAAGGTAGCCAACACGTACAAACCCGCACCAGCTGCCATGCCAATAGCCGCCGTGACCCAGAGACCGGCTGCCGTCGTGAGCCCATGGACGGCGTGACGCTGGAAGATGATTGTGCCAGCGCCGATGAAGCCGATACCAGAGACCACTTGCGCGGCGATGCGCGAGACGTCAAGTCGATGGTTCTCGCTCACAAGCACGCCGTCGAAGCCATGGGCTGACAGAATCATGAACAAAGCCGCTCCAAGAGCCACGAGAAAATGGGTGCGGAAACCTGCTTCCTTTGCGCGATAGCCGCGCTCTAAGCCGATGGCACCACCCAGCAGGGCTGCCACAAGGATATGAAGTATATAGGGCATATTGTGAATGATGAATGAAGAATGATGAATGATGAATGAAGAATGGAGAATAACGAATTGCCCCTCAGCCACTGTGCCCTCGCCGTCAGGTGAGGGAACGGTCAAGGGGGCTTACCCATTATGCGCAGCGCCAATAATCTCGCGAACGCTGCTGAAGCCGTGACGGCTGAGGTAGTCATCGATGCCGCTGACAACCTTCGTGGTAACAGCGGGATCAATGAAGTTGGCCGTACCTATCTCGATGGCAGAGGCACCTGCCAGCATGAACTCCACAGCATCCGTAGCATTCATGATGCCTCCGAGCCCCACAATGGGAATCTTGACGGCATCATACACCTGCCACACCATACGCAGCGCCACAGGTTTCACAGCGGGACCTGAGAGGCCTCCGGTGCCGATGCTGAGAATGGGGCGACGGCGCTCGGCATCGATGGCCATGCCCATAAGCGTGTTGATGAGCGAGACGGCATCTGCACCCTCAGCCTCCACCGCACGAGCGATGTCAGCTATACTGGTGACGTTGGGCGAGAGTTTGACAATGAGCGTCTTGGGATAGGCTGCACGCACCGCCTTCACGACACTGGCAGCGCCCTCGCAAGTGACGCCGAAAGCCATGCCGCCCTGGCGCACGTTGGGACATGAGATGTTCAACTCGATAGCAGGAATGTCATCGAGCGCTGCAATGCGACGCGCACACTCGGCATACGTCTCGGGGCTGTTGCCGCTGACGTTGACGAGCACAGCGGTGTCTATCCGTCGCACCTCGGGGTAGATATGCTCGCAGAAATAGTCGACACCCTTGTTTTGCAAGCCCACGCAATTGAGCATGCCCTGAGCGGTCTCAGCCATGCGGGGATAGGGATTACCTTGACGAGGTTCAAGCGTAGTGCCTTTGACGATGATGCCGCCGAGCGACGAGAGGTCGACGAAATCGGCAAACTCCAAGCCGTAGCCGAAGGTGCCAGAGGCAGTCATCACTGGGTTCTTGAGGGCTAATGAGCCTATGTTTGTACGTAGATCTGCCATTACCATTTGAGTTTTTCGATGTTAAACACAGGACCTTCCTTGCACACGCAGACATGTCCGTCGACCGTGTCCTCAACGCAGCAGAGACAGGCGCCAAGACCGCAGGCCATCAGGTTCTCGAGCGAAGCCTCGCAGGGAATGCCCTTCTCGCGAGCCAAACGTGCCACAGCCACCATCATCGGTTTAGGGCCACAGGTGCAGACGCGCGCAAAGCCGTCAGCATCTGCCCGCAGCCAAAGGCTGTGCTGCGTCACGAACCCTTGCTCGCCAAGCGTGCCATCCTCAGTTGTCACATGAACCTCGCCCAACGCACGAAAATCATCGAGTTGCAGAAGGTCGCCTGCACTGCGTCCACCCAACAGGAATACGGGCTGCCAACCGCAAGCCACCAGTTCCTGCCCCAGATAGAGCAACGGTGCCGTGCCTACTCCTCCGCCCACGAGAAGGTAGCGGCGCGGAGAAGCCGAAACGGCTGAAGCTCCAACCGCTGAAGCCCGTAATGATGCCCCAGCTCCTTCACCGTCAGCGGCGGCGGGCAGCGTGAAACCATTGCCAAGCGGCAGAACGACGTTGAGCGGGTCACCTTCTTTAAGGTTCGCGAGCGCGCGCGTACCAGCGCCTATGGCGTGAACGAGCAACCAAAGCTCGTTGCTACTTTTGTCCACGAGATTAATGCTGATAGGACGTCGCAGGAACGTGGACGGAGAGCCATCAACACGCACTTCAACGAACTGTCCAGGCAGCATCGCCGGCAACGGATGCGACGGATCGGTAAGCCGCAGCAGCACATAACCTGGGCGCGGTTGTTGCGACTGACGCACGATGAGGTCGAGAATATATTTCTTCATGCCAAAAAATATGTGATTAATTGCTTTTGCGTGAGCAAAGATAGGCATTTTCTGCCATACGCGAAAGAAAACAAGCAGAAATGTGAATAGAACCACCAGAAAAGCAAGCAGGAAGGGGAAGAGAAAGTTCTTGAAAACGTCTTACGCTACCAGACAAAGCGAAACGCCTGAACGAGGAACAAGCGGGGAATAGAGAATGTCAGCGCAAAAAGGGAAGAGGAACAAGAAAGAGAAGAGGAGCAAGCAACACGAGGGAAAACTGAATAGAAAAGAGTAAAAAAAGGGGAGGCTCATGCCCTCGCGGGTGGGAGCCCCCCTTTTGGCCGCTAAAGAAAATAAGGAGTAGAAAAGAGGATCGCGGCCAGCATTCTTGGGTAAAAGTGATATATGATATGCTTATTTTACAGATATCAAAAGCATAGAAAAGCGCTGCCTCAGTCACGCCGACCCGAGAAGGTCTCGAAAGTGCCGTCGTCATAGAAGACGTGAATCTCTGTAATACGGCGTTGCGGCTTGTCAATATATTTCACCGTCTCACGAATAATTACCTGAGCTGGCGAATCGCCGCTAAGCTGCGTTGGATTCAGAGTATCGGCATCGGCTTTTGAGGCTACAGCAGCAAGGTCGTAGGTGGAACGATCGCCATCGTCCTGAGCAGGCTGCTGCTTAACACCGTTAGAGTCCTCGGGAGTGCCCGAGGCTGTCATCTCGCCCTCACCAAACATTAGCCACGTGATGCTCACTTCTGGAAAGCGGCGGTGGATGGCCTGAACTGTGTTGTTGGTCGGTGAGGTATGACCATTAAAGATGCTCGAGAGCGATGAAGGGGAAATCCCAAGCGCAGTAGCAAACTCGCGCTGCGTCATATTCTGACTCTGCATGATCTGATAGATGCGTTCTTTCATCGGTCGATTTTTTGCTCTCTAAAATAGGTCTGATAATACCGCCATAGCGATTTGACGCTGCAAAGTAAGAAAAAAGAATTTAAACGTGCAAATTTTTAAAGAAAAATCTTCAAATTTATCTTCTTGACCCGTTTGCAAGTATGAACTTTAGAAATCAAAATTCAAGAAGATAAAGATTCGGATTCGTAAACACAAATTTAGAGGAACGCATTTCCAAATAGTTGATGTTTTCACTTTAAGCAAATCCCATAAACATTTGGTTTGTATATCACTATAATACAAAATCTAAACCGATTCGATTCCCGAGAGGTTATTTTTCTCGATCTTTGACAATGCACGACATCCCTTAAACATAGAACTTATTATATTTGACTGATTATTAGATGATAAATGACTATACACAATAATAAATATCCATTAATTCGCATATTCAAATAGGTGGATTTATAAATCAAAATGCCGAATTCACGGATTCTAAACATATATTCATATTGATGAATTCAGCTTTTTGGACATCCATCTATTTAGTGTTCTGAATCCTAAATTCAAAACTATTCTGACTTACGAATCTTAAATTATGTAAAGCCCGAATTCCGGATGCTGAGATTTTTGTAATTCACGCGGAGGAAAAGAGGTGGACGATCACTTCTTTTCACGCGATTCTCACAACACAAAAAAAGGCCCTAAAGTGTTTTAACCAAACACAATAGGGCCAGAAAATTCTGTTTCCAGATTGACGGGAAATAGCTACAAAATTAATGGAGAATCATAAAGACGAGTTCTTTCAGGAGGTCGCCATCCGACGTTTTTTGCCCGCCTACCCCCTTTGAAGCGCCATCTGTTCGACGTATTTCACCGATTATCGTATACACCTTCATTGCAGTGTAGACACGCATGGCGGGCAAGATGTTCCTGCGCACCTGCCACGTGCTCTGTTCCAACCATGCTGCTATCCCCTCTTCCGAACGATTGGGAGCATAGTATGCAAGCAATAGTTCGGAATAGAATTTGAACAACGTAGCGAGTGTCGGTTGCAAGGCGAAGTTCTTTGGATTGCTGTCAAAGTATTTCACTATACGGTTTGCCTTCAGTACATTTTTCTCTGCAAGCGCCGCTACGAGCTCAAAGCTGTTGTACTCCTTGCTGATGCCGATGTTGTCCTGAATGGACTGCGTGGTAATGCGCCCATGCTCACCCAACGCAACGACGAGTTTGTCCAGCTCACTTGCAAGGCGGTTGAGATCCGTCCCTACGTGTTCACAGAGGACTTGGCAAGCGTCTGGCTCAATCTCAAGGCCCTTACGGCGGACATAACCATTCACGAAACCAGGCAGTTGATAGTCTTTAAGTTTGGGCGATTCAAACACAATTCCAGCCTTCTGAATCTCCTTTGCCAGGTTGGTACGACGGTCGAGCGTGCCATTTTTGTGGCACAGGATGAGAATCGTGGAAGGCATCGGCCGCTGGGCGTAGAAAGTGAGAG
Source organism: Bacteroidaceae bacterium (assembly GCA_017429525.1). Lineage (GTDB taxonomy): Bacteria > Bacteroidota > Bacteroidia > Bacteroidales > Bacteroidaceae > Physcousia. The sequence goes on along the minus strand of JAFROT010000034.1, from coordinate 42,752 downwards.
CATCCTTGTTTGGCAGTCCCTGCGCCTCGCGCACGACCACCACCTGACGCTCCGCCATCATGGGATAGCGCTTGGCTGCGTTGACGACCTCCTCGCCCACCGTCTGAGGGCCATAGAGGATGGTCAGGTTGAAGTCGCGCTCGTCCTCGGTGAGCGCTTGCTCGACAATGTAGTCAGAGACGCGATCGATGTAATAAGACTCCTCGCCCATCAGGTAATAAATGGGCTTGAAGTCACCCGCACGAACCTGCCGCACGATATCCTCGTATGAAATGCCGGTTGCTTTCTTTGCCATTGTTTTTGGGGATTAAACACTGAACGAAAAACGCTAAGCACTGAATGCCAAGCGCTGAACGCTGACCGATAAATGCCAAACGGAAAACGCCAAACGCTCTACCAGTCGAACTTCAAGTGGCGGACGGTCTTATCCTCCTTCTTGATCTTCTCCAGACTCTGGATGCCGATAATGACGTGGTTGTGGACGAAGTTGGTCGTGACCTTCTGGTCGCTCTCTGCCGTCTTGACACCCTCTGGAGTCATCGGATTGTCCGAGACGAGCAGCAGCGCTCCCGTAGGGATATGATTGGCAAAGCCCGTAGTGAAGAGCGTTGCCGTCTCCATGTCTACGGCCATCGCCCGCGTCGTGCGCAGGTAGTCCTTGAACCGCTCGTCGTGTTCCCAGATGCGACGGTTAGTGGTGTAGACGGTACCCGTCCAATAGTCGAGCCCGGCATCACGGATAGCAGAACTGACGGCACGCTGCAGCATGAAGGCAGGCAGTGCTGGCACCTCGGGCGGATAGTAGTCGTTCGACGTACCTTCGCCGCGAATGCCAGCCAGCGGCAGGATGAGATCTCCCATCTTCACCTTGGCCGGAATGCCGCCGCACTTGCCCAAGAAAAGGCAGGCACGAGGATCGATGGCGCTCAGCAGGTCCATGATGATGGCTGCGTTAGGCGACCCCATACCGAAGTTGATGATTGTGATGCCGTCGGCGGTAGCCATGCGCATATTGGCCTCGTAGTTGGGAGCCTCGATACCGAAATGCTCACAGAAGATGTCTACGTAGTTGTTGAAATTGGTCAGCAGCACCAGCTTAGTGAAGTCCTCCAGCGGGTGCTTCGTGTAGCGCGGCAACCAGTTTTCAACGATTTCTTGCTTCGTTTTCATGTGTCTTTTCGTTTATTCTTGCCGCAAAGATACACATTATTTCCCATTCACCACCAAAGAAAGACCACTTTATTTTGCTGAAACGCACTCTGTCAACTCCCAAGGTTCCCTCTCCTGCCCCTATTATGCATTCAATCGACCATGTTATTCATCAGATTACTCAAAGCTGTTGACGTTGCCCTAATTGAGCATTTCTCCGTCGTACCAAAGATGTTGACGCTGAAAGTGAGACGGCATTTGCTCGGCTGAATGCGCATAACGTAGGCTTTGTTAATCAGATAGGACTTGCCGAGCAACACGAACTGCCGTCGCCACTCAAACGGCAATTGCTCGTCCATCATACGAACGATTTCAGCCCGCTGATAGGAAAGCGTCTGCAAGAGACCGCCATCGACGAGGCGGATGTTGCAATAGTTGCCGTCGGCCTCTACATACAAGATATTGTCTGCCCGCAAGTAGAAGACTTCACACTTGTTCTTAATCATCAGGATAGGTGACTGTGCTTTTGGAATGTTGAAGCTACCTAAGGTCGAGCGACGAGGCTTAAGGCTCAGGGAGGGGTGAGGATGACGGTGACGGCTCGGGCAGCCTGGGCGCCGTAGACGAGGGCCGACTCGATGTCGGCGGTCTTGCTGGGGCCGCTGATGAAGGTGCCGAAGGGGTAGCGGCTGAAGTAGTCGGTGGAGGTTTGGATGAGGGCGTAGGCCTGGTGCATGTTGCTGACGATGGCGTCGCGCGGAAGGAGGATGACGAGCTGCTGGACGGCGAAGCAGACGGCTTTCTCCTTCGTCTGCTGGGGAATCCAGATGCAGGCGTTCTCGGCCACTCCGATGCAGCCCTGGACGACGCCCACGTCGACGTGCATCAGCTCCTGGGCTTCGGCTACGGTGTCGGGGTTGACGTCGGTTCGCACGCCGGGCAGGTTGCTGGCGACGCTGCGGGCTTCGGGGTAGGCGCGGCGGATGAGGTCGTCGAGGCGGTCGGTGGGTTGCATCTCGATGAGGGTGGCGCCTGCCGTGGTGGTGGTCTTGTGGATGAACTCGGCCACGGGGTCGGCGAAGGTGATGGGCGTGAGCGCCGCGAGGTCGGGCATGTCGAAGGTCTCGCGCGTGTTGTGGCGCAGACGCGAAAGTATTTCTTCTCTTGAACTCATTTCTTCTCCTCGTTTTTGAGTTGTTTCCACTGCTCGTGGAAGGACTTGCGTGGGAACTTCAGCATGGTGTGGCCATAGGTCCAGGGGTTCAGCCGGTTGCTGACGAGGGCTGATGGTAGGACGTTGATGAGGGGTGCGAAGCGGAGGGTGGCGGTGTAGAGCTTGGGGCGGTTGAAGAGTGCCGCCATGCCCTTGGACATCAAGCGCTTCATCCGGCTGGCGTGGCCGAGGTCGTCGAGCTGCTGGCGCCATCGGTAGATCTGCGAGGAGAGGTCCACCTTGACGGGGCAGACGTTGTCGCAGGAGCAGCAGAGCGAGCAGGCCGAGAGGTTGTCGTGGTACAGATGGCAGTCGCGTAGCATGCCCAGGTTGATGCCGATGGGTCCGGGAATGAAGTAGGTGTAGCTGTAGCCGGCCGAGCGTCGGTAGACGGGGCATGTGTTCATGCAGGCTCCGCATCGCATGCACTTGAGTGTCTGCCAGTGCTCGGGGTCGCCGAGGATGTCGCTGCGTCCGTTGTCGACGAGCACGATGTGCATCTCGCCTCCGGGTCGCGGTCCGCGGAAGTGGCTGGTGTAGACGGTGGTCTCCTGCCCTGTGCCCGAGCGCGCGACGAAGCGCTGGAAGACGCCCATCGAGGCGTAGTCGGGGATGAGTTTCTCGATGCCCATGGAGACGATGTGGAGGCGCGGCAGGGAGGTGGACATGTCGGCGTTGCCCTCGTTGGTGCAGACGACGATGTCGCCCGTCTCTGCGATGCCGAAGTTGGCTCCCGTCATGCCGGCGTCGGCCTCGGCGAACTGCTGGCGCAGGTGCATGCGCGCCACATAGGTGAGGAACGTGGGGTCGTTGGGGTCGTCGTGGGGTCGGTCGTAGCTGCGCGCTATCTCGTCGAAGTCGGGAATCAGCCGACGGAAACAGGCTCCGATGTCCTCGCGATGGACGTGGAGGGCGGGCATGACGATGTGGCTGGGGGCGAGCTTCATCATCTGCAGGATGCGCTCTCCGAGGTCTGTCTCGACGACGGTGATGCCTTGTCGCTCCAGGTTCTCGTTGAGGTGGCACTCCTCGGTGAGCATGCTCTTGCTCTTGACCACCTTCCTGACGTTGTGGGCGGCGAGGATGTCCGCGACGATGCGGTTGTACTCGTCGGCATCCTCAGCCCAGTGGACGCTGACGCCGTTGCGGGTGGCGTTGCGTTCGAAGCGCTCGAGGTAGTCGGCCAGGTGGGTGGCGGTGTGCTTCTTGATCTGACTGGCGGCTTCGCGGAGGTCCTCCCATTCGGGCAGGGCTGCAGCCATGCGGTCGCGCTTCTGCCGCACGGCGAAGAAGGTCTGGTCGTGGCGGCTGGCCACGGCGTCGTCCTTCAGGTAGGCCTCGGCCGCTCGTGAATGTCGTGTGCTCATAGTCCGGAAGTTAGAATCTCTGCGACGTGAATGAACTTGATGTCGAGTCCCTGCTTCTGGGCCACGCCCTGCATGTGCATGAGGCATGACGAGTCGGGACCTGTCACGTACTCGGCTCCCGTGGCGATGTGGCGTCGCACCTTGTCCAAGCCCATGCGGGCCGAGACGGCTTGCTCCTCGACAGCGAACATGCCGCCGAAGCCGCAGCACTCGTCGGGGCGCTCGGGCTCGCAGACCTCGATGCCCTTGACCAGCCGCAGGAGGTCGATGATCTTGTTGTAGCGCGGCACGTTGCGCTCCGACGGCGAGGAGAGTCCGAGCTCGCGCACGCCGTGGCAGGAGTTGTGGACGCTCACCTTGTGGGGGAAGCGCACAGGCAGGGACGTAACGTGTAGGACGTCGTGGAGGAACTCGACCAGGTCGAGGGTCTTGCCGGCAGCCTCGCAGGCCTCGCCTCGCAGCAGGTCGGGATGGAAGCAGCGCACATAGGCGGCACAGCTGGCCGAGGGCGCCACGACGTAGTCGTAGGGGGCGAACAGCTGGTCGAACCGACGTGCCAGGGGGCGTGCCAGGCGCTCGAAACCCGCGTTGCCCATAGGCTGTCCGCAGCAGGTCTGACGCTCGGGATAGTCGACGTCGAGCCCCAGCGACCGCAGTAAGCGCCATGTCGACACGCCCACCTCGGGGTAGAGCGCATCGACATAGCAGGGAACGAATAATCCAATCTTCATGTTATTGAGCTTCACGCCGTTACATATCCTCGTAGGTGTCGAGATAGGTGACGTGCGTCACGAGGTACTCCTCGACGCCATGCTTGCCGTCGGCACCTCCGATGCCGCTCTTCTTCATGCCGGCATGGAAGCCCTGGATGGCCTCGAAGTGTTCGCGGTTGATGTAGGTCTCGCCGAACTCCAGCTCGCGGCAAGCCTTGACGGCGATGTTGAGGTCCTTGGTGAAGATGCTCGAGGCGAGGCCGTACTCGCAGTCGTTGGCCCACGCGATGACCTGGTCGATGGTGTCGAACTCGACGAGGGGGATGACAGGCCCGAAGGTCTCCTCGTGGATGATGTCCATGTCCTGGCGGCAGTCGTCGAGCACGGTGGCGGCGTAGAAGTAGCCCTTCTCGCCTACGCGATGGCCTCCACAGAGCAGCTTGGCGCCCTGCGCGATGGCACGCTCCACCTTCTCGGTGACGCTCTCCAAGGCACGTGCCTCGACCAGCGGTCCCATGTCGACGCTCTCGTCCTGGCAGGGGTCGCCCACCTTGACGGCAGCCATCTTAGCGACGAGGATCTCGGTGAAGGCCTTCTTGACCTCCTTCTGGACGTAGACGCGCTCGGCGTTGTTGCAGATCTGTCCGTTGTTGCCGATGCGGCTGTCGACGATCCACTGCGCGGCACGCTCGAGGTCGGCATCCTTGCAGACGATGGCAGGGGCTTTGCCGCCCAGCTCGAGGCTTACCTTCGTGATGTTCTTGGAGGCGGCTGCCATGATGCTCTCGCCGGCACCGACGGAACCCGTCACGCTGACGATGTCGATCTTGGGACTGCCAGCCATCTCGTGGCCTACGACGGAGCCTTTGCCCGTGACGATGTTGATGACGCCTGCAGGCAGTCCGCTCTCGTGGACGACCTTGGCGAACTCGGTGCAGTTCTCGGGCGTGAGCTGCGAGGGCTTGATGACGATGGTGCAGCCTGCGATGAGGGCCGCGCCAGCCTTGCGTGCGATAAGGAAGAAGGGGAAGTTCCAGGGCAGGATGCCTGCTACGACGCCGATGGGTTTCTTCGCCAGCAGGATGGTCTCGTTGGGACGGTCGCTGGGGATGATCTCGCCCTCGATGTGGCGGGCGAAGGTGGCCATGTACTCGAAGTAGCTGATGGTGGCGCCCACCTCGATCGACGCCCAGGCACGGGTCTTGCCCTGTTCGCGCATGATGATCTCGGTGAACTCGTCCTGACGCTCACGGATGCCCTGGGCGAACTTCAGCAGGTACTGCGCACGCTCGATGGCGGGCGTCTTGGCCCATGCCTTCTGAGCAGCACGTGCGGCATCGAGTGCCTCGTTGACGTCTTCAATAGTGCCTTCTGGCTGACGCGAGATGACCTCCTCGGTCGAGGGGTTCAGCACGTCAATCCACTTGCCGCTGCGGCTCTCGCAGAAACGGCCATTAATGTACATCTGTAAGTCTTTCATACGCTTGTTTTGTTTAGGTTGTTAGTTTGTGTTTCGAGGGCAAAGATAGCGCAATGATTCCATTCGCCAAAAAAATAGGCGAAAATTATAGCTAAAATCATAGCATTTCTGAAGAAAATCCCACTCGCTGCCGCTAAAAGGGGGTGATTTGTAGCCCATGAGGCAGGGAAATGGGGCAAGGGGCGAGAGGGGCGAGAGCCGAGAGGCAAGAGGCAAGAGGCAAGAGGCGAGAGACGAGAGGCAAGGGGCAAAGGGCGAGGGAGCCCCCTCCCCAATGGGAGGGGAACAGTGGCTATTAGACGACAGGCGCAAAGAGGGGGCGACAGGCGCAAAGAGGCTCGCAAGGGCGAGAGGCGAGAGGCAAGAGAGGGCAAGAGAGGCAAGAGAGGGCGAGAGAGGGCGAGAGGCGAGAGAGGGCAAGAGAGTGGCAAAGAAGAGGGCAAGAGGGACCTGCGAAGTGCTAAATAAAGTTAGAAGGGGGCTTAAGAACGAGAAAAAAGGAACACCCATCGAGTTTTTGTTGTACCTTTGCGGCCATTATGGAATATATGTCACAAGAGGGCTACGACAAGCTCGTAGCCGAACTGCATGAACTGGAGACCGTGGAACTGGCACGGGTGAAGGACGCAATAGCAGAGGCGCGCGACAAAGGCGACCTCAGCGAGAACTATGAGTACCACGCCGCAAAGCGCGAACAGGGACGTCTGCTGGGCAGAATACGCTTCAAACAGCGCGTGCTGGCCCATGCACGCGTCATGGATATGTCGCGCCTCGACGGCGAGACGGTGCAGCTGCTGAGCAATGTCACGATGACGAACCTGAAGAACAACAGCCAGATGCACTACACGATAGCAAGCCCTCACGAGGCTAACCTGCGCGAGGGTAAGATCTCGCTGAAGTCGCCCATAGGCGAGGCGTTGATGGGCAAACACGTGGGCGACGTCGTGGAGGTGAACGTGCCAGCCGGCATCCTACAGCTGCGCATCGACTCCATTAGTTTGGAATGACGAGTGACGAATGACGAATGAGGCTCCCTCCTACCCTACGCTGAACCTTCCTGCGGCCGACTTGCGACTGCGGGAGGAGGACGGCGTCACGATGGTGCTCGACCCACTACGGCGGCGCTACGTCCGACTGACGCCCGAGGAGTGGGTGCGCCAACATTTCACGGCCTACTTGATCCTGCAGAAAAGTTACCCTGCAGGCCTGCTGGGCAACGAGGTGGCGATAGCGCTGAACGGGATGTCGAGGCGCTGCGACACTGTGCTCTACGGACTGGACCGACAGCCACGGATGATCATCGAATACAAGGCTCCCACGGTGGCGCTGACGCAGAAGGTGTTCGACCAGGTGTGGCGCTACAACACCGTGCTGCGCGTGGAATGGATGATCATCTCCAACGGCCTCAAGCACATCGTATGCCGCCTCAACAAAGAAACAGGCACCTATGTTTTTCTTCCACAGGTGCCTGACTATCAATCACTAGAAGGGAAACCAGACGAAGGCTGCAGCGTCCCATAGGGCGTGGCTGACGATGATGGCCGTGAAGTGCTGGGGGAACAGGCGATAGAGGCCGCCCCAGGCGATGCCGCATACCATGGCGGCCATCACGAGCATGAAGTTGAGCGAGGAGACGTGGATAAGGGTGTAGGCGGCTGTAGCCAGGACGAAGGCGGCATCACGGGCGTGGCGACGAACCAAGGCAAGCGGCTTCCGCTGAGGTCCTTCCATGAAATAATTGCACAGACTGCGCTGTACGTAGCCTCGCCAGAAGATCTCCTCGCCCGGACCGATGACGAAAAGCAGCAGCAACGCGATGAGCGTAGGCGATGTGCCGCTCTTGATGCCGTAGATGAGGTCGACCTGCGGACGAGCAAAGTCGAAGAGCCACTGCGAACACTTGTCGCCCAACCAAAAGACACCCCACAGCACTACGGCGATGGCAATGCCCAGCACGAACTCGCGCCAGTCGAGACGTGAGCCTACGCCAACCGCCGACTCGCGCCTTTCGAAACGCAAGCGCGGCCAGCCTCCAAAGGCTATGGCGAGCGTGGTAAGCGTGAGCGAGGCGCAGGTCATCAGAAGCCAGAAGTTAGGCCTCTCCCCTGCCCCATCCCCCATAGGGAAGGGAGAGAACGGGAAAAACATCACAAACCAGAAAACGGCTGCGAGAAGCACGGAGAATATTAGACGCTTCATAGATTCCTTTTTACGACAACGGATTCCACCTTTTCAACACATTGTTTGACAGGCGATTCATTCAATTATAAAAATATAGATGTAAGCCTCAGAAGAACTTTGAAATCACGAGAGCGATCGTCAAGAGAAGGCTGAAAAGGAGCTGGAGCTTGGCCGTGCGCTCGTCGAGGTTGGCATACGATTCCTTGCCGCCTCGCTCATAATCGAGGATGGTGCGGGCATTACCGAACGCCACGGGCAGGGCTGCGAAAGCGATGAGCAACCACCAAGGTTCAATGCCGAAAACCATGAGACCGAGCAGCCACACGAAGGGGAAGAGGACCTCGAAGGCATACAGACGCGCTCCGAAACGGCGACCGGTGAACATGGGGAAGGTGGAGATGCCAGCACGGTTGTCGGTCTCGATGTCGCGGACGTTGTTGGCATGCAGAATGGCCACCGTGATGAGTCCTACAGGCACAGCCAGCCACAGCACGTTCCAATGGATGGCGCCTGAGACGATGAATGACGTTCCCGTCATGGGCAGGAAGGCATAGCACAGCGCGATGACAAGGTCGCCCAGGGCCATGTACTTCAGGCGAGGATAGAGCAGCGAAAGGGCGATACCTATGGCGCCGATGACGAGCAGCGGCCAGCCTGTGAGCGCCACGAGGGCGAGGCCACCAACAATAGCTATCGCATTGAGAATGAGCGACAGACGGTGGTATTCCTCCACCGTGAACTGCTTATCTACAAGAGTATGGACGCCAAAGGTGTCCTCGGCATCTACGCCACGGCGATAGTCGGCGATGTCGCTCCATACGTTGCCCGCGGCATGAACGAAGATGATGTTGACAAGTGCCCACAGGGCGAACCACCAATTCACTTGAATACCTTTGGCCCACGCCCATGCTATCGTGACCATCACGGGCATGGCCGAAGCGGGAAACGACCAAGGGCGCGTAGCCAGCACCCAATCTTTGAACGAATGTTTTTTCATATAGGGTTTCTTTAAATGTGCACAAAGGTAAGCATTTTCGATGAGCCTGACAAAAAAATCTCACATCTTTGCGAAAAAGATGTGAGACTATAGCGATTCGGGGGGACTTGAAAGGCCGAGAAGACGTCAGAAGCTGACGCTGACGCCGACACAGAAGACGTCGTTGGTGCGGTGCAGACGGTCGTGGCCTGGCGTCTGTGCTGCGCTGATACCCTCAACAGCTTTGTTAAGCTGAGCGAAGACGCCCATACGGGGATCCATCGTGGGGTCGATACCAGCTGCAATGTCCTCAGCAACAATATCCTGAGCGATGCTCTCAACCTGCGTCTTGACGCCAGTAAGCAGCCCTCCAAAGTTGGCCTTGATGCCGTTGTAGTCGGCCTGAGCCTTGTCGTAGTGCTTATAGAGTGTCTTGAAGTAGGACACGTCGAGGGCCACTTTCTTGCTCACGTGGAAGCGTGCGCCGAGGCCTACGCTGTTGCTGTTGCAGACGAAGCTCATGTCGGAGAGATAGCGGCTGTTGTCGCCCAGGCCGTAGTTGGTGGTCTGCCATCCGGCCGAAACGGTAACGATGTCGTTGATGTCATATTCGGCACCTGCGGTGATCTCCCAGGTGGGACCGTCGAGGTATTTCTCTCGATGGCCATACTGCGTGGCCTGCTTGTCGAAGTAGACGTGTCCGCCAGCATTGATGCGAACCTTCTCAATGGGGCTGTACTGCGCACCCACGTAGAGGATTGCGGGCAGGTCGGCAGCCACCTTCTTGCCATCGGCGTACTCGTCGAGCTGAGCCAAGGCCGAACCACTGGCACTCTCACCGCTCTCGTTCTCGAGGCGCATACGTGTCTTGAACTCATATTTGGCAGCCACGTTCCAGTGGTCGTTGATGCGCCAGTCGATGCCGATGATGGGCGTCAGGCCGAAGCCTTTCTGATCGCAGTTGAGGTTGACGTCGCCTGCCACGCCAGCGACATTCGTCATCACGGGAGCCAGCTGCGGCACGGCCTGTGCCAGCTGCGTGATCATCGGCGTCATGGCGTCCTTCACGGGTACCTGGGCACCTTGCGGTGTCACCACTTGCATGTTGCGAACGTAGCCATAGTAGTTGCTCGAAGCATAGACGCCACGCAGTCCCACGGCCAAGTTCAGGTTGTCGGTCACCTTGTACGAGCCGTTGATCTGACCGCCGAAGTAGTACTGCTTGCCACGCATATAAGTCTCCATGGCGTAGCCCGTAGCAGCCTGACCGCCGGCAAAAGCGTTCATCACCGTGGGCAGCAGCGCCACCTTACTCTCAAAGGAGCCGAGGCCGTCCTTGAACTCACACTTACCGCCACCACCTACGACGCCAAAGTGGAAAGCGAGGCTCCAACGGTCCTGCACGTAGGCCAAGTCGATAGAGGGAATGATGGGTGCCTTGGCCGTACCTTTATATTTCTTCGTTGCGGCAGTGTTCTGCACGCCATTGACGATGCCTTGGGTGAACGGGCCCTGCTCAGGGTGAATGAACCACGACTCTGCCGTGCGCGTCTGGAACGCACTCTGGTTGGAGAAGGCGAAGTGCCAGCCAGGAGCGAGGAAGCCGACACCGGCGGGGTTCGCGTACGTGGCCATGACATCGATCATCGCTTCTTGCGAGAGATTACGGCCGAAAGCTGCATTCTGGTTTGTGTTGGTCAGATAGCCGCCTGCAAAAGCGGTGGTCGAAGCCATCGTGAGGGCGGTCAACAGAAAGAGTTTTGTTTTCTTCATATTCTTTTCGATTTGTGCGATTCTGTGATGAATCTGTTGTAAATCGCCGGCAAAGGTACGGCAAAAGTGTGAAAGCCCCAAACAAATTGCACAGAAAGTTATTTTTTGTGCAGTCGCATTAATCTATATCAAGAACGAGAGGGTTTGATAACGTTAACGAATATGAGAACTGGGCCGATGCAGTGCAGGGCTAATGATAACGGATACGAGAGCTACGACTCTGAACGTAAATTCAAAGTCAAGAACGATGACGGAGCGGCTATTCGTCGCCTTCTGCCTTCGCAGGCCTACTACTCGAAGGTGCGGAGGGCGGCTTCCATCTCGCGCATAATGTTGCGCTTGGGCGAATGGGGAGAATAGATGAAGCCTTCGGTCACGAGGACGCGCTGGGCAGCCGTGTCGATGCGCTCCACCGAGACGAAAGCGCCGCCGAGGGCTCCGTTGTGCAGTTCCCAAAGCCCATGGACTTCCTGGACGACGCAATCATTTAAGGTACGCGTGCGCGCAAGGATGAGCGGACGAGAGGCCGTTGATTTGGCAGCAGAAGAAGCTGGAACTGACGAGGAAGCAGCCTCATCCGCCGACACGCCATCTGCTCCTGGCGATGCGCCGGCACCGGCTGGCATCCGCGATGTCTGCATCCACTGGTCGGGCCGTGAGCCGGGGATGTTGGCACGGAGCGCACTGTCGCGCTTCTGCACGAACTGTTCGGACGAGAGCGGACGGCCATCCCACGGATAGGTGTAGAAGACGAAGTTCTGGTCGCGGTCGTTGAGGTTGGTTCCCGTCCAGAGGAAATCCTTAGCTTGCTTCGAGGCTTTCAAGCCGGGAGGCACGCAGATGGTGTGATTGGCCAGTGCCTGCAGCGCCTCGGCCGTCGATCGGCTGTACTTACGCCGCAGGTTGGCTGCCATGTAGTCGAGCTCTTGCTCCACGAAGAGGTCGCGCAGGCGCTCCTTCTGCTGCCCGAGCAGGAGGGCCAACTCGTGTGTAGAACGTGCCACGACCCTCACCTCCAACTGCGGAATGGCTATCGCATTGCGGGCCACGCCGATGTCGGGACGCGCAGCACGACGATTCAATTCGACGACGAAACGCTCACGGAAGGTCCGCCACGTCGTCAGGTTGCCGTCGCTCCACACCATGTTCAGGCGGAACAGCGGCTCATGCTGCGGCAGCACAGGCGTGGAGCAGCGCAGCACCTCGTCGAGCGAGTCCTTGACCTCGCCCGCATAAAGTTGTTCGGGGATGATGACGACCATCTCGAAGGGCTGTCCCTTCGACGCAGGCTTGTGCCCTACCTCATCGCCGTCGCCACCTCCTCGCGACGTACAGGCCATGCACGCCAGCAGGAACACACATGAGGCCGCCAACACCTGTCGAGCTGGCTTCGCAGTCATCAGTTTCAGTATCCGATTCATAAGGCGTTCAATGTTTGCGGGCACAAAGGTAAACCTTTTTTTAAAAATATTCACGGAAAGCACAAAAAGTTTGAACTCTTTTATGTATCTTTGCCTCCGAGAAAACATATATTCACACTTACCGAGGCTCCAGACGAGCCCATAGACGACTTCAAATCAGATCTTTATACACAATTCCTAATCATTAACCCCTTATCACATCATTATGCAGAAACGAATTTTCTTCCTGATGGCAGCCGTGGTGCTGGCGTGTGCCAGTGCTGTGGCTCAGGTGACGACGTCGGGCATGAGCGGCCGCGTGACGCTCGACAATGCCAAGGGCGAAAGCGTCATCGGCGCCAACGTTCAGGTGGTACACGAGCCCTCGGGCACGCGCTACCAGGCAGTGACCAACACCGACGGACGATTCAACCTCCAAGGCATGCGCCCAGGCGGTCCCTACGCCGTCACGGTGTCCTACATCGGTTTCCAGCCGAAGAGGCTCAGCAACATCCAACTCGTGCTGGGCGAGACGTACAACCTCACCGTATGGCTCGAGGAGAATGCCAGCGAGCTCTCTGAGGTGGTCATCACCGAGAAGGCTACGAAGTTCTCGGCCGAGCGCACGGGTGCCTCTACCAACATCAGCAACGACCAGCTGATGAACATGCCCACCATCAGCCGCTCCATCACCGACATCACACGCCTCTCGCCCTACGGCGGCAATGGCATGAGCTTCGCCGGCAGCAACGGCAAGATGGCCAATTTCACCGTCGACGGTGCCAACTTCAACAACGACTTCGGCCTCACTGACAAGCTGCCCGGAGGCGACAACCCCATCAGCCTTGATGCCATCGAGGAACTGCAAGTCGTAGTATCGCCCTACGATGTGCGCCAGACCAACTTTATCGGCGGCGGCATCAACGCCATCACCAAGAGCGGTACCAACACGTTCAAGGGCTCGGCCTACGTCTATCACCGCAACGAGAACATGCGAGGCAGCGCCGTGGATCACGAGCAGATTGCCACCGCACGCGACAAGGACCGCACCACCACCTACGGCTTCACCTTCGGCGGCCCCATCATCAAGGACAAGCTCTTCTTCTTCGTCAACGGCGAGGTGGTGAAGAAGCCTACTGTTGCCAACCGCTGGCGCGCATCGGATGACGGCGTGGCCGACCCTGACAACTACATCTCCCGCACAAGTAAAGACGACATGCAGCGCGTCTCTGACTTCGTGCGTTCACGCTACGGCTATGACACCGGTTCTTACACCAACTTCCCCGCCGACGAGAACAACTACAAGGTGCTGGCACGCATCGACTGGAACATCACCGACCGCCACCACCTGGCCGCACGCTACAACTATACCAAGAACAGATTCTGGAACACGCCCAGCGCCACTTCCATGAACGGAGGACCTGTGTCGCCCTACGGACGCTCGTCGCAATACTCCATGGTCTTCGCCAATTCCATGTACGGCATGGACAACCTCGTCCACTCGGCTTCACTCGACCTGAACAGCCGACTCACCGACAACATCTCCAACCAGCTGCTTGTAGCCTTTGCCAAGAAAGACGACATCCGCTCGAGCAACTCAAGTGAATTCCCCTTCATCGACATCCAAGACGGCACCGGAAACAATGCACAATACATGAGCCTGGGCTACGAGCTCTTCACATGGAACAATGCCGTGCACTCCACTTCGGTCAACGTCAAGGACGACGTGAACTTCTACTTAGGCAGCCATAAGATCATGGCCGGTCTGAGCTACGAATACCAGATGGACGACAACCAATACATGCGATTCGGTTCGGGCTATTACCGCTACAAGAGCATTGAAGACTTCATGGACGGCGTCACCCCCGACGTGGTTTGCATGACCTACGGATACGACGGCGAGAGCAAGCCCGCCTCACGCGTCCGCTACAACAAGCTCGGCATCTATGCCCAAGACGACTGGAACATCACCGACCGCTTCAAACTCACTTACGGCCTGCGCATCGACGACCTCATCTTCAACAACAAAGACCTCATGACCAACGCGGCTATACAGAAGGTCGGCTACCCTGACAGGAACGGCAACAACCGCTATATCGATACCGGTAAGTGGCCGTCGGCCAACATCATCTTCTCGCCTCGCGTGGGATTCACGTGGGATGCGTTCGGCAACAACAGCCTCAAGCTCCGCGGAGGTACAGGCATCTTCTCTGGCCGTCTCCCCCTCGTATTCTTCACCAATATGCCTACGAACGGCGGTATGCTGCAATACCAGGCCTATCTCGGCGCAAGCACTTCCTACAAGAACCTGCCCGATGCCGTCAAGGAGAACTATGCCGACATGGCAGCCGTGATGAACCAATTCGCCGGCGGACTGGTCACCAACGATAAGGGACAGGCCACCACAGCTGCACTCCAGCAGAAGCTGGCTGCCATGGGATTCCCGCAGACCGTACGTCCCGAGGACGGCGTGGTACCCAGCACCATCCAGGGCGTAGACAAGAACTTCAAGATGCATTCCGTATGGAAGACCACACTCGCACTCGACTATCAGCTGCCCGTCAGCTTCCCCTTCACCGTGAGCGTAGAAGGTCTGTTTGAGAAGACCATCAATGCCGTCACCCTCACCGACTGGAGCATTATGCCCGTCGAGGGATTCGCACGATGGAACGGAGCCGACAGCCGTGCTATCTATCCCAGCGATTTCCGCACAGGCAACAAGGCTTTTGTGTTGGAGAATACCCACAAAGGCTACCACTGGATGACCAATATCACCCTGAACGCAGAGCCCACGAAGTGGATGAGCCTCATGGCTGCCTACACTCACACCGTGCGTAAGGAGCTCACCGGTCTGCCCGGCTCCAATGCCGAGAGCGCCTTCACCTATGTGCCCAACGCCTTCGGACCGAACAACCTGCACCTCCACAATTCGGAATACGTCACCCCCGACCGTTTCATCGCCAGCGCTACGCTGCACGACAAGAGCGGCAACCACTACAGCATCTTCTACGAGACTTGGCGCGGAGGCTACAATGAATCCTACCTCATGGTCAACGACATGAACGGCGACGGCTACAGCTACGATGCGCTCTACATTCCTACCGACCAGGAAGTGCAGAGCGGGCAGTTCCGCTTCGCCTCGCTCAACGACCAGACACGATTCATGGATTTCGTACATGCCGACTCCTACCTGAGCAAGCACCAGGGCGAGTATGCCGAAGGCTACAGCGTGTATAGCCCCTGGGTACACCGCGTAGACATCGGCTACAAGCACGACTTCACCGTCAAGGCCGGTAAGACCAAGAACACCCTCCAGCTCGGCTTCGACGTCAAGAACGTGCTCAACCTCTTCAACTCCTCATGGGGCGTAAGCAAATACATGAACCCCGCACTCAACAGCGGCCGCATACTCAAGTATGAGACCACCGATGCCGAGGGCTATCCCGTATTCTCTACCCCTTCAGCTGTCAACAGAGACACCAAGACCTTCATTCCCTATCGAGGCAATATCGGTCAGTGCTGGTACGCAAGCATCGGTGTACGCTACATCTTCAACTAATTCATCATCAATTCATAATTCATAGTGCTTAATTCACCATACGTTAAGCGCTAAACGTTAAACGCAAAACGACAATTCAATTATGAAACTAAGACATATATTCAATCTGGCGCTGGCCGCATTGCTCGCCATCGGTTGTTCCGACGAGAACACCATCGACCCGCTCGGCAGCATCGTCATCGACCAGACCTACGTCAGTATCCCCCAGGAGGGCGGTGATGCAAGCATCACCGTGAAGGCTCGAGGCGCTTGGGCCTTCGACGACTTGTTCATGACCATTACCCGCAACGACGACGGCACCCGCGACACCACCTATGCGGCCCTGCCCGCCTGGCTCACAGCCGACAAGCTCGCAGGCGAAGCTGGCGAGACCACGGTGACGTTCCACGCAGAGGGCACCAATGGCAGACGCGAGACCGAGCTGCGCATCAGCACGGGCATCGACAAACAATTCCTGATCGTGCGCCAAGGTTCGATGGAAGCCTCTGACGCTACCTGCAAGGACATCATCGACGGCCCGGAAGGCAAGACCTACCGCGTGACCGGTACCGTAACACGCATCGCAGGAGCACAATACGGCAACTTCGATATCACCGACGAGACCGGAACCGTCTACATCTACGGCATCTTCGACAAAGACGGCAAGAAAGGCAACAATCCGCTCGACGGGCCCACCGGATGGGGCATAGAAATGGGCGACATCGTCACCCTCGAGGGTCCCAAACAGGTCTACAACGGCACCGTTGAACTGGTAGATGCTACTGTGGTGAAAGTCGTAAAATCGCTGCTGAAAGTAGTCACTCCCGAGCAGACTGTCGGCATCGAAGGTGCTGACATCGACGTCAAGCTCGCCTACAAGGGAAGCGGCGCTTACGCACAACTGCCCGCTGACTGTGATTGGGTTTCCATACAGGGCGAGGACTACGTCGCCGGCGTACCTACTTTCAACGAGACGAACCCCGCCGACACCGCCATCGTACACCTTCGCGTGGCACCCAACACCGGCGAGGGTCGCAAGGTTGTCATCAACTTCAGTTCCAGCAACGCCAGCGGCGAGAGCACCATCGCCTGGACGCTCAAGCAAGACGCCTTCACCCTGCCTCATGGGCAAACACCTGACGATCCCTTCACCGTCGAAGAAGCCATCGCCAAGTGTAAGGAAATCGGCAGCACATCCGACGGCATCATTTACTACGCACGCGGCTACATTTCAAGTATCAAGGAAGTAAGCCCTCTTATAACAAGACCTGACGGGACAACTTCAGGCTATGGCAACGCCACCTTCAACATCAGCGACGACGGCTCCGACGACAACGCCCTTACTTGCTATCGTTCCTACTCGCTCGACAACCAGAAGTTCGTCTCCGAGGATGAGATTGCCGTAGGCGACGAAGTCATCATCTGTGGTAAGCTGGTTAACTTCACACGCGACAACGCTTCCTTCACGCCCGAGTTCAGCGGCAATGTCTACATCGTTTCCCGCAAGGCTGCCGGCCCAGGCTCGCGTCTCCGTCCCTTCAACGCCGACGAGGCCATCGCCTTCATCAACGACAACCTCGAGGTCGGTCAGACAACCGAAGACGACTACTACATCGAAGGCGAGATTGTCCGCATTGACAACCCCGAGAAGAACCTCTTCAACGCCCAATACGGCAACGCCTCCTTCTACATTGCCACCGACGAAGACCCCGCCAACGACCAGTTCTACGTCTATCGCACCCTCTACCTCGGCAATCGCAAATGGGTCGAGGGCGATACCCAGATCCAAGTCGGCGACCAAGTCGTCATCTGCGGCAAGCTCACCAAGTATCAGGACAAGAGCGGCAACATCATCCCCGAAACCGCTCAGAACAAGACCTTCATCTACTCCCTCAACGGAAAGAAGGAATAAAGCATTCGCCTAAGCTATCCCACGAGCGCTCCACCCGAGCACGCTCCTCAGAGCCCATTCTCCCGAGCGCTCACTCCCGCACAACTCCCGACGGTCACCTCCCCGACCGCCGGGAGTTTTCGTTCACGAGCACCTCTGCCAGTTCATCAACTTCTCAGCCCAGCTCCCTCTGAAACCAATTTTACCTAACGAATTACCACAAATTATCCTTCACGCCTTCACCGCGCGTCTACTCATCTGTAAAACAACCGCATAGAGGTGAAAGATGCGGTGAAAGACAAGGTGAAGGGTGAAGGATAACCCGCCTTTTCGGGCCGATTACCCGATTCTCGACTATATCTGTTTTCGATGTCTACCCTCCTCCCTGCACTCCCAATCCCACCCCACCCAAGCATTACCCCACAAGCTCTCAATCACGACGGCAAGCCCACTCACGACATCTCCCACGACCATACGCGCAGCCCTGAAGGAATATACGCGTAGCCCTTTGCGTCTATATGTAAAGCCCTTTGCGAATATTCGCGTGACCCAGTCTCATTGGTGAGACAGCCTTTACCAACTGCTCACATGATGACAGTTGAATAGTCAGCTGAGAACGCCCAACTATGCCCGATTGTGCTCTTGAATATACACAAGAAAAACGCCCCGTTTTCCCATCCAATTCAATTCTGAGACTCAGCCCTAAATCCGCGTTTCTGCTTTCACCCTTCACCCTATCCTTCACCCCATCCTTCACCATTAACTCGCTAATAGCCAATACATTAGGCGTAAAGTGAAAGCGTGAAGGCAAAAACAAGCAAAATACTACGGCGCCTTCAATATGTAAGAGAATACGATGTCAGCAGCATGGTGTAGCGCTCCGACATTTCGTGTGAAACATTACCTTTTCTCAGTAAAAAAGTGAAATCCCCACAAGCTAAAAAGGTGCTTGCGGGGATTTCGGGGAGGGAGGATGGAGGGTGACTAGTGGGACTCGAACCCACGACATTCAGAACCACAATCTGACGCTCTAACCAACTGAACTATAGTCACCATGTTGGAGCTATGCGCTCCAGCCGGGATGCGGGCTCACGAGCCTGCTTATCGGCTTTTGCGGGTGCAAAGGTACGGCTTTCTGCTGAAACGACCAAACTTTCGCCCCACTTTTTTCAGTTTAATCGTAATATTCGTGCTTAGCGGCTGCCAGCGTGTTCTGCATGAGCATGCAAATGGTCATGGGACCTACGCCACCGGGAACGGGAGTGATCTGCGAGGCGAGGGGTGCCACGGCCTGGAAGTCGACGTCGCCCTGCAGACGGAAACCGCTCTTGCGGGTAGCGTCGGGCACACGCGTCGTTCCGACGTCGATGATGACGGCGCCAGGCTTAACCATATCTGCCGTGACGAAGGCGGGCTGCCCGATGGCGGCGATGATGATGTCGGCGGCGCGGCACTCCTCTTTCAATGTCTTGGAACGGGAGTGGCAGACGGTGACGGTAGCGTCGACACCTTTCTGCATCATCAGTTGCGACATAGGCTTGCCGACGATGTTGGAACGGCCCAGGATGACGCATTTCGCACCTGAGGTCTGGACATGGTAGCGGCGCAGCAACTCGAGGATGCCCTTGGGCGTAGCGGAGATGAAGGCAGGCAGACCGATGGCCATGCGACCGACGTTGATGGGATGGAAGCCGTCGACATCCTTGCGATAGTCGATCGCTTCGATGACGCGCTGCTCGGCGATGTGACGCGGCAGGGGAAGCTGCACAATGAAGCCGTCGATATCGGGGTCGACATTCAGGCGGTTCACCTGCTCGAGGAGTTCGGCTTCGGTGATGTCGTCCTCGAAGCGGAGGAGGGTGCTGCGGAATCCGCACTCCTCGCACGCGCGTACCTTATTAGCTACGTAGGTCTCTGAGCCTCCGTCGTGCCCCACGAGGATAGCTGCCAAGTGAGGACGATTGCCGCTAGCGGCAACGATACGCTCCACTTCCTGCTTGATTTCAGCCTTGATGGTTGTGGCTGTGGCTTTACCGTCGATTAAAGAGGACCCTCCCCCCGCCCTCCCTTGTAGGGAGGGAGCAAAATCCTTCTGACTGGATGTATTCTTTTCCATAGTAAATAGTAAATTATATATATGCTGTTATCATAAATCTTTTTATGACGAGTGGCGAATCAAATTGAATGACGAATCTCGCTTCGCTCGGCGCTCGGCCCCGCTCGGCGCAAAGCGACGCTTCACACTTGAAGAAAGGGATGCTCCACACTTGGAGAATGACGAATACAAGTTACCTGCAAGTCCTGAAGGTAATTCTTATTCGTCATTCGACATTCGTCATTCTTCATTAGAAATGTCATTCTCTTTGTTTACCTTCTCGGCATCTTGGCCATCATCTGTGCCATCTTGGGATTGGTGACCATCTTCATCATCTTGCGCGTCTGGTCGAACTGCTTGATGAGACGGTTGACGGCAGCGATGTCTGTGCCGGAGCCTGCTGCGATGCGGCGACGTCGGCTGGTGTTGAGCAGCTCGGGATGTGTGCGCTCCTTGGGTGTCATAGAGAGGATGATGGCTTCGATGCTCTTGAAAGCATCGTCATCGATGTCGACGTCTTTGAGCGCTTTGCCTACGCCAGGAATCATCGAAGCGAGATCCTTGATGTTACCCATCTTCTTGATCTGCTGAATCTGGCTGTAGAAGTCGTTGAAGTCGAACTGATTCTTCTGGATCTTCTTCTGCAGGCGACGTGCTTCCTCCTCGTCGTACTGCTCCTGGGCACGCTCAACAAGGCTGACGATATCGCCCATGCCGAGGATGCGGTCGGCCATACGTGCAGGATGGAAGGGATCGATGGCCTCCATCTTCTCGCCTGTGCCGACAAACTTGATGGGCTTGTCGACCACAGTACGGATGGAGAGGGCAGCGCCACCGCGGGTGTCGCCATCGAGTTTGGTGAGGACTACACCCGTGAAATCGAGACGGTCGTTGAATTCCTTAGCCGTGTTGACGGCATCCTGACCCGTCATCGCGTCCACGACGAAGAGCGTCTCGTCGGGATTAATGGCAGCCTTGATGGCCGCAATCTCCTGCATGAGTTTCTCGTCAATAGCCAGTCGACCAGCCGTATCGACGATGACCGTGTCATAGCTCTTGGCCTTAGCCTCATGGATGGCATTGAGAGCGATCTGAACAGGATCCTGAGAGTCAAGTTCCATGTAGACGGGTACACCGATCTGCTCGCCAAGGACACGCAACTGCTCGACAGCTGCGGGGCGATAGACGTCGCAGGCAGCAAGCAACGGATGGCGCTGGCGCTTGGTCTTGAGCATATTGGCAAGCTTGCCGGCAAAAGTGGTCTTACCTGCGCCATTGAGACCTGCCATGAGGATGACAGCGGGATGGCCTTTGAGTTCGAGCTCAGAGGTCTCGCCGCCCATGAGGAGTGCCAGCTCGTCGTGGACAATCTTGACCATCATCTGCTGCGGCTTGACGGCCGTGAGCACGTTCTGGCCAAGGGCTTTCTGCTTGACCGTGTCAGTGAACTGCTTGGCTACCTTATAGTTGACGTCGGCGTCGAGGAGGGCACGACGAACGTCCTTGAGGGTCTCGGCGACGTTGATTTCTGTAATCTTGCCTTCGCCCTTCAATATCTTGAAGGATCGTTCGAGGCGTTCTGATAGATTTTCAAACACGATTGTATGGAATGATTTAATGATTTAACGATATTAAGAACTACTTCCTGACGAAGATCTCGTCGACGACAACGCCATCGTCGAGAGCTTCGAAACGGAGTTCGTGCTGCCCCGCAACGCGACTGATGGGCAGCGTGGCCGTCACGACAGCATAATTCTGTAGCACATTTTGTTTCCACTGCTCGCTACGCCCCACTGTAGCATACGTAAAAGTCTGAGGCTGAGAGCCGTCGAGCGAGAGCGTGAAACGTTGCTGCTCGTTGATGGGATGCGTGGGAAGCATGTGTATGACCACCGTCACACTCTTCTGTGTTCCGAAGTTGTAGGCGAAGTTATAGGACACGTGGCAGTTCTTGGGCACAGGCATGGCCCGGATGCTGGCACCAAGGCCGAGCACGGGATCGAGAACCGTAGAGCCCGAGAAGGAGGACGTGTTGTAGCTGGCACCATAGAAAGTGGCTATATTGGGGATGTCAGCCATCAGGGGTTCCGTGGTCTGCGTGCGCATGACGGGCTGGAACACGGTGAGTTGGCGGGGATTGGAATTCATGATACCCTGCCACTTGCCTCCTCGCTGTGCGTTGTACTGAAGCGTGAGTGCCTGAATGCGGTTGTGAGCGGCATCGCTGCGACGCCACGTCTGCAGGACGTTTTCGCGCGAGAGGTAGGACTTACCATGGCGGGCAAGTTGCGCACAGAGATACTTCTCACTCTGCAAGGCAGCTGCCATGATAGGATACTCAACAAGTTGGAAGAAGGCGTCGTAGCGAGTAGGATGAGCCTTGCGAACGCTGTCGGCTATCCACTGGACGTTGTGCTGTAGTTTGTCGTAGCGCGTGAGGCGATGGCGAATACGCGCCTCGCTCCAAGGCAGGTCGTGAACGATATTCCAATTATAGTTGTCCGACTGCGGCTCCTCGACACGTGTGACGGCCATGTGCTCGGGCTTGCGTTGGAAAGCCAGATGATAGTGCTCCTTGAGATAGATGGAGGCCAGACGTGCGATGTCGCGACTGACATTCTGTGCAATGAACTCTTCAATGTGCCGTCCTACACTCATGAGGCGCACGCTGTCGAGGTTCCAAGCCATATCCATGAAGAGTGAAAGCTGGTACTCGGCAGGTTTGATGTCGCCTACATTGAGCACCCACATGCGATTAGCACCGTGGTAGTAAGCTTCAGACAGTTGCTGGAACATGAGGAACGGACTAGCCGTGCCCAACCAGAGATAATCGTGAGGACGCCCCCAATAGGAGACATGATAGTAGACGCCGTTGCCCCCCGAACGGGCACGCTCGCGCTCATCGGGGAAATGACGGATGTAGCCATAGTTGTCATCAGTCCACATGAGCGTGACGTCATCGGGAACGTGAAGACCCGACTTGTAGGCATCGAGGACCTCCTTGTAGGGAATGAACACCTGCGGAATCGTATAGAGCGACTTGCCGAGATACTTGCCCAAGAGCGAACGTTGGGCGGTGATGACATCTTGGAGCGCCTCGCGCTGCTCGTCGACACCCGTGACGCCTTGCATGGAACCGTCGTGGAGTCCTCGCATGCCCAGGGTGTAGACCATCGGCTGATGAGAGGTCTGGCTGACACGCTCCTCCCAGAAATCGAGCACTCGCTGACGATTGGTCATCCAGTTGTAGTCGCCCTGACCGCGCACAGCCCACTCGCCTGCTGCATTACATGCCAAGGGTTCGCAGTGGCTGGAACCCAGATAGATGCCATAACGCGCAGCCAACTCGCGGCACCCCTCAGTGAGGAAGAACGGGCGCGTGCACTCATGCATGGGCGGCCAATAGAGATTGGCGCGCAGACGCAACATGAGTTCGAAGATGCGCTCGGTCGTCTTCGGGCCGATGGCATGCAACGGATTGGGCTCATAGGTGATCGAGGCCCAGGGTTGAAGCCCCCAATCCTCGTCGTTGATGAAGATGCCACGGAAGGGGACATACGGCTCTTGGCGCGTGACAAAGCCTTCCTGCAGGAGTAGCTGTGACCTCGGCTCAGGATCCACATCAGCCCACCATTCCCATGGCGAGACGCCCAAAAGGCGCGAAAGTTCGATGACACCATAGGCCGTACCAGCTGGGTCGCTTCCCGCGATGACCAGCTGCCCTGACGGAGCAACCGCCAGGACGAAGGCTTGCGCACGATCGCGCAGCCATGAAAGGTCGACATCCGTACGCGCCAGCCGCTTGGCAGAGGGGCCGTTGACACTGCCCACAAGAATTTGCGCGCCACGCTCCTCAACGGTGAGCGTAGAGCCAAGAACGCGCATGACATCCGTCTGCAAGAGCGAGACGGCTGTCAGCACAACTTCGTCCTCATGCGAATCGACCGACAGGGCCACCGACGCATGGGACGGTAAAACGAAAGCGCTGGCCTGCAGGGTCAGCGCTATCATGGCCAAGACGAACGTCGAGGCTGTACGTTTGATGTCAAGTCCGATCATGAAGCGCGGTGCTTAGTTCGCGGGAGCCTCAGCAGGTGCCTCAGCAGGAGCTGCGGGAGCATCAGCAGCCGGTGTCTCCTGAACATCCGTAGCAGGAATGCCGGGAAGATTGGTGGGTGCTGTAGCCTTCTGCTCAGTGGCGATGCCTTCCATGACGGACGACTCGCTGGCTGCACGCGGGATAAAGAACACGGAGAGGACACTGAAGATGACCATAGCAGCGGCCAAGCCCCAAGTGAGCTTCTCAATGACATCAGTAGTCTTGCGAACACCCATCACCTGATTACCGCTGGCAAAACCGCTGGCAAGACCGCCTCCCTTAGACTCCTGAATGAGCACGATGAGACACATGAAGATGGATGCAATGACTACAAGGATAACTAATAAGTTGTACATTTTGTTTAATATTTTTATTTGTTATTATTCTCTGTTTTGGTTCCGTTCGTTAATGAGTATTTTCTCGAGGAATCGGATTTGGTCTGCAAAGTAACGGTTTTTTTGTGGATAAAGCAAACTTATTCGCCGAATAATTTCAATTGCCTTAGCATATTTGCCCTGTTTGATGTAAATTCGTGCCAAAGTCTCGGTAAAATAGGCTTCCGAAGGCTCTATTTCGTGTTCATCTACGACTTCGTCGTCGGCTTCAGCATCGCCGTTTGCGGGAACCGCTTGAGCAGGCGAAGGTTGTAAAACATTTTCTCTTGCCTTGACGGCCTTGAGCGTTTCGCTGCCTATCGAAGGCTCTGTGGATGCAGTAACCTCAGCGGCAGGCTTTGTGTCGAGAGGCTCTCGTGGAGCTTCGTCATCAACCACAGCATCGTCGAGCTGGAGCAGGTAGGAGGTGTAGTCGACCGTAGCATCAGCGGGATGCATACGCCTGGTCGTAGTGGTCTCAGGGCGCTGCTGGAGGAAGCTGTCGATGAGCGAGAGTGTGCGGTCGGTGGCGGGCAAATCGGGCGATGCCTCCTCTGCAACTGGCGAGGCAGTCGACGGGTCGCCACTGAGGAAGTGATTACCCTCAAAGAGTTCGAACAGGCGGCGACGATCAGGCATAGAGATGGCTGCCTTACGCAGTTCGAGGCCGAAGCGCTCGTCCTGCAGCTGAAAGAGTCCTCGCAGCATGAGCAGGCGCGCCGTCTGGAACGCCGGGTGCTGTTCGAGTAGCGACTGCAAATCCTTGACAGCCTCGGCGTCAAGCAGTTCGGGATGTTGGATGTAAGTCGATAGGGGTTGCATAGCGATAATGGATGGCCACGAATGGCGAGTGTAGCTTACCAGTTGGCCACCGTGGCATTGAAGATCTGGTCGGTGATGTCCTTAGTCATCTGGGTGACCAATTCCTCTTGAACGTTGATGAGTTGCTGCGTGGCATCATACTCTGTAGTGGCTGTAAACTGGCGTTCGAAGTCTTCCTTGTGGTTCTTGTTGTTCGTAAAGCGTACGTTGACCGTCATCTTCAGCTGCACCTGGGAGCTGTAGCCATCGCTGCCCACGCCTTTGTTGAACTGGTCAAAGCCCGTAATCTCGCCTGCGATAACGAGATCGCCACCGCGTTTCACCTGCCTCAACTTAGTCTGCTGGGCAAAGATATCTGTCAGTCGATTGTTGAAAATCGCTTGCATGGGCGCCCAGACGTATGCCGAACGAATCGGGAACGGATCAAGTTGAATGGTCTTGGTCTTGGTGTAGTCGATGCTGGCACCATTGAACTTGTAGCTGATGGCACAGGAGGTAAGGCAGACTAACAGAAGGAGAAGCGAGCAGCGCAAAATGCTTCTTCCCCCACCCTCACATGCATGGGCAAACCTGCGATTCAATTGATTTAAATTCATTTCTCGCGTTTCGGATTAATTACATCTCTTCAAGTCCGTACTCTTTAATCTTACGATAAAGCGTACGCTCACTGATGTGAAGTTCTTCGGCAGCCTTCTTGCGACGGCCATGATTTTTCTCAAGCGCCTTGATGATCAGTCGCTTCTCCTGTTCCTCAATGGACAGCGTCTCTTCGACATATTCCTCGGCAAAGGGCGTCGCGTCATGATGAGCAATTGGCTCTGCCGGACGCTGAGGAGTGATATAGGGTGTAGCAGTCGTTGGCGACGCAGACGGTGCATCCGTTACATCCATGGGCACAACCGCAGGGCGTGTGATGCCATGGGAGGACGGATAGGTATGAGGCACAGACATGGAAGAAAGCTGCTGTTTGAGGTCGCTGACCTCACGGTGGAGGGCGTTGATCATCTGAAAGAGCAACTCGCGTTCGGAGGCATAGTTGTGATCATCGGCTCCCATGCGCCCGACACGAACCAAGCCCCCTTTCTCTTCGATGGTAGGCCAGATCTCGTATTCGGAGAGCACCTCGGGCGTGACCACTCGCGTGTCGCGCATGAGGATAGACATCTGCTCAGTGAGGTTCTTGAGCTGACGAATATTGCCAGGCCACTTGTAGCGCTTCATCACCTCCTCGGCATCAGGCGAGAGGGTGATGCGCTCCGGCATCTGATACTTGGCAGCAATCTCCATCGCGAACTTCTTGAACAGGAGGATGATGTCATCGCCACGTTCGCGAAGCGGAGGCATCTTAATGGGAATCGTGTTCAGACGATAGAATAGGTCTTCGCGGAACTTGCCGTCGCGTATAGCTGCTTGAATATTCACGTTGGTCGCCGCGACTATTCGTACATTGGTTTTCCTCACTTCGCTTGAGCCGACACGAATATACTCGCCCGACTCGAGCACGCGAAGGAGGCGAGCCTGTGTGCTCAGGGGTAGTTCGCCCACCTCATCGAGGAAGAGCGTGCCGCCATCAGCGGCGCCGAAATACCCCTCGTGCTCGCCAATGGCTCCGGTAAAGGCCCCTTTCTCATGTCCGAAGAGTTCGCTGTCAATGGTTCCCTCGGGAATGCTTCCGCAGTTGATGGCAAAGTACTTACGCAATCGGCGGAGGCTGTTATCGTGGATCAAGCGTGGAATGATTTCCTTACCGACGCCACTCTCGCCCGTAATGAGCACTGAGAGGTCGGTCTTAGCTACCTGCAGGGCTGTGTCGAGCGCATGATTCAGCGCTTCGCAGTTGCCTACGATATTGTAGCGTTGCTTGATGGGTTGCAGATCTTTGGCGTTCATATCAATTGCTATTGGTCGTGGCTAAGCCACGACTTACACAAAAGAAGACGGATGACAGAATAG
This sequence comes from Bacteroidaceae bacterium, assembly GCA_017429525.1. GTDB lineage: Bacteria > Bacteroidota > Bacteroidia > Bacteroidales > Bacteroidaceae > Physcousia. The sequence goes on along the minus strand of JAFROT010000034.1, from coordinate 15,728 downwards.
ATAGACTGACGGATAAATGGATCGTATAGACAGAAGGGATGGACTGACGATTCAGCCACGCTCGCTCTTGTCGCGCTTGTCGACATATAGCTTCTGCAACGGATTCTGATGGGCCTCATTCCATGCCTGGCGATTACGGAAGATGTCTATCGCCGCATAGATGGCCTGACGGAAGGAGTTCTCGCTGGCCACACCCTTGCCTGCGATGTCATAGCCCGTTCCATGGTCGGGGCTGGTGCGTACGATGTCCAGCCCTGCCGTGACATTGACGCCATCATCCATAGCCAGAAGTTTGAAAGGTGCCAATCCCTGATCGTGGTACATGGCCAGCACACCATCGTAGTGCTCATAGGCGCGTGTGCCAAAGAAGCCATCGGCTGCGAAGGGGCCATAGGCAATGATATCCTCTGCCTCAGCCTTCTCGCAGGCTGGGCGTATAGCGTCGTTTTCCTCGCTGCCCAACAAACCATCCTCGCCTGCATGAGGGTTCAAGGAGAGAACGGCAATACGAGGATTGGAGATACCGAAGTCAGCTTGTAAGGAGTGGTGGAATGTGCGCAGACGCTCAAGTACAGCCTCCTCAGTGACGGCTGCAGCTACCTTGCTGATAGGCAGGTGAGTGGTGACGAGGGCTACGCGTATGCGCTCGTTCATCAGAATCATCAGCGCCTTCTGGCCTTCTCTTCCCACCCGATCCTGAATGTATTCGGTGTGACCCGGAAAATGGAATGCATCACCCTGAATGGAGCTTTTGTTGATGGGGGCAGTCACGATGACGTCGATGAGACCATCGCGCCAGTCTTTCACTGCACGCTCCAGTGCATCATAAGCCGCCTTGCCAGCCTCCTCAGTTGGCTGTCCCAGGTCGATTTTGACCTCATCAGCGCAACAGTGAATGAGATTAAGGCTGTCCTCGCGCACGTCGTTAGCCGAATTGACCGTTGCGAAATTAGTCTGGAGATCAAGACTCTTGCGATGGTAGCTGGCCACCTTAGGAGAGCCATAGATAATGGGGGTGCACAAATCCATCATAGCAGGATCTGCGAATGTCTTCAGTATAACCTCATAGCCAATGCCATTAGGGTCGCCATGAGTGATGCCTACTTTAATTTTGCTCATATTCGTGTGTGCTTAGAGATGCTGTGAGACAGCATCTTACTGAACATTTATGGTGAGTTATCGGTTTATATTTGCTTCTCTCAATGAGAGTCGTTCCTTAGGTTGAGAACAGAATGCCTATTTCCTCTGCCTTGCCGCCTTGCGGTCTTCGGCGGTTACAGCGACTTCCTCCATCGTGGTGACAATGGGTGACGTCTGTTCATCGGGCAGGTTGAGGGTGTAGAGCGACCCCTCAAGACGGCGCATGAGTCCGCGCTTCATCTTCTCAGGTGCAAAGACAAAACCTTCAACGACAATGACCAGATTGCGAGTCGTGTCGACACGCGAATGGCTGACGAAGGGCCCACCCATACCATCATTCTCCATATACCAGAGTCCACGTGCCTCGAGGGCATATTGATTGTGAACGACAATGGGCTTGACTGTAGTACAGAGGGTATCCGTAGCCATGTGCATCGTAGGCAGTGTGCCCGGGATGTTCTCGGCCATAACGCTATCGCGCTTGGCCAGGACGTATTGCTTATTGAAGGTCTCGGGGCCCTCGTAAGGATAGCTGTACATGCAGATATTGACCATGCCTGAAGCACCATTGCTTGAGGTCCAGAAAAAGTCCTTGCCCTTCTTGTAGCTCTTAATCTCATCGGGGGCATGGAATTCGCAGTCGAAGAGTTCACGAGCCAGTTCGGCAGTCTTCTTCGAGTACTTGTCCTTCAGCTCCTTGACCAAGCGGTTCATCTCCATCTTCGTCAAGAAATCAATGATGTCCTGTCCGTGCTCAAAACAGAAATCGGCAAACTCATTGGGCGTGGGACTCTGAATGGTCAGCACGATCTGATCGATGGCATACTTGTCGCGCGTGAATTTCATCGAAGTCTTCGAGTAGATCTGCTTGTTGATATCCACAATGATGATGTTGCGGAAGATGTTGAGCACATGATCGAAATGCTTTGGGTCAACCTGCGAGATATGGAATGAGCGCTCGGGTTGAGGCAATCCGGGAATATCGGTGTCAAGCACAGCAAAGAGGGCCCGCCCTTGGGTAGCCTGCCAGGCTTGATCGCTCATCACGACCATCACTTCATAGGGCCGCCCACTGGCGCGTGGGATAACAAACTCCTTCTTGCACGCTGCTAACAGCAGTGTCGCCGTGAGGATGAGAAAAAGAGATTTCTTCATGATAGCACTTGTTTTTCTTTTGTATTCAATAGTCCACATGCAGCATCAATATCTTGTCCGCGCGAAGCACGGATCGTGCAACGGATATTGCGGTGCGTCAGATAGTCGCGGAAGGCAACCATTCGCGTAGCGTCAGCCTCATGGAAGCGAGCCTCATCGGGCAATGCATGCCAGCGAATAAGGTTAACCCGACACTCCAACCCATCCAGCAAACGTACGAGTTCGCGAGCATAACGATTGCTGTCGTTCTGCCCTCCGAAAACGATGTACTCAAACGAGAGACGTCGCTGACCAGTCCAGTCGTACTGCCGCAAGAGTTCAAGCATCTCAGCAACTGAATAGCTGCGTTCAGCAGGCATGATGGCAGCACGTTCTTCGGGGAAAGGATTGTGCAGGCTGACTGCCAAATGACAGGGGCTCTCGTCGAGGAAGCGTTTCAGCCCTTTGCGCAACCCCACCGTGGACACCGTGATGCGACGCGGGCTCCAAGCCCAGCCATAGTCGGCCATGAGGAAACGTGTGGCTGCAAGAACGGCATCCAAATTGTCAAGCGGCTCGCCCTGCCCCATAAACACGATATTCGTCAGGCGCTCACGCTCAGGCAGGGAATAAATTTGGTTGAGTATGTCAGCCACAGTAAGTTGCCCCTGAAAGCCCTGACGCCCCGTCATGCAGAACTGACAAGCCATCTTGCAACCCACCTGGCAACTGACACAGACAGTCCCACGGTCGTCATCGGGGATAAAGACGGTCTCAACGAACTGTCCGCTGTGGGTAGGAAAGAGATATTTGGCAGTGCCGTCCACGCTATGCTGCTCGGCCACGGGAGCCATGAATCCCACGTCGTAATGCTCAGCCAGCTTCTTGCGCGCGGCAATGCTAATATTGCTCATCCCGAGGAAATCGCCGACGCCTTTCTGGTAAATCCATTGGGCAAGCTGCTTAGCCGCAAAGGCGGGCAAGCCCTCCTCGGCTACGATATCGCGCAGTTGCTCAGGCGTGAGGCCCAGCAGAACGGGGTTACTATGGTTGGTCTCTGTTGTCATATGCCCAGATATCTGCGCCTGCACTTCTCGCACGCGCGTACCTTTTTTATAAAAAATATCAGCGCAGCAGACGGCCAAGGGGCTGCTACTGCGCTGCAAAATTACATAAAGCCGAGCGAACGGCCAAGCATTTAATCTTTTTTATGCCAAAATGGCAGCATTTTAGTCTCTACTGCGTCCGAAAAGACGGAGGATATACAGGAAGAGGTTGATGAAATCGAGGTAGAGAGAGAGTGCTCCCATCACAGCCACTCGCCCAGGAGCTGCAGCATCGCCATACTGCTCAGCAGCGGCGCTCATGGCTTTAATCTTCTGTGTGTCGTAGGCAGTAAGGCCAACGAAGATGAAGACACCAATGTAGGTAATGATGGCATCCATCGTGGAATTGGCCCAGAAGATGTTGATGACGCTGGCAATGATGAGTCCGATGAGCGCCATGAAGAGGATGCCTCCGAGCCCCGAGAGATCACGCTTGGTCGTATAGCCGAACAGGCTCATAGCGCCAAAGGTAAGTGCCGAAGCAGCAAACGCCTGATAGATTGTGCCCAAGGAGTAGGCGAAGAAGATGCTGGCGAGCGTCAGACCATTGATGGCCGAATAGACGAGGAAGAGGGTCGTAGCCATCGCTGGCGAGAGACGATTAATCCCCCAAGTGACACCGATGACCAGCGCCAGTTCTACCACACAAAGGACAAGCAGAGAAACTCCATTACCAAAAATGAGATTGAGCAGGGCTGGGCTATGAGCTGTGTAAATGGCCACGCCTGCCGTGATGAGCAGGGCGGCTGTCATCCAGGCGTAGACACGTGTCATGACACCTGTGAAGAACGAGACGCGGGAGTCGGCCGTCGTGCGGACGTAATTACCGCGGTCGTAATTGTCGTGTACTTCGATGTAATCGTTCATTGTTGTCAATTCTTTTTTAAGTGAGTAAGGCGCGACAGAGCCGCGCCCTACTATGAGGTAAGCAAGAAGTGTGCCAGAGAGGCCAAGCGAAGGAAAAGTCACGTGCTCATGCACTACATCCTAAGCCAGAATGGCACGACGATGCGCGAACATTAGCGCTTCTTGGGATGAATCTTCTTGGTCTTCTTGATTTTCTCTTTGTCATACTTTTCCCAGAGCTTCTTCTTTGCACAGAGCTCCTTCTGTGCCTGAGTGCTCTTGAGGGCAGCAGCCTCGGATGCAGCCTCAGCCTCGGGCGTAGCCCAAGCAAACTGATAGCCCTGCACCTTGTTCCAAGCACCACGTGTGAAATCGGGGAAGGCTACGCTGGCGCAGTTGTTGTCCATCGAGAGGGCACCAAGCTCAGCAAGGCAGCACCACTCGGCAAGGTCGTAGACGTCCATGTCAAGGGGAAGTCCGTTCTGGAGGCAGTAGACAAGACGAGCGTCCATGAAGAAGTCCATTCCACCGTGTCCGCCCACTTTCTGAGCCATCTCGCCATACTTCTTAATAATGGGGTGCGTGTACTTAGCCACGAGAGCGTCGTGCTCTGCCTTCGGCAGGAAACCATGGCTCGAGAGGTCGTCGACCTTTGGAGCTACGCCACTGGCACTGAGTTGACTCTTATCAAGAGCGAAGTGCTGTTCGGGATATTTGGTTGCATAGCCTTTGGTGCCCGTGAGCTTGAAGAGTCGGTTGTAAGGCTGAGGATTCATGACGTTGTGCTGAATCTCTACGACCTTACCCTCGGCGGTGCGCATGAGCGTGGTAGTCTGGTCGCCGTTGCGATAATTGGTGGGGCGCTTGCCCGTCTTGGCCTCAACGTAGTCAGGACCATGAACGGCCTTCGTATCCATAGCGACGAGGGTGGTGAAGCGGTCGCCACGATGGATGTTCATCGTCAGAGCCACAGGGCCTAATCCATGGGTGGCGTAGACATCGCCGCGGTTCTCCATATTGTACTTCATTCGCCAACCGAGCTTGTCGGGATCAGAGCCATCGGGATTCTTCCAGTAGTAATCCCAGAAGTCGTCGAGATTGTGGATGTAGGCGCCTTCGCCACGAAGGACTTCGCCGAATACGCCATGCTGTGCCATATTCATGGCATTGAGTTCATACCAGTCGTAGCAGCAGTTCTCGAGGATCATGCAATGCTTGCGCGTGCGCTCAGAAAGTTCAATGAGTTCCCAGCACTGTGCGAGGTTCATGGCAGAGGGGACTTCGATGGCGGTGTGCTTCCCATTCTCGAGGGCACATTTGGCAACGGGGAAATGGTGATCCCAGTCGGTGGCTACGTAGACGATGTCAACATCAGGGCGCTTGCACACTTCCTCGTAGCCTTTTTCGCCATAATAGATGGCAGCAGGGGGCAGGCCAGCTTCGCGCAGGTACTTCTGGCAAGCTTCGGCACGAGCTTCTTCGTAATCACAAAGGGCAACAATCTGCACACCAGGGATATACGTCCAGCGAGCTACGGCTCCAGGTCCACGCATACCCAAGCCGACGAAAGCGACTCGGACCGTCTCGAGTTTGGGAGCCGTCAATCCGATCACATCTGACTGACCAGCAGGGCGCTGAGGCGTATTAACGACGATTGTGCCTTTATCCCAATGCCAATCATCGGGTGTCACGGAGAGAGATTGTGCGCCAGCTGCGAGCGCAAAGCAAGCAGTGGCAACGAAAGTGATTAGTTTCTTCATGATAAAAAATGTGTTAGTTGAATTTTTTTTGATGATTTTGGTGCAAAGATAGTATGAAAAGATGAAATTTGCGTATCTTTGTGGCAAAATTTTTGAAAAAAGTCTCCTCAAATGCCAAAAATCAGTTGTTTTGTGCCTTTTGCCAATGAGAAGGAAGGGCAAATGACAATAGAATCGTTGAACGCCGATGCCAATGTAGCCAGCGTCCAACTCATAGAGAACCCATTCCAAACGAAGGCACTCCGACAGATGGGGGAACGAATCGTTACCCCATACATCCTCCTTTACACGAAACGATTTGAACTCTCGCTCGGCTATCATGCGCTGACACGCCTCCTGACAGTAGCTGAGGACACGGGTGCCTCAATGGTGTATGCCGACCACCGCCAACAATTGCCTACGGGTGAGATCCAGGCTCGTCCACTCATCGACTATCAGCTGGGATCGGTTCGCGACGATTTCGATTTCGGTTCGCTCTTGCTCCTGCGCACTTCCGACGTACAAGCCTACTTCGAACAAGAGCGCCAACGTGAGTACCAATATGCTGGGCTTTACGACTTGCGACTGTTCCTCTCTCGTCGGATGCTGCCCGTGCATGTCTCTGAGCCTCTTTACACGGAGGTCGAAACGGACATGCGCCTTTCAGGAGAGAAGCAGTTTGACTATGTAGACCCCCGCAACCGAGCTCGACAGATAGAAATGGAACGCGCGTGCACGCGACATCTCAAGGCAATAGGTGCGCTACTGGCTCCTGACGAGTTCGATGAGATTAAATTCGACACGGAGGACTTCCCTGTCGAGGCAACTGTAGTGATACCTGTGCGCAACCGCGTCCGGACGATTGAGGATGCCATTCGTAGTGTGTTGAAACAAGAGACGACATTTCCGTTCAACTTGATCGTGGTAGACAATCATAGCGATGACGGGACGTCTGCTGTCATAGACAGCATAATGGAAAATGGAGAATGGACAATGGAGAATGGGAAATGGACAATGGAAAATGGAAAATGGGAAATGGACAGTGGGCAAATCTCCACTGCAGCTTCCTCAATGTCCACTGTCCATTGTCCTTTAATTCATTTAGTTCCCTCGCGCGACGACCTCGGCATCGGCGGTTGCTGGAACCTGGCTGTTCACCACCCGATGTGCGGTCGCTTCGTCGTTCAGTTGGACTCTGACGACCTCTACAGCGGCACCGACACCCTGCAACGCATCGTCGATGCCTTCCGTGAGCAACGGGCTGCCATGGTCATCGGGTCATATCGCATGACGAATTTCCAGTTGGAGACATTGCCGCCCGGACTCATTGACCATCGCGAATGGACGCCCCAGAATGGGCGCAACAACGCCCTACGCATCAATGGACTCGGAGCGCCTCGAGCGTTCTTCACGCCTGTCTTGCGCAAGATTCAGATTCCCAACACCAGCTACGGCGAAGACTATGCCTTAGGACTCATGATAGGGCGTCGCTATCGCATCGGGCGCATCTTCGACGAACTTTACCTCTGTCGTCGGTGGGAAGGCAACAGCGACGCGGCTCTTTCCACAGAAAAGGTCAATAAGAACAATCTCTACAAGGACCAGCTGCGCACGACAGAGATACGCGCACGCCAGGCACTCAACTGCAAGTGGCGCCGCGAGGTGACCGAGGATGAGGTTGAAGCCTTCTTCGAGCAAGAACTCAGCGAGTGGCCGACAGCGCGCCAACGCTATGACGACCTGCGTGCTCAAGTGCAACAGCGCGACCTCACACTGACTGCGCCAACAGACCTTGAAGGTGCCTTGCCCACCGATGCTGCCACCTCCGACATCACGCTCGTAGCACAATACAATCCCGCACGCATCGTGTCGACTGGCGCCAAGATTGATAAAGCCAGCATCGAGGCACGCCCATGTTTCCTCTGCGACGAGAATCGTCCGAGCGAGCAGCATGCCCTGATGATCGAGCACCACTATCAAGTGCTGGTGAACCCCTTCCCCATCCTACCTCGCCACTTCACCATTCCTACACGACGCCACAAGCCACAAAACATCTGGGAGCACTTCGGCACGATGCGCCACCTGGCATGGACGATGCCCAATCACATCGTGTTCTACAATGGTCCGCTATGCGGCGCCTCATGCCCCGACCACATGCACCTTCAAGCGGGTTCACGCGGCATTGTGCCCATCGAGCGCGACTGGGAACTCTTTGAGAACCAGCTCGAGAAGCTCTACCCCTTAACAGGTAGTGAGACGCAGGAGATGATGGATGCCGGCAACATCAGCCAGCGCTGTGGACTGTTCCTGCTGAAGAATTACGTCTGCCCAGTCTTCGTCATCCGCTCGTTGCCTGAGGAGACTGACAGCCTGCTTTGCCAACGACTCTATCGTGCACTGCCTGTATCCGAGGGCGAGACCGAGCCACGCCTTAACGTCATCTGCTGGCGCCAAGCTGGCGACGAGAGCCGTTCGGACGAAATCGTGACGCTCATCTTCCCACGCAAAAAACATCGCCCCGATTGCTACAATACCACGCTCATGGTCAGCCCTGGCGCACTCGATATGGGCGGACTCATCATCACGCCTCGCGAAGAAGACTTCAAGAAGATTACGCCCGAATGGGCAGCCGAGATCCTTTGCGAGGTGACGATGACCAAAGACGAGGTGAAGGAGGTCATCGAGAAAGTGACGGATAAGCCGACTCCCGAGACATCCTCCGCTCAAGCCGAGAGAGAAGGGGCGGAATCGTCGGAAGGCACGCTCGCCTCATCCTCGAAGGCTGCGGCTCCCGGGGGGAGAAGCGGAGATTCTGGCGGTACGCTGTCCGTCGGGCTCCTCTCAGCCCAGCGCGTACGCTTCACCCTCAACGGCAACTACAGCGCCAAGGGCAGTACGCTGCAGGGCGAGCAGGAAGTGGCCTACAACGATGGCGGCCTCCTGTGGAACGGGCAGGTCTATCGTCAGCTGACATTCACGCCTGCTACCGAGACTTCCAACTTCACGATGGAGGACATCGTCATCGGCAAGAACTTCCACTGGGAACGACGCGAGCGGCAGACCTTCCGTGGCGCACTCAGGCTGGTGGTCGACGAGGACAACATCGTGTGCATCAACGACATCGACGTTGAGCAATACCTCGAGAGCGTCATCAGCAGCGAGATGAACGCCACCTGCTCCACCGAATTTCTGAAGGCATCGGCAGTCATCAGCCGCAGTTGGCTCTACGCGCAGATGGAGAAGCGCCAGCGCCTCAGCCACAGCGGGCAGGGGTTCTTCGCCTTCAGCAAGACAGACAGCGAGCTCATCCGCTGGCACGATCGCGAGGATCATACCATCTTCGATGTCTGCGCCGACGACCACTGCCAGCGCTATCAAGGCATCACACGAGCCACACGCCCAGAGGTTCACGCTGCCGTCGAGGCCACCCGCGGGCAGGTTCTCACATCGGAGGGTCACGTCTGCGACACTCGCTTCTCGAAGTGCTGCGGCGGCCGAACTGAGACGTTCGAGACTTGTTGGGAGAACGAGCATCGGCCGTACCTGGAGAGTGTAGAAGACCACTTCTGCAACACCACCGATGAGCACATCATCCATCAAGTGCTGAACGACTACGATCGCGAGACGCTCGATTTCTACCGCTGGACGGTGACTCTCTCACAGCAGGAGGCACGCGAACTCATCAGCCAGCACCTGAAGATGGACCTTGGCGACATTGTGGACCTCATCCCCGTAGAGCGCGGTCCCGGGTATCGCATCATCAAGTTGAAGATCGTGGGCACTGAGCGCACCTTCACCATCGGCAAGGAACTGGAGATCCGCCGAGCCCTCTCGCCAACGCACCTCAAGAGCGCAGCCTTCGACGTTGAGCGCGAAGGAATTGACGAGAACGGCCTGCCAGAACGTTTCGTCCTGCAGGGTCGCGGCTGGGGGCACGGTGTAGGGTTGTGCCAAATAGGTGCTGCCGTGATGGGCGAACAGGGCTACACGTACGAGCAAATCCTACAGCACTACTACAAGAATACTAACCTAACAAGCATCTACTGAATATGAGAATCAAGCTTTTACTCGCTGCCCTCCTGCCAATGGCAGTAGCAGCTCAGAACTTCACGCAGTACGTAGACCCACGCATCGGCACGGGCGATCACGGCCATGTATTCCTGGGGGCCAACGTGCCTTTTGGAATGGTCAATGCCGGCCCTACACAGATTGAAGAGGGCTGGGACTGGTGCTCAGGCTACCACGAGAGCGGCACCAAGATCATCGGCTTCGCTCAGACCCACCTCAGCGGCACAGGCTGCTCCGACCTTGGCGACGTATCCATCATGCCCGCGGTCAAGGACCTGCCACTTTCGCGCGAAGGGTTGGCCACGCCTTACAGCCACGACAACGAGCAGGTGCGCCCTGGCTACTACAGCGTGCTGCTTCACGAGAGCGGCATCCGCACTGAGGTCACGGCCACACAACGCACGTCGCTCTATCGCATCACCTATCCCGAAGGGGCGCAGCGCCACCTGTATGTCGACCTCGAGAACGGCGTCGGCGACCGCGTCTACTGGGGACGTCTGACGCAGATCGACCCCTACACCTTCGCGGGCTATCGCATCAGCCACGGATGGGCCTACATGCAGCACTGCTACTTCGTGATGCGCCTCAACCAGAAAGCCCGCCTCTACGAGCAATCCACGCTGAAGAGCGAACTCACCGGAGACCCTTCGCCCATCTATCACCTGCAAGTGGCCAGCACAGACGAGCCCTTGCTCGTACGCATAGCCTTGAGTCCGGTGTCGGAGGCTAATGCTCTGGCCAACCTCAATGCCGAGACGAAGGGCAACAGCGCACAGCTGTGGGATTTCGAAGCCGTTCGTGCGGCTGCCGATGCCGCCTGGAACCGCGAACTCGGTCGCATCAACGCCACCTTCCAGACCGACCGCGACCGCCGCATCTTCTACACCGCCATGTACCACTTCATGGTAGCTCCCCAGACGTGGGACGACGCCAATGGCGACTGGCGTGGTGCCGACAACAAGGTCTATCGCGCGACGCGGCCCATAAACGCTACGTCCGACTCGCCCGTAGGCAGTTCCAAGTACCTCACCACCCTTTCGCTCTGGGACACCTATCGCGCTGCAGCGCCCCTCTCCACCATCATCCTGCCCGAGATGATGCCGGCTATCGCCGAGACCTACCTGCGCATCTTCCGCGAGCAAGGCAAACTGCCCGTGTGGCACCTGATGTCGCAGGAGACGAATTGCATGGTGGGCTGCCCCGCCGTACCCATTCTGGCCGATGCCTTGTTGAAGGGTTATGTCAAGGACTCCCTCGAAGCCGTGAAAGCCATGACTTCGAGCCTGCTCATGGACGAACGCGGATTGGACGACATGAAGAAGTATGGCTACGTCTGCAATGACAACCATGGTGAGAGCCTCTCGCGTACATTAGAATATTATCTAGCCGACTGGTCGGCTGTACAAGCGGCTAAGGCAGTGCTCAAAGCCCAGCGTGCGACCCTGAAGGAAGAAGAGGCCGAAGCGCTCAGCAAGACCATCGACTTCCTGGACAAGCGCTGCCACAGCTATCCACAGCTCTACGACAAGCGCGTAGGCTTCTTCCGCGGCAAGAACGCCGACGGCTCTTTTGAGAGCCTCGAAGGCTTCAACCCCAACCACCAGACACGCCCCTTCACCGAAGGCAACGCCTGGCAGTACCTGTGGCTCGTGCCTCACGATGTCGAAGGTCTCGTCAACCTGCTCGGCGGCCGCGAGATTGCGCTCAAGCGTCTGGACAGCCTCTTCGTGGCCGACAGCCAGCTGAACGAGGAGGCACAGCCCGACATCAGCGGTCTCATCGGTCAGTATGCCCACGGCAACGAGCCCAGCCACCATATCGTCTATCTCTACGCGCTCATGGGGCAGCCCAGAAAGACGGCGGCTCTCGTCAAGCAGATTCAGCGAGAGCTCTACACCGACCAGCCCGCCGGCCTCTGCGGCAACGAGGATGTCGGCCAGATGTCGGCCTGGTACGTCCTCTCGGCCCTCGGCTTCTATCAGGTTGAGCCTTGTGGCGGGCGCTATGTCCTGGGCTCTCCGCTCGTCAGGGAAGCCGTGCTCAAGGTGGGCGGCGGCAATACCTTCACCATCCGCACCCATGGCCTCTCGGAGAAAGCGTTCTACATCAAGAAAGCCCTCTTGAACGGCAAGCCCATCAAGCGCCAGGCTGTCGACAAGCCTCGTCGCGGCGAGGAGGGTGCACTCATTCTCAACCACGAGGACATCATGCGTGGCGGTACGCTTGACGTCTACATGACGAAGTAAATTCAACAAATCAAATCACTCTGGAAAGAACTAAAAATCATAAAAATTAGCTGTGATTCAGAAAACAAAATTAGCAATGCGATTCAAGCATTTCATGCAGTTCGTAGCTCTGTTCGTCAGCAGTAGCCTCTGGGCACAGATTCCCAGTGGCTACTACGATAGAGCCGCAGGCAAGACGGGACAGGAATTGAGAGCTGCCCTGCACGAGATTATTAAAGGTCATACCGTTGTCAGCTACGACGGCCTCAAAGCCGCCTATTTCTACACCGACGCCTACCCCGACGGCAAGCTCTGGGACATCTATTCCAACTATCATTGGACCTCCGGCGAGGTCTGCGGCAACTACGGAGGGGAAGGCGACTGCTGGAACCGCGAGCACACCTGGCCGCAGAGTTGGTTTGGCAGTGGAACACCCAAGAGCGACCTCTTCCACGTCCTGCCCACTGATGGCTACGTGAACAACCGCCGCTCGAGCTACCCCTTTGGCGAAGTAGGCAGTGCCTCCTACACCTCTGGTAACGGCTCGAAGCTCGGCACGTGTAAGACCAGTGGCTACAGCGGCACCGTTTTCGAGCCCATCGACGAGTACAAGGGCGACATCGCACGCGGCTTCTTCTACATGAGCACCCGCTACTACACCGAGGACAGCGGCTGGGATTCGAGCAAAATGACCACGAAGTGCGAGATCAAGGAATGGGCACTGAAGATGCTGCTGCGATGGCACAAGCAAGACCCCGTCAGCCAGAAGGAAATCGACCGCAACAACGTCATCTACGCCAGCTACCAGCACAACCGCAATCCCTTCATCGACCATCCCGAGTATGCCGAGATGATCTGGGACGAGAACTGGCAGGAGGCCACGACCTACAACATCACGAGCGCCACCAACCTCAGCGGAGGCACCGTCTCTGCACCCTACTCCGCACCCGAGGGCACCACCGTGGCCATCACAGCCACGCCCAAAGCGGGGTACATAATCACCGGCTACAGCGCCTGGAAGACGGGCGACACGTCCACGCCGGTCACCGTCTCCTCCAACGGCACCTTCACCATGCCAGGCTACCCCGTTACGGTCAGTGCCACCTTCGAGCGCGACGCCACGCAATACACCATTACGCTTTCCAGCACGACCAACGGCACCATTAGCGCCAGCGCCACATCGGCTCTCTCAGGCACGCCGATCACCCTCACCCCCACGCCTGCCGAAGGCTACGTCCTGCAAGCCGTCTACGTCTACAAGACGGGCGACATCAGCACCGTCGTGACCGTCACGGACAACGCGTTCGTGATGCCATCCTACAACGTCACCGTCAGCGCAACCTTCGTCGAAGAAGGCAGTGCAGGAGGCACAGGCGACTTCGTCAAGGTGACCAGCGAACCCACGGACTGGAGTGGTGAGTACTTGATCGTCTATGAAGGAGGTAAGGTGGCGTTCAACGGTTCAATCAACAACAATTGGGGACTTTGCAGTGGTGTCAACATCAGCAACGGGACCATTGAAGCCAATGCTACGACAAACGGCTATGCTGTGACCATCAGCCCGAGTGGAAGCGGATACAAGATTCTTTTGCCAAGCGGGAATTATATGAACTGGATAGGTGAGAAGAAATTCTCAGAAGGTACTAGCGCAACCTCCTATTCGATTTCGTTTAGTGGCGGCAACGTGAACATCTCTAATGGCGGCTATGTCCTAAAATATAACTCTGCTGGCGGACTTCGCTCTTATAGTTCTACATCCAATCTACAACCCATCCAGCTCTACAAGCGCTCCACCCCTGCCGCCCCTGCTGTGATGCACACCATCACCTTCCAGAACAACGATGGCAGCTTCTACACGCAGGAAGTCGAGGAGTTCAAGCCCACGGCACTCATCCCCAACACCTTCACACGCGAAGGCTATGAGTTCGACGGCTGGCTGGACGACGACCGCAACTTCTATGCCGACGGCGCTACGGTGACGCTGCTCGACGACATCACCCTCTACCCGCTGTGGAACGAACTGTTCGACATCACCCTCGTGCAGCCCGCTCACGGCACCATCAGCGCCAGCGCCACCACGGCCACTGAAGATTTAACCATCGAGCTCACCGCCACGCCCGACGAGGGCTACCAGCTCCACCACTGGACCGTCACCGCCGAGGCGGGCGAGACCGTAGAAGTGTTCGACGACCGATTCACCATGCCTGCCAGCGACGTCACCGTCACGGCAACATTCGTCGCCGTCGCGCCGTCAGGCGAAGCCTACTACGAGCTCGTGACCTCTGCCAGCCAGCTTCAGGCGGGCAAGACCTACCTGATCGTAAACACGGCTGCCTCCAAGGCGCTCAGCAAGACGCAGAACGCCAACAACCGCGCTGCAGCCAACGTCGACATCGCCGACGGCATCATCAAGCAACCTGGCGATGCCTGCGAGCTTACGCTGGGCGGCTCTGCCGGAGCCTGGACGTTCTACGACTCCGCGAAAAGCGGTTACCTGTATGCGGCAAGCAGCAGCAGCAACTATCTGCGCACGCAGACCACGAACGACGCCAACGGCACCTGGAGCATCACCATCGCCTCCGACGGCACCGCCACCATCAAGGCACAAGGCAGCAACTCGAGGAACCTGCTCAGGTACAACAATTCGGCCAGCAACGGCAACCTCTTCTCCTGCTACGCCAGCGGACAGCAAGCCGTCAGCCTCTTCCTGCGCGTGGAGCCGCCAGCCGTCATCATCGGCGACGTCAACGACGACAAGGCCATCACCATAGCCGACGTCACCGCCCTCGTCAACATAATCCTCGGCAAGGATGACCAGCAGCTCTACAACCACGACGCTGCCGACGTCAACGACGACGGCACCATCACCATTGCCGACGTCACCGCCCTCGTCAACCTGATTCTCGGGAAAACCGACTGAGGACCTGTCTATACTACAACTAACAATTCAAAGATCACTTTCATCCGTTCAAGCCTGCACGACCCGTCGTGTGGGCTTGTTCGTTCATTCAGAGAGTCTTATACAACCCATTGCATTGCGCACTACAACTCGTCGCGCGTGCCTCCGCGTCCATTCGTATTCGCGACTACGACTTTCCGCATCGGCCAGCGCCCTTCGATTTCTGCTACAAAGGTACAACATTTCCGCGACCTGTGCAAGCGTTTCTGAAAATAGTGAGGGTGCGCGGAGGGGCACTTTTTTCAGGCAATTGAAGTTTCGGAAGTAATGAATATGTTAAGAATTAGCCCCGTAGGGGCGATGGATATTAGGCAGGGGTGTAGTAAAACGGCGCTCGACCTTTGGTCGCTTCGACACATCGAAGAACCCCTGCTCCATGACAGCCAAAAACATGAGCCCTGTAGGGTGGTCGCGAGGTCAAGACTGAGTGTCTTGGCCAAAGCGGACTTCACAGTGCTCGACAAATGCGAGACGGTTTATCCTAGTCGAAGCAGTTGGCGTTAAGCACGTG
>JAFROT010000033.1 GCA_017429525.1 Bacteroidaceae bacterium | reverse complement strand
AGCGAAGCGAAACCCCTGCTCTCCGTTGACGGTTAACCAGAGTGCCGTAGGTACGACGGAGTGATTGAGATTATTCCGTCGCCCCTACAGGGCTCATGTTTTTGGCTGTCATGGAGCAGGGGTTTCGCTTCGCTTCACCCCTGCCTAATATCCATCGCCCCTACGGGGCTAATTCTTAACATATTCATTACTTCCGAAACTTAAATAAAGTTACCTTTTTAGAATGAAGAATGAAGAATGAAGAATAAGGATTACTCTCAAGACTTGAAGGTAACTTGTATTCTTCATTCTTCACTCTTCATTCTTCACTCTTCATTCTTCACTCCTCCTCACGCTCCCGTGTTGACTACAGGCTGTGCGTTGTCCTCGCCGCAGAGGACGACGAGCAGGTTGGAAACCATCTGCGCCTTGCGGTCGTCGTCGAGACGTACAATATCCTGTTGGCTGAGCTCGTCGAGCGCCATCTTGACCATCGAGACGGCTCCCTCGACAATCTTCTCGCGGGCAGCGATGATGGCCGTAGCCTGCTGGCGACGCAGCATGACCGCTGCAATCTCGGGGGCGTAGGCCAGATAGTTGATGCGGGCTTCTACGACCTCGATGCCGGCCATAGCCAGGCGTTCGGTAAGTTTGTCCTCGAGTTGGTCGTTGATTTCCTCGCCCCCGCTGCGGAGGGTGATGGCTGCGGTCTGCGCCTCGGTATCGTCATAGGCATACTGACCTGCCACCTGACGCAAAGCGGCATCGCTCTGCACGCGCACGAAACGTTCGAAGGCGGCCATCATCGACTTCACGTCGGTGCCTGCCTGCGTGTTGGCAGCCATCGTCTGCGAGTCTATCTCGAAGAGTGCCTTATAGGTATCCTTCAGTCGCCATACGAGCACGAGGCCTATCATGACGGGATTGCCCTCTTTGTCGTTGACCTTGATGGGCTCGGCATCGAGGTTGCGAGCGCGCAGCGACAACTTCTTGGTCGTGGTGAAGGGATTGATCCAGTAGTAGCCCGTCCGGGTGAAGGTGCCGACGTACTTGCCGAAGAACATGACGACGCGCGCCTCGCCCGGCTCCAACATCATGAAGCCTGCCCAGAGGAACAACGACACCAGCAGCAGCACACCGCCACAGACGAGCATCTGCCACGACTCGCGGTCGATAGCGAAAAAGAATAAGGCGCATGCTCCTATCGTGAGCGCCAGATTCAAGAACAGCATCATAAAGCCGTTCAACGTAGTACCTTTGTACGTAAATTCCTTGCTTTCCATAATCTGTATTGTGTTTATGAATTCGTGAGTTCGTGAGTGTTGATGAACGAAGCGGCGACTTCGGCGCTGAGTCCTCAGCCTTCAACCTTTGCCTTTAATGCGAGCTGCAGGCGACAAGTGACCTTCCGAGGGCCGCTTTTCGCCACAAAAGTAGTCATTTTATTTGGATATTCAGTCAAATGCCTGTATTTTTGCACAAAAATTTCATCTCCCCCGCTTGCCCATGAACATCCTATCCGCCATCCTCCGCCACTACTTCGACCTGCGCACCGACAAGATAGCCGAGGCCGAGACGATAGCCCGCATCAAGGCCGACGCCTCGTTCCGAGGGGCTAACCTGTGGGTGCTCATCTTCGCCATCTTCACGGCATCGCTGGGCCTGAACGTCAACTCGACGGCCGTCATCATCGGCGCGATGCTCATCTCGCCGCTGATGGGCCCCATCGTAGGCATGGGTCTGGCCGTAGGCACGGTCGACCTGGACTTGCTGAAGACGTCGGCCAAGAACTTCGGCGTCGCCACCCTCGTCAGCGTGCTCACCGCCACGCTCTACTTCCTGCTCTCGCCCTACAAGGAGGCGCAGAGCGAACTGCTGGCGCGCACCGCCCCAACGCTCTACGACGTGCTCATCGCCTTCTTCGGCGGCGCAGCGGGTATCGTAGCGATAGCCACAGGCGGCAAAGGTAATGTCATCCCGGGCGTGGCCATCGCCACGGCCCTCATGCCTCCGCTCTGCACCGCTGGCTACGGCCTTGCCACGGGCCAGTGGCTGTTCTTCCTCGGCGCCTTCTACCTCTTCTTTATTAATACGGTGTTCATTGCAGCGGCCACCTTCTTGGGCGTGCGACTGATGGGGTTTGAGCAACATCAGGAAGTCTTGCCCGAACGCGCCCGACGCGCTCGGCATGTCCTCATGGCCGCCATCGTACTGACCCTGGTTCCTGCCGGCATTATGACCTTCTCGCTCGTTCGCAAGAGCCTCTTCAACCAGAACGTAGGACGCTTCATCGAGAACGAATTAACGTGGACGGGTACGCAAATCATCTCGCAGCACGTTGACCGCGATGCCAAGTTGCTGCGCGTAGCCGTCATCGGTCGCGAAGTGGACGACGCGCAGGTAACTACGGCCGAGCAACGGCTGCCCGACTACAACCTCGCGGACTATCACCTCACGCTCATCCAAGGCACGCAGAGCGACAGCCTGCTGCACCTCGTAGGGCAGTTGCAGACGTCCAAGACCGACTACAAACAGACAGCCATCCAGCAGAGCCAGCAGATCCACGATCTGGAGCTCGCCCTCGACGGCTATCAGCGCTACGAAGCGCTCTCCGCCCAGCTGCGGCCCGAGTTGCAGGTGCTTTACCCAGAGGTCAGTGCGCTCTCGCTCGCCCGTACCCTCGTACAACGGACTGACACGGCTCTCGCTGTGCCCGTCGTCGTCGCCCTGGCCGAGACGGCTCCCGCCAAACGTCTATCGAGCGAGCAGACGCAGAAGCTTGCCGACTGGCTGCGCGCACGCACCGAGGCCGACAGCCTTCGCCTCATCATCGTCAATGAATAAAGAAGGAAAATGGAGGATGGACAATGGACAATGGACGATGGAGAATGGAAAATGGAGAATGGACAATGGACAATGGAGAATGGACGAAGGACAATGGACAATGCCTTTATATTAGCCTAAGGATTTCAGCTTTCGCCCGACCTTAGGCCGCTACGTCATTCCGCAGGACTTAACGCTCGTACAGTTCATCAAGGCTCTGCACGGCAGCGAGTTCCTTGATGAGCAGCGCATACTTGGCTGCAACAGCTTCAGCAAAACGCTTGCCCTTCTCGGCCGTAGCGAGATGGGGATTGCCAATGCCCGTGTCGTCGGTCACGCGCGTCCAATGGCGGGGCAGCCACGCCACCTTCTCGCGGAGCGATGACAGCGCGAAGGCATGCGCCCGTCCGGGACCGGCCTCACTGAGGTCGACCAACTCGGGGTGATAATGCATCATCACCGAGGTCTCCAACTCGTCGGCGTGGTCGCCTGGCTCATCGAACCAATCCTTGGCGGGTAACACCGTGAACCATTCGCTCGAGAGGATCAGGAAGTCAGGATAGTCCACCGCGAGGTCGCGGATCATGCTCTTGAACGTGTTGCCCCCATGCCCGTTGATGATCAGCAGCTTGCTGAAGCCCTGATGGGCGAGCGAGGCCACCGTGTCGTCCAGGATGGCCCGCTGCGTGTCGTAGCGATAATGGATGCAGAATTTCAGGTCGCGCTGTCCGGGGTTCTGTGCGCCCATCGCCACCGGCGGCAGCACCATCGCCCGCACGCCATAGTCGGTGAGTGCGCGCTGAGCGGCGTCCACCGCCACGTCATGCGCCAAGATGGCATCCGTCAGATAAGGCAGATGGAGGTTATGGGGCTCTGTAGCGCCCCAAGGCAAGACAGCCATGGCATAGTCCAGCCCACGAGTGACGCCGTAGGCCGAGACGCTCAAGTCGATTTCTCTGTTCATAATCGTTATCTTTACTTGCCGCAAAGATACGCATTTTTACCATACGGCGCCCTATCCTGCGCCCTTTTTTTGCTGTTTCACCCCTTCACTTTGATTGCTACCCGTTCGTTTCAAGCCTAAGGATGCATTTTTGAGTTCATCGTCCATTCCTCTTCACACTGACGAACTCCTGTGCTCTTGCCTAAGTTTTCCTAGCCTCTTCAACGTTCATAGGGTTAACCAACACGGCTACACCATTCTGAATCTTCTTCATAGATGAGAGGATAAGGTTAGGCAATGAGTGAACTGCGTGGAGAAACACATGGATACACACGTAGGTGCATAACGCTATTCAGATACGTGCGTCGGCCGATTCACTTACGTTTTCTCCCTGATGTAGCTAGCTGGCTGTGGCGCCGCACATTCATAGCAACACAAAGAAGGTTTTCGTTGTTTTCGTTGTTTTCGTTGTTTTCGTTGTTTTCGGAATCACTATAATCAAAACAGGAGGAACAGGTAACAGATGGAACAGATGTTTTTTAAAAATATGTTGATGATACTCAAAACGCAAAATAAGTTTCAAAAGTTCCTGCGCGCGCGAGGAAAGTTAAAAAAACACGTTTTTATCTGTTACCTGTTACCATTATTCGAGCGTTGCGGATAATCCTGCGGCGCTGCTGCATCTCGTCCGTCATGTTGCGAACAACGACATAACCACGTACATGCCGCACCTCTCTCTGTTCAAACCCGAGTTCTCGGAACGCCGGTCCAATATTCACGGCACTGAACTTCTGTGAGATGTATAATCTGCAAGGTGTTCCGGCCACACTTCCGTGGTCCATAGCTTGCCGTCAGAGAACGAGAAGAACATCTTCCATTCGTCATTGCTTTTCGCATCGCGCAAGTAGAGCGTATCACCTGCGAGCTGGAACGTATAAGTCTCGAATTCGACTGGGTCGCAACGCTTGGGATAGATGAGTGTATCACCGCGAATGATGTAATGCGAAGCCACCTCTCCGTCACTGGGTTCGTAGTCCCACACACCTTGCAGCCATTCATGATGGACATACGCCTTCATCATGTCCTTCTCGGAATAGGGCGAATAGCCATTGAGGTAGTCGTCTACATACCAATTGCCACGCTCGAAGGCCATCCGCAAGTGGACATCAGAGTGAGTGACAAGCGTGTCATGGCTCAAATAATAGGTCTCGCATGTCAAGCGCAACACGACATCGGCCTGCAAGGCAGGAATGCGTGAGGGCACGTTGGATATACCGACACGCAGGACCTTCGCCTCGCGAATGCCGTCCTGGTCTAAGTTGAGCCCCCAGTGCTCGGTATCGAAGAAAAAAGTCTCGCCGCCGTCCTTCCCCTGATCGATGGAATCTACGCGCGCGTACCATTTACAGTAATCCCTCGTGAGAAAGCGGTCGGTGTTGAAGTTATATAGACTCTGCACCTTGCCCTTGGCCTTCGCCGCCTGACAAGCAGCAATCATCTCGCCATATATTTCCAGAACGCGGGCTTTGACCTGACGCTTGAGGACATCATTTTTATCCGACGGGCTGTTCTCGCGGATGTATTCTTCCATCAACGCTCTATCTGATGTTGCATAGAAATGACCTGCGGCATCACATCCGATGAAATCGTCGATGAGCCACACGCCATCCGAGGCATGGCAGCCAGGCTTCTCTTTGACCATCATGAGGGCGAAGGGTGTATATGCGCCGTGATTATTACTAAGGGCTATGAACACAGCAGCTGTGTCACGCGCCAAGACATTAATGGAATCGATAACAGCTACGAAACCGCCCCAATCCTGCGCTTGAATCCAATGGTCATAGTCTTGACCTGCTGGCACTTCATTCTTCTCTTCGCCGATGCGCGCCGCCTCGTCATAAAGTTGCCGAAATCCTTTGGTAAGGAAACGAGCGTCGAAGTCGTTCTTGCCGACATCGGCCAGATAGGCGCTGTACCAGATGCACACCTCGTCGTAAATCTCGGTCACGCGCGCGCCCACTTCCATCTCTATCGCGTCGCGCTCTTCCATCGTGAGAGCGCCATCCGGTCTGCAGGCGACAAGCAAAAGAGCAGGAAGAAGAACTGTCGCAACGCGCATCCTTGTTACTATCCTACTATTCATGATTCCGTACGGTTTTGATTGACACACTTCCGTAATAACTCCATTACAAACACGTTCTCGGGATAGAAATGATCCATAATCCATTGGCCCTCATGCTGCTTCATGGTGATATAGACGTGCTCATCATACATCTCCGTCGACACGAGAACGCTCTCCCCCGTTCGCACAACACTTGTCAGTTTGTAGAAAAGAATATCTTTCGGCCCACGGTTCTTGTTAATCAAATCTATCATGGCGTAGAGCGCTGCCGTCTCCGGCTGTTCACGTACCTGTCTGGGCAAATCCTTCTGTCTCACCCTCGTCACAGCCAGAGCGATGCTCGTCCGTTGCACATCGGGTTCACTGCGCTGCACACTCCCGTCGGGCACACGCACCCATAGCTCCACTTCGTGCTCCTCATCATGTATGTACAGCGTATCACCTTTCTCGCTAAGGCTGAACGCGCGTGCGTCATAGCGGCGTTTGCGTGAACTATGGTCCATGGGAAATCTCAAACCACGCAAGTCCCTGTTGGCATAGAGGATGTGTTCCATGAAACTGTTCGCTCTCGGCTGTGTCCATGTCCCTACGGCCTGCGTGCGCGTATCCTCCGTGTCGGCGAAGGTGACGACCTCCCACAGCGTACTATCCGCCTCGAAGATGCGGTATAGATGCGCAGGGGCCTTGTGCCATTCTTCCACCTTAGCATCTTCCCCATAGCGCACGCCATACAGCATCCACGTGCCCACGAGCGGCGACGGCTTCGCCCGATAGCAGGCAAAGAGCATGACGACAATGCCCACGAGCGGCAACAACCAAAGCGCCTTCAACCGCGACCGTCGGCTACTGGCTTTGGCATACATCATGGCCAATCGCGCCTTCACCTGCGTTTGATTGAAAGCATTGACCACGGGCTGCAACTGTGTACCTACAGCATGCGCTACGAGCACCGCATCATACGCCGTCTGTGCCACACCCGCCTGCAGCACCGCTTGGTCAGCCTCGAACTCATGTACGTCAGCAAGCTCGCGACGCACCATCCAGGCTAAAGGAACGAACCACAACAGGCGAGCCGTCACCTCGGCCAAAATCATGTCCCAGGAATGACCGAGGCGCACGTGCGCCTGCTCGTGCAGCAAGACCGTCCTCAACTCTTGCGGCTGCGCTAACGTCTCTTCGGGCAACAGAATCCAACGCATCCATGAGCACGGCGAGGCTATGCGCTCACTCACCAGCACATAGATGTCTTTCGACACGCCATCCAGCCTCACGCGCCGACTGCGATGAATCATCCAACACGTCGCCAACAACGAACGAGCATAGAGGACCAAGAGGACGAGCGCTCCGCCACCCCAAAGCAGAAGGAAACTGAAGGGAATCCACTCAGAAGGTTGCTTCGCTTGCACGCCAGTCACTTCACCTTTTTGCAGCTCCGTACCGTTGTCTTTAACCTCCCCACCATCAAGCGAAGCCCTGACAGCAGGCTCGGCTTCACGCACAGCCGCAGCGCTTTGATCACCCGAAAGGATAAGATTGTCCAGACTGACAGGCCTCGCGCCGCGCGTTAAGGCTCCCAAAGGAGATACCACTTGCAACTGCACAAACGGCAGCACGGCGCTGACCACGAGAACGCCCAGCAGCACAGCCCGCTTCAGCGAATGGAAAGTCTCACGCCGCAGGGTCAGCGCATAAATCGCGTAGAGCAACGAAAGGGCAATCGCCCATTTGATGAGATAAAGTAAGATGGTCATGATGAAAGGCTCTCTTAATTAATTAGCGTCTTCCGTCTGTTCGCCCTTGCCTTTTTGTTTACGCAAGTCGGCCAGAAACTGCAGCAGCTCGGCCTCGTCTACCTTTTTGTCGCGCACGAGCGCCGAGACGACACTCATGTAGGAATGTCCGAAGAATGCGTCGATGAAATGGCTGATGCGCCGTGTGCCATAGTCCTCGCGCCGAACCTGAGGCTCGTAGAGGTAGCCACGCCCCTGCGGCCGATGGCTGAGGTAGCCTTTCTTCTCCAACGACTGAAAGGCCATCGCTACGGTGTTGATGTGAGGTCGGGGTTCGTCGTAGAGGGCCTGCACCTCCTTTGGAGCGCACGCCCCGAGCCGCCAGATCAGCGTCATGACCTCTTCTTCCTTCTCTGTGAGTTTGGGTAGTGTATTCATTTCATTCGTTATTATTTGCGTGTTTCAACTATAGACCTTGATGAAATCCGCGGCAAATATGGGAATATTTGGCGATATGCGCAAATAAATCCCAAATATTTAACGTAAATTGACGTTGAATACGCTAAATAAAAACGCGAGCTATCATCCACATGGACAATAGCTCGCACAGTCAAATGGTGAAAAGGCCTGCTCTGAGAACAGGCCTAAATGCGTTTACTTCTTCTTTTTGTTGTAGTAGTCGAGTCCTCGCTTGACGTTCTCGATGACAGCCTCAGACGTGTAGGTGGCACCCGTGATGACGTCCACTTGTTGTGTGGCAGCCTTCTTCACGGCCAAGCCGTTCCACTTACCAAGCAAGTCGCGCTTAATAAGCGCCCAGTACTTAGGCGTCTCGATGTTCTTCAGCGCCTCAATCTTCTCGACCTTACCCGCCTTCACGTAAATCTTCAGCGGCGTAGGGCCGGCATAGCCTTCGACGTCGTCGGCAAGGGTGGTGGTGTTGATGACGGTGGCGCCGTTCTCCTTGGTGACAATCTCGTCAGCAGGACGGAGACTCATCAGCCCGAGGCCCAAGCAGGCAACGGAGAGGACGAGGATCATGTTTGCGGTGTTTCTTTTCATTATGTTCTTATCGTTGTAATAATCGTTTTCTTCTTAGACCGCGGCAGATTGAAAAGGTTTAATCGCCCCTTCATTCAGGTTGCAATCACAAATCTCCCCTCCCTTGGGAGGGGGATTGTGGCGGTCAGAGGATGAGCCTATCCCTTTGGGGAGGGCTCGGGGGAGAGCCTGCCGGGAGAGGGCCTTATTTCCGCCTCTTCCGCGTGAGCTCTACGATGCGGCTCATCTGGTTGGGGATGCGAATCTGCTGCGGACATTTGGCGAGGCACTGGCCGCAGTCGACGCAGGTCGTAGCACGTTTCTCAGCGGGGATAGCATCGCGGTAAGCCTTGATGAAAGCATCCTGACGCTCTGCATAGTCTGAGGCCGTCGGCTCGGGCAGCGGCAACATTTTCTCTGTAACCGCCTTGTTGTAGAAGGCGAAGTTGGATGGGATGTCGACGCCATAGGGGCAGGGCATACAGTAGGCACAGGTGGTGCAACCGATAGTGGGGAAGCCAGCCATCTGGTCGGCGATGCGGGCGAGGAGTTCGTTCTCGGCCTCGGTGCAGGGTTGCAGGGGCGAGAAGGTGCGTACGTTCTCCTCGAGGTGCTCCATGCGGTTCATGCCGCTGAGGGTCGTGAGGATATTGGGGTGAGAGCCTACCCATCGGAAACCCCAAGTGGCAGGGCTATCGTCGGGGCGTACAGCTTGTAGCTGCTGACGAATCTCATCGGCCACATTAGCAAGGCCACCGCCACGAATGGGTTCCATGACGACGACCTGTATGCCGAGCTTCTCGAGACGACCATAGAGGTACTCGGCATCGGCATCGGCGCGGCGACGCCCACGTCCGGCGTGACGCCAGTCGAGGTAGTTCATCTGAATCTGCACGAAGTCCCAATGGTACTCCTCGTTGTGGTCGAGCAGCCAGTCGAAGGCCGCCACATCCCCGTGATAACTAAAGCCGAGGTGGCGGATACGTCCAGCCTCGCGCTCCTTAAGGAGAAACTCCAACAGGCCATTGTTGATGAAGCGTCCCTTGAGGTTGTCGACGCCTCCGCCGCCAATGCTGTGGAGCAGATAGTAGTCGATGTAGTCTACGCGCAACTTGCGGAAAGAGTTTTCGTACATCTCCTTCGCTCTGTCAAAGTCCCACAGCTGTTGGTTCTGGTTAGACATCTTCGTGGCGACGTAGTATTTGTCGCGCGGATAGCGGCTGAGCGTCTGTCCTACGACATCCTCGTTGCGCCCACCTCCATACATGGGTGCGGTGTCGAAGTAGTTGACGCCGTGGGCGATAGCGTAGTCAACCAAGCGGTCAACCTCCTCTTGTTCGCGCGGGAGGCGCATCATGCCGAAGCCCAGAAGCGAGATGTTCTCGCCTGAGCCGTTCTGCTTGCGATAGGTCATCTTGATGTCGCCTTCGTTAGCAGGCAGACGAGGCTGCTCTGCACCAAAGGCCTGGAAGGGGCTCATCGCCATGAGCGAGAAAGCCGAGGCCGATCCGAGTCCCAGCTGGCGCAGGAACTGACGGCGATTCATGTCGTGTTGTTTGTTCATAATCAATTCTTTTGAATTGTCGTTTATTATTCTATTTCGGAGCTTAAAAAACAAGGGGCCTTTCACGACTCACTGATAACCACGTCCACCTCTACAGGGCAATGGTCGGAGCCGAATATTTCTGTGTGGATGCGTGCGTCTGTCACCTGCGGGAAGAGTCGGTTGCTGACCAACCAGTAGTCAATGCGCCAACCTGCGTTCTTCTGTCGTGCCTGAAAGCGATAGCTCCACCATGAATAGACGTCACGTACGTCGGGGTTGCGCGCTCTCCATGTGTCGGTGAAGCCAGCAGCGAGGAGGGTGGTGAACTTCTCACGTTCCTGGTCGGTGAAGCCTGCGTTCATGCGGTTCGTCTTGGGGTTCTTCAGGTCAATCTCCTCATGCGCCACGTTCATGTCGCCACAGACGAGCACAGGCTTCTTTGCGTCCAACCGGCAGAGGTAGTCGCGGAAAGCATCGTCCCACGTCATGCGATAGTCGAGGCGCCGCAGGCCGTCCTGCGAGTTGGGTGTGTAGACGGTGACGACATAGAAGGTGTCGTACTCCAGCGTGATGACGCGCCCCTCATGGTCATGCTCCACGACACCAAGGCCATAAGCAACGCTCATGGGCGTATGGCGCGTGAAGATGGCGGTACCCGAGTAGCCTTTCTTCTCGGCGTAGTTCCAATAGCTCTCATACCCGTCGAAGGCGATGTCGAGTTGTCCCTCCTGCATCTTCGTTTCCTGCAGGCAGAAGAAGTCGGCGTCCAACGTACAGAAGGCTTCACGAAAGCCCTTCGTGTCGCACGCTCGCAAACCATTCACATTCCAAGAGATAAACCTCATAAACAATTCAATAGACGATTTTCCGCGACAAAGATAAGGAAAATAATGCTAACCCAAACGAAAACGGGAACAAAATAACGTTAACACAAACGAAAACCATCATAAAAGAGAAAAAGCATAAGAGAAAAAAAAGAGGACAAGCCAAGACCACGAACTCAAACAGAAACGAATGCCTGGCCTTGGTCGCCTTGCCGCTTCAACGACCAGTCCTATAAATCAAACGCTCGTTATTATACGCATAAGGCTACACGAATATACGTGTGAGGCTTCACGAATATACGCGTGAGGCTACACGTATATACGCGTGAGGTCACTCGACTACTCGAAACGGAAAATACAAACAGCCCATTTCTACTCGTAAACAAAATATGAATAGGGACTTCGCCCTTGCTTCCACTTTTTGCCACAAAATAGTATCTAAAATCCTCATTTCAAGCGGCTTGCAAGAGTGGAGGTTATTCATTATACTTCCATTCAGCCTCCACTTTTTCTCCCCTTCAGTCTGACAGTGGGCAGTGGAAACTTAGTGGAGGCCACACGAGCAGCCTCCACTAGCATCAATATGATAATAATCAGCTATTTATACCCCTCAAAATAACAAAAAGTGGAAGCCAGGCCTTCATTCGTATATTTTTTCGCAATCATATAGCATTTGGCGCAAAACCCAAAAAGGGCGAATGATCATATCAGCCCTATGGGCCTATCTTCGACGATGAACGATAAACGAAAAATAAAGAATTATCCGCGATTGCCTGCTTTCATTCCTTTCATCGACAGCGAGATACGGCCGCGACGATGGTCGACCTCTGTGACGCGGACGCGGACGTGCTGGTGGAGTTTGACCACATCGGTGGGATGGCTGACGAAGCGGTCGGCAAGCTGCGAGATGTGCACAAGGCCGTCCTGATGGACACCGATGTCGACGAAGGCTCCGAAATTGGTGATATTCGTGACGATGCCAGGCAGTTCCATTCCCGGAACGAGGTCATCGATGGAGGTGACGCTCTTGTCGAACTCAAACTCCTCGACCTGCTCGCGCGGGTCGCGACCGGGCTTTTCCAGTTCGTGCATGATATCGGTGAGGGTGGGCAGTCCGACATCGGCGCTGACATACCTTTGTATATCTACGCGTGCGCGAAGGTCGCTGCTCGCGATGAGGTCAGAAACGTGGCAGCCTTGGTCCTTGGCCATCTGCTCGACGAGAGCATAGCGTTCAGGGTGGACGGCGCTGTTGTCGAGCGGGTTCTTAGCCCCACTGATGCGCAAGAAGCCTGCGCATTGTTCGAAGGCAGAAGGGCCTAAGCGCGGTACTTTCTTCAACTGGGCACGCGAGGTGAAGGCTCCGTTCTCGCGCCGATAGTCGACGATATTCTTGGCCAGCGCGGGACCGAGACCACTGACATAGGTGAGCAGGTGGACGGAGGCCGTGTTGACATCGACACCCACTGTATTGACACAGCTCTCAACGGTCTGGTCGAGGCTGCGGCGGAGTTTCGACTGGTCGACGTCGTGCTGGTACTGACCGACGCCGATGCTCTTGGGGTCTATCTTGACAAGTTCGGCCAGCGGGTCCATCAGTCGGCGGCCGATGGAGACGGCTCCGCGCACGGTGACGTCTTCGTCGGGGAACTCATCGCGTGCCACCTTCGAAGCGGAATAGACCGAAGCACCGTCCTCAGAGACAACGAAGATAGGAATAGCCTCTGGGCTCCTCACATCGTTGAGGGCATTTGAACGATTGCTGACGACCATCTCCACGAAAGCCTTGGTCTCACGACTAGCAGTACCATTACCAATAGCGATGGCTTCGATCTTGTATTTACAAATCATCTCATCGAGTGCCTCGGCAGCCTCTGCAGGACGACGCACAGGCGGATGGGGGAAGATGGCCTCATGATGGAGCAAATTGCCCTGAGCGTCCAGACAGACAACTTTGCAACCCGTGCGAAAACCGGGGTCAATGCCCATCACACGCTTCTGGCCGAGCGGGGCTGCGAGCAACAGCTGGCGCAGGTTCTCAACGAAGACGCGGATGGCCTCATCATCGGCTTGTTCCTTGCTGGAGGCTGCGAACTCATTCTCGATAGAGGGTGCGAGCAGGCGCTTATAGCCGTCAGCGACAGCTGCGGCCACGAGGTCCGACGACGCACCACGACCGTGAACATAGTAACGCTGCAGACGCCCTACGCTCTCATCGTCGTCGACACTGATGCTGACGCGAAGCACGCCCTCAGCCTCACCACGGCGCATGGCCAGCAGGCGATGACTGGAACAACGGCGCAGGGGCTCACTCCAATCGAAATAGTCAGAGAACTTGGCTGCCTCGTCGGTCTCGGCCTTGGCCTTGACGACCTTAGACGAGATAACGGCCGTCCGACGGAAGATGCCACGGATGGCCTGTCGCGAGCGTTCATCCTCGCTGACCATCTCGGCGATGATATCCTGTGCCCCTTGCAGCGCTTCCTCGGCCGTTGGCACCTCGGGTGTGAGGAAACGCTCGGCGGCTTTCGCTGGATGGGACTCACGCTGCATCAGTAACAGATTGGCCAAGGGCTCGAGGCCGTGTTCGCGTGCCACCTGAGCACGTGTGCGCCGCTTAGGCTTGTAGGGCAAGTAGATGTCTTCGAGCTCGGTGGTGTCCCAACAGGCATCGATGCGTGCCTTGAGTTCGGGGGTCATCCGTTCCTGCTCGGTGATGGTCTTGACGATGGTCTCCTTGCGCTTGGCAATTTCCTTGAGACGGTCGTTCTGCTCGGCGATAGCCGCTATCTGCACCTCGTCGAGAGCGCCTGTGCGCTCCTTGCGATAACGGGCGATGAAGGGTATGGTAGCGCCCTCGTCGAGGAGGACGAGCGTGCCTTCGACCTGACGTTCGCGCAGGTTGAGGCGCTGGGCGATGAGTGAAGCAAATGATGATTGCATATCGGATAGGGGATGAAAAGTTGAAACGTTGAAGGGGGGAATGGCTTCAGTGATGGTGCAAAGGTAATAAAAAGTTTAAGGTATAGGGGCTAAGGTTCCGTTAAAAAAAGCCATACGGCGATAAAAAAGTGGAAGAATCAGGGAAAAGAGATGAAAAACTGACAGAAGGGAAGTCAAGGCACGAAACTTTTTTGTATCTTTGCGCCCAAATTAAAAGAATAGGATTTATGCAAATAGGTGATCAAGTAAGATTTCTGAACGAAGTCGGGGGCGGACGCATCACAGGTTTCCAAGGCAAGGACATCGTGCTGATAGAGGATGCCGACGGCTTCGACATCCCCATGCTGCGGTCGCAAGTAGTGGTGATTGAGACGAATGCCAACAATTTCGAACGCAAGAAGAAAGAGACCGAGAAGCCTGCGCCACGCTTTCGCTATCTTGACGACAATGTCGACGACGACCCCTCGGAGCGCCCAATCAGCTACCAACCCAAGCCTCAAGAGCGCAAGGGCGGAGAGCTGCTGAACATTTGCCTGGCTTTCGTACCCGAGAACTCACGCGAACTGAGCAATACTCGCTTTGAGGCGTACCTCATCAACGACTCTAACTACTACGTCAGCGCAGCCTTCGCCAACAACGAGGGTGCCGCATGGCATCTGCGCTGGCAAGGGACTATAGAGCCCAACACGAAGCAGTACGTGGAGACATTCGACCGCTCGATGCTGAACGACCTCGAACGGCTGAGCGTTCAACTGATTGCATGGAAACAGGACAAGCCTTTCATGCTGAAGCCCGCCGTAGGCGTAGAGTTGCGATTGGACATGGTGAAGTTCTACAAGCTACACGTATTCCAGCCGTCGCCTTTCTTCCGCGAGCCGGCACTCATCTACGATATCGTACGCGACGACCGACCCATCCGCCAAGTGTTTGTCGAGGCTGAAGAGGTGCTCGATGCCATGAGAGGAGAGTATGGGAACGGGGACGAAAGCGTAAACGCAAATGAGCGCCCGACACATAACAAGGCTTCAGACACGAAAGCCGTACATGAAAATGAGCGCCCAGAACGCAGTGATGCTCCGCGCTCACAGGACAGGCAGGAACGCTCGAATGAGCCCAATCCTCCCCTACCCGATTACATCACGACGCTTGAATCCCTCAGTTCAGCAGCACCCGTCGTACCCCAGCGCACACGTGAGGAAGAGCGCGAAGCCCTTAAAGCTGCCAAGCGCGCACTCAAAGCCGAGCAGAAAGCATTGCAGGCACAGGAAATGGCACGCAAAGCTGAGCAACAACGTCGTGAACGGGCTGCCGACGAGCAGAAGCGCGACTACCTGGAAGTGGACTTGCATATCGAAGCCCTACTCGACAACATCGAGGGTCTCTCGCCCAGCGTGCTGCTGAACACGCAGCTCACTGAGTTCCGTATCATGATGGACCGCAATATCCGCAAGAAAGGACAGCGCATCGTCTTCATCCACGGAAAAGGTGATGGCGTACTGCGCGAAGCACTCATCAAGGAACTGACTCACCGCTACCGCACCTGTACCTACGAAGACGCTCCCTTCCAACGCTACGGGCACGGCGCTACAATGGTGACGATCAGGTGAGCAGAGCGTTGAGAAGTGAGAGTTGAAAGTATAGTGTTAAAAATTAAAAGTCAGGAATTGAATTCGCCAAAAGACATACGCATCGCAGACTTCGCCTACGAGCTGCCCGACGAACGGATTGCCAAATATCCACTCGCAGAGCGCGATGCTTCGAAACTGCTCATCTACGACCACGGGCACATCAGCCATCGCCATTTTCGCGACCTCCCCGAATTGCTGCCCGAAGGGTCGCTACTGGTCATGAATAACACGCGTGTCATCCAGGCACGCCTCCATTTCCGCAAGGAAACGGGTGCCCTCATCGAGGTGTTCTGTCTGGAACCCGCCGTTCCGCACGATTACGTGTTGATGTTCCAGCA
The DNA here is from genome assembly GCA_017429525.1 of Bacteroidaceae bacterium. Lineage (GTDB taxonomy): Bacteria > Bacteroidota > Bacteroidia > Bacteroidales > Bacteroidaceae > Physcousia. The sequence continues at coordinate 22,817 of JAFROT010000033.1, read as the reverse complement.
GACTCGACAATGCCAATGGCATTGCCTTATTGGCAACGCCAAGAAATGGAAGGAAAGCGCACTGAAAAGGGAGATTGACGTTGAAGGCAAGACGCTGGAACTGCGGGTTGAGAAGGGCGAGGGAGACCTCATCCGCTTCAGCTGGTCCGATGACAACATCACTTGGGCACAGGTGCTCGACGCTTGCGGCGAGCTCCCCATCCCACCCTACCTGAACCGCAAGACAGAAGAGAGCGACCTCCGCACCTACCAGACCGTCTACTCGAAGGTGAAAGGCAGCGTGGCAGCTCCTACTGCAGGACTCCATTTCACGCCAGCTGTGCTCGAAGCCATTGACCGCCGAGGCATTGAACGCGCAGAACTGACGCTCCACGTGGGAGCCGGCACATTCAAGCCCGTCAAGAGCGAACGCATCGAGGGACACGAGATGCACAGCGAATGGATCTACGTGCCACGCAGCGTCGTCGAAGCACTCATCCGCCATAAGGGTGAATGTACAGCTGTCGGCACGACCAGCGTACGCACGCTCGAATCCTTATACTACATCGGCAAGAAGATTCTGTCCGACCCCGATATCACCGAAGAGGAGATGAAGGTTGAACAATGGGAGCCGTACGAGAATGACGAATCGGGAGCGACGAATGTTGCCCGTTGTTCGTCAATGGACGCTCTCCAAGCTATCCTCGCATGGATGGACCGCAACCATGCCGATGCCCTTCACACAGCCACACAGATCATTATTGCTCCTGGCTATGAGTATCACATCGTCCGACGCATGGTGACGAATTTCCATCAACCACAGTCGACGCTCCTGCTACTCGTCTCGGCCTTCGTAGGCGGCAATCGCTGGCGCGACATCTATCGCTACGCCCTCGACAACGATTTCCGTTTCCTCAGCTACGGCGACAGCAGTCTGCTAATGCCTTGATGGCTTACGGCCTTAGAGCGTAACGCCTGTCTTGAAGATGGCGAATTCCGCGTTGCCATGACGCTCAGCGGTCGTATGCTCACGCCCGGAGATGACGTCAATGACATACGCGATGAAGCGTTGTAGCAGTTCGTCCATAGCGACGTCATCAAGCAGTACACCCGCATCAAAATCAATCCATTGCGGCTTGCGACAGGCGAGATCGCTATTGGTGGACACCTTCAACGTCGGCACAAACGTCGAGAAGGGCGTACCACGGCCTGTCGTGAAAAGCACAATCTGACATCCTGCGGCAGCAAGAGCCGTGCTTGCCACGAGGTCGTTGCCAGGGGCGGAGAGGAGATGGAGACCAGACGCCCGAGGGCCCAATTGCTCTCCATACTCAAGCACTCCGACCACTGGTGCTGAACCTGCTTTCTGCGTACAACCGAGGGCTTTCTCCTCAAGCGTGGAGATACCGCCCGCCTTATTGCCTGGCGATGGATTCTCGCCCACAGGCTGCCCATGGCTCAGAAAGTATTCCTTGAAATCATTGATGAGATCCTTGGTCTGCTGGAGGACTTCGGCTGAGACAGCACGGCGCATCAGGATGGTCTCGGCACCGAACATCTCAGGCACCTCTGTGAGAACGGCTGTTCCGCCTTGCTCCATACAGAGCCAATCGGTGAAAGCGCCCAGAAGTGGATTGGCCGTGATGCCCGAGAACCCGTCCGAACCACCGCATTTGAGGCCCACGCGCAAATAAGAAATAGGTACGCACACACGCGAGTCAGAAAGCGCTTGCTCATAGAGCTCCCTGACGATAGCCGCACCCACTTCGACCTCATCGCCCTCCACTTCCTGGCTGACGAGGAAACGGATGCGGCTGCGGTCGTAGTCGCCAAGCAACCGCTCGAACTCGCGCGGTTGGTTGTTCTCGCAGCCGAGGCCCACGACCAGCACGCCGCCCGCATTGGGATGCAGCACCATATCGCGCAAGATCTTACGCGTATTCTCGTGGTCGTCGCCTAACTGCGAACAGCCGTAGTTGTGAGGGAAATACGCGAAGTCAACATCTGCGTTTTTTCCCGACACGATGCCTTGCTTCGCACGCTCTACAATCTGCCTACAAATGCCATTGACACAGCCTACAGTGGGGATCACCCAGATATCGTTGCGAATGCCCACCTGACCGTCGGGACGCAAAAAGCCCCAAAAGGCAGAGGACTCTTCCCCAGCCCTTTCTGTGGCGGGGGAAGAGTCCAGTCTTATCTCACTATAATCCAGCGTTCCACTGAGGTTCGTTGCGATATTGTGATGATCCACGAGTTCTCCCTTGGCGATGGCACGCGTAGCATGACCTATGGGATAACCGTATTTTATGACATCTTCGCCCTCAGCTATGTCCCGAAGGGCAAATTTATGACCAGCAGGGATGCCAGGCAGTGCTCGCAGGGCCACAGCCACAGTGTCAGCTGGATTGATCTGTAGGAACTCTTTCATGCAGGATAGCGTTCAAAGTTAAAGGGTTTTCACCGTCTCCATCATCCCTTTCTCAAGGATGCTGTCGATGCTCTCGGTGAGGAGATTGGTGAGACCGGGTATGGCGTTGAGATTGCCGTGTTCATGCCAGATGAGGTCGGCTGCACCGAGTACTCCTTCTGCCACTTTTCGTGTATCACCCGTATGCCATAAGTCGGCAAGCAGCTGGATGATACGTGAGTCGTCATTGGGCTGGATAGGTGTACCATCGGCACGCTGACCTCCGCGGTAATAGACGCAGATTGCAGCCAGACCGAGAACAATGCCACGAGGCAGAGTGCCTTTGCGCTGGAGGTAAGTCTTCAGGCCAGGCAGGTCGCGCGTCTGGAACTTGGGGAAGCTGTTGAGCATGATGCTCGTCAATTGGTGGTCGACGAATGGATTGCAGAAGCGCTCCATCACATCGTCGGCAAAGCGGCGCAGTTCATCCTCGGGAAGATTCAATGTCGGCAATAGTTCTTCGAACATCACCCGATGAATAAAGGGACCGATGACTTCATGCTGACAAGCATCGCGAACAATGTTCAGCCCAGCCAAGAAGGCCACGGGAGACAGCACCGTGTGCGGCCCGTTGAGCAGCGTCACCTTACGTTCGTGGTAAGGCGACTCGTCGTGGGTGAGAATCACGTGCAGGCCGGCCTTGTCAGCAGGGAACTCGCGAGCAAGCTGCTCCAACGGCAAATTGGGTGCCGTCTCGATAACCCAAAGATGGAAAGCCTCGGCCTGCACGACCATCTGATCGGCGTAGCCCACTTTCTGCTGGATGGCGTCAATGTCCTTGCGCGGGAAGCCCGGGACGATACGGTCAACAAGCGTGGCACACACGTAACACGACTGCTCGAACCATTGGCGGAACGACTCGAAATCGGTTCCCAGATCTTCTTTCCACAGATCAATATACTTGCGGATACAATCCACAAGGTGATGTCCGTTCTGGAAAATAAGTTCGCAGGGCATGATGATAAGGCCCTTGGAAGGATCGCCGTTGAAAGCACGGAAGCGGTGGTAAAGCAACTGCGTGAGCTTGCCAGGATAAGAGGAAGGCGGAGCGTCGTTCAAGCGACAAGCAGGGTCAAACGCAATGCCAGCCTCGGTGGTATTGGAGATGACAAAGCGCACATCAGGCAATGAGGCCAACGCCAAATAATCATCGTGATGGGTGTATGGGTTGACGGTACGGCTGACGGTATCAATCATCTCTAAAGTGTTCACCGGTTGGCCATCAATAAGGCCTTGGAGGTTGACATGATAAAGACAATCCTGCGCCTGCAAGCGCTCCGCCATGCCTTGGGCAATGGGCTGAACGATCACGACAGAAGCATCGAAATCGGTCTTTTTATCCATCTGCCAAACGATCCAATCAATGAATGCGCGAAGGAAGTTGCCTTCGCCAAACTGAATGATACGCTCCGGACGTATGACCTTAGGAGCTGTAGTAGAATTCAAAGGTTGCATAAGCATAGATTAAAACTTAACGAGGATTCTGAATACTTTGCCGGGAGCGGAATCCCAGTCGGCCATAGCCTTTGCGGCCTCGTCGGGCTTGACGATGCCTGAGATGAGACGTTCGGTGGGGCAACTGCCACGACGCAGGTAACGGATGACTGCACGGAAATCGTCGGGCAGGGCGTTGCGCGAGCCACGAATGTCGAGCTCTTTCTGCACGAAGAAGCGAGTGGGCAGGGTGACGTCGCCCGGGGCATAGCCAATGCAGACGAGACGGCCCGTGAACGCTACTTCATTGACAGCCGTCGCGTAAGTCGCTGCTGCACCTACGGCCTCGATGACCACGTCGGGACCAGCACCGTCGGTAAGCTCTTGCAGGCGGGCATGAACATCCTCTGTGCCGCTGTTGACGGTGGCTGTAGCACCGAGTTCACGCGCCAACGCCAGTTTTTCATCGTCAAGGTCCATGGCGATGACCGTAGCGCCGCGCAGGCTTGCCCGCACGATAGCACCCACGCCAATCATGCCGCAGCCGATGACCAACACGATGTCGGCATCCGTCACCTGGCCACGATCTACGGCGTGGAAGCCTACGCTCATAGGCTCAATCAGCGCGATGTCCTGCGGTGCAAGACCTTCAGCGGGGATGATTTTCTGCCAAGGCACGCAGATGAACTCGCGCATGGCCCCGTGGCGCTGTACGCCGAGCGTCTCATTGTGCTGACAGGCATTGTAGCGCCGCCGACGACAACTGGGGCAATTGCCACAGGCGGTATAGGGGTCGACGGTCACGCGCTGACCAGCGTGCAAACCATCGGGAACGTTTTCGCCGACTGCCTCTACGATGGCACTGATTTCATGACCTGGAATGACGGGGCTCAGTGCCAAGGCATTACGCCCGCGATAGGTATTCAGGTCGGAGCCGCAGAAACCAACGTAACTGATGCGTAAGAGCACTTCGCCTGCAGCCGGCTGAGGCTTGGGCAGCTCAACGACGTCCAATTGATGTACTGTTGTGATTTGTAATGCTTTCATTGATAGATATCATATAAAATGCAAAATGTCAAATACGAAAGAGCAATCCACATCCTACATCCTTGAGGAATGTCCCATACGGCGTCCATAGACAGCCACGACGAGGAAACAGATGAAGGGCAGGATGAAGGAGGCGTTCGTGGCGGGGAAGTGGCCAAAAACGGTACCTTGGTCAATGATCATTGCCTGCAAAGGAGGCAGCACGGAGCCTCCGAGGATGGCCATGATCAGACCTGCTGCGCCGAACTTGGCATCGTCGCCCAGACCATCGAGGGCAATACCATAAATGGTCGGGAACATCAGCGACATACAACCGCTGACGGCCACCAGACAGTACATGCCCATACGGCCCTGGAAACCGATGACGCCTGCTGTGAAGGCCATCGCCAGCACGCCAAAGATGACAAGCAGTGTCGCAGGCTTCAGCCATTTCATCAGGTAGGTGGCGATGAAACGAGAACAGATAAACAGAAGCATCGCCGCGATGTTGAAGCGCTGCGACAGCACCTCAGCGGCCTGCTCACTCATGCCTTCGGCCATGAACACGCGCGTACCATATTGGATGATGAACGTCCAGCACATAATCTGTGCACCGACGTAGAAGAACTGCGCGATGACGCCTTCCCAGTAACGCGGCAGACGAAGCAATCGGCGCATCGTGGGGCCGAGGTCCAAGGAGTGATTCTGGTCGCCATTCTTAGGCATCTTCGTGAAGAGGATGACGAAGAACATCAGCACAATCACCGCTCCGATGAGCAGGTAGGGCGAGACGAGCACACTGAGGTCGGAGGCCTTCAACGCCTCAAATTCCTCAGGGGGAAGCAGTCCACGCTCCTCGCTGCTGAGCGGATTCAGACGTGCCTGAATGAAGTTCATCGCGACGAACATGCCGATGATGCTGCCGCAGGGATTGAAGCACTGCGCCATGTTCAAACGCCGGGTGGCCGTCTGCTCGTCGCCCATCGAGAGGATATACGGGTTGCAACTCGTCTCAAGGAACGAGAGGCCGCACGTCATGATGAAGTAAGCGATGAGGAAGCAGCCATAGACGCCGATAAGTTTGGCAGGGAAGAACAGCAACGCACCCGTGGCGTAAAGGCCGAGACCCATGAGCACACCTGATTTATACGAGAAGCGACGGATGAACATCGCCGCCGGGAAGGCCATAGCGAAGTAGCCGCCGTAGAAGGCCACCTGCACGAGCGCACCGTCGGTAACGCTCATGCGGAAGATCTTCGAAAAGGCCTTCACCATTGGATTCGTGATGTCGTTGGCGAAGCCCCAGAGGGCGAAGCACAGCGTCACGAGTATGAAGGGCAGCAGATATTTGCGGGGGATGAGACTGGAATGATTTTGACTGGGTGTTTCCATTATACCTATTTATTTATAGATGGGACCGAAGTTCTGGCAGGCACGGTAGTCTGCGCCCTCCTTGTCCATACCGAAGGCATTCCAGGCTGCAGGACGGAAGATGTCGGCATCGGCGACGTTATGCATGCAAACGGGGATGCGGAGGATAGAGCACAACGTGATGAGGTCGGCACCGATGTGGCCGTAGGCAATGGCACCGTGATTGGCTCCCCAGCAGTTCATGACGCTATAGACATCCTTGAAGCAGTCCTTCGACGGGTCGAGGCGAGGCACGAACCAAGTCGTGGGCCAAGTGGGATCAGTGCGCTTGTCAAGGATATAGTGTGTCTTCGGGTCGAGTTCTACCGTCCAGCCTTCAGCCAGCTGCAACACTGGGCCGAGGCCAGCAACGCGGTTTACGCGCATCATCGTCATCGGCATACCACCACGTGTGACGAAGTGCGACGAATAGCCTCCGCCACGGAAATAGTCGCGGTCGGCAGGCATCCAGCTGGTTGCCTTCAGGCAGGCCTCGGCGTCGGCATCGGTGATCTCCCAATGAGGCTTCATCGTCGGACAGCCTTCAGCATCGATCATGGCACCAGTGGCATCAAGAGTCGTTGCACCGCTGTTGATGAGGTGGATAAAGCCACCTGCTGCAGCGCCTTCGGGTCGTTTTCCTGCCACGCGCTCTACTGCCTCGGGGCTCCAATAGGTACGAATGTCTGAGAACATGACGCCGCGGTTGGTCAGCAGATGCCCGAAAAGCATCGACAAGCCGTTGAGGAAGTCGTTCTCCGTGGCCAACACACCAGCCTCACGCGGTCCGTTCCAGTCGAACGACGTACAAAGCATAGATTCGGGGAAGTCGAAGTTGGGTTTGTAGTCGGTCCACTGGCGCTGGCCTTGCACACCGCCGAAGAGTGCGTTGTGACCGAGAGCCTCTTCTTTGTAACCCATCTCCAAGAGGCGCGGATTGCCCTGCATGAGGTCACGGATGATCATCATCGTCTTGACGGTGAACTCCCAGTCGGCATCTTTCTCCTCGCGGTTCTTTCCTTTGCCCTTGCCGTTGAAGGTGGTCATGGGGGTACCGGGGAAAAGCGGACGGTCCTCGTTGTAGTCGTGACCTTCCTGAGGCTTGCAGTATTTCTCAACCCACGCCATTGCTTTCTTGAACTCCTCGGGGTCGAAGATATTGAAGTCAACGCGACGCAGAATCTCAACGAGTGAGACATACTCCGTGCGCATGCCGAGGTAGTGCTGCAGGAAGTCGGCATCAACGATGGAACCTGCGATACCCATGCACGTATTGCCTAGCGAGAGGTAGCTCTTGCCGCGCATCGTAGCCACGGCCTGCGCTGCACGGGCGAAGCGCAGAATCTTCTCAGCGACGTCCTCGGGAATCGTATTGTCGTCAAGGTCCTGAACGTCATGACCATAGATGCCAAAGGCGGGCAGGCCTTTCTGGGCATGAGCGGCCAGCACGGCAGCCAGATAGACGGCTCCCGGGCGTTCTGTACCGTTGAAGCCCCAGACGGCTTTCGGGTAGTACGGATTCATGTCCATCGTCTCAGAGCCGTAGCACCAGCAGGAAGTGACCGTAATGGTGCTGCCTACGCCCTCGCGCTCAAATTTCTCGGCACAGGCGGCGCTCTCAGCCACGCGGCCGATGGTAGAGTCGGCGATGACGCACTCCACGGGCGAACCGTCGCCATTGCGGAGGTTCGATTCAATCAGCTCTTTCACGGCCTTGGCCAATGCCATGGTTTTCTCTTCAAGGCTCTCACGGACGCCGCCTTGGCGACCGTCGATAGTGGGACGAATCCCAATCTTAGGGTAAGTTTTCATTGTGGTAGTCGGTTATTGATGTGAGTTGATTTATTCAGACATATTCTTAATATAAGGTAGTTCGGGCAGGTCCGCGAAGCCGTAGAAGCGCTGCGCGTTCGTGCCAAGGAAAGCCGCCTGCTCGTCAGCCGACAGCAGTTCGCTGCGGCGGAGAAAGTCGTAGCTCATTCGGTAAGTGATGGCCGTGATGGTGCGGGGATAGTCCGAGCCCCACATCAGCTTGTCGATGCCTACGAGATCAGCAGCCTCACGAATGGCACGCACGGCCGATGGGAAGGGATAGAACTCATCATTGTAGAGCCAAGTGATGCCGCCGCTCTCGACCATAACGTTCTCGGCACGAGCCAACAAAATTTGCCGCCGCCAGCTCTCGTTCGCCCACGGAGGCGTCGTGGGCTGGTCGGCCATTCCGAGGTGCCCAATGGCAATCCTCAGACGAGGACATTCCTCGATGACTTCTCGCAACTCGTCCACCTGCTGGTCGCCATCAGCGAGGGTGATACTCAAATACTTGCCGCTACGCTCCATCAACTTGAACATCTTCATCATCTCGGGGGCAGTCAGGTTACGTCCCAGCAGTCTGTGCCCGGGAATGGCCATACCACGGAAGCCGTCGACGGACAGCAATTGCGATGCCTGCTCATAGAAACCATCACGAAGATAGTCGGCCATGGCATAGCAGAAAAAGCGGTCGGGATAGCAGCGCTGAACCGTGAGCAGATAGTCGTTCTGAAGTCCGTCGATGAACTCCTGCACAACCACTGCGGCTTCCACCCGCGCGTAGTCCATATTTGAGAGAAACACCTCGGCCGTATTGCGGCCGTCGATCATGAAGGGCGGGAGCATCTGACGTTCTTCGCCGAGGAACTCCGAGCGGCTGCCGTTCCCCTCTTTCGTGCGAATGGCGAGGCCGTTCCACTGCGTGTCTTGCCGAAGCCACAGGTGGCTATGCGCATCGATTATGAGTTGGCCCATGTCACTCGTTTTTGATCGCCTATAATCTCTTGTACTTCCTTGACCAGCTGCCAGTCTATAGGCTCGCTGATAAATTGCAGGTTGCGACGCACATTGTCGGGGTTGGCCGACGAGAAGAGCGTCGAGGGGATGCGTGGGTTGCTGACGGCAAACTGCATGGCCAGTTTCTCGATCGGATAACCTTTGGCGGTGCAGTGCTCGGCGGCGCGACGGCAGGCCTCAACCAACGGTTTAGGCGCTGGATGCCAAGCGGGTACGCCGCGTTGCGACAGCAGGCCCATCGACAATGGCGAAGCGTTGATGAGTCCGATGCCATGAGCCTCGAAATAATCGAGGTGGTCGGCAAGGGCGTCGTCGCAGAGGCAGTAATGGCAGAAGTTGAGCACGGTCTCTACGGTGCCTTCCTGACTGTGGTCGATGACCCAGCGGAGGTTATCAATCTGCAGGTCGGTGATGCCGACATGGCTCACCACCCCCTTCTCCTTGAGTTCTACGAGAGCTGGCAACGTCTCATCGACCACCTTCTGCAGGCCTCCGGGCAGAGCCGCCTGAAATTCAATGTCGTGGACGTGGATGAGGTCGATGTGGTCCACGCCCAAGCGCTCCATACTCTCGTAGACGCTCTCCTGCGCACGGCGGCCGCTGTAGTCCCACGTATTGACGCCATCCTTGCCGTAGCGCCCCACCTTCGTCGAGAGGATATAGCGCTCACGCGGCAGTTGGCGCAGAGCACGGCCCAACACGCGCTCAGCGCGATAGTGACCATAATAGGGCGACACGTCGATAAGGTTCATGCCTCCATCGAGAGCCACGGCGACAGTCTCTACGGCACGACCTTCATCAATCTCATGGAAGACACCGCCCAACGACGAAGCGCCAAAACTCAGCGCCGACACCTCTAGGCCTGTCTTCCCTAATTTCCGATATTCCATCTTCATGAGTTTTATAGACTAGTTTCTGCCGACAAAGATACACAAAAAAATGACGTCCGCTACAAACAGACGCCATTATTTCTACTTTTGGACGAAAAAAAGAAGAAACACTTGAAACATGAGCAAAACTTTCAACGCTCAATGGCTCTCTTTTTCTGCTCTATGACGGGCTTACCGTCCTCGGCAAAAGTGATGGGCAGACAGAGGTGACGCGAGTTGGCCAGACTGCGGGGATTCCAAACGTCCGCCATGAAGAAGAGGCTCTCGGAAGTTCCTGTTCCCTGAGCTTTTTGGTGCCAAACCCAAGTGCCCTGACCGCCAAATGTACGCTTGGCGCCCTCGCCACGCATCGGCGATTCATGTTGTGTCCACGGCCCTGCAATGCTCCGCGACGAAAACATGCGCGCCTCGTTCGGCGTCCAACCTGTGCAGCCACTACAGATCAACCAATAGATGCCATCGCGCTTCAGCAGACACGGAGCCTCATTTTGGCCGCCCGGTGCGATGCGATAGTAACGGCCCGTATAACCCAGGTAGTCAGGAGTCAGCTCTGCAGCCTGAATCGTGAGATTCTCCTCCGAGGAGTAGATATGCCAAGCCGTACCATCATCGTCAATGAAGACGGTCATATCCCTACTCATCTGCCCAGCCTTCAGGTCTTTGGCCAGTAGCAGGCCGTCCTTGATGGCCACCCGCCACTCGGGCGTCCACCACTCTTTGTAGTCGTTCTCGTCCAACGAAAGGGCCTTCTGCACATCGGCCTCAGCGAAGTCCGCCGGCCAACGATTGGCATTAGGACGCTGAGCGTGATGGAACGTGAACGGGCCTTCAGGCGTGGGGCTGGTGGCGAAGCCCGTCATTGCCGCAGCATAACCTTGGCCCTTCAGTTCGAGATGAAAAATCATGACGAACTGTTTCGTCCGTTCATTCCATACGACTTTAGGGCGTTCGATGATGCATCCACGCTCAATGGGCGAGCCTTCCTCGTCGACGACCGACAGCGCCAGCCCCTGATGGGTCCACGGCAGCGACAGCGGGTCGTCCGCCACACGGGGCGTGGCGTCCAAGGGAGCGGAATAGAGGTTAACGCCGAGCGAAGTGAAGCCCTGCTCGGGACGCGCCTCGCCATACCACAGCCACCGGCCCTCATGAGCGATGATACAACCGCCATGGGCATTGACGTGATGGCCCTCGGCATCGGGCGTGGCCGGAGGCAAGAAATTTTGGAACAAGCGCGTGCCGCCGCGACCGCCGCGACGAGCCGCACGCTCAGGCTCATCCTGCGCACATATCGGCAGGACGAGCATGCACAGCAGTGCAACCAAGAAAGTGCGTTTCATTATTGACAAACGTTAAATGAAGTGTTTTTCCTTTGACATGGAACAAGAAAGAAAGTTTAAAATGATAAAAAGCGTTAACGTTTTCGTCTATGTCGAATATTTTGCCTAAATTTGTCGCCGAAATATTGTTCATACATCATCAAAGAGCAAAGCTAAGCATGGAAACAACCCTTGTACTGCTCAAACCCAGTTGCGTACAACGTCAGCTCATCGGCGAAATTGTGAGCCGATTCGAGCGTCGCGGCCTCCGTATTGCAGGCATGAAGATGATGCAACTGACCGACCAGATTCTTCGCGAGCACTACGCTCACCTCGTCGAACGTCCCTTCTTCCCCGCCCTTGCGGCTTCCATGAAGGCCTCGCCCGTCGTGGCCATGGCCATCAGTGGCGTCGAAGCTGTTCAGGTCGTGCGCGCCATGACAGGCTTCACCAATGGTCGCGCTGCCGATCCCGGCACCATCCGTGGCGACTATGCGATGAGCAATCAGCAGAACATCGTTCACGCCTCTGATTCCGTAGAGAATGCCGCCATTGAGCTTGCACGTTTCTTCAGCCCCGAAGAGATCTTTGACTACAAGAGTGCCCTCCAAGGCTACATCTACTCCATCGACGAGTGCTAAGCCCTTATTCACTTCAACCCCGAAAACAAACTTACCCTAAAATAATGTTTCGCCACTTCATCAAAACTTCCTTCATAGCCTTCGCGCTGACTACTTTCGTGACGCCCATGCATGGGCAAGACCTCTTAGCCCGACAGGCACCCGTTGACAAGAAGATGCGCGCCGTGGACAGCATCGCCATCCAACGCCTCTTCCAGAAAGAACAAGAAGAATTCCTCGACGATCCCGCAGCCGAACTCTACCCCGACTGGGAAGACTCCCACATCAACCTCTATGGCAACGTGCAGCTGCCCAGTGAGTACAAGATCGACCTCCGTGGCTTCTGCATGCCCACCAGCAATCGCATCGTCACCTCCAACTACGGCTATCGTCCTCGCTTCCGCCGCCAGCACAAAGGCATCGACATCAATGCCAACCATGGCGACACCATCCGCGCAGCCTTCGACGGCAAAGTGCGCGTGGTCGACTACCAGCCATCGGGCTACGGCAACGTCGTCGTCATCCGCCACGCCAACGGACTGGAGACCGTCTACGGACACCTCTCCAAGCACCTCACCAAGAAGGGCCATACCGTCAAGGCTGGCGATCCCATTGGCTTAGCAGGCAACACGGGCTTCAGCAAGGGCACACACCTCCATTTCGAGACACGCCTCTTAGGCGAATACATCGACCCGGCCAAGCTCTTCGACTTTGCAGCTCAGGACGTCACGGGCGATTTCTACGTCTTTCGCGGGCGCGGGCGCGGTACCTTATTAAGTAAGCACGATGGCTCGACCGACGAGCACAACGAGGAAGTGCGCTATACCAGCAGCGAGAGTGCTGCCGCCAAAGCGATGGCACAGCGCGATGCGCAGGAGGCCACACGAACCCGCATCCACAAGGTTCGTAAGGGCGAGACGCTCAGCAGCATTGCACGCAAGCACGGCATCTCGGTCGACAAGCTGCGCCGCATGAATGGTCTGCGTAACAAGTCGAAGATCCGTCCAGGTCAGATCCTGAAATATTCTTAAGGGATGAACACCGAAGAACAGTTCCGCTCCGTGCTCCGTGAGTGTCGCGACGTCTTCATCAAGAAGCTTCACGACTACGGTGCTGCGTGGCGTATCTTGCGCATCCCTTCCCTCACCGACCAACTCTACATCAAAGCCAACCGCATCCGTTCGCTCGAGATGAAAGGCGAATCGCGCGTTGGCGAAGGCATACGACCCGAGTTCATCGCCATTGTCAACTACTCCATCATCGGCCTCATCCAACTCGAGCACGGCATTGCAGAGAAGCCCGACGATATGACAGCCGAACAGGCCATCGTCGAGTACGACCGCCTCGCTGAGGACTCACTTCAGCTCATGCTCCGCAAGAACCATGACTACGATGAGGCGTGGCGAGGCATGCGCGTCAGCAGCTACACCGACATTATCCTACAGAAAATATTCCGCACCAAGCAGATTGAGGAACTGGGCGGCGCCACCCTCGTCAGCGAAGGCATCGATGCCAACTACAAGGACATGATGAACTACGCCGTCTTCGCCCTCATCAAACTCACGTTCTGAAAGCCTAATGAGCAATAAACTCCTATGGACAGTGGTGAACACGTGCCGGCTGGTAGTGTCCGCCACTTTCGTTTTTTCAGGCCTCGTCAAACTCATCGACCCCGTCGGGACGCAGTATAAGATTGAGGACTACGCAGCCGCTTTGGACCTGAGCAGCCTCGCCGTGGCGCCCTTCCCACTCATCCTGGCTGTCGCCATGGCCCTGCTGGAGTTCTGCCTGGGCATCTACCTGTTCTTCGGCATACGGCGACGCCTTACGACGACCACCATCCTCCTGTTCATGCTCTTCTACACGCCGCTCACGCTGTGGCTGGCTGCTACGGATGCCGTTGCTGATTGCGGCTGCTTTGGCGATGCCATTCATCTTACCAACTGGCAGACCTTCTGGAAGAATCTCGTCCTTCTCGCTTGCGCCATCATCATCTTCTGGCGAGGCAACCTGCTCACACGCGTCATCTCGGAGAGCACACAATGGATCATCTCGCTCTACAGTATCGCCTACGCCCTCTTCCTGGCGCTGCTCTGCATCTATGCCGAGCCCGTCATCGACTTCCGTCCGTTCCACATCGGACAGCACATCCCTACGGCCATGCAGTGGCCCGACGATCCCGAGCAGCAACCTGAGATCCTCGATTTCGAGATCGACGGACAGCTGACGACCGACGAGCTCCTGGCCGACACCTCCTACTCATTCCTGCTCGTCGCGCCTTATCTCGAGATAGCCGACGACAGCAACCTCGAGGACATCAACGTCCTCTACGACTACGCCCACCGCTATGGCTATCGCTTCGACTGCCTCACCGCATCCGACGAGACCGCCATCCATCGCTGGCAGGACCTCACGGGCGCTGAGTACGCGTTCGAGTTCGTCGACGAACTGACCCTCAAGACCATGGCACGCAACAATCCCGCCGTGCTGCTCCTCCACGACGGCACCATTGTAGCCAAATGGAGTCATCATCTATTGCCCACCAAGGAGGAACTCAACGCCCCCCTCCACGCCCTTCCACTCGCCCATCCCCAACCTGCCAGCCATCAGCGTCTTCTGCTCAACCTCCTCCTCTGGTACCTCCTGCCCCTCTTGGCGATTACCTTCCTCGACCGCAGCGTAGCCAGCGTTCGTTGGTGGCGAAGGAGGCACAAAAAACAGCCGGCACCAGCAACAGAAGCGGCTCCGTCGGAAGAATAACGGCCTAAAAAGCAAAAAACTTGCCGCTTTTGAACCTTCGCGTCTCAAAAAGCACTATCTTTGCACCCAAATAGCGGCGCCATGCCTCCAAAGGCGCCGCAATCACGCCATTAAGCAACAAACCCATAATAAGAAATTCAACTATGAGAAAGAAAATCGTAGCAGGCAACTGGAAAATGAACCTCAACCTGCAAGAAGGCCTCGCACTGGCCACCGAACTCAAAGAAGCTCTCGCTGCTGAGAAGCCCAACTGCGATGTCGTCATCTGCACTCCTTTCATCCACTTGGCCAAGGTAGCCGACGTGGTCGCTGACACCGTCATCGGCCTCGGCGCTGAGAACTGTGCCGACAAGGAGAAAGGCGCCTACACGGGCGAAGTCAGCGCCGCTCAGGTCAAGAGCACTGGCGCTCAGTACGTCATCCTCGGCCACAGCGAGCGTCGCGCCTACTATGGCGAGACCGCCGAGATCCTCAAGGAGAAAGTCAATCTCGCCCTGGCCAATGGCCTGAAGGTCATCTTCTGCATCGGCGAGGTGCTCGAGGAGCGCGAGGCAGGCAAGCAGAACGAAGTCGTAGGCGCACAGCTCGCCGACAGCCTCTTCGACCTCACCGAGGAGCAGTTCGCCAATATCATCCTCGCCTACGAGCCCGTGTGGGCCATCGGCACCGGCAAGACCGCTACCGCCGAGCAGGCTGAGGACATGCACGCCTTCATCCGTGGCGTCATCGCAGGTCGCTTCGGCGAGGCTGCTGCCGAGAACGTCAGCATCCTCTATGGCGGCAGCTGCAAGCCCAGCAACGCACGCGAGATCTTCTCCAAGCCCGACGTCGACGGCGGCCTCATCGGTGGCGCTGCCCTCAAGTGTGCCGACTTCTGCGGCATTATCGACGCTTGGAAGTAAACCCTTTTGCCTATCAACTGTCAATGAATAACAGATAACGAATAATAAATGACTATGATGAGAAAGCACTTCTACAGCGGCTACACGTCAGCCACTTGTTTATTATTTCTTATTTGTTGCTTGACAGCTGCGCTCAATCCCTTGAACGCACAGGAGACATTCACCGAGTACCTCACCCGCTATCGGGCGGGTGAGGGAACGGTGACGCTCCATCAAGACGCCGAGATCAACGCGCTCGTCAACGGCCTCGTCAGCTACGCACCCGGACGCAAGAATATGCTGCCTCCTGCCCCTACGCACCGCAGCTATAGCAGCCTCTTAGCCTCCACCGACTCACTGGTACAGGAAAGCCTCGACTCCACCATCGTCTTCAACACGGGACGACGCGTGCGAATGAATGGTTTCCGCATCCAGGTCTACGCCGGAGGCAACAACCGTCAGTCCAAGACCGAGGCCTACCGCATGGCTGGCGTCGTACGCAACTATTTCGAAGACATCTCCGTCTACACCAATTTCATCAGTCCGCGATGGATCTGCCGCGTCGGCGATTTCAAGACGCGCGAGGAGGCAGCCAGCATGCTCAGCCGCATGCGGCAGACAGGGGCTTTCCGCGAGGCATCCATCGTCAAGACTAAAATCATTGCCACTTACTAAAACCATGGACTCGCTCCAGCAACAACTGCAACAACGCCAAGACGCGCTCGCTGCACTTTACACGCAAATCCTTCCCCTCCTGGGCGAAGACCCCGAGCGCGAAGGACTGCTCAAGACGCCCGTACGCGTCGCTCGCGCATGGCTCGAACTCACACGCGGCTATGCCGAAGACCCCGTAGCCATACTCCGCTCGGCCCTCTTCCGCGAGACCTACCATAACATGGTTGTCGTCAAGGACATCGAGTTCTACTCGCTCTGCGAACACCACCTCCTACCCTTCTTCGGGCACGTCCACGTAGCCTACATCCCCAACGGCGAGATCACAGGGCTGTCCAAGTTCGCCCGCATAGTCAACACCTTCAGCCATCGCCTCCAAGTCCAGGAGCGCATGACCGAGCAGATTGCCGAGTGCATCCAGGAGGCCCTCAACCCGCTCGGCGTCATGGTCGTCGTTGAGGCTCGCCATCTCTGCATGCAGATGCGCGGCGTCGCCAAGCAGAATGCCGACACCGTCACCATGCACCACATCGGAGCATTCGATGATCCTGCCACACGTGCCGAATTCCTTTGCCAGATTCAGACCGCGAAGGAAAAAGAGGACAAATAGCCCTTCTCACTCCTGCATTTTGTCACAGAAGTGTCATTTTTTGACAAGAAAGTACACGTTTGCTTGCGTATTTTAGAGTAACTTTGCAACCGCAAACCAAAACCTCATCGCATGTATCCACTTCTCTTCCAAGCAAACCTCCACGAACTCGTATGGGGCGGCCACAAGCTCAGGGCCCTCAAAGGGCTCGCTCCCAACCAGCAACCCATTGGCGAGAGCTGGGAAATCAGCGACGTGCCCTCCAGCGAGTCGCATGTGCGCAACGGACGCCTCACCGGACGCAGCATCCACAGCCTCATCAGCGAATACGGCGCCGTACTCCTCGGCGACCACATCATGGAGCGCTACGGAGCCCAGCTACCCCTGCTCGTCAAATTCATCGATGCAGCACAGGACCTCTCCATCCAAGTGCATCCCAACGACGAACTCGCCCGCGAGCGCCACGGCTCCCTTGGCAAGACCGAGATGTGGTACGTCATGCAGGCCGACCCCGGCGCCTCCATGCTCGTAGGCTTCAGTCAGGAGATTTCCAAGGACGACTATGCCCGCCGAGTTGACGACGGCTCCATCGTCGACGTCCTCGCCCGCCACGAGGTGCATGCTGGCGACGTCTTCTTCATCCCTGCCGGACGGGTTCACGCCATCTGCGGCGGCATTATGGTATGCGAGATCCAGCAGAGCTCCGATATCACCTACCGCCTCTTCGACTACCACCGCCTCGGACTCGACGGCAAGCCCCGCCAACTCCACACCCTCGAGGCACGCGACGCCATCGATTTCCGCGTCTACCCCGACTATCGCACCCACTACACAGCCCCCGCCGAAGGCGCCACCTGCGTTGTCGACTGTCCCTACTTCGTCGTCAACGTCCTCACCACCAGCACAAGCCTCCGTCGCCCCCTGCTCCAGGAGGACAGCTTCGTCACCCTCTCCTGCCTCCAGGGCACAGCCATCATCACAGACCACGAGGACAACAGCGTCACCCTCCACAAAGGCTTCTCATGCCTCATCCCCGCTTCGCAGGCCGACTTCACCATTACCTCACCCGACGCCACCGAAGTGCGCCTCCTCGAGGCATGGGCGCGCTAAACCCATCAGAACGCTACACTCTACGACACTCGCGAACAACTCAGACGTCCCCTGCGAACAACTGACAAGTCACCTGCGAACATCCCACCGTACATATTCAGCTTTGCCACCAGTGGCAAAGCTGTTAAGCTCTATATGAATTCAGTTTTCCAACCAGTTGGAAAACCGTTAGCACCTATATATAATCAGTTTTCCAACCGGTTGGAAAACCGAAAAGCAATGGTGATGATATACTGAAGTTTCGGAAATGCACTAATCCACTGTGAGCCCTTTGTTTTTTTCTTATCATTTACTGAATGAAAATCAGACGTTCTATGGATGCTGTTTCGCTTCTTTTGCCTCCAAAAAGTTCCAAAATAATGGCAAAGATGTGTTGTGCGGCCGCGGACGGCATGGCTGAGCGGGGGGGCGCGCTGCTGCCTCCCGTTCGGATGGGTGATAGCGTGATGAACCGACTTTTTGTTGTCAAAAGGGTAAAAAATGCACAATTTGTTCTTCTAGGCCAAAATATATTCGTATATTTGCAGCGCAGATGAGAGATACGACCAAATCAATAATCCCAACAATATGAAAAGACAATTGCGTAAAGTGGCCATTGTGCTTGGCTTGACGGCTGGCGCAATGACCTCGGAGCGCAGGCTGTCATCGCACTCTACATCGCCCTCGGCGGCGCTACGAGATAAATCCCGCGCCACAACAATTATTAAATAGTGCTCTCCCTATGAGAACAAAAGCCGTCATCGTGCTATGCCTGCTCTGCGGCTTCCTCGCCGAAGCCTCGGCGCAGACATTTGCCGAGAAGCTCCGCTCCATCGTGCCGGCAGGCATGCGCAAGCGAGGCCAGCAGGTAGACAGCATGCTGACCGCCCGCTACTACCGCACGCCCTACGACACCTATTATGTCGTGCGCCCCGTAGGTACGCTGACGCTGAAGCTGAGGCTCAACCAGACGGGCAACACCCTCCACGCGAAGAGTAAGGAGAACGGGATCCAGGAGAAGGCGGACTTCAGCACTAAGCACAAGACCACCATCAGCTTGGCCGCCTCCTTCAGGGGGCTCACGCTCGCCCTGGCCGTCAATCCCGCCAAGATAAGCGGCGCCTACAAGGACTATGAGCTCAACGCGAACTACTTCGGCAGCCGCGTGAGCCTGGACTTCAGCTACCAGCGCTCCGAATCGTTGGTGGGCGACATCACGAGCGACTTGGACAAATGGCGGCTGGAGGCAGGCGACGCGAAGATGAAGGTGATGAACATCGCTGGCTACTACATCTTCAACCACCGCCATTTCTCCTACGCGGCCGCCTTCACCCAGAGCTATCTGCAACGGCGTTCGGCCGGTTCATGGCTGGCAGGCTTCAGCTATCAGGGCGGGAGCATCGAGACCACCGACAAGCTGGAGCAGCGGCAGCCTGAGGCATCCGACCTGCGCCTTCACACCGGGCACATAGGCATCGGCGGCGGCTATGGTTTCAACTGGGTGCCAGGGCGTAGGTGGCTTCTCCACCTGTCCGTGCTGCCCACGTTCGTCGTCATCAACAGCAACAACCTGACCATCGACGGCGAGAGGCAGAAGGCTCATCGCGTCCACCTGAACATGATGTTCAACGAGCGCGCGGCCATTGTCTACAACTTCTCGCCCCGCTACTTTGCCGGAGCCACCCTCGTGATGAACAACTCGGCCTTCGCCGACGACATCCTCGTCATCAACCAGAACAAGTGGCGAGCCCGCTTCTTCGTGGGCATGCGCCTATAGCTACTTGCCCGCCGAGGGCTACCGCAAACCTTTTTCTTTGCCGCCTTATGTTAAAAGTCTTCCATACTCCTGATGTCGTTGAGGCAGGCTGCGACGAGGCCGGACGTGGCTGCCTGGCAGGGCCTGTGTTCGCGGCGGCTGTCGTTCTGCCTGCTGATTTTGAAAACGAACTGCTGAACGATTCCAAGCAGCTGACTGAGCGACAACGCTATGCCCTGCGCGAAGTGATTGAGCGCGAAGCCGTGGCTTGGGCTGTGGCCGAGTGCTCGCCTGCCGAGATTGACCGGCTCAACATTCTCTGCTGTTCGATTCTGGCCATGCAGCGCGCGCTGGACAAGCTGGGCGTGGAGGTCGGGCACATCTTGGTCGACGGCAATCGGTGGATGCCTTATCACTCGCTGCTGCCTGACGGGTCCAGGAATGAGCGTGCGACGCCGGCCGACACGATCGTGAAGGGTGATGCAACCTACATGAGCATTGCAGCGGCGAGCGTGCTGGCCAAGACCTACCGCGACGACCGCATGAAAGCCTTGGCCCTCGAGTTCCCGCAGTACGGATGGGAACGTAATATGGGCTATCCGGCCAAGGCGCACAGAGAGGCCATCCGCAAGTATGGGCCCTCGCCCCACCACCGCATGACCTTCCGCCTACTGCCCGAGGAGCAGCTGACGCTGTTTTGAGAGCAAAAGCAGCCCAGCCCCTCCACATGGAGAGGCTGGGATGGGTAAGAAGGCGCTCCACTTGATGAGCCTTGATGAATTTGTAAGCCTTGATGAATTGGCGAGCCTGATGAATTGGTGAGCCAGCTGACTCCCCTACTTGAAATCGGGCCAATCGTCGGTGCGGAACGGACCTACGGGCAGACCGGAGACCGTCTTCAGGTCGCATGGAGGATTGTCGGCCCAGGCATAGCGCACGGCCACAGGGTTGGGGACTTCAGGACATTCGACCACGACTCGCTGCATGAACCGCCCGCCCTCGGTGTGCGCCTTGCCGACATGCCAGACGTGGTCGGGGCCGGCGATGGTAAAGCCCTTGATGTCAGCGTTCTCAGCGAGGGCATCGCTGCCCTGAACCGGACGGAAGGAGAGGACGGCCTTGCCCTCACGCACCTGCATCTGATAGTACTCGGGGGCAGCGCAAGCCTCTTGGCGGCCATAGGTGCGGTTGAGCGCAAGCAGCGCGAGACGGCGGCCCACCTCCTGCTTGTTCTTGGGGTGGATGTCCATGGCCATGCCGATGTCGATGTTGACCATCATGCCTACGCCGTCCAGCTGAGTAGCCTTGCGCTGAGCCTCACGGATGGCGGCCCATTCAGACTTGGGCTGGACGTCCTTCTCCCATCGGTAGTTGGCAATCTGCACGAAATAGAAAGGCAGCGCCTTGCTCTCCTGCTGGGCAAAGAAGGCACGGCGGCGGTCGTCGGTCTGAGGCTTGGGGAAGGGAGCCACCTCGGCCTGGCGGTTGAAGCGCGCTTGCCAGTCGAGGATCATCCGCTCGAAGAGGCTCTCATACTGGATGGCGCGCCCCACGTTGGAGCAGCCCTGATACCAGACGAACCCTCGGATGGGCATGTCCAGGAAGGGGGCAACCATGCCGTTGTAGAGGTTAGCCGGGAACCACGGGTCGTTGGGCGACTTGGGCTCCACCTTTCCGGCCACGGACTTCACGTCCTTGGCGTTGAGGCTCTTCTGGTAGCGCCAGTCGCCGGCGATGGAGATGATCTTGTTGCCAGCCGTCAGGTTCATATCCTTGGCGTCGCCGCAGAAGCCGCCGTTGCCGCTGGTATCATAAATGCGTACGGTGATGACGTTACGGCCGGCCTTGACGAGCGAGGCGGGCACCGTATAAACGCGGCCGAGGTTCCAGCCAGCCGTCAGGCCTATGCGCTGTCCGTTCCAGTAGGTGACGTCCTCGTCGTCGACCGTGCCGAGGCTCATCCTGAGTTCCTTGCCAGCGAGCTCGGCGGGGATGTCGACCACGCGACGCAACCAGGCAACGCCGTCGAAGGTCTTCATCGCGTCGTGATTATCCCAGGGCATGGGTTGCTTCATGACCGGCCAGCTGCTGTCGTCCAAGTCGGTGGCAGCCCACAGGGCACGGTCCAGCTGGCCGTCGTCCAGCCCCTTGTCGTCGGCGTAGAGTTCGCGCGACCATTCTACGCGTTCGTCCTGATAGAGCTTGTTGATTTTCTGCTCGTCAAAGCCCGTCTCGAACACGCGCTTCTGGTGCTGCTCGAAGCCCGTGACCTCGGCGAGAGCCTCGTGGCTGGTCCAGCTCTCGGCAGGCGTGCCGCCCCATGAGCTGTTGACAACGCCGACGGCTATGCCCAGCTTCTGGGACACCTCGCGGGCAAAGAAATAAGCCGCGGCCGAGAATTCCTCCACCATCTGGGGCGAGCAGACGGCCCACCCTTTCGTGTGGCCCAGGGGCACGCGTGTCTGCGGCGTGTGGGCTACGGCACGATCCACCTGGAACAGGCGTACGAGCGGATGGTTGGCATTAGCCACTTCCTGCTCCCAGTTGTTGATCATTCCCCAGCCTTTGACGGGCATCTCCATGTTAGACTGGCCGCTGCAGAACCACACTTCGCCAGCCATGACGTTGCTGAGCGTGAGGCGCTTGCCATCGTCGAACGTGATGGTGAAGGGCCCACCAGCTGCGGGCACGTGCAGGTCGAAGGCGAAGGCGCCCGTCTGGGCGTCGGCTTGCACACGTACAGTCTGCTTGTCCCACGACGTAGTGATCTTGACGGTGGCACCGCGCTTGGCGGTAGCCTTCAGGTGCATGGTTGTACGCTGTTGCAGAACCATGTTGGACGACATCCAACCTGGCAGCTTCACTTCGGCGTACGTGGCGACGGAGGCCAGTCCGAGCGCCAGCGAGAGAAATAGTCTTTTCATCGTGTTGTAAATAGGTTTAGTCTTTAATTTAACGTGAGTTCGGTATAAGAAATATGCTTGAAAAATTGTAGGAGTGCGAATTATTTTGTATATTTGTAGCTGCTAAACAACAAGTTACAATCAATCCACACTCCTATGACGACTGCAAATATAATTGAAATTTTTTGTT